>JBGTBJ010000134.1:0-84712 GCA_041749395.1 Pirellulaceae bacterium
CCCGGGGAGGGCCTAGGATTTCACCCTCCCGAGTCGCCGTCTGCGGCGAGTGGGAGGGTCGGGCGCTCAAGCCCGGGGAGGGCCTAGAATTTCACCCTCCCGAGTCGCCGTCCGCGGCGAGTGGGAGGGTCGGGCGCTAAAGCCCGGGGAGGGCCTAGAATTTCACCCTCCCGAGTCGACGTCTGCGGCGAGTGGGAGGGTCGGGCGCTAAAGCCCGGGGAGGGCCTAGGATTTCACCCTCCCGAGTCGCCGTCTGCGGCGAGTGGGAGGGTCGGGCGCTAAAGCCCGGGGAGGGCTCCTCCCTGTTACCAATGATCTCGGTTGAATGCACTTAATTTGAGCGATAAAGTGTGCGGATCCCACGTTTGATGGGATTCTTGTAGAAATCCGCGCTCCTTCCAAATGATCGAACATATTACGCGCAGCACAACATTAATCGAACATACGATGAATCAATCGCCATCGATCATTGGAATTTCAGAGATCGTTCTCAGTGTTGCTGATTTGCCAACCATGAGATCGTTCTACATCGAGACGATGGGGTTTAAGTTACACAGTGAATTATCGATGGAGACGTTAACTGTCGACGTTAGCGGCGAGCCAACAATTACCTTCCTAGTGGTTAGTGAGATCGATACGCCACTCGGTCGTACCAGCCATCCGCAGATGCTCGTGCTGATTGATTATCTGCGTCATGTCCATGCAAAGGCTCGGTTCATCGGTCACGATATTCGTCAATCGACGTTGAACCATATCGCATTTGAAATTCTCCCCGAAAACTACGACGCTTTTGTGAGAAAATTGACTTCGCACGGTATCGAGCTATCGCACACTTTCTTCCCAGATCTACATGCGAGAGCAATGTTTTTAAAGGACCCTGAGGGGAATGTCGTTGAGCTAATCTGCCACCACCCCTAGTAGGCGACCGAGTGTTTGAAAATTGAATCACCGAATCAGTTGTTCTGAATAACGGCAACTCATCAATTGGCAGAATATTGCCTGTTGCCTCTCGGTTCTCGACAATGGTTCAAGCGAAGCGATTTGCAGTTTGCCTCCTGCGAGTTTTCGCTTTGATATTGTCTGCCACTGTTAAAGTCCGAGCAGTGGTTGGGGTGCTCGTGCTCGTGCTCGTGCTCGTGCTCGTGCTCGTGCTCGTGCTCGTGCTCGTTAGCGACAAAAGTACAGTATTGTTTTCGGGGTTCAGCCTGAAGATCGCATAAATCGTGCTGCTCGCAGGGAATCATTTCGAGCACGAGCACCGTTTCACTGAGCACGAGCACGAGCACGAGCACGAACACGAACACGAACACGAGTACATTGACTTGCCCGATGGTCTCACAAAAACCACCAAAACGAAGATTTGGTATCTTTATTGCATGCCTTGCGATTCTTTTGATCGTCTGGTTAATGTCGGTACATCGAGCGGCACACCGCGCGTACTACGTTAAAATCGACCAGCTTAGATACAAGGGGTTACCGGTTTCCCTCGATGATTTAGCAGCGATACAGCGTAAATCCGATAGACGCGCAGAGGTTGATTTTGACTTGCTGCAAGCGAAATTGGAGAAAGCAGATCGTTTGAGCATGCACTTCATTAACTCAGACCTCACGAGTGTGAATTTTGCGGAAATGCAATTGCTATTGGAAGAAGATCCAGATTTTTTGCGAGGCGTTTTGGTCGCAACGGAGGCCGATTCGTATTGGTCGCGTCCCCGATTCGACTCGCTCGAAGATCTCCGGCGTGAACCTGTTGAAAAATTGACTCTACAAATGAGGAGTGCGGCGAGATTTTTGCAGCGAGTTTCGAGATATTCAATGGAAACTGGAGATGTTGAAACGGCCGTTCAATGTGCGATGGCAATCTTGAGACTCTCTGACCTGTTGGCTGCTCAACCTTCAATAGATCAGTGCTTTCAGTGTTTCGCAGTGCGAGGTATGGGGTTAGACAGTGTTGCAGCCATTCTCAACACAGCCGATCAAGAACAGATTGATGTGGACGCGATCCGCAGCGCAGTGCACTCGATGGACGCAGATAGTGCTTACCTTGCTATGATCGATACGGAGCGAGCACTCGCAATATCGACTCATGAAGCTGCAGCCATTCGGCTCTGGCCCCAGCATAACGGAGTCGTAAGTCTATTGAATTTTCTCGAGACGGGTACCTCTCCAAACGGCTTTATTGGTGGCGTAAACTTCAGGCTTCGAAATGATGACTTGTTGATAGCCATCAGAACATCACAAAAAACTAAAGATCGTTTGACAGAGCAGGAAGATGAGATCGACAAATTATTGGATGAAAAAGAATTGTGATCGCAGTACGATTGCTGGAAAGGGCTGAGCGTTATGGATAGTCTTCAATCGATTTTTCAGCAAGTTGCATTGATTGATGAGGGCGAAGTCACCGCGGATGACAGAGTTAATTTCTTCCATGTTGTGACTCCACCATTCGATTCAGAGTCTGTGTTGTATGCGACTAAATCTCACGCAATGGATCGGTTTACTGCATTGCTCCAGGCTGCGCCGCACTGCGGCATCTTGGTTCGCCACGGAATTCCTCAGGTGGCAGATGTCTCATGGATCAGGCACTTCGTGGGAAACCGCAAGCTATACTTTCTTGGAGATTGTGACCCTTTCGATCTGCTCGTATATCAGGCAGTTGCATCTGAGTTTGATATGAACTTTCTGGGCATATCGGACCGGTTTCTCAGCGCGATGGATGTTGAACTCAAGCCCAGTTTGAGCGTTGCAATTGAAGGAGCCGAGGCAAGAGCATGGGAGATGCTCCTGGAAACACGTGCCCCCATTGAGAGTTGGGTTGGTGAGAAGTGTTTTGGAATGCTAAATCAGGGTCGCAAAATGGAAGTCGAAGCTGTCGTGAGTTACGCATGTCAGCCACTGACCAAGCTTTTTGATTGCATTCCGTGAATTGAGCTCAGGTCAATTCGCGAAGTCGCCAATCGCGTTTCCAATTTTGAGTGGGTAAGATTTTCGGCATAAATTTTTTGGTACAACTAAGAAACCAGTCCTTCATGCGTCTTCCTATTAGAAACGGCAAAGATAGTCGCCTTTCGCTCCGCGAAAGTAGCGTCCTTTCTTCGCTACTCCTTTCTTCGCTACTTTCGCGGATAGACTGTGAATTTATTAATCGAAGGCAAAGATAGTCGCCTTTCGCTCCGCGAAAGTTCTAAAAGAGCAGCGAATACCAACGCTACTTTCGCGGAGCGAAAGGCGACTATCATTACTCACACTGAGATCTTGCTATGTATTACACTTCTTTACTAACGCGAATGTGCCTTGTTTTGTCACTTATGGCAGTCATGTCGATTGCTTCATTCGCGGATGAGCCGATCACGTTGATTGGGACCATAGTGAAATGGCGTTATCCAGATGCAGAAATTGGCAATTCAAAAATGTCTGATGCAGCTACGATTGACGCGAGTGGAATGCGGACGGTACCGTCTTCAATGCTGACCACTACCATGACGACGCCTGACCCTGTAGACAAAGTACTGACGTTTTATCGCGACTTGCTGACTCGAAACCCAGCAAATGACAAGAAACTTGGATTAGCTGCGAAGGTAGGCCGCTCGGTGGAATTCAGCGATGAATCCGAGGGGCGTCCCTTCGCATTTCACACGATAGTCGTTCACTCGACAAACGCGTCAACGATCTTGTGCATTACACGGGGTGAGGGTGAAGAGCTAACTAGCATCACATGGAAGCAGTATTTGAAACACGAAATCGGCCAATAGCCAACACGCGTTTAACTCGAAGTATGGATTAAGCGATGAGCTTTGACGAGAATCCATATAGAGTTTCAGTAAGTACTCAAGAATCGGGTGGGCTCCCAAAGGAACCGATATCGCTTGCAATCATTACACCGTTTGCAAAGCTCTCATTCTGGTTTGGTCTGGCGTTTGCGTTTCTTGGATCCTTGGTCTCATTTGGTCCTGGCGACCAATACATCTGGTTTGTGCCAAACGGCTTGCTCTTTGCGATGGGACTTTTAATTCCCAATCGAGGCTATCGAATTGCTGCGATTGTTTTATCCGTCCTATGTTTTCTGTACGCATATTCCGGACACCAAAATGGAATCCAGAACCAGCAATGGCTTCATAGCCAACCGATTGTGGAGCCAGATTGACACTGTGCATCCTCAAATTGCCGCAGGTTTGATTTGCTGGTTTTGCTCTGCAATATGAATTCGAGCGTTTGGAAAAACATTGCCAGTGCCAAGGGCATTACCATGAAGTACGGTACAGCGATTTAATCAGCAATCCATCGTGTGGGTTGTTTCATCCCTTAAGCGAATCGAGACAATCATGAGACGAGCTAGTTTTTTGTCGGCTGTTGCTGTTTTTGGGATGCTGGTTGTGGCGACTGTTGGCCAAGATCTCGCCCAAAATCGACCGCCAAACAGTTCCATCCAAGTGTCGCTTCCGGCTGGCAATATTGAGATCGCTTATGTCGAATCGAACGAGGGAATGATTTTGGTTGCCACTTGCAAGAGAGTGACCGTTCGATCGCAACGTATGTATTTAGGCGATGGAGAGAATGCGGTTTTATTCGAGGCAAACACCAGTGGACTGGTCACGCCGAACGGAACGGTCAATGCCTCCGCAATCGAGCTGAAATCTGGAGAAACGATTACTATTTCCCCGAGCCAACGAGAAGTCTGGGGTGCGACGCGAGGAGCACTTTATGTACGCACTGAGAGTCTAAAGTTTGTGGTTAGTAAAAACGAATAGCAATCAACCGAAGCAAAAAACTGCCGTCCGCTTGCTTACAACGATTTCCGTCGACCTTGAGCGGGCGCGTCCGCAGGTTCATCTGCCTGTTTCGGCAAGACGTCTGGCGCACTCAATGGGTTTGGGTTCGAGCCGTCCATATCGAGTGTGATATCTGCTACGAGTCGATTTTCGTATTGAGTGAGCCTAGCGCTGACTCCGCGAAACCACTGCAACAGTGGTGTGGTGACTTGGTTGTTTGCGGTGGGTGGCATTCCTGGTTCCCAGGCAGTGCTGACCCATTGGCTTTGCGTTCCGTCATTCGAAAGTCGATATTCGCCACCCAGTGGACATTGCAGTTTGGCATCGAGCAGGTGATTGACCACTTGAGCCGCCTCAGCAGGATTTACTTTCAGCTGACTTGTTAGCGAATCGAGGAGATTTGCACCGGCAATCGAGGTTTTCAGTTTTAGATCGATCAACTGTTGATTGGCCCAGGACTCCAATTGTGTGCCCCGCAGGTTGTCGACGTGTACGCGTACTTGTGCCGGTTCGATGGTTTCGGCAATCGATAAGAATGGTAAAGAGGCTGATATTACATCGGGAACGAACGAGATAATGCTGAACCCACCGCCTTGATAGCGATAGAGTCCACCAATCAATCGCGTCATACCGGGAGCGACGGCGGTTCCTTGGCCGATTCCAAGCGGCAAGCGGTCCAGCAGCCCCGGTTGAGGCCAGGCGCCAAGGTATCCGGAAAGCGACTTAAGAGCAAAGTACTTATCTAACAATCCATCCAGTTCTGCAGGATTGGGTGGCAGGCTGTCTTTAATGGCAACGAACAGGTGGTGGGGTGGAATAGTTCCTCCCAATTGATCACTGACGACATGAGCTTGTGCACCGGCGATATCATCGGGGCCAAACTGTACGGCAACATTTGTTGGTGGTCCCAGTTGTTTCGCAATCCATCCATATTTTTCAGGAACAAGAGGTGCCACTTCCAAATGGATTTGTAAGCGTTGTATGTCTGCACCGGGACTTGGCATTCGCCGGATTCCGACAATGAGTGGGTCCATTTGTTGCCAATTCTTGGAATAGAATTCGGCGCGATGCGAGTACCAAGCCGATTCTTCGGGCGTCACCGCTTCAAGTTTTACATCCGCGATGGGAATAAAAGAGCCTACTTGTCCGCGCCGCGAATTGATCACGCGCGAGGGCGTTACGATCGGGCCACTGCCATCCGGCCGTTGACTAATTCCTTCCGGCAAAAAACCTGCAGCGATCAAATCGTCGACCTGAGTCAGTGGATGGCCTTCCGCTTGCGAAGCAATTTGTGCAAGTTGCACGATGGCGATGTCTGCGGTGGCATGCAAGCGACGACGCAATTCAATCTGATATTGTGGGCTGACGAGTCCTTGCAAAAAGGCTTCAGAGAAATACGCGAAAATTGAGTACTGATTAGATTCAGGCATCAATTCTCGCGCGTATTGAAATCCAGGAAGTTGTGCCAGTGATGGACCTCCCTTGCTCGTTTCGATGAACTGCCCAGCAAGTGATTGTGAATTTGTGACCAGAAAATAATCACCATCTTGTATTAGAAAAGAGCGAATGCGATTGTCAGGGGTGGATAGGAAAGTGGCTTTCGTATCCGCGATAGTAATATCGACTAACGTCGCATCCTTAACATTGCGGGCGAATGTGGAACGATCATTGGCCAATGAGGTCTTAAGCAGAAAAGCATTTTTTGCCTTCAGCAAAACGCCTACCGAAGCACCTTCGGTAAGAAAAAGGTCCGTACCAATAAAGGCTGTGTCCTCGACAATAGTATCTCCTAGCAATCTCGAGAGGTCGGTCATCTTCATCGAGAGTTGTGTTTCCGAGCGCAGGGCGGCACCATAATCAAAACCACGCAGTGTCACCATGCGTGAAATATCGCCGCCATACTGATTGGTGAGGTCGCGAAACCAGAGGTAATTTGCGAACGACCCAAATCGTAGATAATAGGAATTAGCGGGGACGCGCGAGGCGATTTGCTCTACCCGTTCGGCAGAATCGGCGACGGGAGGAATCGGGGCGGCCGACCACTGGGGAGGTGAGGGGATCGGCAGATTGGCTTTGCTAAATCGTTCGGTATCTCCTTGGGCAACACGACGCAGGTATCGATTGCGCATGGCCTCCGTACCGGCCAGTAATTCCAAGGTCGACGCGATGGACTCGTCAGTCATTTCGTCCTGTGGCTGCAGCGATGCCGGAATCTCCAGGTTCATTCTTTTCGACAAATACGCTATCAAGTAGGACTCAATAAGCGGAGGATAATCACCGTTTGCCAAATTGGCCTCGGCCGCTGAGGTGTATGCTGACCACCAATCTGATTTGGCAGCCACCCATGCATCGGGACTTATCTTGGAAATACCTGATGGCGTTGGCGCCGGGCCTTGGGGACGAATGGGTATAGGGATGCGGGGGTTATTACCCACCGAGACATTGAACGGTTGATCGCCCTGAAACAAGAACCAGATCTCACGTCCGACTGATTGTTCAACTTCTTGACTGGTAACGGTGCGGATGGCGTTGGTTATCCGCCCTAAGATTCGTCCGCCGCCAATGCCCCGTCCCGGTGCAATCGGTTGCAGCGGGGGACCCGTTCGTCCCTTGGTGATGATTTCTTTCCATGCTGGATAGAAGACACGGCCTTCGGGATCATCGATCGGGACACTTGGCGTGTAGTCTTGCACTGCCGTTGGCGCATTGGGAATGCGAATACGAGCGACTCCAAATGGTTCCCCTGGGACTGCGACAACTGTGATTGGATCCGTACCGGGACCGGGCGCGATTGCACTGGCGGATAATGGTAGGAATGAGGTCCAAGCAAATATTGCGAGTAGGAATCTCCCAGCGTTGTAGGACTGCCTAACCATGGTGAAGAAGTTTGAAATCATCAGAGGTGTCCTGGCTGTTTATTTTTTTACGTGGGACATCATGAACAGCATTTCTCGGGCAATTTGTGCGCATCTCGCATCATAGATTGCTGCTTCTTCGGGTTGTCCATCGCCTACTTTCGGGTCTTCATAGGTTATCGCAATTCGCATGTCGCACCCTTGAACAATGGGGCATGCTCCATCGGCTTGAGTGCAGGTCATGACGGCACAAAAGTCTGCCTGCGGATTTGGGGGCATGCTAAAGACTTTTGAATAGCATACCGCGGGCAGAGCACTCGGCTTGTCTACTGTTTGGCACCGAACCGAGTAATGCGGATTCGTGGATTGGCTGTCATCGCTATCGATTTGCATACCGCATCTGCGCAACGCGGCGATTGCTCTTGGATTAAATGCAGTTGCTTCAGTACCACCGGAAAAAGTCTCAACCCCTTCTACTTGATAGTAGATAGCCGCAACATGAGACCAGACTTGAGCCAAGTGGCTACGGCGAGAATTATGGGTGCAGATGAAGGTTAAGCGAGCGGTTTGATCGGCTTGCTGTTTTTTTGAAACGTAAGCTGAGAGTTCTTTTAGTTGCTGTTGCCGCTCTGCGGGGATCTCTGCAAACTCGTCAATCCGTTGCTGAGTGTAGCTGGAGATTTCGGGCAGGAGTTGAGCTTGTGCGAATGAGGGTACTGGCATGGGGATGCTTGCAAAAAAGATCGTAATAAACAATGGTCGAAGCAAGAATTTGCAGTCATACATGATAGGTTATTGCTCGACGTTGCAAGAGTCAGGATCCACTGTCGTTGTGGTCCGATTTTAGTGGAGGAATGGGGCTGCCGTGGGGGTCGATTGAGGGAGAATCGGTAGCATCGCTGAGCCTTTGTCCGAGCGATTTGTTTGTAAAGTGTTCAAAACGTTCGGCATGTTCGTGAATTTTATTTTCGTCTACGCCCGCTTCGTTGATCAAATAGTATTCCCATAAGCGGTGCGAGCGGACAAGTTGTTCGGCGTGTTTTTGTCCCTCTTCGGTCAGGTCGAATCCCTGTTCACGATGGATAATCCAGCCCTTGCGGGCCAGGAAGAATAGCGAGACTCGTGTCGATACGCTGGAAGCGAGCAGACTTTCGCAGAGAAACTGGGCATTGACCTTGGTTGTGAGTTGTTTTTCGTGCACGCGATACACGAGTCCGATAATATCTTCGCTGAGAATTCGAAGTGCTAAGACTCTTTGCCGAATGGTCCGCACCAAGACTCCGTGCCGAGGGCCAAAGAGTGCTGCGAGCAGGAAAAATACACCTGTCATTACTGCCATCATACTAGCGGTGCTAGTACTGTGATAACCAAACCAAGCGGGGACAGAAATGGCGGCGAAGTGACCCGTAATAGCCGCGATCGATCCAATGACTGCGCTGGCCACGATCATCCAGGCGAGTCGATCGGTGAGCATGTAGGCCGCGGCTGGGGGAACGACCATCATCGCCACCACCAAAATGTTCCCCACGCTCTCAAAACTGGCAACTGCTGTGACCGCAACGAAAGTCATTAGCAAATAGTGCATTAACCACGATGGAATGCCACTGGTGGTGGAAAGCGAAGGATCGAATGACGATATTTTTAGTTCTTTGTAGAAGAGCACCACAAAGAGCAAGTTTATCAAAGTCACGACACTGAGCACCACAACGACTCGAGGTACATCGAATCCCAGTATGAGCCAAGTATCCAGTGGTGTGAATTCAATTGCGCCGTAGAGCACGCAACCAGGATCAAGGTCAACGTTGTCGGCAGCCTGCACAATCATCACGAGACCAATGGCAAACAGGGAGGTGAATACGACTCCCATGGAAGCGCCTTCATCCACTTGCCCTGCGCCGCGGATCCACTCTGTGAAGACGGCTGTAAGCAGACCGACGATCACGGCACCCAGAAACATGGGAATGCTGTTGCGGCTATGGCTGATAAAAAATGCGGCGGCTAATCCAGGTAAAATAGCGTGGCTGATCGCATCACCTAAGAGGCTCATTTTGCGCAGCACTAAGAAATTTCCGAGGAGCGCGGCAGAGACTGCCGAGAGCACGCCAGCAACGATGATCCAACCGTCTAGTTCCCAGATAAAATTATCGATTCCCATTTCGTGGCTCCGTAGCTAGGTTGCCGGAAAGTGGATCGACGTGCGGACTGTTGGGAACGCCGTGGACATCGCGGCGATGCTCCAATAAATCTTCCAATTGATCAATGATTTCAGCATCGAGAACGTGTTCGATACGATCGGCATCGCGATCGACACGCGACGCGGCAACATCGGCATAAGTAATTAAATAGATTTCCCAAAGCCTGTGGTCGTGGACCAGTCGTGTCGCCACTTCTAGCCCCGCTGGAGTGAGCGACACAGAAGATTGCGTCTCTTGATGGACGAGCTGCTCTTGCCTGGCCCGACGAATACATCGAGTCAATCGTTGAGGTTTCCAACTGCGGATCTGTAACAGTTGATCCCACGACACGGGGACATTGGCGTCGACTTTTTCATTGGAATTGGGTCGTTGTTCGATGAGTTCATACAGACCTCGCAACAGATGTTGGCGATCAATTTTGCGATTCAGCATTTGCCGTCGGTAACGGCGAATGAGGACGCCTCGCTTGGGCCCCAGCATCATGCTGAAAATAAAGACCGTGGCGGAGGAAATGACAATCATTGCGCCAGATGGCAGGCGTGGAAATATCGCGCTTAGTGAAGCACCAATCATGCAGCTGAACGCGCCGATCCAGGCAGAAAAAAACATCATCGACGTCATGCGGTCGGTCCAGAATCTTGCTGCCGCAGCCGGGATTACCAACAAGGCGATCATCAGTATCAGGCCGACGGCTTGCAAGCCAACAATCGTGACAATAGTCACAAGTGCCATCAGCAATAGATCCAGCCGTACGACAGGAAAGCCGCGTGAACCCGCAAAGCCTTCATCGAAACAGAGAAGTTTAAGCTCTTTGAAAAACAGTACGCAGACGAGTGTTGTGGTCAGTCCGGCGACACCAATCATCCAGGCGTCGCCTGTCGTCATCGATGCGGTCTTGCCATAGATGAAGGATTCCAAGCCAGCAGCATGTCCCTCGGGCATCTGTTGAATGATACCCAGCACGGCAATCCCTCCACCAAAGAAGACACCCAGCACGATGCCTAATGCAGCATCCTCTTTGAGGCGAGTCAAGTTGCGGATCCAGAGAATACTGAGGATACCAATGACGCCCGTGACCGCGCCACCACTCAAGAGCGTCCATAGCGATTTGCCATCATAGCCGAGGCTCGTAGCAATCATGAAGGCCAAGCCAATTCCGGGGAGGGTCGCATGGCTGAGCGCATCGCCCATCAACGCTCGCTTGCGCAAAAGTGTGAAGCTTCCAATCACACCGGCAGCCAGTCCCAGCAATGTCGTACCCAGCACCACGACTCGAGTATTGTAGTCGCGCAGCAAAAGCACGCGCATCCAATTCTCCCACGTGGGCCATTCCACACTACGATCAGTAATGGATGTCGTGGAAGAGGCATCGGCAAACAGAGTCATGACACCAAGCAGCATAGGGCCGATGGGCAGATGGTCGATCATAGGGCTTTCTCCCGACGACGCATTGCTTCGGTCGCTTCGTCCAGCAGCGTTAATCGCCCGCCGTAGGTCTTTTGTAAATTCTCCGTGGTGAAGGTACTAGAAATTGGACCATGGGCCACCACTCGCATGTTTAAGAGCACCACGTAATCGAAATAGTCGGCAACGGTTTGCAAGTCGTGGTGAATGACTACTACGGTCTTACCGCGACTCTTCATTTCCTGCAATATTTCAATGATGGCTCGCTCGGTCGCTGCATCCACAGCCGCGAATGGTTCGTCCATCAAGTAGAGGTCCGCGTCTTGAACCAGCGCGCGTGCTAAAAACGTACGTTGCTGTTGGCCTCCGGAAAGCTGACTGATTTGACGTTTACCAAAGTCAGCCAAGCCAACTCGCTGCAGCGCTTCTTCGGCTAGGCGTCGATGCTTTCTGCGAACAGGGACGCACCAACCCATTTGTCCATACAAACCCATTGTCACAACATCGATGGCATCGACGGGAAAGTCCCAATCCACACTTTCACGCTGCGGCACGTATCCGACACGCTGCCGGTTCGCGCGATAGCTCTTGCCAAATACCTGAACGTCACCTGAAGCTTGAGGCACGAGGTCCATCACAGCTTTAATCAACGTGCTCTTGCCTGCGCCGTTGGGTCCTACGACGCCGATTAATTGTCCTCGCGGGAAATCAAGGCTGATATCCCACAGTACAGGCTTGCGGTGGTAGGCAACGGTTAAATCGTAAATAGACAATGGGCAATCACTATTCGTCGCGCGTTGATTCAAGGCGATATTCCCAAAGCAAGTAGTAAAATTTAATTGCCTGTCTCTGTTCGTGCCGTGAGACTGGCAAATCCGCCTACAGGAACGGTTCCACCCAAGGCACCGACAACCGTGTTGATGTTGTGCTCGAGCATTCCCACATAGGTTCCTTCGTAGGTACCTGGGGTTCCCATGGCATCTGAAAACAGTTCGCCTCCGATCGCGACCTGGTGTCCCCGTGACGCAGCTCCGTCGAGTAACGCTTCGATGTTTTTACGGGGCACACTGCTTTCCACAAAGACTGCACGTACTTGTCGTTCCACGAGCAAATCGACCAGCGAATTGATCTGTTGTAAACCAGCTTCCGATTCGGTTGAAAGACCTTGCACGCCAATAACCTCTAGCCCATACGCACGACCAAAATAGTTGAACGCATCATGTGAAGTTATGAGCACTCGATTGCTCGCAGGAATAGAATTCATACACTCTTTGGCGTACTGATCGAGCGCCAGGAGGTGTTCGCGGTAGGCATCAGCGCGGGGGCGATAAAGCTCCAAATTCTGAGGATCAAGCTGGCATAGCCCATCAGCGATTTCGCTGACCACTTCGCGCCAGGCAAGGATGTCCATCCAGACATGTGGATCGTAGTGCCCTGCGAAATCGTCGGGTTGCAAGAGGAATTGAGAATCAAGCTTGCCAGTCACCGCGATGACTGGGCGACGCTTTGACAGCTTTTCAAAGATGGAGATCATTTTCCCCTCGAGCATTAATCCCGAGTAGAACACCACGTCACCCATCATGATCAAGCGGACGTCGTCCCGCGTCGCTTTGTAAAGGTGGGGATCAACCCCCGAACCCATCATTTGTGAAACGCGAATCTCGTCCCCGCCAACATTGCGGACCAGATCGGCCACCATCCCGACCGTCGCCACCGCGTGGGGACGCTGATCTAACGCTGCGTCCGATTCGGTGAGCTTCGACGAGCAACCGACATGACTCAGGTTAGAGATCAAGAATGCGATAAATAGCGTTCGTTGAAAGGAAGCCACGGCAACGCGTCCCAAGAGATGAATGTAGCACAGGCTACATTGTTGAGGGAGATTGTACACAACTGAGGCTGTGGGTCAATCGGTAGCGATTGGAGAAGGCTTGAGGGGGAGAGCACCCAACCAGTAATGTTGCGTCGTAGCGAACAATTCATCGAGGCTATAGAGGGTTCGTGTTGAGCGGATTCCGTTCCAGCGATTGGCTGCGGAAGTCACGGTAACGCGGAAATTGCGAGGGGGATCTGGTGAGGTGAGCAAGGAAATTGCCACTGCCACTTGAAATCGTGATTGCGGATAGATGGGGACTTCGAGGGATTGCAGCGACCACTGAGCCAGAGGCACATCGACCCAGTGAGTTTCATCCACCGTGTCGCTGTGGGGCGACTGTGCGCGGATGATCGCGCGGAGAGACGAGGGGAGTTGGTCGACTGAGTCACTGGGAATGGCCAATGAGACTCGACTGCTGTGAGGCGCGTAGAGTGCCCAGGACGGCCAGTGATCCCAATATCCCCAGCGTTCGAAGAGGGGCATCACCATCATTGTCACGATCACAACCGCTGGTATTTTTGCAGTGAGACGACGGATTGGGGATGCTGCACTTTGTGAATTTTTAGCTGGAGGCGTTTTAGCTGGAGAAGTTGGCCAAAACAAAAGGTACGCCTGGCAGAGAAATGTGGCGTTCCAAATAAGTACTGCCGCCTTGTGGTGGAGTCCCCAGGGGCCGAGCACTCCCAGGAGTGTGCCGTGCATCGCGATAGCGACAATCACACCGAGGCGGCGTGTTCTCGGAAACACTAAGAGCATGGCAGCAAGAAATTCACCCAGTGGCAGGCAGAGCGCGCTGCAGGCGAGCCAATGAGGGTCTTGGGGGACCAGTGAGTTGGGAAGAACGCGAAAGAGGATTTGCATCATTTGCGTTCCCACTGTGTAGGCGAATTGCGCATCGAGTTTGCTAAAGGCCGACCACAAGTAGATTCCTATAACGAGCCCGCGTGCCCAGGAGATGGGGTGTTTCCTTATATCGTTGGTCGCTTGCAGGGTGTCTTGAGAATTGGCTGATAAAGTTGGCGTTGAGGAGAGGGACGCGAGTAAACACAGAGCCAGCAGCAGGATCGCCCAGGGCTGGAGGCAATGTTGATTGAGCAACACGGAAGCGAGCAAGCCAACCGGGTAGAGCATTACCAAAAAAACAGCGATGGGCTTTTTGATCCAGCAGTAGAGGGCCAGCGCAATGAGCCCTACGACCATCATGGCAAAGAAAGCGAGTTTGGCAAAAGCAACACTGTTCGCAGTGACGTAATCGAGGGTTGCGAACGACTCGGAGTGAGTAACGAGGTGAGCAAATGGCAGGAGGGGAATATCGGGGAAATCTTTACCTGGGAGCCACAGCTTAGCCGTGGTTCCCAGCAAACAGAGTCCCGATATGCCGCAGAGAAGTTGGTAGAGTGCCCAGCGATTTATGTAAGGAGCTGCTGTCACTGTGTTTGTGGAGCATTCGCAGGGAGTAGGGGAGCCAGTTGAGGTTGGCCTGCAGCGACGTTGGTTTGAAACGTGATATGTCGTCGCCATTGTCGATCGTTTGGCTCTGGAAAATCGCTACGGAAGTGGACCCCACGCGATTCTTGGCGGAAGAGGGCCGCCGTGGCCATGAGTCGCGCGGAGGTAAGCATATTCTGTAGTTCCCAGCCAGCCGCTTCTGTGAAGTGTCGTTTGAGAACATAGCCGCAGAAAGAGTCGAGTGCTTCGACGGCTTCTTGCAAGCCATCTTCACTGCGTTCTACGCCCACGAGTCGTCCCATCAAGCTTTTCACTGCCGCGCGCACGTCAGCGATATCGATGGATTCTTGGGAGGCTTCGTTTTCGCTGGTGCACTGGATGGGTAAAGCTCGCATGACATCAGGCATTTCGGCAGCGGCGAGGGAGGCACCTTCTCCTGCGTGGGCACCGTAGACAAGACCTTCGAGCAGGCTGTTGCTTGCCAAGCGATTGGCGCCGTGTAAACCGCTGCTAGAAACTTCGCCGGCGGCCCAGAGTCCGGGCAAACTTGTGCGACCTTCGAGATCGACCGTTACGCCACCCACCATATAGTGAGCACCTGGTCGCACGGGAATGCGGTCAGTCCGAATGTCCAATCCGAACTTACGGCACACTTTGGCAATTCCGGGAAATCGCTGTAGTACTAATTGAGGATCTAGATGCGAAAGATCTAGGAATACGTTGGCGCTTTGCGTTGCCGCCATCTGTCGAACGATTGATTGGCTAACGACATCGCGAGGAGCCAGTTCGGCGCGGCTGTCGTAATCAGGCATGAAGCGATAGCCGTTGCTGTCGACAAGGTAAGCGCCTTCACCACGAATGGCTTCTGTCATTAAGAAGCGAGAACTGCCCGCGATATATAACACTGTGGGATGAAATTGTATGAATTCCATATCGCGGAGTTCTGCACCGGCACGATATGCGGCTGCAAATCCATCAGCCGTTGCCACCGTGGGGTTGGTGGATTCGCGAAAGACTTGACCTGCGCCTCCTGTAGCGAGAATTGTTTGTTTAGCCCAAACCAATATCGGCGAATTATTTCCTTGTTGGATGATTGCACCATGGCAGCCACTGTCATCGCTGAGCAGATCCAACGTAAATGCATGTTCCCAAATTTGGATGTTGTCACGAGCGGCCGTTTGTTGGATCACAGCGCGCATGATCTCTTTGCCGGTCGCATCCCCGAGCGCATGTACGATCCGATGGTGACTATGGCCCCCTTCACGACCCAGCGTCAAAGCGCCTTGAAGTTCGTCGAAGCGAGTTCCCCAGGCAACGAGCTCTTCGATTCGGCGTGGTCCTTCTCGCACCACCATATCAACGACGTCGATGTCGCAGAGATTGCCACCTGCAGTCAGAGTGTCGGCGACATGGTCCTCGAATCGATCTTCGGGATCAATCACACCGGCGATACCACCCTGTGCGTACTGGCTGTTGGATTCTTGCAGAACGTCCTTCGTGACCACCAGGACTGCTTGGCCAGGCATTGCAGCATTTGCAGCGCGCAAGCCGGCAAGGCCTCCTCCGATGACCAAAAGATCAGTAAAGTAATGGGGCATACGCTTCGGTCGAAACGGCACCAAAAATCGTGGCATCATGACTATCGATTGTCCGGAGGAGGCGAAGCGAACTCCACAAATTGTTGAGAACCGAGCATTATACCTGCGGACCAAGCCAGTCGCCGTTGGTAAGATACCCCTTTAGTAGACTACTGAGTTGGACCCTTTGCCTAGACCCAGGAATCAAGCATCCGCGATGCCTTCGACTTCTCAAGACGAACAGCCTGCCCCGCGACATTCGCCCCCCCGTGGCTCAACTTCTGGACATTCTAGTGTGCCGAGGGAACTGGAGCCCATGGATCGGCAGGTGACGACCATTCAGCCGGGAGGTGGGGTGGTGATGTCGCTGGAGTTGTTATGGGGGCGAGTGCGACGCAGCTTATTGCGTCGCTTGCGGCCCGGCTATGTGGCGTCTATGCGAAGCAAGCGTCTGGGGGAGCAGGGTGGTTGTCCGTTCGATCCGATCGATCCTCGCGACGTCAAATACTATCGCAATCAAGCAACTTATTACTGGGACCAAGCGGATGATCCCTTCGCTTGGCGCGATCGGCTGCCCTTTGTGCGGGTGGGTTTAGCGGAGCTAATTTGCCTTGGTGGTGGCATGGCGTTGCTGACTTCGTTGGTAGCGTGGTTATGGTGGCCCGGAGCTATTTTTTGTGGATTTGTCACCGCGTGCTTAATATGGTTCTTTCGGGATCCTCGACGAATAGTTCCCACGGGTCCCGGTGAGGTCGTCTCTCCGGCGGACGGGAAAGTTGTGGCGATCGAAGAGATCGAGGATCCATTAATCGGACCGGCGATTGAAATTGGTATTTTTCTGTCGATCTTCAATGTGCATGCCAATCGCAGCCCCATGGCAGGCCGAGTCCTGGGAATTGAATATCGCCCCGGAAAAATGCTCAACGCGTTAAGGCCTGAATCTGCCAAAGAGAATGAGCGATTGGAAGTTCGTATTGAAGATCCTGATGACCCGAGCCGCGTTATGCGGGTGCGGCAAATTACCGGCCAATTCGCGCGACGAATTGTTTGTTGGGTACGGCCCGGCGACATGCTCCAGCGCGGCGAGATGTTTGGCATGATCAAGCTAGGTTCGCGAACAGAGCTTGTCTTGCCACGTCAGCCGGGGCTGAAAATTTTGGTCGAGCGCGGTCAAAAGGTCCAAGCGGGCACCTCGTTGATGGCACGTTACGAAACAAGCAACTCGGCAATTCCTACATTGAATGTGAATTCGTAGTCATGAGCGAAATGCGCAAACCGGTTTGGCGACGCCGCACGACATTAGGGCCTAAGCGACGGCTTACATTGGCCGTCCTGCCAACCATGCTTACGCTGGGGAATGGGACCTGTGGATTGGCTGCGATCGCCGTTGCAGTCAGCGATAATCTGCTGTGGTCGGAAGAACACAAATTGCTGGCGGCAGGATTGTTGATTTTCGCAGGCATGCTGTTTGATGCTTTTGATGGCCATGCAGCCCGCATGACCAATCAATCCAGTGAATTTGGTGCACAGCTGGATAGCCTCTGCGATGCCATTACCTTTGGTACTGCCCCTGCCGTAATTGTTTGGCGTTATAGCGAAGTATTGCCGCATCGATTGGCTTGGGCGGTCGGAGTTTTGTACACTCTCTGCGTCCTGTTGCGGCTGGCTCGATTCAATGTCGAGTCAAAAGAAGATGATGCCCATGACAGTTTCGACGGGTTACCGAGTCCGGCAGCCGCTGGCACGCTGGCCTCTTTGGCAATTGCTGTACCTTACTTGACCAGTTTGCAAACGCCCGAGTTTTCGGAACAAATTCAGTGGGTAGCTACTTGGGCGTTGTGGGCGTCCCATTATGCGGTCCCTGCATTGGCTGTCGCATTGGCCTATTTAATGGTTTCACGTTTTCGGTATCCGCATGTATTCCAGCAAGTACTGGGCGGTCGAAGATCTCCGCATCAGATTGGGCAAGCCATTTTTGCTTGTGTAGGACTAGTCTTGTTGCACGAATTAGTGCTTCCCCTGGGCTTCATCTATTTTGCCTTTGGACCACCAATTAAACAGTTGTGGAACCGTCAACAAATTGCCAAGACGGGCGTCTCTACATCGAATATTGAACCACCTCGCTAACATCCCATTCCGTATTTTGAGGACGATCGGATGGGCTAGGCCCGCGCCGAATGTTCGGTGCTGTCGTTGTGCCCGTTACGATGGGAGCCCTGCTGTGTCACGGCTGCGCAAAAAACATGGATTTCGGCCGCTCGGGGTGTTGGTTTGTCCGACCACCCAGCAAATAATTAGCCGCACATATTGATCAGCTCCTTGGAGGAAGCATGCAATTAGCCAACCCCCCAGAAGAAAAGTCACATCCTTCTTCTTCTAAATTGAATCGTCGTCCAATTGGCAAGCGGCGCCGCAACGTCGTGCCCGAGGCAAAAAGCGAACATAGCCGACTCTATAGTCACTTGATTCCCGCTTACGAACTCTTTTTTTCTCGTTTCGTGCGAGGTCGTATTTGGGATTGTGTGCGTTCGCTGAAGTTACGTCCTGGGGCGAAAGTACTGGAAATTGGTGTTGGTACTGGTGCTTCTCTCGTCGCTTATCCGCATGATGTTTCTATCACGGGAATTGACTTATCCACCGAGATGTTGTCGGTCGCTCAGAGAAGGATTGCAGAAGAGGGTTGGAAGCACATTCAAGTGATGCCCATGAATGCGGAAGTGCTCGATTTTCCTGATGCGTCCTTTGATTGCGTGACTGCATTTCATGTGGTCAGCGTGGTCTCGAATCCGGAAAAGATGATGCAAGAGGCCATTCGAGTATTGCGGCCCGGTGGCACCATGCTGATCATCAATCACTTTCGTAGTCCCCGTCCATGGATTGCAAATGTTGTCGACCGGGCTGACCCGTTGACGCGGCATTTGGGTTGGAAGACGGGTGTCGAGTGCGAGGAAGTGGTGCGTTCGTTGCCGTTGCAGGTAGAGCGATGCTACAAGACATCACCGATGTCCTTGTTCACTGTTCTTAAGGCAACGCGATTGGAAAATGACCAGGCCTTTGTGGCACCCAAATCACCCAAGTAACAGGTGGGTATGAGGGCACAGCGATTACTTGCGAATCGCTGACGTGTCGATTGGCAGGAATGCCGTCCACATGGTAGCCCAGCCAATCGCGTACGCCCATTCGCCAGATATCAGGCCGACCAATAGCGAATGGGTTATGAGTCCGTAAGTAGAGTACCTGCGGGCAGATTTCATGAAGATCCAAAGTGGCAATGCCAGCAGCGGTATCCCCATGACGATTCCTGATAGCAATTGAAGTGCAGCACTATTGCCTATTAGCCAGGGGCTGAGCAGGCCATTGCTCGCTGCAATACTATCCGCTTGTGCGCCAAGTAGGTTTTCTAATGCAAGACCGCTGCGCCACGCAGGATTGACCCACTGGGCAATCGCTATGCCCGCGGCGATTAGTCCAGCATTTACCTGCAGCCAGCGACGAGCCAATTGATAGTTCCAGCGTTTATGGTGTACCACATTTCGGAACAAGGGTGTTGCGCCGGCAATCACCAAGCCCAGCAGTCCAATAGCGAGAGGAATGTCTTTGATCTCTGCCAATACCCAGCCACGATTTGCAATCGTGAGCCAGATTAGCCAAGTAACCACTGCAATGCTGCGTCCGCCGATACCAAACGCTAGAGCGACTGAGGAGACTAGGCCCACTATCAACAATGAGTTGAGAATCGCTGGAGAGCTGAGCCAGTAAAGAGGTGTCCAATACCAGCGCGCTGTGCCTGCAACGTCAGCCAGTGAAACCAATCGGCCCAATTGTTCCGTGGAGAGCGGTCCTTGATCACCGTACCAGAGTGAATAATCGAACCAGTAATTCACGAAGTACCAACAGGCTAACGCTGCGAAAACAATGCGTTGAACGCTGAGCCAGCCGGCGTCGGACGGTGTGAACCAAAATGATTCCCAAGCATCCGATTTTGCGGCATCTCGAGGTGTTTTCGATGATCGCGAGTTTTTCATCCGCTGAGGCTACTCCGTTGGGGCCGTGCTGCTGGAGGCTGTTGCATTCAATCGACGTTCGCTAAGCGAAGTCAAGGACCAAACGCTAGCTGTGGTGTCATCACCAGGCCGAACGTCAACGATGGCCGCACGCCAACGTTCAATGGGTTCAGCATCATAGGGAAACGCCACGACGCGGACTTGGGGTCGTGGTGCGGTGGCGAGCGAACCCGACTGTTCCAGTTGTTCAATTAGAGGAAGCAACAGCAGCGTGGCAGTGGCGGTGTCTTCGACCGAAGCCGATTCACCCACTGCCTTGGCTAACATGCACTGACGGTGATGATTCGCAGAGAAGTTTATCAGGTTCAAGTCCTGCCACGACACATCTTCGCTGGGCCGCCATTGCACAGTGTGTCTCCAGTCATTTGTTGATCCAGTCGCCAGAGTTACTGGCAGGCTATCAACTCGCAAATGCATGGGAGACAGGTAGGGTGAGGCAAAAACAAGTAGTTTTTCCAGAGATGGCGATGACCAGCTGAGGGAGGTAATTGCTGTGACCAGCAGGCCAACATGGATAACCAGCCAAAGGCTAAAGCAGGAACGCCAGCGAGCGGGCAACGAGAGGTCAATTTTTGGATCGGTCAATTGTCGTCGCGTTTCAGTCAATGACAGATTGTTTTGATTCGTAGAACAAAAAAACCTCGCGTGCTGAACCAGCGACGCGAGGCTTGATCTTAGTCAGTCAGAGTACCAGATTCTAAAAGAATCTCGACGCTGTTTATTCAGCGGCTGGAGCTGGAGGAGCAGCTTCTTCTGCAGGTGCGTCAGATGCGCTGGCAGCTGGTGCTTCCACAACTGTTTCGCCAATGATAACTTCACCGGACGAATATCCACCGGACATAACTTCACCACCGCAGCAAGGAGCTACTGGTGCTGCCCCGCAGCAGCTTACTGGTGCTGGTTCGCAGCAAACTGGAGCTGGTTCGCAGCAAACTGGTGCTGGCTCGCAGCAAACTGGTGCTGGTTCGCAGCAAACTGGTGCTGGTTCGCAGCAAACTGGTGCTGGTTCGCAGCAAACTGGTTCGCAACAAGTTGGTGCTGGTGCACAGCAGCTAGCCTTTTTGGCCTTGAGGCGAGCGAGCAATCCGCCGCCACTGCAACCCTTCTTCATCATCCCTTCGAACTTACTTCCGCCGCAACCCTTGTCCTTGAGCTTGCTCAGAAAGCCGCCGCCACAACCTGGACCAGCAACTGCCGAGTTTTCAACTGAAGACAAAGCAAACGCAGCCATGATTGCCAATGCGGCAACACCACAAATAACCGAACGATTCATCAAATACCCTCTCGTGTGTAACGGGACTTTACGTGCGACCAACTGTTTTCGGCCAGCAACTAGGTTGCTAGCATCGCCGGCGAGCCTGGGAGGAACACCCTCGTCAGCAAACCATGCATCTCAGGCAGTCTAGGAAAAACGGGTTGTCCTTGACGATCGCACAGGCTGGATGAAAGGTTATACTGCTGACGCCCTATGTCAATTGCTCAGAGCATAAGAGCGGGGGGAATTTGAGCAGTTTTTCAGAGAGCGCCCGAAAAGAAGGCTTGTTTTGGACGAACCGTCGTCAAAGGACGACATTTCTAGCCTCTGGTAGTGTACAGGAGTGCCCTGCCCGGAAAGGTCTGCGACGTCAGCTTGACTTTTCTTAGCGACCCTAAAGGCAATGTCCAGGAGTCGATTCACGCGCCGAAAAAAAATTCGCCTAGGTACTAAGTTGCCTAGGCGAAGGTACTGATGGCGGAAAAACCAGCTCCGTGCAACGGAAAATCCAGCTCCGTGCAACGGAAAAACCAGCTCAGTGCAACGGGGGCATGGTAAAGCCTGGATTCTCTGCGGTATGCGATGCAGGAGCGGATCCTTCGCCCTCATCCATGGACTCTTGCATTTGTTTAAGAGCCAAGACGTCCTCGGGGCTTTCAAAGTTGAATACCCGGGGAGCTGGATCGTCGTCCAGAATCAGCCCGCTGACGCGCCATCCGTTGGCTTCCTTTTTCAGCGCCCAGCCGACTTGGTAGGTAGCTGTTTGGCCTGTTTCATCTTTTTCCGTCCAGAGGCTATTCACTAGCACTCCTGATTCTCCGTAGGGAACGCTCCGGGTGACCTCGAAAGTCGCGTCGGGCGCACCGAGTGGTTGCATGACCAATCCGGCAGCAGCGTATTCTGCACGCGATTTTGTTGACATGAGTCGGCCAACATCGGCAGCCGAACCGCCCCGTCGGACGCCATCGAGAAACTCGCTGACCACCGACTCGGGAGTCTGTTCGGTTGGCGAGGCATTCGACGTAGGCGCAGGGGTTTGCGTTGCAGCTGGTTTATTTTCGGCCACACTGGAGGATCCACCGCAACCGGTAAGGCAAGCGGAAAGGGTCAGCGTGGAGCCAGCGAAACAAGCGGATGACTTTAATCGGTGGAAGCACTTTTGCAGCAGCATGGGTTTCGACATCCTTGCCAATGTTATTGTCAGATGGGAATTCGTAAATTGCAGGCCTAAACCATTCGGACAGAATGGAGCGTGGTGGAGGAATATCAAAGGGCCGAGATGCGAGTCAATGGGAATCGCGAGTTGATTGGAATCGTCGCAATTGGAATCGCGGGTGTCAGAAGTTGGGTGTACGTTTCATGCTAACGATTGGGACGATTGCATTGTGTCGGTTGTAGGGGCAAACGCTGGTGAATTCATTTCATTGGCGTTGGGGCTATGCGCACGTTGCGCATGAAAAGTGAGCTATGGTTGCGAAGAAAGATCTATGGCGGCCGCAACGGCTGCTGCAAAAGCGGATCTGATGCTCACTGTCTTTCGCCCTCGTTGAATCAACCCACCAATGCGCACACCAACTCAACCTACCCGCGGCACCGAAGCCACGAATCGCCAAGAACAATTTGAAGCGATTAAACGACGCATTCACAGTAAGTTGGTCGACAAGCTCGATCTCACTCGTGTTGGCGATCTCAAGGGAGACGTCCTGAAGCGCGAGATCCGTATGGTGGTGGAGCACCTTTGCGACGCGGAGGATACGCTGCTCAATCGCCAGGAGCGCGACCGGATTGTCGACGAAGTTCTCGACGAAACTTTCGGACTTGGTCCGTTAGAATTGCTGTTAAAAGACCCCAAGATCAGTGATATTTTGATCAACGGTCCTAAGAATATCTATGTAGAAAAGAACGGCCAGTTGCAGAAGACGGAAGTTGAATTCCGCGACAACAAGCATTTGCTACAGATTATCGACCGCATCGTATCCAAAGTAGGTCGTCGCGTCGACGAAACGTGTCCGATGGTGGATGCCAGATTGGAGGATGGTTCGCGGGTGAACGCGATCATTCCACCTTTGGCATTGGATGGGGCGGCGATGTCCATTCGTCGTTTCGGTTCCAATCCACTCAAGTTAGAAGACTTGCTGAATTATCGTGCGTTTACGCCGGAAATGGTGATGTTGCTGGAAGGCTGTATCAAGGCTCGCCTGAACATGGTGATTGCGGGAGGTACAGGTTCTGGGAAAACGACCTTGCTCAATACGTTGAGTAGTTTCATTTCTCATGAAGATCGTATTGTCACGATCGAAGATGCTGCCGAATTGCAATTGCAGCAAGATCACGTGGTGAGACTGGAAACTCGCCCGCCCAATATCGAAGGGGCCGGTGCTGTCACGGCAACTGACTTAGTACGAAATGCGCTGCGTATGCGTCCCGAGCGGATCATCATTGGGGAATGCCGTGGTGGTGAGACGTTGGACATGTTGCAAGCAATGAACACAGGTCACGATGGATCGTTGACTACGATTCACGCAAATACACCTCGCGATGCGATAGCACGACTCGAGGTGTTGGTGATGATGGCCGGGTATGACATGCCTATGAAAGCGATCCGTTCGCAAGTCTCTGGTGCGGTGGACGTGTTGATTCAAGCCAATCGACTGCAAGGTGGACCACGTCGTGTGACAGCGATCACGGAAGTGGTTGGCATGGAGCAAGACACGGTCGTATTGCAGGACATCTATCGCTTCAATCAAGAAGGGGTTGATGAGAAAGGAAAAGCATTCGGGCATTTTGAATGCACGGGTGTTCGCCCCACTTTCATGAAAAAATTAGAGTCGGCTGGCGTGCGATTACCCAGCAGCGCGTTCCGTCAACGCATCATGATGCAAGCCTAATTCCAAACGGGTAGAAGACTCATGTGGTTATTCATAATTTCCGGTGCCATCGCGGTTGCAGCGATCTTTGGTTACGTGGCCATGGTGTTCACGAAAGGAGGCGATGCAACTGCGGCGGAAGACCGATTGCAATCGCTTGCTGGCAAAAAGAATAGCGGTCGAGGAAAGTCGGAAGAGACTCGCTCGCTGCTGGTAGGGAGTGGTTTCGACGACACCAAGAACATGCTGGAGCAGATGTTTGGGTCGATGCCCCGCCTCAGCGGTTACCTGGATCAAGCAGAAATTGCACTCAGTCCAACGCAGTACGTGGGGGTCTGTGGTGGTGCTTTTGCAGCTGGCTTTGTGCTAGTTTTCCTGGCACCGGTTCCCGTGCTGTTGGCGCCCATCGGTGGCGCGGTAGCTTTGCTATTTCCCATTTTGTGGCTATCGATGAAGCGAAAGAGGCGCTTGGCCCTTTTCGGAAGACAAATCCCTGAAGCATTAGAGTTGCTTTCCAGATCATTGCGTAGTGGTCACTCGCTGGCCGCTGGCTTCAATCTGATTGCTACGGAAATGCAAGATCCATTGGCTCGTGAATTTGGTCGTGTCTTTGAAGAGCAGAATTTCGGGATACCCATTGAGGAAGCGCTGGAGGGAATGGCTGATCGCGTTCCCAATATGGACATTCGGTTTTTTGCGACAGCCGTCATTTTGCAGAGAACGACTGGTGGTGACTTGGCCGAAATTTTGGACAAGATTAGTCGCCTGGTCCGCGAGCGTTTGCAGATTCTAGGACAGGTCCAGGCGCTTACCGGCGAAGGTCGTTTGAGCGGTATTGTGCTACTGGCTTTACCACCCGTGTTGTTCCTCGTGATGCTCTATCTCAACCATGATTACATCATGATGCTCTTTACGGAGCCACTTGGTCGAAAGATGCTGGTCTTTGCTTTGATCACACAGTTGATCGGCGCTTTGTCCATTCGAAAAATCATCACAATCAAAGTTTAAAGGGGAGCATGATGTTGTTACTCGCGATGAATGCGCCCCATTGGGTGATCTGGATGGCGCCGGTATTCGGTGCGATCTGTATTGGGATCGTTGCCTATTTGATCAGCGGTCGATTGAGTGGAGAGTCCACGCCACGTGCAGAAGCAAGACTCGAGGAGCTTCGCAATCCCAAGAAAAAAGCTGGCGCCGATGGGGAGTCGGTACTGAAAGATCGTGAACGCAAGAAAGCCGATGCCCTCGCATCCGTTCTTGAGCGCGCCACAAACCCACTTGCGAACACCGTCCGTCCGAAGAATGAAAAAGAACTGGGCAGATTGCGTGAGCGGTTGATGCATGCTGGGTTCCGCCGCGAATCAGCACCCGTAGTCTTTAAGGGTTTGCAATTAATCGTTGCCTGCTTCGGGCTTTTTGTAGGTGGTGTATTTGGCCTCCTAACGGTTGGAGTAGAGACGGGGTTAATCATCCGCATTCTGATTTGCGGCGGCGTGATGTACTTTGTCCCTGAGGTCATTCTTGCCATGTTCGGCAAAAGGCGCAAAGAAGGTATATTCTTAGGCTTGCCCGATGCGCTCGACTTGATGGTTGTGTGCGTGGAGGCAGGGCTTGGATTGGATCAAGCGATGCGAAAAGTGGCTGACGAGTTGCGTAAGTCCTATCCGTATATTGCTGACGAGTTCGCCGTTTCCAATGCACAGATGCAATTGGGTCGATCGCGTAGCGAAGTGCTCCAAGCACTCGGTTATCGCAGCGGCGTGGATGATCTCAAGCAACTTGCTTCAATTTTGATTCAAGCGGACAAGTTCGGTAGTTCGGTTGCACAAGCCTTGCGTGTTCAAAGCGATTCGATGCGAGTGCGCCGTCGACAGATGGCTGAAGAGAAAGCAGCCAAAACGGCCGTTAAACTGATTTTCCCCTTAGTCTTGTTTATTTTCCCAGGCATTTTCGTGGTTCTTGTTGGTCCCGCTGCCATCACCATGATCAATAACCTGTTGAAGATTTAAGCGGCCACTCCCTGGGGTCTCCATCGCTACCGTTCTTCCGGTTAACATGAGCTTCTGCAATGATCATCGTTGCTGAAGTTCATGAACCGTAAGAAGGGCATAGTCGATGTCCCCTAGTGATACTTGGTTGGTCGATAACAAGCGGCTTGAGCAAGCCCATAGTTACTTGGCCGATCGTTTGCCTCTGCAAATTGAGACCCTGCAGCGTTGGTGCCAGCAGAATAGTGGATCTGAGCATCTAGCAGGTCTCCGCGCCATGGCGGATCTCTTGGAGCAAGACTTTGCCATTGTCGAAGCACCTTGCCAGAGGATTGCCTTGTCGCCCATTGATGGGATCGACGATGAAGGCCAAGTTACCCAACTAGAAACGGCCGACCTCCTTTGTTGGAATCACTGCCCCGAGGCGACACGTCGTGTCCTCCTTATGATTCACTACGACACGGTCTATTCTCCCGAAGAATCTGTTCCCGTAAGGTTGGATGCATCGGGTTGCTCTCGACTGATCGGTCCGGGGACGGCGGATGCAAAGGGTGGATTGTTGGTTATGCGCGAAGCACTATCCACATTACGACGCTTTGAGCTTGATGAGGGGATTGGGTGGTCAGCGTGGGCGAATCCCGACGAAGAGATCGGTTCGCCTGC
This sequence comes from Pirellulaceae bacterium, assembly GCA_041749395.1. Lineage (GTDB taxonomy): Bacteria > Planctomycetota > Planctomycetia > Pirellulales > Pirellulaceae > Laterigemmans. The sequence goes on from JBGTBJ010000134.1 coordinate 26,963, forward strand.
CACACATCCGCTGATCGCGCAGCATGCCCGATCTTTTGACTTTGGTTTGCTCTTCGAGCCTACGCTGCCAGACGGTGCATTGGTGGCAGCGAGAAAGGGTTCGGGAAATTTTACCGTAGTGGTGCATGGCCGTTCGGCGCACGCCGGGCGTGACCTCGCTGCGGGAAGAAACGCATTGATCCACTTGGCTCGAATTCTATTAGCGATCGACGGATTGAATAGCCAAGCCAGCTCGACGACAGTGAATGTCGCCCGATTTCGCTCCGGCGGACCATTCAATCGCGTACCCGACTTGGCCGTTGGTCGATTCAATGTGCGTGCTGTAGACCGTGAGAGTGTCGAGGAGATTCTGGAGAAAATTCAGAATCTCATGAATTCGTTTCAGAGTGACGGTTTTCGCGTAGAGTGGAGTGGTGCATTCTCGTCGCCTCCCAAACCGGTGGATGCCAATGCGGACGCCTTGCAGCGACGAGTGGCTCAAGCCGCGTCGACGGTTGGTAGAACGATTCAGTGGCGAGATACGGGCGGTGCTTGTGATGGAAGCAAGTGGGCGGCTGCCGGATTGGCAAATATAGACACCCTGGGGCCCACTGGAGATTTTCTTCATTCACCGAAAGAATGGGTTGACACACAGAGCATCGTCACTGCCTCGCAGATTCTGGTTTCCCTGTTAGCCCAGTATGCGGCAGAAACTCGGGCTGGTTACTAGTTGGCTCGTTTTCATATTTTCTAACTGCGATACATTGAACTAGATGAAAATCGATAGCCACCACCATTTTTGGAATTATGACCCGCTGCAATATGCATGGATCGACGAGCGAATGGAGGTCTTGCGGCGAAATTTCGGCGTCGAATCATTGCGCGCCGAGATCGGACCCGCAGGAATTGTTGGTGTCGTTTCTGTACAGGCAAGGCAAGCCGTGGAGGAATGTCGATTCCTGTTGGAGATTGCTTGTGAGGCGTGCGAAGTACTCGGTGTGGTGGGCTGGTTGCCTTTACAGTCCAAGCCAACCGAATTAATGCCGTTGCTGGAGCAATTTTCAGCGAATCCTTTGTTCAAAGGAGTCCGGCATGTTGTTCAGGACGAACCAGACGATCGTTTTCTGTTAACGGATAAATTTTGCCGCGGATTAGATTGTCTAAAGTCATTTAATCTCGTGTACGACTTGCTCCTGTATGCGCGGCAGCTACCCGCAGCCATTGAACTGGTCGATAGGTTTCCGCATCAGACGTTCGTTTTGGATCATATATCCAAGCCGGCGATACGTGTATCTGCGAGTGGTGAGCCTCGCTTCGACACAGAGTGGGCCCGCCAAATTCGAGTTCTGGCCCAGCGTCCCAATGTTGTCTGCAAATTCTCTGGAGTTGTTACAGAGGTCCGTAGCGCGGAGCAGGCTGATGCTCTTTGGACCATCGAGACCATCCGCCCTTACTGGGATGTTGTGATCGATGCATTTGGTCCCGAGCGAACGATGTTTGGCAGCGATTGGCCCGTATGCTTGTTACAGTCTAGCTATCTTCGCTGGGTCGATTGCGTCACAACATTAGCGTCGTCCTTGACGGCTGAAGAACAATATCAATTCTGGTTTGCCAATGCGCTTCGTACCTACAACCTGTCCTTACCCAACGCAGTGAGAGCTATCGATGGACCGTAAGTCTTCATCTCAAAATATGTCAGAGTCAGTCGAGCCCGCGCCGTTGGTCGCCGATGCCCTGCGAAGCGATCCTCGGATTGCTCAAGCTCAATCGCTATTGGCTGCCGCGCTGCATGACCACAGTCAGTCTCTTTGTGCGGTTCGCCCGCCACATCCGGATCGTGCTGAAAAATATCAGCAATGGATTGAGCGGTTGTCTGTAGCCCGCGGAGGAGCTCCTTACTTTCGATATTTGGCCTCCGGAATCGGTAATGGACCTTGGGTGGAATTGGCTGATGGAAGTGTAAAGTTAGATTTTATTGGAGGGATCGGCGTCCACGGCTTGGGGCACAGTCATCCACTGATGTTGGCTGCAGGCGTTCGCGGTGCGTTGGAGGACACGGTCATGCAAGGAAATTTGCAACAGCATCCACCTAGCGTGGTGATGTGTGAACGCTTGTTGAAGATGGCAAATACGAGCGGCGCTAACATGAAGCATTGTTTGCTGAGTACCAGCGGTGCGATGGCAAATGAGAATGCCCTGAAGTTAACCCTCTATGCGAAATATCCCGCTAATCGCATTATCGCGTTTGATAATGCGTTTGCGGGACGGAGCTTGGCGTTGGCATCGCTTACCGATCGAGCCAAGTACCGCGATCGCTTGCCGATTGCTTTACAAGTTGACTACTTGCCGTTTCTTGACCCTCATCATCCGGAGCGAAGTACGCGCTGGGCCGTCAATGAATTGCATCGATTGTTGCAGAGGTACCCTGGTCGCTATGCTGGATTTTGGGCGGAGATCTTTGCGGGTGAAGGTGGGTATTTTTCGGGGAGTAAAGAGTTTTTTCAGGCGTTATGCGTTCCACTGCGTGAAGCGGGTGTGCCGATACTCTTTGACGAAGTACAAACATTTTCGCGATTTAGTCGGCCGTTTGCCTTTCAACATTTTGGACTCGATCAATGGGCCGACGTTGTTACGATCGGCAAGATCACTCAGGTGTGCGCGACACTTTATCGGGAAGAGTTCAAGCCGGCTTCACCCATTCTTAGCCAGACTTTTACCGGTGCGTCGAGTTCGATCTCGGCAGGTTTGGCAGTGCTCGACGAAATGGATCGGCAGGGTTGTTATGGCGACGAGGGAACCAATATGCAACTGCATCGCGCCTTTGTCGAACGGATGGAACAGCTGGCGAGCGAATTTCCCGGCTCCATTCGTGGGCCCTATGGCTGCGGCATGATGTGGGCATGGACCCCGGGCGACGGCACGGCCGAGACGGCTAAGAAACTGGTCGAAGGATTGTTTGACGAAGGGCTGCTCTGCTTTGTTTGCGGAGACAATCCGACGCGGATACGATTTTTGCCTCCTCCGGCAGCGACACGTCTCGAACACGTCGATGTGGCTATTGGCATTTTGCGACGGGTTTTGGCCCGTACTACGCTCGCTCCGACACACTAAAGATTAAAGAGGTTTTAAACTGTGGAAGTTGTCCGAGCCGTCCGCATAGATGATGTCGATGCCCTTTACGATTTGACTCGTCAAGCCACCCATGGTTTGACAAGTTTGCAGATCGACCGCATTCGTTTGCATGAACGCGTAGAACGCAGTGTCTTTGCCTTCAATCGTCGCAGCGAGCGTCCGGCTGGTGAACCTTACGTGCTGGTCATGGAAGACCTATCGTCTTCACAATTGATAGGTATATCGGGCGTCCTTGCCAAGACAGGTGGATACGAGCCGCTGTATGCATATCGCCGAGTTCGGTCTACCAGAGTCAGTCCGCAACTGGGTGTGGAACATCAAGTGGAATCGCTTCATCTGCAGCGCATCCATGACGGCCCTTCCGAGATTGGTAGTCTGTTTTTGCTGCCGAATTTTCGAGGTAGCGGTCGCGGACGTTTGCTTTCTCTGTCTCGTTTTGCTCTGTTGGCGCAGCGACCCCATCGTTTTTCGGATCGGGTGATTGCGCAGATGCGTGGGGTCAGCGACCAGCAGGGAATAAGCCCGTTTTGGGAAGCGCTGGGAAGGAAGTTTTTTTGTGTCGATTTCCCGCAAGCTGATGCACTCTCGACGATTTCGAAAACCTTTATCGAACAGCTGAACCCCGAGTATCCAATCTACTTGGCGTTGCTTTCGGACGAGGCGAAGCAAACCATTGGACGGGTCCATCCTGAAACAGAACCTGCCTTGGCGTTGTTGCGAGCCGAGGGATTCAAAGAGACAGATTTGATCGATATTTTCGACGGCGGCCCCACGCTCGATTGTGAAGTGAGTTCTTTGGCCGCGGTCAATCGTTGTCATGAAAGCTATGTCGCATCGATTGAGCGAAGCATAGAGGAGGAGGCTGTGATTGTGGCAAGTCGTTATGGCGGATTTGCTGCAGTCCTCGCGCCGATTTCCAATGCAGCGGAAGGGGGCGTACGCATCGAAACCGCCACTGCCTTGGCGCTTGGTGTTAAGATCGGCGAGCCCGTTTGGACACTAGCACCGTATCCTCAAAAGTACGATGCGAGCTCTTTATCTGATGATCCACAAAACAGTGCGTTATGAATACTCCCACCCCGTCTCCGTCCTTGTTTATTGGTGGTGCTGCTGTTCAAGGAGCAGGCGAGATATTCGTATCACGCAATCCGGCAGACCAAGCGATCAGTTGGCAAGGTCACGCTGCCTCACAATCGCAGGCTCGTGAAGCTGTTGATAGTGCTCATGAAGCGGTAGTCAATTGGCGCAATTTGTCGGTGAAAACGCGAGCGGATTTTATTCGAGCCTTTGCGGAGATCTTACGTACCGAAGTTGAGTCGCTCGCACACTTAATATCGCGAGAAATGGGTAAGCCGTTCTGGGAGGCACGTGCCGAGGTCAACACATGTATCGCGAAAGTCGAGTTAACCCTGCAAGCAGAAAACTCGCGCAGAGAGACAAAGACTTTGGCTGTGGGTAATGCAACTGCAGAAATCGCTTTTCGGTCGTTAGGAGTCGTTGTTGTCTTGGGCCCCTTCAACTTTCCTGCCCACCTTCCCGGCGGTCAAATCATTCCGGCACTATTGGCGGGCAACACCATCGTGTTCAAGCCAAGTGAATTAACGCCAGGAGTCGGGCAATGGCTAGTGCAGGCTTGGCAACGGGCTGGGCTTCCGGCAGGTGTGATGAATCTGGTCCAAGGGGGTGTTGAAGTCGCTTGTGCAGCCATAGACCATCCAGCCGTTAGCGGCGTGATGTTTACGGGCAGCCATCGAGCTGGTGTGGAGATACATCGCCGCTTGGCCGGCAGAACCAATGTGCTGCTAGCATTGGAAATGGGAGGGAATAATCCTTTGCTTGTATTGCCCCCCTACGATGCTCCCTTATTACCCGGTCTGACCGTGGCGAGCGCCTTCATCACCAGCGGGCAACGATGCACTTGCGCCAGGCGGTTGATTGTTATCGATGGGGATGAGTCACAATCTTTTTTGGATACGTTGGTGGAACGAATTCGTTCCCTGCGTGTGGGGCTGGCTGACGACAGTCCAGAGCCTTTCGTAGGTCCTCTGGTCTCGGGCTCGGCCGCAGATCGTGTGTTGCAAGGGGAGCAGCAGTGGATCGACGCGGGAGGAATCTCTCTGGTCCGTATGCAGCGCTCACCCCGATCGCCAGCTTTACTATCTCCCGGATTGGTCGATATGACCGATGCCGCGAGGAGTATCAGTGACGATGAATTCTTTGGGCCTCTCTTGCAGGTTTATCGAGTCCCCGATTTTGATGCTGGGGTGCGACGTGCAGGAGAGACACGGTTTGGACTCGCTGCATCGTTGGTAGGTGGAACTGAAGAGCAATTTCAGCAGTTCCGAAACGCGCTTGCTGTTGGGGTGGTCAATTGGAACCGTCCGACAACAGGTGCTAGTGGTGCGCTTCCATTTGGTGGACTAGGGGATAGTGGCAATCACCGTCCAGCTGGATTTTGGGCCATAGATGCCTGTAGCGATCCTGTGGCGAGTCTTTATGCGGAGGCAATACAAGACGATGGATTTGATCGAAGTCAACTTTGACGGAATCGTTGGCCCAACGCATCACTACGGTGGACTAGGGCGCGGGAATTTGGCATCGCAGGCACATCAGGGTCAAGTCAGCAATCCCCGCAATGCTGCATTGCAAGGTCTGGATAAGATGGCTCGCATCGCGGCCTTAGCCGATCCTAGACGAATGCGTCAAGCGCTTTTGCCGCCTCAATTTCGGCCCAACTTAAAGTGGCTACGGCAGCTGGGAATAGCGGACACCTGTGGATCAACTGAGGCTCCGTTGGCGCGACTAGACGAAGCTCTAGTGAGTGCTGCCTGGAGTGCGTCATCGATGTGGACGGCCAATGCGGCGACTTGTTCTCCCGCAACTGATTCCGCGGATCAGCGGACTCACCTCACGATTGCCAATTTGCTCAGCTCGCCCCATCGCAGCTTGGAAGCAGAGCAGACCACTCGCTTGTTTCGTGCGATCTTCAGCGATGCGAATTACTTCTGCGTGCACGATGCATTGCCTGGTGGCGTGGACTTTCGTGATGAGGGGGCTGCCAATCACATGCGGTTTTGTGATTTGAGCGGAGGGAATGGAATCCAAGTATTGGTTCATGGTGATAAGAACCTGCTGCATCAGACCAAGTACATCGCGAGGCAATCATTTGGCGCGTCGCAAAGTGTTGCGAGATTGCATGGACTCAATGAAGCGAGAACTTTTTTCTGGCAGCAGCATTCTCAAGCCATCGATGCGGGGGCCTTTCACAACGACGTTGTAGCGACCAGTTATGGTAACGTGCTTCTCTATCATGAACTTGCCTTTGAGAATGGTCGCGCTCGAGTAGAAGAGTTAAAACAACGGTTCTTTGAATTGACCGGCGAGTCGTTCGTGGCAATAGAAGTCACAGCGAATGAATTGTCGCTGGAGGATACCGTAAAGAGTTACCTATTCAATTGCCAATTGGTGCCTCGAACTGGAGGGACTTTGGCAATGTTATGCCCAGTGCAGTGTCGCGAGCATCCTGCAGCGTGGAATTGTCTCGACCGAATACTCGATTCACAATCAGTGATTACAGAATGTCACTTTATGGATCTTCGCGAGAGCATGTGGAACGGAGGTGGCCCTGCGTGTTTGCGGCTAAGGGTTCCGTTAACTGAGGCGGCCATTGGGAAATTACCCGCAGGTGTCTTCTGGACGCAGGCTGTGGACGAGCGATTGCGTAGTGTCATACAGTCATGCTATCGAACGAAACTTACTGTGGAAGACCTGAAGTCTCCAGATTTTGCTGTGGAAGCGCAAGCGGCGACACGGGAAGTGTTCCGGGTGCTGGGGTTAACTCCTTCGACCGTGTGGGATTCTCAGGAACAGTCGCCAACTTTGCATAGGAGATTGGACTGATTGCTGATTGCTTCGCGCTTTCGCACGCTTCGCGAAGGCGGTGCATGGGCAGCCGATAACGGACTAGATCCAAGAGCTGGTCCAACGAAACGGGTGAGGAAAAGAAGTATCCTTGACCGCGATCGCAGCCGAGATCCCGAAGGTGTCGGATTTGCTCCATGGACTCAAGGCCTTCTGCGACCACGGTTGTATTCAGGCTATGCGCAAGACTAATTACAGCTTGCACAATAGCTTGGTGTGAGAGGTTATGGGCGATTGAGCCAACGAAGGTCCGGTCGATTTTTACCGTTTCGATGGGGAACTGATAGAAGCACGCCAATGAAGAGTGGCCGGTTCCGAAGTCGTCCATTGAGATGCCATAACCTGAGCGGCTCAATTGACCGAGACGTTCGGACGTCTCGCGAGGTTTACGCATTGCAATGGACTCATTGATCTCAAGCTTTAGCAAGCGACGAGGAAAACGAGTTTGAAGCAGGATACGATTCAAACGTTGCTCAAAATCGGGATCAGAGAGTTGAAGATGCGAGACATTAACGCAGAGTTCTAATTCCGGGCATTCGCGAGGGTCGAGTTGGCAAATGGTATCAACCAATTCAGCCGTGGCACGTTCGATGGTCCAATAGCCGATTTCTGTAATCAGGCCGATTTCCTCTGCCAAAGGAATAAATCGTGATGGGGGAATAGCCTGTCCGTCGGAGGTCGTCCATCTCAACAATGCTTCGACGGAAAGAACCGCACCGGAGCGGAGGTCGACGATAGGTTGGTAGAGGATATTCAATTCGCAATTGTCGAGCGCATTCCTTAGCGACGACTCTAGTTCCAAGCGGGCACTGACATCTTCATGCATCCCACGATCGAAAACGGCGACACGTCCCTTGCCGCTCAATTTGGCTCGATACATGGCCGTATCGGCGTTTTGCAATAATTGTTCTGGGGTGGACGCTGTTCCATCAACGAAAGCGACGCCGACGCTGGAACCAACATTCACATAGCGATCACCCAACAGAAAAGGCTCAGCGATTCGTTCTACGATGCGTCGTGCCGCGCGAACAGCATCATCCGGCCGTTGCAACCTTTCTAGTAAAACGACAAATTCATCGCCACCTAGCCGCACGGTTTCGCCTGTATTGCGGACCGTTGTGTCATGGTCTCGGACGCAACACCTGAGTCGATCGGCAACTTGATTTAGCAAGTCGTCGCCTGCGTGGTGTCCGAGCGTATCGTTGATTGCTTTGAAGTTATCTAAATCGAGAAATAGAATTGCATCTCGTGCGGCAGTACCAGGAACATAGCCGCGAAGCACGGCTGCGAGCCGGTCCAGCAACACGGATCGATTCGGCAGGTTGGTCAATGAATCGTGTTCTGCCATTCTTCTCAGATTGGCCTCGACCTCTAGTCGACGATCCACTTCTCGCTGCAATCGCCACAAATGTTCTCGTGTTTCAGCAGCCAGTCGCCATTTTTCGGTAAGTGCGGTTGCCAGTTGGACCACCACATCATCATCGACGGGTTTTTTCAATAGAAAGAGTTGATCAGCATGTCCCTGTGTCGCAGATAACAGCGTCGCCGATATCTGTCCCCAACTAGTTCCGTCGTCAGGGGCACATAAAACGATCTGTAGGCTCGGATCAACTTTCCACAGCATTTGAGCCGTTTCGCAACCGTTCATGCTGGGAGGCATGTTCAAATCGACAAAGGCTAAAGCAAATGGTTCCGCTGCCGCATGTGCGGCGGCAACAAGATCGATTGCTTCACTGCCACTGTGTGCGTGACTGAGCGCATAAGAGCGAATGGCGACGTTTTCATCTGGGCTCGCGGCTTGTGAGATGGACAGTGCGAGATTGTCGCTATACGAGCAATCGGTTCGCGACGCCAGCAATTGACTGAACAATTCGTGGATCTGCTCTGAGTCATCCACGATGAGGATACGGTTCGCTTGGCCCAACGTATTCATCGCACGACCTCGCGGTCTTCGCCCGTGGAACCGATACGAGTGATAGTGAATTGCATCCGAAAGTGTTCAGCAAGGTTAGCCTGAGCATGCAGCGGTTTCAGCCGCTCGCGATTGAAAGCTAGCTTTCGCTTCTGACTCGGTTAGCGACGCGTGCGATTTCACTACGCAACATCGAAGATTGGCGGGGGCGTCCAGGCCGATTGTAGGAATCGAATGGGTTATCCAGCCCCTGGACCACAACGGGATGTTAGCCAGTCTATAGAAAAGAACCGCAATCGCCATCGCTGGGCATACGCCAGTCGCCCCTGGGCGAGAGGCTGACGGAACCCACTTTGGGTCCATCCGGTACACAGCTACGCTTGAATTGATTGGCGAAAAAACGTTTGATAAAAGTCTGGTAAGCTTGGCCAATCGCTTGCGGAGAGTGTTGCACGGAAAAATCTGCGAGGCTTGCCAGAAACAAAATTTTCTCCCGCGTCGAGCCAAAACGAACGAAGTGGTACAGGAAGAAGTCGTGAAGCTCATACGCGCCCAGGGTCTCCTCCGTGTTTTGTTGAATCTCTCCACTGCCCGATAGGGGAAGCAGTTCAGGGGAGATAGGGGTAGCTGCGATAGAATGCAGCGTTTCTCGGAGTGCACCCTCGAAATAGCGATCGGCTGCGAAAGTAACCAAGAAGCGTACGAGAGTTTTGGGGACCGATGTATTAACGTTATACATCGACATGTGGTCTCCATTGTAAGTGCTCCAGCCCAGCGCTTGCTCCGAGAGGTCACCGGTACCCAACACGAAACCGTGGCTCATCAACAATAGAGTTCGCGTGCGAGCCTGGACGTTTTCAAAAACGAGATCTTCTTTCTGCGGTGCCTTAGAGAGCTCAGCGATGAATTCATCCAATTGTAAATCGGTAATTTCTATTCCCAGTGGCGCGTGCTGCATGGCTCGAAACGTTTCCCAGCATTGCAGTCGTATGTCGACCGATTTCTTCGTGATACCTAACTCATCCATGAGCTCGTGGGCGTTCTTTAGTGTTTTCGCCGAGGTACCAAATCCGGGCATTGTAATACCCAAGATGCGAGTGCGAGGCCAATGATATTGGTCGCAAGCTTTCACTGCTGCGAGTAATGCGAGCGTACTATCCAAGCCACCGGAGACACCGATGACCAGGGGCGAGGTTGGGCTCAGCATGCCAACTCGTTTAGCCAATGCAGCAGTTTGGATTCCAAAAATCTCCGCGCAGCGCGACTCCCGTTGCTCCATGTTGTGAGGCACAAATGGATGTGCATCGACGAATCGATGTAACGAGCTCGTGTTGCTTTCGGTAAGTGGGCTGGCCTCAAGTCGCAAGTGACGAAAAGGAGGAGCGGCCTCTTCACGCCACGCGGAGAAAGACGACTGCACACTTCGATCGTAGCTCAGGCGATCCAAGTCGACATCGCTAATGATCCAATGCTCGCCTTGCCATGGTAGGTCACCATCACCAATCCTTCGCGACTGGTCCAAAATAGTTCCATTTTCGGCAATCAGGCAATGGCCACCAAAAACCAGATCCGTTGTCGATTCGCCGGGACCTGCATTGGCGTAAGCATAGGCGGCGATGCAGCGCCCCGATTGCGAGACCACAAGGTTGCGTCGCCAATCGCTTTTACCGACGATCTCATTTCCGGCCGACAAATTGACCAGCACATTTGCGCCGGCGAGAGCCTGACGGCTACTGGGCGGAATGGGCACCCAAAGATCTTCGCAGATTTCTACACCAATGACTGCTTGTCCGTGCGCAAACAGCAAGTCGATTCCGAAGGGAACAGTTTCTCCAGCAAAGTCGATCTCTTTGATTTCCAGGCCATCAGCAGGGCGAAACCAACGCGATTCATAAAACTCACGATAGTTCGGTAGGAAGCGTTTCGGGACAACTCCCTTCAATTGACCCGCATGAATGACTGCTGCCACGTTATATAGCGAGTCTTCAATCAACCACGGTAGTCCCACAACAACAGCAGTCGATGAATGCGCCGTCGATGCGACGATAGTTTGCAGGACTTCCTTGGCTGCTATTTGCAACGTGCGATTGGCAAAGAGATCTGCGCAGGTATACCCAGTGATACACAATTCAGGAAAGAGAACCAAATCGACTTGTTGTTTCGATAGCTGTGCGATGATTGGGAGAATCTCATTGCCGTTTTTCGTTGGGTTGGCAACAACAACAGCAGGCGATACTGCAGCGACGCGATAAAATCCGAAAGGCCCCATCGATTCAACCTTCGTTCAGTTTGCTGTGGGAATTAAACGCGTCGTAGATAAAGGCAAACATTCCCAAATCGCAACTCCGTACCACGAGGACTGATTTTCAAGTCGGTTGCCTTTCCGTTGGCCAAACAGTTGTCGCCTACGTAACTGGAAACAACATCGCTCAAAGGGACAGCGCGAACAAGGTTCATGGCGACCCGTTCCAACTGCAATTGTTCTCGCGACACGGAGTTTTGAGAGCGACCACTTACGACGAGCCGCCAAAGTCCCTGAGCTTCATCGTACTGACAAGAAGGTGCTGGGCGATCGGTCGAGCGTTGGCGACCAACGAGGCACGGTGTCTGCAAATAGACTCGGAGAAGATGCTGTGTTTCGTTTCCAACATTGCATTCAATAGGAAACAGCAACTCTAATTGTTCGCGTAATTCCCGGCGATAATCTTCTCTTTCGTGCGCTGTCTTTTCAGGCCACTGTTCCGCGACAAATTCATCCAGCGTGGGTTGGTCACCCCAGCGACTGCGGACAATCCACTCATGTAAAGAGAGCTCGCGACGATCGAGTTCTTCGAAGCCATATTCGGCTAAATTTTTCACATACCAATGGGTCGATCGCCGCAAAGTAGGGTCAGTGGTTTTCCGCCAACGGAATTCAAGATCGACCATGGCAAGTTCCCAAGCGACTCGTGTCCCCCTCAGGGAATCGATCTGTGTGCAGGCGTTGCAGTAGTCGACGATACTGGGAATCTGCTTGCCTTCACACCACCAAGCTTCAAAGGAATCGAGCAGCGTGCTTGGTGTATCTCCCTCAGCGAGCTCAAGTATCATAGCTCGTCTCGGAGAACGGATGACGCCACGCGTTGGATTGACAAGATACGATGATGGACCCAGCGGCGGCTGTGATTTAGGCGGTCCGCTATTTCCACTTCCTTGTGTCCTTCAAGTCGCAACAAGAGGACGGCACGCGAGTCATCGTCGGCAAGATGATGTAGTAGAGTTTGCAGCATTTCATCTGCATTAACGATGGCCGCGACAGACGGTTCTCGTGCGGCAACCGGGGTAACGCAAACGTTGGAACTCGACTCGCCCACTTGATCAACTGGCAATAGTGGCCGATCGGGGCGACGTTTCCGCGAATACATGTGGCGGCGATACTTCGTCAGCTTGCGATTGATGATTCGAGCCAGAAGCCCCCACAATTGAATGTGGTCTTGAATATCTTCGTAAGCTCCCCCACGAACTCGAATGCAAAGGCTATCGAGCGCACTCACGGCCGCTTCTTCTTCATCGATAACCCGAGCTTCACCGTCCGATAACTTCGACTGAGCTAGCCGTACGGACCGAGCAAAATAGCGTTCAAACAACTCACCGATCGCATCCACATCACCTTTGCGGACTCGGCTCAGTACCAGCGCTAGGGAATCAAGATGCTTAAAATCAGAGTTGTCCATCAACGATTGAATGTTTGCTACGCGTGTTGAGTTTGATAGGCCAGTACAATCGTTTCGACGACATCGATTAATTGATCCAAACGGAAAGGTTTGAAAAGAATCGCTTTGGGATGGAGACCCGCTTTTCGAGCGTTAACGATCGAATGCCCCGGGTCGTAGCCATACCCCGTCATCAAAACCATCGGAACGGGATTCATGAATTGTTGCAATCGGCACATAAGCTGATAGCCACTGAAGTCCGGCAAGCGAATATCACTGATGATTACATCATAGCGAAATTCGTCGCTTCCTCGCACCATCATAACCGCTTCACTACCAACGTGAGCAGTTTCCACAATGCATCCACACTTTTCTAGCAACTGGTGAGCATCGTTACGAACTTGGTCATCCGTATCGACCACTAAAATGCGTCGTCCCTTTAGAATGGACCGTTGGGGAGATTTCACTCCCGCTGGAACCGCATCCAAGGGGGTCATTGTCTGACCGACTTTCTGAATCATCTGTTTGATGTCGCGGGCGTTTTGTAGGATCCGCCGCAACCGGTCCATCATTACCCCTTGGTGACCGATGTATCCTTCCATCACATTCACAGCGTCGTTGAGGATTTCATCCACAGGTTTCGCGACCGCGCTGTGAATTGCCTCGCAACTCTGCTGGGCAGCGTTGGCTTTCTGCGCGACGAGCAACTCCAGCGTATTCAATGCATGGGCTACATCCCGGGCAAAGATTTCCAGAAATTGAATGTCACTGGCAGAAAATGCTCTTGGCTCTGGACTCTCGACGTTAATGGTCCCCAGCACTTGATCATGCAACATCAAGGGAACGGTGAGCGAGCTTTTCGCACCAATAACCCCCGGTATGTACAGAGGATCATTGCTCACGTCTTCGCAAAGATAACTGTTGCCTGTTGCTGCAACGTATCCTGTCACTCCATTGCCATTAGGCTGCGCAAATAGTTGCCGGTCCGCAGCTTCTTGATCAATTCCAACGCTCAACAGGGGCATCAGATACCCCGTGGCTTGCTCCAGCAGGCGAATCTCAATGACGTCAAAATTGAGTAAGTCACTTAGGTAATGACGAATATTTTCTTTGAGCAAATCGATCCGTTGCCCAACATCCATCAAGAAAATTTCGTCGGGACGTAAATCGGCCAGCTGACGACCTGCCAAGTGGATCGCCGCCAACTTTTGCTGTTGCAAGATTTCTTCGGTGATATCACTAACCGTGACCACCAATTGGTTTGCATGTTCCGTGTCTTGCAGCGGGGCGGCATGAACCTGAAAAAAACGATTGTCAAAGGTTCGCAATGTCATGCCGCTGGGATGACCTGTGGCCAAAGCGGTATGAAACGGACAAAAATCCGGACCCATTATTTCGGGGTTGGAGAGACCCTCGTAGAAGTCAAGCCCAATCAGGTCATTGCGACCCGCCCAATGTTGAAGGCGTCGGTTGGCCCACAAAATGTGCCGTTGGTCATCCACCAAGGCAACGCCATCGGGCATGTCACGTAACATCTCATCGCTTTGACGAGTCAGCAGCAAATCCCGACTAATCGACACGGCCGAATCGACCAGGCGGAGTTCGTCGAACCGCTCGACAGAGAGCAGTTCCAGAGCTTCCGAAGTGCTGCGTACACATACAACTTCAGCCTCCTGCGAATCGTTTTGCGATTCACCCTGATGGAACTCGCCAATCTGCAAAATGCGAGGCGTCTTTTTCACAGCGTTCCTCCGCCGATGGATGCAATCGGCAGTGTGCCTGTTCCAAGTATAGAAAACCTGACTCAAGTTCTAACACGCAATTTTCATCTTTTCCGACAGAAATTCTCGAGATGAAAACCGAGTGAGGGCTAATGGTGGCCTGCTTCACACTGGCTTCACACATTGGCGTGCAATCTTCCGCAAGATTGCAGAGAAAGCAAAAAAATCTTTTTATCGAGAGTTTTTCGCTGCACACTTGGTTGCGTCGACGGGGGATTCCTGAAGGGATCTTTGTGAATCAGCAGCAATTTCCAAGTTGACCAGAAAATGAATGTGAAAAGTCGTTTTTTGTGCTGCAATACCCCGAGCGGTGTATTGGTATGCCTAACCTACCAATGGGAGGTGAAAATTCTACGAAATCTGCTTAAATTAACATGGAGAATACTACCATGTGCATTTTTTAACGGTATAACACTGTGAAATACCACTTCCGTTAGTTTACGGACCGCTGCTGACGATGCGGCGACCTCCCCGCACGGGCTGCTTTCCGGAGGGTGGTGTGATAATGCCCCTTGCTGACGATTTAAATTGCCGATATACCCCAGGCTTCCCAAACGGCGGCCATTGACTGTGGTAATATTGCATTTAGAGGCTGAGGCGGGCAGGCTTGCGGTTAAATGATTCAGCCGCGCGTTTTTTCGAACTTACTAGTTTTTCTTCTGTTGTCTCACGCGCCGTGAGTAGTTTTTTTGTGGAGGTTAGGGTTAATGAGAATTCGATTGTTTAGTTTGGTCATGGGATTGGTCGCCGTAGCATTGAGCGCGACCCAAGCCATGGCCGGCTGTGGTGAATGCGGCGGATGCGCCAGCGGTTCACCATGTGCAGAGACCGCCGTTGCAAGTGATTGCGGTGGTTGTGGTGCAGGTTCGGCGATGGTCAGTGGCGGTACCATGGTAGTAGGCGGCGGTTGCGCGAGCGACTGCGGACCTTCCTACGAAACCCGCACCGTATACGTTCCTCAGTACGTAACTGAAAAGCGAATCGTTACTAGCACCGAGTATCGTACAGAGCAACGCGTCCGGACCACCACGGTCTACAAGCGAGTTCCTCGTACGGAAACACGCGAACAAACCTATACGGTTAATGTTCCAACCACTCAGACTCGCACCGAAAATTATCAGGTGCAGGTTGCAGTGCCTTACACAGAAGAAGTCTCCTACAACGTTCAAGTTCCAGTAACTGAGCAAGTTGAGCAGACCTACACTGTACAGGTTCCTGTTACCAAGCAAGTTGAACAGTCCTACAATGTGACCGTTCCTTACACCGAACAGATTGAACAAAGCTACACCGTTAATGTTCCTTACATGGAACAAGTAGCTCAGACTTACACCGTTGCTGTCCCAGTGACCGAGCAAGTCGAACAGTCCTATCAAGTATGCGTTCCTTACACTGAGGAACTTACCCAGAACTATATGGTTCAAGTTCCTTACACTGAGACTCGTACTCAGAACTACACCGTACAGGTTCCAGTAACGGAAGCCGTTGAGCAAACCTATACGGTTCAAGTTCCGGTAACCGAGCAAGTTAGCCAAGCTTACACCGTTCAGGTTCCAGTAACCGAAACC
Organism: Pirellulaceae bacterium; assembly: GCA_041749395.1. Taxonomy (GTDB): domain Bacteria; phylum Planctomycetota; class Planctomycetia; order Pirellulales; family Pirellulaceae; genus Laterigemmans. The sequence continues at coordinate 42,945 of JBGTBJ010000134.1, forward strand.
CGTTCTGCAGTTCGTAACGTCTGCAAGACCGTTCCTGTTACCACCATGCGTACTCAAACCACCGACCAAGGCTACTACACCACTGAAATGGTTGAAGTTGCCAATGGTTGTGGCGGTGCAGTAAGCAATGGTTGCGGCGGTTGCGGCAGCAGCAATGGTTGCGGCGGTTGTGGCAGCAGCAATGGTTGTGGCGGTTGTGGTTCGTCTGTAGGTTGCGGCGGTTCGGTTGGCGGCGGTTGCGCTCCAGCAACGACCACCGTTTGCCGTCGCGTTTGGGTCAGCAATCCAGTAACGGTTGAAGTCCCTGTTACCAGCTATCAGTCGCAAATGGTTCAAGAGCCTTACGAGTACACTGTTACCTCGTGCAAGACTGAGACCCGTGAGCGTATGGTTAATGTTACCAAGTACAACACCGAAACTCGTACCCGTACCGTCAACGTTACCAAGTACACCACTGAAGATCGCACCCGCGAATATCAAGTGAACCTGTGCCGTACCGAACAACGTACTCGTACCGTTCCTGTTACTCGTACTCGTATGGAAACCCGTACTCGTACAGTACCAGTAACCCGCATGACCACTCAGCAACAAACCCGTATGGTTAACGTTCAGAAGTGCCGTCTAGAAACTCGTACCCGCAGCATTCCTGTAACTCGCTGCCGTACCGAAACCCGTACCCGTATGGTCAACGTCACCGAAATGACGACCGAGGCCAAGACCCGTATGGTCAATGTCACCAAGTACACCACCGAAGCTCGTACAAGTGCCGTTCAAAAGGTTCGTTGCGAAACTCAAGATCGTACTCGTGACGTCACTTACACCGTCATGGTTCCAGAAACCAAGACCCGTACTTACGTCGTCACCATGTACGACAACGTTCCTGAAGAAGTATCGAACACCTACAACGTATGTGTTCCTTACCAAGTTCAGAAGGAAGTTGACGTCACCGTTTGCCGTCGCGTTCCACAGACCGTAACTGTTCCAGTTAGCACTGGCTGCGGTTCGTCTGGCGTTTCGGTTGGCGGTTGCGGTGGATGCGGCGCTGCTGTATCCGTCGGCAGCGGCTGCTCAAGCTGCGGTGGCTGATTTTTCCTGGTTCGTATGAGCTCTTCGCTCCCGAACCAATAAAAAGCAACTCTAAAAAACGAAACCCCGATGCGAGATATTCGCATCGGGGTTTTTCGTTTTTTAAGGTGCAAGCCGGATTTTAAGGTGCAAGCCGGATAATCGGCACTATTTCGCTCAAGCTGGCGGCACTCAATCGCCGATTGTACCCTTCATGTCGTTTCTTGCGCCCCTTGCCGCTGGTCGTATTGCTTTCCAATCGGTGGCGGCAATCAGTAACGCTATGGCGGAGCCTCTGGCCAACGCCTCGACATCGTTCGCTCAATTGCTGAATCCACAGCCGGAAGAACAGTTATCAACGCTGGATGCAGCGAGTGGTGCATCAATGAAGGAGGCTTCGACAGATCTCCTGTCGGAACTCTCCCTTCAGATCCGTGAGAGACTTACTTCGCTCACAAGTGGTTTTCTTGAACCTCTCTCTGGCACGGTAACGATAGAACTTTCTGCATTGGGCAATGTCTACTGTTCTGGTGACGGCACGCAGATATGTCCTCTGGAGTCTGCGATTGAAGCAGACTCTGATTTAATGGGCTATTTGTCCAAGTGGCTGGATTTAAGTGGCGAGACAAAATTTAACTTCGATCCCCAGAGCGTTGCCAACGCTACAGCTTGACGACCCGCAATCGGCCGAGTATCTATATTGACTGAGCGTTAATAATCAACGCAAACTAGGATGCTGGAGGGTATCCGAATGGCTAGGAGGCTGATTCGAAATCAGTTGCCCCGTAAGGGGTTGAGGGTTCGAGTCCCTTGCCCTCCGCTTGAAGCAGGAAAAGGCCGTCATCACTAGTTGTTGACGGCCTTTTTCGCTTTCTACGCGGCTTTTCTTATTTTGGCGAGCGGGTCATTTCTGTTGCAGTTCACTTCACGGTGCATTACAAAGGGGCTCTACCTCAAAAGCTCCTGCCTCGGGTTCCTTCACCCACTTACACCGCTAGGTTTGCCCTATGAACCAGCCATTCTATTCGGTTGATCGTCGTGGATTGCTGAAAATTGGCGCAGCGGGAGTGATTGGCGCGGGCCTCCTCTTTGCCCCATCTAAGGTTTTTGGTGGGCAAGTGGGGGAAGCGTCCTCACGTTCAGTCAAGCAAAGTCTTCCTGGGGCTGGCAAAGCCAAGTCCGTTTTGATTGTGCTCCTGAGCGGGGGGCCGAGCCAGCTGGATACCTTTGATCCGAAGCCCGATGCGCCTGCGGAGGTGCGTGGCGAGTTTTCCACAATCCCGACCACGATCCCTGGTGTGGCGGTTTGCGAGCATCTCCCACGTTTTGCCAAACAAACGGATCGATGGTCCATCATTCGAACATTAGCGCATCGCGAGCACAATCATTTGTTGGCTACGCACGTTGCGCTCACCGGACGCGATACTCCGCTGCCACGGGGTGGATCGGATTTAGATCGCGTGGAATCTCGCAATGACTTCCCCAATTTTGCGGCGGCGCTCGATTACCTGCAGCCACGCACCGACGGCATTCCAACCGGTGTGTCGCTGCCAAACTATCTGATCGAAGGCCCGCTCACTTGGCCAGGGCAACATGCCGGGTTTCTGGGTTCCAAGCATGACCCGTGGCAAATTCAAGGCGATCCAAACGAAGCAGGTTTTCAAATGAAAGCACTAAGCTTGCGAGAAGGAGTCCCGCAGGATCGACTCGTTTCGCGAAGAGAATTGCTGGATCAATTGAACGGAGGCCATACGACTATGAAGAATGTTGATGCGCAATCGTTCCGCGATCAACAACAGATTGCTTATCGCTTACTGACCTCTGGAAAAATGGTAGAAGCCTTTGAGATCCAGCGCGAATCGGATGAGGTTCGAGAGCGATACGGTCGCAACAAATTTGGACAATCGTTGTTGCTATCACGTCGCATGATCGAGGCGGGAGTGCCAATCATTCAAGCAACGATGGGCATCGTACAGACTTGGGACACTCACACCGACAATTGGGGCCGCCTCAAAAACACCTTATTGCCGCAGTTGGATCAAGGGCTTGAGGCATTGATGGACGACTTGTCTGCGTCTGGAATGTTAGATCAGACCTTGGTGATTGTGATGGGTGAATTCGGCCGGACTCCCAAGATCTCAACGTTGCCCGGACAGACCATAGCAGGACGTGATCACTGGGCGCACGCCTATTCGGGGATCTTTGCCGGAGCCGGTGTTCGAGGTGGTCAAGTCATTGGGCAAACCGATGCCCAGGCTGCTTATCCGATCAGTCGAGCTTGGTCGCCAGCCGATATTTGTTCGACTGTGTTCAACGCGCTGGGAGTTGGGGAAGAGGTGCAATTGTTGGATCCCTTGCGCCGCCCACACTTTTTGCTCAATGGTACGGTGATCGATCCGCTCTACACTGGCCAAGCGTAATTTGAGACGTTGTGGCGTTTTGTAGATATCCTCGTGCTCGTGCTCATGCTCGTGCTCGAAATGCCATCCCCCAAATCCCGACCCGACTTCGAAGCAATTCCAGTCCAACTTCCCAATCGCTCTTTCGTCACCCAGAGCTTGCCCGCGGACGACAGCAGCGATTCGAGCACGAGCACCGCTTCGCTGAGCACGAGCACCGCTTCGCTGAGCACGAGCACCGCTTCGCTGAGCACGAGCACGAGCACCGCTTCGCTGAGTACAATTCGGCTATAATTCATGTCTAATCCGCCAACACTTTGGCGACCGGATTAGGAAGGCAGGGGGCCATTGCGCCATGCGTTTTTTCCTCTGATGTCTTGTCACGCCCAATCTCTTTCACGCCCCGGTAGGTCCTCATGCTCCAATTGCAACATAGCATCTCGATCATAGTGCTAACACTTGGTTTATTCGGCTCTTGGAACGCTGCACTGTATGGCGAGGATCACAATCCAAACTCGCCAAACCAAGGTCCGTTGTCCGACGACCAAAAGAAGATGCAGTTGGTCTTAATGGATCAACAAGCGGCTTGGAATCGAGGCGATATCGACGCTTTCATGGCAGGATATTGGAATGACGACGCACTCACTTTTTCATCCGGCGGAGAAGTAACGAGAGGTTTTGCGGCCACCAGCAAACGTTATCACGCGAAATATGCGACGCCTGAAGCAATGGGCAAATTGAACTTCAGTAATCTTGAATATCATTCGCTCAGTGAAACGACTGCGTTTATCTTGGGGAATTGGGCCCTGACAAGAACCAGCGGAAATGTTTCGGGTAGTTTTACCCTAGTGATGAAGCGATTTGATGGAGCATGGAAGATTGTGCATGACCATACGTCAACATAATTGCCTTTTCGCTCCGCATAGTCGCCTTTCGCTCCGCATAGTTGCCTTTCGCTCCGCGAAAGTAGCGTCTTTTTCGGATCTGTTACTTCGCTACTTTCGCGGAGCGAAAGGCGACTATCCAACGCTACTTTCGCGGAGCGAAAGGCGACTATGCGGAGCTTTAATTATCTAGCAATTACTTGCTGGACAATTCAAAGGGGAAGTCATTGGGACCCGCTTCAGTGACATCAGCGTTCAATTGTGACATTGTCGGATTGTTGTACTTCGCTGGGACCAAATTCTTAGGTTTGAATTCACTAGTTTTGGTAGGGTTCGCCGCCATGTTGGCCATGTATTCCTTGGGATCCGAAATAGTTTGGCCATCGGATTCCGTCTTGACGACAGCAACGAGATGTTTGCCAACTATGGCCCCATCGACGTATTGTTCGCCTACAAAAGTCTTGAGGGAATATTTTCCGCTGGCATCCGTCTTTCCAGACGCTGTCACGCTACCTTCTTCGCTAAGAAAATTAACGGTTGCGCCCTCGACCGGTTTGCTATCCATCGTAATTGTCCCGGTGACAGGAACGGTTGACGGCAAGTCGGGACCACATCCCAAGATAAACAACGAAACAGACAAGCAACCGAGAGCAAGCGAGCGATTCATCGTAAAAAACTCTACTGGCAGAAAGATGTGGTAAACGCACAGAACAGGGGGGGCCCCTGAAAAGCATCAGCAAGCGGACAAGGACCGCTTGCTGATGCAAAAGCCGGTTGCTGACAAATGAAAGTCAGCTTTGAAGATACTGCTTAGTTTGGAACAGAAGCTTTTTGCTTGTCGTTACGGCCACCCAAGGCGTTGTAAAGACGGTAGTTAACTGAAGCAGTCAAGAAGTGCACGGATCCGTCACCGAAGACAAACTGTGCACCGCCGGGGTGTTGCGACTTGAAGCCTTGCGAGGTCTGCCAGTTTCTCCAGCCGTTGCAACCAAGGCCGTTGTTGTTGTCAAGACCTTGTGGATTCGCAGCTTGGTCCCAGCCTGGCTCGCCAATACCGACGATCGGATAATTGATCGGAGCGGTGGTAGCGGTCCAAAGGGTGTTGAAGTGCATCCAGCCATTCCAGTGGTGATCGCTCTTGTGTGGCAAAATTTCGCCAAAGGCAATCGTGTTGGAGAGACCGTCGCCGACGTCTGCCATGCGGGGTGACCATTCGCCACGACCGAAGAATCCGGAGACGCCAACACCACTTGCGGAGTTCGCGTGACCGTTGGGACCTTCGCCGAAAATGTTTCCGGGATACAGATTGCAAGAGCCGTTTTGCGAGGGCATCGCTTGCGCACCAATGCTCACGGCATAGTTGGAAAGCGCACGAGCGTTCGTATCAGCAGGATTGCTCCATTGCCAACGGTCCATGCCGTTGTAGGTGGGGCAAATGTAGGTTGGAACCACAACGTGCCAACTGCGTTCTACGGTTGTACCGTTGAAGGCAAAAGAACCAGTCCCTTTGGACGGTACATAAGCTTGCCATTCAGCATTGCTGGGATTTGCACCGCCGTCTACCAGAGGAGGCCTTGCGCCACCACGGGGGATGCTGTCGTAAAGAGCATTTTGCTCAATGTAAGGCAGCAGAGCGGCCAATTGGCTTCCCTTGCTGCTATCTGTCCATGTGAAAGGCTCAGCCGTCGTGCCATTGTGCTGGAAACCAGACGTTGGGAACCGATTGGCCGTGTCATGGTAGTTGTGGAGTGCCAAGCCAATTTGCTTGAGATTGTTGCTGCAGGACATACGGCGTCCCGCTTCCCGAGCGGCTTGAACTGCTGGCAATAACAAACCAACAAGAATGCCAATGATGGCGATCACCACCAATAATTCGACCAGCGTAAAAGCCGGCCTTCCTCTAAACGAACCATTCCGACGCATCATAAGACCACCCTCATGAGAAGGAAAATGAAGACGTAAACCGCCCAAATACCGACAAGACAAAAAATAAAACTGGGAAAAATGCGGGTCCGAAACCCGCGTTGAGCTCTCCTTTCAGCAGCAAAAAAACGGCTTTTTTCAAGCGGTCAATTGGCGCAGTGCAGAGACTCAATCCGCGTTGTAACGATTTCGTGCTCTGGTATCAAGAAAAATATCCCGACAATCCAATAATTTTAGGGGAATCACTTCCCCGTTATCGGCCAGGTAAGACAATTAAATCAACTTTATCTACTCAGAGGCGGCCCGATCGGGTTGTGACTGACACTAACGTTAGCGGCGTGCGTAGGTGGCAAGGCTTGACTTTATAGATTGTGAATGAATTACTTATTGCGGGGGAGATAGTCGCCTTTCGCTCCGCGAAAGTAGCGTCTTTTTAAATGCGCTCTTGGTTACTTTCCCAGAGAGGCGAATGGCAGCTATGCGACGCTACTTTCGCGGAGCGAAAGGCGACTATGCGGAGCGAAAGGCGACTATGCGAATATGAGAATGGATTGCTAGAAAGTCGTGTTTTCTAAATCCAGCATCGCTTGATACTTCAGCTGCGTTTCGGAATCGGCTACTTTCGCTAGATTGGCCGCTAGTACGATGGATTCCAGGGCTTGGGCTAATCGCCTTCGCTTGACCTGTTTCAATTCTGCCGCTGCCGAATTGGCTCGAGATTCTTGTCGAGCATCAAAGGCATCCTTGTATTCAGCATAGGTTTCCCAGGACTGAATTTCATTCCACAGCACTTCGGATGACACCCCAGCAGTGGACCAATCTTCAATGGATTTGACGGACGCTAGCGTTGGCCAGCGGGCAATCAGTTCTTCTCGCAATTGTTGAGTGCGCATTCGCAGGCCCCGCCCGCCACCCCGACCACGCCTCATCATGGGACGCAAGGGTCCGGAGGCCAAGTCGCAGGCGTCAGCGGCCGTTGTTGACAATTCCAAGCCTAATTGTTCGGCCAGTTGACGGACGATGCTTGCGTCCAGTTCATTACCACGAGCGGCAATATCGGCTAGTGGTAATTCGAGATTCAATAGATCAGGCGTCTCTTCTGGATCGCCAATCTGGCTAGCATTTCGAAGTAGCGTTTCACTTGACCTGAGCGGGATATCGATGGTCTCGCCAAAGATCACGGCGTAGGTGTGTGCTTCGATTAGAGAGATCCGCCCGTCGTTATTTTGATCCGCATTTTCTACGGGGAGTCCATTGCGAGAGTGGCCCATCAATGCGCCCCAGAAATAGCTACTGTATTCCTGATCGTTGGTGATGTCCGGGCGACATCCGGCGGCAGGCAAATCGTGTTGTTGTGCATAAAACCCGCAGCGATTTCCGGCTGCGAAACCGTTGCGAGCATCGCTCTCGGAATAGATAGCGTGAGAGAATCCTCCGCAATAACATTGTGCCATCACCATGACCACGGGGACGTCTTGAGGTACTTGGTCCAGCCACGATGAAAACTCGCTGGCGCGAATCTGCCGACCGTCCCAACAATGGATGGAAGTATCGTGGGAGTTATTTCGATCGGTTGCCGCGCCACCGTGAGCGGTGACATAGATAAACAGCCGATCGCCAGTTTGCAGCTTGCGAAACAACTCTTCCAAGCCTCGGCGAATATCGCGTGGATGATTGCGACCCGCCACCCCTTCGATTTGATGATTTCGATAGCTCAGGAGCGGCGTATCCCAGCCTAATAAATCTGCTAGCAAACGGGTTGTTGGATCTGCATGTTCAGGGTTCTCCGAAACTTGAACATCCGCTTCCGCACCGTTTCCATCTGCGAAATAGATAAGATGTTGTGCGTTGCTGGTGCCTGATTTTGCAACAAGCTCTTGAAAGAACAGGACGTTGGCCTCCATGGAAGCTTGGTTGCCTTGACGTGCATATCCACCAGCGATCGTGACAAAGAAATCAGCCCCCAGGAGAGACTTTTCCGATTGGGTCGCGAGGATTGCTTCAAAGCCGATCAGCAGCCCCAACAGCAATGAATGGCGTGGGAAGGAGGACTCAAACATGGACCCTGGGCTCCGACATGCGCGCTTGCGCTCTGAGGCTAACTGAACTAAAATCAACCCACTGGCAGTTTGCATTATAGCGCGTCGAATAGTCAGCGTGGCCAACTACTTGCGGTGTAGTTTTGTTATTCTGTGCCGGTCACCCAACGGTCCTTTCCTTTTTTCATTCGAGCGGGGAACAATGAATCGCGCGATATTGTTGATACTAACCGTGTTTGCTACTTGTTGGTTGAGCTCAAACACGTGGGCGATGCAGTCAGCTGGGCTTGCTCCGATGACAGAAGAGGAGCTCAACGCGCCGCCACCGACCATTCCGCCCGCGTTTGCGGAAACAGCCGATGCCGGAGAACTCGCCGGTAATAACGCTTGGATGCTCCTATGCTCAGCACTCGTCTTGTTTATGACTGCACCCGGCTTGGCCATGTTTTATGGCGGCCTAGTTCGCAAAAAGAACATCCTCAGCATCCTGATGCAATGCATCTTTCTCATGGGTTTGATGACCATCTTGTGGGCGCTCTATGGGTATTCCATCGCGTTTGGAGAGGGGAATCCATTCTACGGGACGATCGAGCATTTATTGCTACGCGGTGTTACTCGGGAATGGAATCCTGTTTTGGAGACGACCGTAACGCCGATGAAGGGTGGCATACCGGCTCTCACCTTTATGCTGTTTCAGGGGATGTTTTTCATCATTACGCCGGCGCTCATCTGTGGAGCGTTTGCTGAGCGGATGAAGTTTTCCGCAATGGTGTTATTTTCCATTCTATGGGGGACATTTATTTATTGCCCCTTAGCACACATGGTGTGGGGCGGCGGATATTTGGCTTACGGGGTAGACGGGAGTTTAATGGGTGGCGCATTGGATTTTGCTGGTGGCACCGTGGTGCATATCAGCAGTGGTTTTTCAGCACTCGTTGCGGCCATTCTCGTTGGCCCACGAATGGGGTTTGGCAGGGAACCGCTGCATCCTCACAATCTCACCTATACGGCACTTGGGGCTGCGATGCTGTGGGTGGGCTGGTTTGGTTTCAACGCGGGCAGCGCATTGCTGGCTGATGGAATTGCCTCCAGCGCCTTCTGTACAACGCATTTTTCGGCTGCGGCCGGTGCAGTTACTTGGGCACTCTTTGAGCGAGTGCTCAATGGGAAGCCGACGGTTCTGGGCGCCAGTAGCGGCGCGGTGGCTGGACTAGTCTGTATCACGCCTGCGGCTGGCTTCGTGAGTCCGATGTCTGCTTTAGTCATGGGAGCCGCCGCCGGTATTTGTTGCTACTGGTCCTGTGCTTGGCTGAAATGGAAATTCCGATACGACGATGCGCTCGACGCCTTTGGAGTGCACGGCGTGGGTGGGCTATTGGGTGCCGTGCTCACCGGCGTTTTCGCCACGCGTGCGGCAAACAACATGGCCAAAGGTGGTCCCGTTGGTGGTGTCGACGGAAACTGGAGTCTCGTGATGGCTCAGATTGCCGCTGCCGGAGTCACGATTCTTATTTCGTTAGTGGGAACCTTTTTGTTGCTCAAGCTAGTCGACATGACTTTAGGGCTTCGAGTTACTGGTGAAGAAGAGCGACGCGGATTGGACGTAGCCGAGCATGGTGAATAGGCCTACATGTTCCTATAGCTTTCGTCGGTGATAGTCGCCTTTCGCTCCGCGAAAGTAGCGTTGGTGACTATTACTTCTTTTCGACTGTCTGACGACTGTCTGACGCTACTTTCGCGGAGCGAAAGGCGACTATCCGGATGCAAAAAAACAAACCCCGCTGGTTATGCCAGCGGGGTTTGTCGCTTACCGGTCGGAATGGGCTGCAGCTATCAGCCGCCTTGCTGTGCCGTGACGGCAGCACCGATGGCTCGAAGAATGCCTTCGCCAATCGTGAACTCGGTAATGTTACCTCGTTCAATGCTAACACCCTGGAAACGGACGGCATCTGTATCGCCAGCCCGGCTAAGGCTGTCGATCATGGCTCCCAGCGCAGCATTCTCTTGAATCGACTGAGCGAATTCGAGAATCGGCAACAAGCGAACTTGACCCTGGGTAAGCGGACGACTCGAATCGCCCGAATCTTTACCCGCATCATCGATCAGCTTTTTGAGCTTGCTTTCCGCTTGGGGCCCCATGGCCAGGTAGACAGCGTCCTCGCCAGTTCCAATGGTCAAACGCAGCGAGTCACCGAAAATCTTGCGTGCTTGAGCTTCGCGTTCTGGAACAGCAGCTTCTACATAGTGCATGGTCACACCCTTGTACTCAGCAGCATCAAAGGTGAAGGTTGGCGCATTGGGATCACCCGACGCTTCAATCTTTGCAGCCAAGTCTTTTGCGAGTTGGGCAACCTTTGAGCCGTCGGACACAAAGAAGCCAGCCAACGCATTGAGCTCTTCGTTGTCCAGCGACAATAGGCCACCGGCATCGCTTTTACCTTCGCTAATGGTATCGGCACCGATTTCGATTAACCGATCAAAGAAAGCTTCCAATTCAGCGCGGTCTTCGGGGCTGATTTGCTCAGCATTTTCTAGCGCCGCACGAACGGAACCAGTAGCCTGTTGCAAAGAAGCTTTGGCTTGATCAATACCATCAGAGCTAATGGATCCGGCGGCGTGGAAATAGCCTGCTGCCGATGTTTGAACCAACGAAGCGAACTTCGAAGGAATCGGGCTTTGGCCTGCATAGAGCGATGCCAAGTCGGTTCCGGCTGCGGCCGTCATGTAGATTTCGAACCGCAGTTGCTTGCTGTCTGGCTGAATCGCGAACCCGAATTGAAGCGTTTCGGTATCGTTAATCACTTGTTCCAGTTGCTCAAGCGATTGAGTGCCCATTTGGCGCACTTGTTCGGCTTGCTCAGCTGGTTGTTGGGCCAGTGCGGCTTCAAAGCCATTCTTGAGTTGTACGACAACCTGCTCACGCTGCTCGGGCGACAGGGCCTGAACGTTCACGCGAACGGCGACGTCGAAGTCCTCGCCCATCGCATGGAACCAAGGAGCTGGGTCGGCTGGCAAATCAGCCAACTGGTCGCGTGCTTGAGCTGCGTATGCCCAGTCACCAACTTGTTTGATGTACAGAATGTTAGGGCCAGCGGCAACAGCCAAGGTACCATCGTCAAACTCGTCCGCTGGACCTGTTTGAGCTTCAAAGGTTTTGAGCAGTTTCTTGACATTGGCAGTGGGTACTAGCACCAACGGCGCTGGCATGCCATCAACCATTTGCACAGCGATACCAATGGGACGCGTGCGATCGATTCCGTTGGTGTACGTATTGGCCATCATGCCAAAAATGCTGCCAGCCTGAGCTTGGCCCAGAGTGCCAGTTACATAATTGACATCTTTGGTGAGTCGATCGAGATTCGTGATCGAAACCATCAGGACGGGCTCGTCTGCACCAGCAGCAGTGCTGGTCTTGAGAGCGGTCGCTGGTTTTTCTTGAGCAAAAAGCAGTGCCGGAGCGACAACGGTCGCCGCTACGGCGATTGCGAAACCTCGCAATCGATTCCCCATGTGCATTATCATTGGTCCTTTCGACGAACGACGGGTTAAGATTTTTTCCACGAACATATTACCCGATTCCTCGGGCACAGGTTTCGGCCTATTGCGGAAAACGATAGACCTTCAGAAAACGAGGTTGCTGAATGAGAATCGTACAGAAATAGAAACGACAAGTCAGCGGATTGGCCGCAGATTCACTTGTTCGATCAATGCCAACGCAGGGGTGTGGGATCCTGCTGCAACAGAGGGGTTCCGCACCAGAGCGCGGAACCAGCGCGATTTCTATCGTTCGCGGTAGGTGATCCGACCCTTGGTCAGATCATAGGGAGAGAGTTCGACGCGAACTTTGTCTCCTGGGACAATTCGAATGAAGTGCTTACGCATACGCCCAGCCACATGTGCTAACACTTCGTTACCTGTTTCTAATTGAACTCGGAAACGCGTATTTGCCAGTGCTTGGGTGACTGTGCCTTCGACTTCGAAAGCTTCTTCCTTCTTTGTCATAAACCTCTGCCGCGGAAATCATCGAAAATTATATAGTGCGACGCAGTTTGCAGCGCACTTGGAGTCGTAACTATAGCGATTGCCGATTCCTTTGGCTAGCCAATCCGTTGCAGTACGGTGTCAAGCGTTTTACGGAGTGCGCCCGCGCTCGCCCGGATACCTTGTACTTCTTTTGGCCAGAGGTCAATTTCGAGGCATTTTTCTGCTCCACGCCTTCCCACAACGGTCGGCACAGACAAGGCGACATCACGAATCCCGTAACACCCTTGTTGGACCGTACTAACAGGCAGCAGTGTTTGCTTGTCCAAGCAAATGGCTTCGATCACATCACGAATGGCGATACCTACGGCAAAACCAGCCCCACCCTTTCGTTTGATTACCTCAGCGCCGCTCCCCCGGGTGCGTGTGAACAGTTCATTGGCCAAATTGGGATTCCAGCCAGGGAATTTGTCCAGTGGCAAGCTCCCTACGCAGGCGCTGCTCCAGATCGGCACCATGGAATCGCCATGCTCACCCAGAATCAATGCTTTGGTTTGCGTAGGAGCAACCTTGAGCTGCTCAGCAATCAAGCTGCAGAAGCGAATGGTATCGAGCTGAGTTCCTAGCCCTAGGACTTGATTGATCGGCAAGCCCAATCGAATAGCGGCGACATTGGTTAGAATATCGACCGGATTGGAGACAACCAACACGATAGCGTCTTTCTTCAGCCCACCTTTTTTGACATCTGCCAAGATGGAGAGGAAGAGATCGGTGTTTCGATTAATCAAATCGAGTCGCGATTCATCTGGCTTACGACGCAAGCCGGCCGTGATACAAACCAAGTCCGAAGTGGCAATGTGTTCGTATCCACCACCAACGAGTCGTTGATCCGCAACACTGGGGCTGCCATGTTGTAGGTCCAATGCATGGCCGATAGCCAGCTCGGTGTTTAAATCGAGCAAGGCGATTTCTTTGACAATTCCGCCGCACTGTAGCGCGAACGCGGCACATGAACCGACCAAGCCGCCGCCACCAATGATGGATACTTTCATTTTGCTATTCAACTGTTGGATGGGAGAGGGTTAACCTTGGAGCTGTCGCAGCACTTCGGCTGTGATGAGTTTGACCAATTTTTCTTCATCGATCTTGGCCACAGCGGAAGACGCGTCTGCTGGTTGGCTGTTTCCGATGGCAGGTCCGCTCGCGGCTGGTGGAGGCGCATCGAAGGCGCGGCGTTGAACTCCAGCATCTTGCCAGCTATCGCGGAAAATGTCGTTTGCGCAAACGTCGCAGTTTTCGTACTCTTTCGTGTTCCGCGGATCAGCAAAGCCCCATTTGTCTTTGAGCTGTAACAATTCGCGTGTTTGGTTTTCGCTTAGATATTGAACGTGGCCAAGTTGTCGAGCCAGCATCAGCATCCGGCAATACGAATCCAGAATTTCCGTCCACCAATAAGCACGCTCGACACTTTCACCGAAGCTGACGGTGCCGTGATTCGCCAAAATGATGACATTCGTTTTCTGCACAAATGGCAAAATCGTATCAGCAAAGGCTTGGCCGCCGGGCGTTTCGTACCGAGTAATCGGGACGTCACCTAAAAAGACTTCGACTTCTGGAAGGATGCACTGGGGAATCGGTTCGCGTGCGATCGCAAACGCAGTGGCATGAGGTGGATGACAATGGACCACACTCTTTACATCTTCCCGTTGGCGAAAAATTTCTAAGTGCAACAGGGCTTCGCTGGATCGTTTCTTGTTTCCAGATAATTGCTTACCTGTCATATCAATCAACGCGATATCGTCTGGTTTCAAAAAGCCCTTGCAATGCATCGTCGGAGTACAAAGCACTTCGTTTTCGCTGACGCGAACCGTGATGTTGCCATCATTCGCTGCCGCAAATTGGCGATCGTAAATTCGTCGGCCAATGTCGCAAATGTCTTGCTTGATCTTGTGGATGTTGTGAGTTTGCATGATTGCTTTAGAGCTCAATGGAATCAAGAATCGCCGCTGTATTGGCGTCGATGGGTTTTACGAGAGGACGGTAAGGTTGTGCTGCTTCAGGACCTTCGGCCAAGGCGATCCAGTCACCGATACCAGCACCAAGAGAGTCGCAGGTGACAATTTCTTCGCCACCAAAAACGGGTTGTCGATTTTCATCCAACCGCTCCATCGCTTGAACGAGTCGCAGGGGAAGGCCTTGTAAATCCGGATGGACCTTGGCGAGGGTTACGGTTCCGATAACGCGAGCAATCTTCATGGGCTTGTCCCGCCTGGAAACGAGGGGAGACTTTTTTCAGGATGCCGAGCCGCAGTTACCGTTCGCAAGCATTCAGCTGCGACGGCCACTAACGATGAGAACGATAAGCGTTCCGCATCGATCACCCAAATTTTGGGTTGCATCGACTGGGAAACTCGCCGCACTCGATCGACCGAATCCACTTCGACTGCGCTGACCATTCCTTGACGCGCAAAGCGATCAACCAGCAATGGGGGAAAATTGGTGACAACGATGCCACGCTCGAGGGTTTGCGGTTGCCAAGTGGAAGCAACATGACCTATGTCGGTAGGATGAACCGTGACGCCACGGCTGAGCAGTTGCTTGGCGTACGCTACTGCTCGCTCGGGTTGATCGACGTCGAGAATCCAGCGAGTCAGGGGGAGCGAAGCCGCGTTGGCCGTTACGATCTCTGCCACTTTCACCAGTGCCCCACGCGTTATGCTCACGCCATGCTGACGCAGCCAGTCGAAGGCTGCAGGCGTGATTACGGCGCGGGGTAATACCTGAATCGAGTGAACTGATTTAGGGAGCGAAGCAACGGATGCCAAGGAAATGACTTGATCGAAAACTCCGTGTCGGGGAGGTTCGCTGGTTGATTGCAGAGGCTGCAGCGGTTGCTGTGACTTGGTAATTGGTTGTGACGGTGCGCTGACTGTCGCCGTTTGGGAAGCCGCTTGCAGAGCGCTTCGCACCAATTGGGAAATGAGCGCTTCCAAGCTTCCTTGATCGGTTGTTGATGGCGGCTTGCTCATGGGTCGATCATCCCGATAGTGCACCAGCGAACGGGAGTGTTATCATGGCCAACCAGTTGTCGCGTGTAGGCGCCGTCACTGGAAAGAATCACTTTGTCGCCGCGCTGCGCGCCGAGTTGATCGACGGCAATGAGGGGACTGCCATCATGCGAGTCGTTTGTGCCAAGCGGTTGAACGACCAATAGACGCTGGCCGTTCAAGCTGGCGTGCTTGACGGTGGCGCGGGTCGTACCGAGGACAAGTGCTGTTTGCATGAAGGACGATTAAAACGAGTGACAACTAAAGCGAGTGCTGGAATCAATGAGTGCTGGAATTGGGGAGCGACAGTCGTTAAATGATGTAGAGATTGTCGACCATGCTGCAGCGTCGCTCACGCGTGAAGGTCAATGGGGTTGTGACACCTTCGCCTGTGGGTCCAGCGATGGAGAAGGAAAGGTACCCTTCGCCTCCGAGCCCTAGGGAAGCCATGCAGGGACCGTTTTTCACGAACAGAGTAACATCGAGTTCGCGCCCCATCTTGGTCATGTTGTCGACGTTGCGCGAGTGAATGATGGCCGTATGTCGGAAACCATGCTCGTGTTTCTTAGCCATGGCAATCGCATGATCGACGCAGCGAGCTCGCACGAAAGGAACGAATGGCATCATCTGTTCGACCGAGACGAAGGGATGATTCTCGTCCGTTTCACCGAAGACCAGTTCCACATCTTTGGAAATGGTCAAACCGGCTGCGGCAGCTAATTTCCACGCATCTTGACCGATGAAATCTTTGTTGGCCGCGTCATGCTTGTCATCGCCCACTTGCACGATGGCTTGCGAGGTGAGTGTGGCGATTTGGGAAGTATTGAGGCGAACGGCGCCGGCTCGTTCCATGGCGGCCATCATCGCATCGAACACGCTGTCTACGACAAACACTTCCTTCTCGGCGATACAGAGAAGATTGTTGTCGTACGAAGCGCCTTGGATGATACAGCGCGCCGCGTTATCCAAGTCAGCAGTCTCATCGACAACCACGGGTGGATTTCCAGGACCGGCAACAATGGCCCGTTTTCCGCTGTTCAATGCTGCGCGGGCCACTGCGGGTCCCCCGGTTACGCAAATCAAGGCGACTTGGCGATGGGCGAACAGAGCTGCGGCTGATTCGAGAGTCGGTTCCGCAATCACGCAGATCAGATTGTCGATACCAATTTCCCGGACGATGCCTTCATTGAATCGCCGCACACCTTCGACGGCGACTTTCTTGCCCGAGGGATGCGGATTGACGACCACCGTATTTCCACCTGCCAGCATGCTGACCGCATTGCCAGTAATTGTGGGAAGGCTGTGGGTGACTGGTGTAATCGCGCCAATTACGCCGAAGGGAGCACGTTCGATGATCGCTAGGCCATGGTCACCGCTATACGCTTTGGTTTCCAGGAACTCTACGCCGGGAGTGCGGAGGCCCAAGGTCTTGAGCTTTTCAACCTTGTGATGAGGGCGACCAATCTTGGTCTCTTCCATCTCCATCATGCCCAGTTCTTCGCAGTTATCGATGGAGATTTTGCGAATCACATCAATCACGCGACGACGATCTTCTTTGGTCCGTTGGCGGAATTGTTCAAAGGCCGTGCGAGCGGCCGTGACCGCTTCGCCCGCATCCATGAATACCCCATAGCGTCCACTGCTGGCGCGTTGAGGATTAGGGAGCGAGGTTTGCCCAGAGGCGGTAGGGCTGGCTACCTGGGCCAAGACTTCGGCGATGACGCTGCGTATAAGATTTTCGTCGTATTGCATTGGTATATCCGTCTGACGGTCTTTGTGCGGTTAGTCTTTGCGGTTGAAAACATTGGTGCGATCGATGGTCACGGTATCGACAATGCCGATGATGACTGCATCGATGGGCAAGTTCTTCGTTTCTGGAGTCAGTCTGGCGCTGCTGCCCTGAGTGATCAGCACCATGTCGTCTTGCCCGGCCCCCAAGGTATCCACGGCGATAAACGTGCGACCGGTGGAAATCAATTGGCTGCGCGAATCGCTGTCCAATCGATAGGGCTCAACCACCAGCAGCTTTTGGCCGGTCATCGAGCCGACCTTCTGCGTGCTGACAACCGATCCGGTGACACGAGCAACAAACATGGAATTGAATGGGGGAAGGGGGTGTCTGAACTTAGGGAGTCGATTGCAACAGAGCCACGCTTTGGCGGGCGACGATCAATTCTTCGTTGGTCGGAATAACCCAAATCTCTGCGCGGCTTTGCGGGGCATGCAAAGGGCCTTCCCCTTGCGACGTCTGATTTTTCTCTTCATCCAACACAATTCCCAATTCTTGCAAATTGGCGCAAATCTGTTGGCGAAGCAGGCGTCCGTTTTCTCCGATACCTCCCGTGAAGACGAGCAGGTCCGTTCCGCCGAGAGCCATCAAATAGGAACCGATGTAGCGTCTTACCTCGGCCACAAACGTATCCAATGCGAGTTGGCAATTGGCGTTTCCGGCAGCCGCTTGTTGCTCGATATCCCGAATATCACTGCTATGTCCACTGATCCCTAGCAGGCCACTTTCGGTTGCCAGTTTTTTCAGGACTGCTTCCAGGGAGAGCCCGGTGTGAGCCATGATTGAAGGGAGGGCAAAGGGGTCGAAATCGCCGACGCGGTTATTCTGTGGAATACCGGTTTGTGGGCTCATCCCCATCGACGCGCCTAAACTTTGTCCATTGCGGATCCCGCAGACGCTGCTGCTGCCACCCAAGTGACAGGAGATAATGCGAGGTTTCGATGAACCAAAGAGCTCAGCACAGCGAGTGGCGATGAAGCGATGGCTAGCGCCATGAAACCCCCATTTCCTCAGATTGAGGTTTTCCGCCCAATCTCTTGGAATGGCATATTCCTGCATGGCGCGAGGAGCCGTGCGGTGGAAATCGGTTTCAAAGGCGGCTACCAAGGGAATGTCTCCCGCTTGGCTTGCCAGACTTCGCATCGCGGCCACGTAGGGTGGGTTGTGCGCTGGCGCGACGGAATTCATTTCTTCCATGGCGGCCAGCAATTCGTCGTCGACTCGAAAGACGCCCGACCTACGACCACCATGAACGGCCTTGAATCCGATAGCCGCGACATCCGCAGCCGAGCGAATGCAACCGTGGTCGGTATTTGTCAGTTGTTCCAAACAAACTTGTACAGCCACTCCATGATTGGGAACATGACGCGTAACGTCTTCTCGCCAATCACCTATTTGAGCCACACAGCGACTTTCAGCGCCACCGATGCGTTCAATACCACCGCGCGCCAGCTCGCGCTCGTCCGACATATCGAACAATCGGTACTTGAAGCTGGTCGATCCAAGATTCGCAACGAGAACTCGCATCGAACGCATGTCCGCCTGGTGTTGAAGAAGGATGGATTCAGACTCGTCGTGGGAGCACGACGTTGTCTGCGACAATGAAATCGGCGCGGCTAACGCAGAGTCCGAGGGGATTCAGGACAGCAATGCTTCCCGCAAACCTTCTGCTGGACGTGGCAACACATGGCTGCTGACCAGTTCACCCACTTGAGCAGCCACTGCGGCGCCCGCTTCGACGGCTGCCCGTACGCTGCCCACATCGCCGCTGACGATCGTGGTGACCAAGCCACCGCCGATATCGACTCGCTTGACGATCTCGACATTCGCGGCTTTCGCCATCGCGTCTGTTGCTTCGATCAAGGCCAACAAACCTTTGGTTTCGATCAATCCGATTGCTTGACTCATAGTAGAACTCGATGCTGTTTTATTTGGTGAGGATTCAGGGGATGCAGAGGTTGCTGAAGAGGCCGCCTTAGCGGCTTTCTTTGCCATTAACCCTTGCTCGCCACTTTGAGAACTTTGTGCAGATCTGCATGAGGTCGCGGAATCACTTGGACGCTGACGACTTCGCCAATTCGTCCGGCAGCCGCGGCGCCAGCGTCTGTAGCCGCTTTGACAGCCGCCACATCACCTGACACGAAAATGCTGACCAGGCCGCTGCCTACTTTATCCCAGCCTAGATACTTAACATTGGCGGCTTTCATCATCGCATCGGCCGCTTCGACCAGCGCGACAAAGCCTTTTGTTTCAATCATTCCAAGCGCTTCATTCATGGTTGTCTCACACGATAGCTATTAAGGAAAAAACAAGAGTGTACGGGACGAAAGAAAACTCTTTCGTGAAAAACGTTAGTGCTTGCACTTACAATCGTTGTGCTGTGGCTTTAGTTCGATACTCGTCGCTGCGTCCAAGTTGCAAGCATTTCCTTCGTCAGTATCGATATGGACTTCCAACTTGGCCGCTCCGTCGGCGCGAACCAAGACATCGTCAAAGCTGAGCGAACAGCCGGGGCTGGAGATCTTTAATTGCATCAGATCTCCATTTTTGACGCCGTAGTATTCGCAATCTTGGTGGTTGATGTGTACGTGTCGCGCTGCGCGGATGACCCCTTGTGTGAGCTGCACGGTACCTGCAGGTCCTACCAATACACAGCCGGGTGTTCCGGCAATATCGCCACTATGTCGCACGGGTGCATCAATGCCCAAGGAGATCGAATCGGTCAGCGCCAGTTCGACTTGGCTGTGCGACCTAGTCGGTCCTAAGACTCGCACATTGGGAAGCATGCGCCGCCGTGGGCCCACCACCATGACTGTTTCCGCAGCAGCGAAAAAACCATCTTGGTAGAGAGATTTTTCCGGGTTCAGCGTGGCACCCTTGCCAAACAAAATCTCGACGTGCTCGTCGGTCAGGTGGCAATGTCTCGCTGAAATGCTGACCACTAGATTCGGCTTGTAGTCGGCCGCTGCTAAGGAAGGCCCAGGTGATATACCAGCGGAGAGCCGCTTGAGCACATCGCGAACAAGATTTTCGATCTGGGCGGATGACATTGCGGAGGTGTTCGTTGCGTTCATGAGATCAATCAAAGGTAATTTGTGCTGAGGAGCCGATGCTCACTCTGCCATCAATAGTTGTACGCCCGCATCCCGCAAACGTTGCTGCCAAACGGTCGATAGCCCTGTATCTGTGACAATGGTTTGCACGTCACCCAATGTACAAAGCCGCGACAAACTGGCTCGTCCAAACTTGCTGCTGTCGGCCACAATAATTGCTTCATCAGCTGATTGGATCATGGCTTGCTCTGTTTCAACCAACAGCATGTTGCTGTTGTAGTAACCCTCTTCATCTGCCCCAGCGATCGAGAGCACCGCCCGTCCGACGTTGATTTGCTTGAGCAATTGGTTTGCATAAGGCCCCAAGGAAACACCCGTGCGAACATGGATGTAACCTCCCAGCATGATCAAATCGACCGTATCGCTGCTCGCGAAAAGATTGGCAACCGGCAAACTGTTGGTAACCACTTGCAGCGGCCGGCCTACCAAACTTCTAGCTAACTCGTATGTTGTGCTCCCGCCATCCAGCAGGATTGTCTCGTTGTCTTGGATAAGCCCAGCCGCCATGCGGGCAATCGCTCGCTTCCGTTCCCAAGAAGAACCCTGTCTTCCTTCGAACAGTAGCATGTTGGAGGGTGATCCGGTCCAAAAAACTCCGCCATGAGTCCTTTTCAGGTCACCCAGCTCTTCGAGATAGTCCAAATCGCGGCGGATGGTTGAGTCGCTAACTCGCAGACGTTCCGATAAATCACCCAACGACGCAAATCCTTGCGTTTGGATGAGGCGGCGCAATTCTTGCCGCCGCTGATCGGTCGCCGAGCTGCTGGCCACGATTCCGCTCTCAATGGCATATTTCTTTCAGATTCTGAAAGATTATGACCACTAATCAGTGTTTATCAATCAGGTACAAGCGAAATTGTCCGAATATTTTACGTAGACTACCCGTTTTTGCGGGCAATAGCGGCTGGAGCGACAATTTTAGCCGTGTTTAACAGTACGCGACGATGCATCGCAGCCCGGTACTTCTCGATCGCAATGCGGCTGGCTAGGTACAAGATCATTGCTCCCGGCACCCCAATGATGAAGCAACCCAGCATCAGAGGGGTGAAGATGTCCATCACGCGCGTCCAGTAAAACTCAGTGACGCTCCAGAATCCATCTTCGGGGGGGTCGCCTAATTGGCTCCACCATTCTTGACCGACGCTGGGCCAACCCAAGACCTTCAGGCCCATCAAGTAGCAGGGATAGAAGATCGGTACAAAAGTGGCGGGGTTGCTGATCCAAACCAAGGGGAGTCCTACCAATTTGTTGGCTCGCAACAGCCAAGCAGTGGCAATTACACCCACCATTTGAATTCCAATGAATGGCGTAAAGGTCCAAAACCACCCTATTGCCAAGCCCAAAGCCAAGCGATGAGGAGGATCATCGGCGTGCAAAATATTATGGACTACGAAGCGTCGCATGCGAACGAATTGGCGAATGGCTCGTCGCTTGAGAAATTTCATAGGGGCACGCGAAATGACAGGACCGTAAAGCACGGACGGCTGGGATATCATATGCGGACATGCTTCCTTTTTGTGCAGTAGCAAACCGAGTGTCGGTTTACCCTGACAAAAATAGGACGCTGTTCGCACTTCCACAGTCGCATCCGTCAATAGAGATTATCGTCTAGAGACCATTCACTACACAGGACCCGTGGAGTTTACCGATTTTTCCGAGTGTGCGGGATGACCGGAGAGAAATCGTGGCGAGTTCCCCAGTCTGTCTGAGCGTTCAGCTGGTCAATGGCCGATCGAAACAAGGGACTGTGAAGGATTCTATCTACCCATCGATTCGTCGTCGCAAGGAATGCTGCAAATGGCTTGGAAACGAATTGCCTGTGCCGCCGTACTGGTTGTTTCTGGGTCGGTTAGCGCCTCGGCCGACTGGAATTCGTTTTGGCACCGTTTCCATGTGGATTACCAGAGGAACAACGCTTGGCCGCATCCCTTTCGCGAGATGGACGCCATGCAAACGCGATCGCCTTTCGAAGTTCAGAAAATGAACGGCTGGCGGCTGAATAATACGATCAGCCATGAGCTATTCCGCGAAGGGGATGGCGCACTTACTTATGCAGGTCAGCGTCAGCTGGTGCAAATTACTACCAATGTTCCGCCTGAACACCGCGCTGTTTTCGTCGTTCGTGGGGCGAACCAAGCAGAAACGGACGCACGAGTTGCGGCTGTGAAAAATTCTCTGGAACGGATGAATCACGGAGAAGAGAGTATTCCCCAGATAATGGTGATCGATCGTGCTCCTGCAACAAGCTCTGGTGCACTGGCCTCTGCCATCAATCGCGCCTGGATGGAGGAGCTGCCGGCTCCGAAGTTACCTGCTGACGAAGGTCCTTCTGTAAGCGGGGATTGACATTTAGCGCACTGAGCCACACTTCCCCATCGAATGTTCGCCCAACTCTCCCAACTTCGGGAGAGTTTTTTTATTGAATGGATCCCGCCGGTTCTACTGATTGAGCCCCGCGAGATAGTGGTACCCACCAATTTGGTTCATTCTGGGAACTTCGATT
Organism: Pirellulaceae bacterium; assembly: GCA_041749395.1. Taxonomy (GTDB): domain Bacteria; phylum Planctomycetota; class Planctomycetia; order Pirellulales; family Pirellulaceae; genus Laterigemmans. The sequence goes on from JBGTBJ010000134.1 coordinate 65,688, forward strand.
CAACCCAAACGACCCGCACTGTCGATTCCACCGGTAGAACTGTCATTGGAGCTTGTTTGAGCGATTGGTTCCAAGGCGTTTCCCTTTCGGCTCGTGAAGCCGGATTATTCCCTGGAAAAGCTGGAGAGTTTAGGGTGATTACATCACATCAAGTTACGGGCGCTTCCAAGAAAACGCGACGTGCTGCATTGTTTGCCGTGATCTGCTCCATGAGCAGCCTAGCTCTTTCCAGTGGATGCGCATCAAGCGGAAGCGGCCTGGCCGCATGGAATCCCTTTGCCAAGTCGGCTGATACTTCCCTAGCTGAAGCGCCGGTCACCACTCCAGAACCGAGTGGCATCAGCGGCACGGTATCCAACATCGCACAAGGGACGCGTGCTCAGGCCAGTTCCATGGGGATGGCAGTGAAGAGCGCCTATGGGAAGAGCAAGGACGCAGTCACGGGCCTCTTTACACCTGGAATTGAAGAGGGGACCCAAGCGGATGGTGAAAAGATTGCTGACAACGATCCTTTGTTGCTCAAGAACAAACCCACATCGGTCAGTCCAGAAGTCTTTGTTGCCAATGGCCAACTTTACGAATCAACAGGCAATTACGAGCGTGCCTTGGATAACTACTCCAAAGCCCTGGAAAAAGAACCCAACAATGGGCCTGCTCTTGCCAGTATTGCTCGACTCCACTTCCGGCAAGAACGCTTCGAGCCTGCCGTCGAGTATTTTCAAAAAGCGATACAAGCAACACCTGCAGAAGCAGGGCTGTACAACGACCTTGGTTTGACTCTATCCAAATTAGGTCGGCATGACGAAGCGGTGCGTACGATTGACAAGGCGCTCGCCATTGCGCCCGGACAAAGTCGCTATGCAAATAACCTAGCCACTGTGCAATACGAAGCGGGGCGCGAAGATGACGCTCGAGCTACCTTATTGAAATACAATAAGCCAGCAGTAGCTCACTACAACATGGCTTACCTCTATCACAGTGCTCAACGAAACGACAAGGCATTGCAAGAGCTAGGACAAGTGTTGGCCGTCGCGCCAGCGGTTGGGGATGGTGACTCGGCAACACAGCGCGCCTACGCCAAGAGTCGCGAACTATTCGACAAGCTGGGTGGCCCAGCGTCCCAGATCGCTCAGTCGCTGCCTCAAATGTATGACAATGCCAACCAATCTATCCAGGCAGTAAGCCAAGCGGGTTCGCAGGCGGGACAAGCATTCGGCAATGTCCGGAACACGCTCGGTGGAGTCACAGCACAACTTGGTGATACCTATCAGGCAGTGACGCAATCGAGCGCAATTCCACAACAGAATATAAATCTGTCAGGCCAACCGGTGACGACTCAACCCATTGCGAATGTTGCAATGCTACCTCCCGCACCCGTTTCACAGCCCGCACCCGTTTCTCAATCAGTTCCAGGAGTTTCGCCACCTGCAGAGAACTCACCGGCTTTTGCAATGCCACCTGGATTCATGACTTCCGCTCCTGCCGGCGGAGAAGTCGCCCCGGGCACTGTCAAGCGGTAAGCAGTGTTTTTCGCCGGATACGATGCGGCGACTTATTCGGTCTGATTGCAGCCGAGTAAGTTTAGTGCAAACGCTTGAATCGCTTCGGGTTCGGCCATGCGGCCCGACCCTTTTTGGCGGCAAGAAAGCCAGCCTTCATCGGGTCCCACTTGGTGGACGCCATCGGCAGCAAGCTGACGAATGTTGCGCTGCACGGCCGGTTTGGACCACATGATGTTGCTCATTGCAGGGGCAATGAGAACTGGGCAGTCGCACTGAAGATAGAGTGTCGCGACCAGCGAGTCGGCAACACCGTGGGCAAACTTCGCCAAAAGATCAGCAGTCGCCGGCGCGACAATCATGAGATCCATGCGACTCGATTGCTCTATGTGAGCACCCAAGGGAGCCGCATTGGGCTCAAACATTTGGGTTCGTACTGGCTTGCCACTCAGTGCTGCCAGCGTAGAGAGACCGATGAACTGGTGTGCCGCGTCCGTCATGGCCACGCTGACATCAACACCAGCCTGCGCCAAGCGGCTCACGAGCGTCGCCGTTTTGTAGGCAGCAATGCCACCACCGACGCACACCAGAATCCGCTTGGCCACAGTAGAAAACAACCTTTTAGAAGTCGAGCGAGCTCAAGTCGGGACCTTCCGCGTACGCTGCATAATCTTCATAGGTCATGACTTCGCTTGACATGTTCAGGAAGATCTTGTCTTGCATGATTTCCTGCAATACGATCGACATCTTGTCATGCGTATCTGCATGCACCAATGCGCGGCTCCCCTGATTCAATTGAACCAATCGTTTTTGAATGAGCGTGCTTAATTTGAAGCGACCCCCAACCTTTTTGACGATCTCTTCTTCTTTTAGCTCTTCGAGCATGGACTCGGTTCCTTGTACCGTTGGAGAATGTCGCAAATCTCTTCTACTGTGTGATCGATCTGTTGATTGATCACAATGTGTTCGTAACGGTCGATCGCTTGCATCTCATGGCGGGCAACTTCCAATCGGCGAGCTATCGCTGCTTCCGATTCGGTACCACGATTACGCAAACGCCGCTCTAATTCGACCATCCCGCCAGGGTGCAGGAAAATAGTAATCGGCGAGAGCTCTCGCTCGATCACTGCAGCGGCACCTTCGACATCGATCTCTAAGATAACCCATTTGCCTGAACGCAGGCCAGTGCTAACTTGTTCAGATAGGGTGCCGTACCAATGGCCGCTCCTGAATACTTCTTTGCATTCCAAAAAAGCGTTCTGCTCGCGTAATTCTGCAAACCGCTGGTGATTGAGAAAGTGGTACTCGCGTCCGTCGTGCTCGCCTGGACGAGGGGGTCGTGTCGTTGCCGAAACGCTCAATACGAGGGGGAGCGGACAGCTGTGAAGCAAGCTGCGCACAATGGTGCTTTTTCCAGCACCGCTTGGTCCAGAAATGATGATCAACCGGCCCGGTTCATGGTCGTTCATTTGCATTTACTCAATGTTTTGCACTAATTCTCGCATCCGTTCGAGCGCACATTTCATATCAACCACATGGCGGGCAATTTCAGCATCCAAAGCTTTGCTGCCAATCGTGTTGGTCTCTCGGAACATTTCCTGAATAACGAAGTCTAGCTTGCGACCGTTCGATTCGTCGGCGTTAATTGCTTCTCTAAACAAAACGTTATGACTGTCCAAGCGAGTTAATTCTTCGCTAATATCGCTACGATCCGCAAAGATCTGCACTTCGCGTAACAACTCGGGTGTTTCTACTTGGATACCTTCACGCTGCAGCAACACATCCACCTTGGCTCGCAGGCGGTCGCGATAATGCTCGGCAACCCCCGGGGCCAGGAGTTTGATTTCAACTAAGGCAGACTCCACCAAGCCCAGGTCGGCGAGCAACTGTCGTTGCATGGCATCCCCTTCGCTCAGCCGCATTCGCTCAAAGTTTTCGAGCGCACTGCTGAGCACAATGGCGAGCTCCGTCCAGACCGCCTCATCCTCAGTGACAAGCCCAGCAGATTCCACCACTGAACCTGGCAATTGGGTGAGCCGGGCGAGGTCGATGGTTGACTCAATGCCCAAAGTGTCTTTCAAGCTGGATAATTGTCGGTAGTAAGCTTCGACAACCGAGAGATCAATTGAATAGCGACCCGCTAAGTCGACTCTCCGCCAGCCAGCAATAAGTTGAATCGAGCCGCGCCGAACCGTACCACGAACCATCGATTCGATTCGTGGCTCGAACGCCCCCAAGGAATCGCCCAACCGCTGGACCAACTTAAAGCCACGGTTGTTCACCGCGCGGAATTCAGCGGTAAACGTTCCCAAGACGCTCTCGTGATGGGAATGTCCTTGGCCGGTCATGCTTCTCAGCATTTTTGCCTTTTCATTATGTGCTCACTGGGGCCAAGAAAAACTCGCAAGCCAAGTTAGATTACGTGCTGAAAGGTAATTCCAAAATCTACTCCTGGGCAGGAGTCTCGGTTGCGGGAGTCTCAGTTGCAGGAGTCTCAGTTGCAGGAGTCTCAGTTGCAGGAGTCTCAGTTGCAGGAGTCTCAGTTGCAGGAGTCTCAGTTGCGGGAGTCTCAGTTGCGGGAGTCTCAGTTGCGGGGGGATCGATTGGTCCAAGTGAGCCGCCAAGGCCCGGTGGTAGTTCGATTCCTGAGCTATTGGCACCGTTTAATCCGCCTAATGGATCCGTATCCTCGGGCGATGTGGGGCGAATTACTGGTTTAACAGGAACGTCTGAGTAGCTTCGGGCATCGCCTAATGACCACATTGAAAAAGCGCAAAGCAGAATCCAAACGCCTGCCACGATAAACGTGATGCGAGTGAACATATCGCCGGCCTTACTGCCGAAAGCGCTTTGGCCGCCGGGTCCGCCCAGCGCACCGGTTAGACCACCGCCTCGCCCACGTTGCACGAGGATCAGCAGCACCAAGAAGATTGACAGTAATCCCAGCAACCAACCCAGCACGACGCCAAGGAAGTTCGAATACGCGGCGAATAGCATTGTTTAAACCTTTGCAACAATCAAAGCATGCGAATGTATTATTTTGCGGCGGCGACAATCGCGAGGAAGTCTTCCGCCTTCAGGCTAGCGCCGCCCACGAGGGCACCGTCAATATTGGCCTGCCCCAGTAGTTCTGCCGCATTGCTTGGCTTCACGCTGCCACCGTACTGGATACGAATCTCTTCCGCTACCGCAGCACTGAAACGTTTTGCCAGGAGTGTACGAATAAAGGCATGCACCGCTTCTGCTTGTTCGGGGGTTGCCGTTCTTCCGGTACCGATTGCCCAAACCGGTTCATACGCGACCACGACTTTGCTTGCGTCCGCGGGGGACACCCCGGTCAGCGATCCTTCCAGTTGACTTGCCACAATTTGTTCGGTGCGGTCGGCTTCGCGTTCTGCCAGAGTTTCGCCAATACAGACGATGGGAATCAGCCCGCCACTCAATGCGGCTAAGCACTTGGCTGACACTTGCGAGTCCGTTTCGCCCATCAATTGACGGCGTTCGCTGTGCCCCAAGATGACGTATTGGCAACCGGCGTCCATCAGCATCGAGGCGTTCACTTCACCCGTGAAGGCACCATCGGCTTGGTCGTAAAGGTTTTGGCCACCGACGCCAACAGGGCTCCCCGCTACCGCCGCAGCGACCAGGGAAACATATAGATTGGGAGGACAAACAGCCACTTCGCAGGCATCGGCCGTTATCTGGCTTGCCACAGCATGGGCTAATGCGACTGCCGATTCGCGTCGCAAGTTCATCTTCCAATTACCGGCAACAAAGCTCCGACGACTCACGCACCTGACTCCCCGTAGCGGAACGAAAAACAAGCCCGGCAATCTAACAAAGGGGTTGGCAGGGCGTCGAGGCCTAACTGAGGGAAATTGTCGGCTGCTTTCCCCCCACAGACCAATAAGATACGTTCAGCAGCGAATTTCAGGCGTTTTCACTCCTTCTCTTTCCATGGCGTTGTCGAGACGGTTTCCATGCGTTCAGCCACTAGTTCACGTGCAGCGAACCCGCTGCAACGATGCAACGCTCTGTTTTGGCGTCTGTTGCCGTTTGGGGGGACTTCATCCCGATGCGTTTGGATCTTGTCAACTGTGATGTTGGTCGGACTGCTCACAGCGCCCCACTGCACTGGGGCCCAGTTTCTGGTGCAGGATCAGGTGCAGGATCAGGAATCAGTCGGTACTAATGAGCACGTGTCGCCGAACCGTCCATCGGAGTCGCTGAGCGAAGTAGAAATTGCCGCTGCCAGCCAGTGGGTTGAATCGCTGCATCTTACCGACTGGCTCGGTCCGCTGGCCCCGGTCGCGCTTTCTCCATTCTTTGGCATCACGCTCCTTTCGGGTTTGGCGATTTGGGGGCCCGAATGGATGCCGGCCAACAGTTTTTTGAGTTCATCAACAGTTCTCAACGATGGTCGCATGTTTGGCGTCTTTCTCGTCTTGACCTTTTTGACCAGCATTCCACGCATGACGAAAGTGAGTAAGCCATTTGCTCAAGCGATGGACCGCTTGGAGACCTACGGCACGATTGTGACTCTCCTGGTTATCCGCTTCATGGCACCGCTAGAGCCAGCAGTCAATCTGGAGACACCCGAAGTGGCGTTCTTGGGACAAACGATCGTTCAGGCGGGTATTTTTAGCGTGACGGCCAGTGTGGCGATATCGATTGCCATGGTGATTAACATATTAGTGATCAACAGCGTGAAATTCTTCTTTGAATTTCTGATCTGGTTAACACCGATTCCCACGCTGGATGCATTGTTTGAATTGGCCAACAAGTCGTTCTGCGCGGCGTTGATGGGACTTTATGCGTTTAGTCCGACGCTAGCGACGTTGCTCAATATGTTGTTGCTGGGAATGTGCGCGGTTGTGCTGCGCTGGATGCATCGGCGCGTTAATTTTTACCGCAGCATGGTGTTCGAGCCTTTACTGGCGGTGCTGTGGCGGAAATACAGCCGCCCAAATCGTGCGGAGTTGACTGCCTTTCCAACGTCAGCTTGGGAACGGTTCCCCGCGTTAGCTCGGTTGCAGATCGTGTCGGATGAACATGGCTGGCGTTTCCGCCACTCACGCTGGTTTCTTCCTGCAATAGAATATGTGCAGGAGAAAGGAGCACTGGAGTTGCGCATTGAGGCGGGGCTGCTGACTAATACATTGCTCGTCACTAGGTTAGGACAACCTGTCGCTCAACTGACATTCAGTCAGCGACATCGGGCGCACCTGGAGCAACTCGCCACGCTGTTAGGTGCGGAAATTACATCGACCGATGCGACTCAAAGGGGTTGGACGATCAAAGAGTTCCATCCCGTCGCGTAGGTTTCAAATCCAGGCGATTTGGCAAAGCCCACAGAATAATCTCGCCCATTAATTCGCATAGATGTAAATCCTTTCGGTGAGTTCCGCAACGGTTCCAGCCACGTTGTTGGAATACGTTCCAGTAGGTGACGATCCTGTGAATCGGCAAGCACGTTCCCTTCATTATCGGCAATGAGACAACGCGTTTGAAGACGCTCCTTCTCTGGCAGTGGAACACTCTTCAAAATAGTCTGCGCTAAGCTTTCCCAATCGAACAGGATCCCCAGGACTCCAAGTGGCGCACCATGACTTTGTCCTGCAGCACGAACGGCGGCGGAATAAACGAGGACAGGTTGCGAATCAACCAACGCGTTACGATGTGCTGATTCAAAACCAAATTCTTCGCCGCTGTGGGTGGATTTGGCACGAGTGAACCAGTTGCTACGCGATACATCTTTACCGACTGTGGAGAACTTTGCCGGGCGTCCATTGGCAATAATTCTTCCGCTGGCATCGGCTAATACTAGGTCGGTGTAAACCGTGTAGGAATCCAGGATCACTCCCAACCGTTGACTCGCATAGCGATGAGCTTCCGGAGTCGCTTCGGTGAGCGCAGAAACCAAGCTAGGATCTGTGGCCCACCAACGAACGTCGCATGTTCTCTCGTAGAGATTCCGATCGACCAAATCGATGTTCACGAGCGCCAAGTCGCTCAGCCGAGTGCCGCGGATGCTGTTGCGGATCATTGACAGCAGATTGGCAATCGTCTGGCGCGTTTGGTTGGCCATCAGATTGGCTGCGTCCGCAGTATTCGCAGAGAGCTTCTGGATTTCTGATGCCACAACACCAAAGGCTGCTCCATAACTTCCGGCCCGCGCGGCTTCAATGCGTGCATTCAAGGCAAGCAGTTTAGTGCTGGCGTTAATCTCATTGATTTCACTGATTGTAGAGTCCATCGTTACGTTCAGTTCTTCAACGAGTTGAACAATGGCATCCGTTCCTCCATCACCCTTGTTCGATTTTTTAAAGGAGAGGGGCATAAAGCTAGAAGGACCTGCGGGGGCCGCAGGTTGGGCGGAAATCATGGCGTACATCCGGAGCTCGAGAGGGGGCAACAGTCGATTAGGAGAGTCGCGTCGAAATCCTTGGGCAAAGGACTCCGATGCCAGAGGGCCACCTACCGTCAATTCCGCCTCGCGACTCAGGTAGCCATTTTTCTCACTGAGAGATAACTAGCTTCAAGATTTTGAAATGAGGCGAACGCGTCTGAGCATTTTATGGACGTAGAACCCGCCTGCGACTAGTTATTCTAATTGCAGGGGTGGAGATGATTCGAACAATCACCTGTGTGCGCATTCAGCACACTCAGGCGTGCACGTCCAGTCGGCCATTAGAGAGTTGCTTTTGCATGTTAACCACTTGCTCAATCAACTTCACTGCAGCTTCGCCCGAGTCCTTCGTTGCTTGAGCCTGTTTACCCGCGACTGCATAGGCAATTTGTGTTTCCGTTTGGCTTTTCTCGGTTGCCGTTTGAATCAACTTGCTGATGTGCGGAGGAAGATTGCCAATCGAGCTCATTGTAAAACCCACGTAGCGAGGATCATTGAAACGGGTTGCTAGTGTGGGTATCGCACGGTTAGTTAAGAAAGCTTGAGGCGGAACGCTTCGCACCGCAAATCTTGACACCCCACAAGTTGTCTATTATTGGGCCCAGTTCGGTGCCACTGGTGGAGCGGCGAGACCAAATTTCGGAAATCCCGCCCCAAGATGGAATCAAATGCAAACAATTTAATGATTTTAACGGTTAAACTGAACGGTTCACCTGCTGGCTGGGAACTAACAGTTCAGTAGGGATTACTTATTTTGCCCAATTTATGATTGCCTGTAACCTAGAATTGATCGGACGATTCGTAATATTTCCGGAGATTTGCTGCTGATGAGAAGAAACGATTGGACCCGTAGGCTGTCGCGACCGTTCAGAATGGTCGGTGGCGCCACATTAGTCGCGGCTTTGGCCGTAGGTAGTGGCGTTGAAACTGGGCTGAAGGCCCAAGACCTGCCGCCAATTGAAAAGGTAACCGAAGGTTACGAAAAGCTGGATAGTGCTGACCTTCAAGATCCGAAAACTCTGTTTACTGTTTGGAAACGTGACAAAGACCAGCAGATGCTGCTCGAGTTACCCAAGAATTTTGCGGGAAAACGCTATTTTATTGCACTGACAGTCAGTAGTGGCGACGTCTATGCAGGGCTTCAGTCAGGTGACTGGGTGGTCGAATGGCGTCGGTACAATAATCGAATCGCGATGATCTCGCCCAATTTAGCGGTTCGGGCCAGTGGAGATGCCGAGGGCAAGGCTTCCGTAAAGCGTCTGTTCACCGACCAAGTCATTTTGGACATGCCCATTGTTGCCATGGGCCCTAATGGTGGTCCAGTGATCGATGCAGATGAATTGCTGGTAAACAATGCTGGCCGGTTCTTTGGAAATAGTATCCAAGTTACGAATCCCCGGCTAACGACCATCAGTAAAGCCAAAGCGTTCCCGAAAAACATTGAAATCGCCTATGAGATTGTCGGTGCAGGAGGTGCGTTGCAAGCGATTCACTATTCGTTCAGCGAAGTGCCTGGTCCAGGCTCATTTAAGCCTCGAGCGGCCGACGAGCGAGTTGGATACTTCACTACGGCATTTTCCGATCTTGGACAATATGACGATGAAAAAACTCGTGTTCGCTATATCAATCGCTGGCATCTAGAAAAACGTGATCCACGTTTGAAGATGAGCCCACCGAAAGAGCCCATTCGATTTTATATCGAACACACGACGCCAGTCCGCTACCGCCGCTACGTAAAAGATGGGATTGAATTCTGGAACAAGGCCTTTGAAAAAGTCGGGATCATCGACGCCATAGTTGTCGAGTACCAAGATGCCGAAAGCGGTTTGAACATGGAGAAGGATCCGGAAGATGTTCGCTACAACTTTGTACGCTGGCTCAACAATGACATCGGCACCGCCATTGGCCCAAGCCGAGTTCATCCAGAGACCGGGCAAATTCTGGACGCGGATGTCGTGTTAACCGACGGTTGGATTCGTCATTACAATTTCAATTACAACGAACTCATGCCACAGTTGGCCATGGAAGGTGTGAACAGCGAAACGCTCGCTTGGCTCGGTCAAAATCCGAAATGGGATCCAAGAGTTCGATTGTCAAATCCAGCCGAGCGTAACTTCTTGGCAGCTAAATATGCAGAACAGTCTATGCAGCCTTTTGCCGGACACGCGATGGCCAATGTGGATGCATCGATGATCGGTAACGAAGAATACGACGGTTTGTACGGTCGATTGAGTCAAGTGAATGGGTACTGCACCGCCTCCTCCGGACGACAAATGGACCTCGCCCTAGCTCGTATGAACTGGGAAATGGTGCTGATGGCTGACGAAGCTACCGACGAAGAAAAGAAGAAAAAAGAAGAAGAAGCTGCGAAGGATGCTGCTGCTAAGGAAGCTGCTGCGAAGGAAGAACCTGCGAAGGAAGAACCAAAGCCCGAGCCTAAACCTGAAGTGAGCATGCTTGACGGTATGCCCGAGTGGTTTGTGGGTCCGTTGTTGGCCGATTTGGTTGCCCATGAAGTGGGGCACACCCTAGGCTTGCGGCACAACTTCAAGGCTTCGGCACTCTACACATTGGATGAAATCAATAGCGACAAACTCAAGGGCAAGACGACCTTCTCTGCGTCAGTGATGGATTACGTTCCGATCAACTACCGTCTGGAATCAGGCCAGATCCAGGGAGATTTCGGCATGCTCGATATCGGTCCCTATGATTACTGGGCCATTGAATACGGATATTCGGATGACGAAAAGAAGTTGGCTGATATTCTCAAGCGTTGTCATGAACCTGAGCTGCAGTATGCAACGGACGAGGATACCGGCGGGCCCGATCCACTGGCACGTCGCTACGATTTCTCCAAAGAGCCTTTGGCATATGCTGAAGAGCAGATCAAGCTCATCAAACTTTATCGCAGTCGCTTACTCGACAAGTTTGTCAAAGATGGCGATAGCTGGGCGAAATCGCGACGTGGTTATGAGTTGACTCTCGGACTACAAACCCGAGCAGTAAATATGATGGGTGGATGGATTGGCGGCGCGTTCGTCAATCGTGATAAGAAGGGTGATCCCGGAAACCGTAACCCGGTTGAAGTTGTTCCCGCAGATCAGCAGCGAAAAGCTCTGGATTTCGTTATTCAAACCACCTTCAAAGATGAAGCGTTTGGCCTGAGTCCCGAATTGCTGGCACGGATGAGTGTTGACCAATGGATGGATGATTCGTCTAGTTCCAGCAGTGAGGCAACGTGGCCAATCCATGATCGAATCCTGGGTATTCAAGCATCGGCATTGACCATGATTATGAACCCGACCACCCTGCGCCGTGTTTTTGACAATGAGATGCGACTTTCGTCCGATCAAGACACGCTGACTCTGCCAGAATTGCTTAACAAGGTCAGCGATGAAGTTTGGGGTGAACTCAAAATGGAATGTCCACCTGAGGTCAATGAGCGTAAGCCCATGATTACTAGCTTGCGCCAGAATCTACAGCGCGAGCATCTCGAACGATTGATCGATCTCGTGCTCAAGAGCAACGATACCACCGCAGCGTTTAAGCCGATCAGCAATTTGGCCGCTATGCAATTGCGGAACCTGAAAGTGAAAGTCGATAATTCGATCAACACTTGTGGCGAAAAGATGGATTCCTACACTCGGGCGCATCTCAGCAATGTTCAACAACAAATTGAACATGCATTGAATGCCGAGTACTCCATTGGTTCTTCCTCGCCAATAATGCCAGGTTTTTTTCACATTGGTCGTTCAGTCGACTCGCAGAACTCAAGTGCTCAAAATGCTAGCGTGCAGAGCGTGGGTACCAACAACTAATTCACTCGTCCGTCAATGAGTGATTTCGAAGCCCAGTTTCCAGCATTGGAGACTGGGTTTTATTTTTGCCAATCAGCTAACTCGTCAACCTGCTCCTCAGCTAACCTGCACCGCAGCGCTTGTGGATACTTGTTTTGCATGTTCGACCCACCACTGTGCCGCAATTTCTTCGCTCCATTCATTGGCATCCACACACGCGTTGAGTTTATGGATCAGGCATTGCATTCCCTGCGGTCGGTCCGCAGGTGATTTTTCTAGCATTTGCAACACCAAATCTTCGAGATCTGCTCGCATAGGTTCAGAAAGTAACAGCGAAGGAGTCATTGGCTGATCACGCAAGTGCTTCATGCAAACGGCGACGGAATGGTGATCCGAAAAAACGGGATTGGCTGTCAGCAAGTAGTAGGTAACGGCCCCGAGTGAATAAATGTCGCTCTGCGCAGTAACGCTACTGGCGTCACGAATCGCTTCGGGCGACATAAAGTGAGGTGTCCCCGTGATTCTGTCTTCTTGCGTTAGGTTAAGGTCTTGTTGGCGTCGATTTTTGACCAATCCAAAATCGAGTACCTTCACAAAATCGCACAGTCCAGGGCGACGAAACAAGATGATATTTGAAGGCTTAATGTCACGATGGATCATGCCTAAGTTATGTGCTTCTAAGAGAGAACCACACACTTGCCGCAGAATGTAAATGACTCTAGCGGCAGGAAGGGGGCCATGTTCTCGCACCAGCGAAGCCAGATCTTTTCCTTCCACCAGCTCCATTGCATAGTAAAACTCGCCAGTGTTACTCTGTCCAAAGTCAAAAATGCTAATGGTATTCGGATGACGTAACGCTGCGGTCGCTTGGGCTTCTTGCTCAAACCGCTCAATCGCTTCTCGTGGAATGTTACGCCCCTCCAATACTTTGATGGCTACATCACGGCGAATCCATTCGTGAACTCCGCGGTAGACGGTTCCCATTCCTCCGGCACCGATTACTTCCATAAGACGGTAGCAGCCAAATTGGCGCGGGGAACCAACGACGCGGGTGGGGACACGTGTTGAGGCATAGCTGGCAAGCACCAAACTGCTTGCAATTGTGGCTCCACTACCGATTAAGAACCACATGAGATTGCAGATCGAATCGATTTCTTGATAGGCTTCGGAGAGAGGGACTTCTGAAGCCACGCCGACTTTTAGGTCCTCCAGCCAAGTCCACGCGCCTGCCACGGTATATCCCATATAGTTCCGATAGCCATCGAGTTGCATGCCTGTGCCACCCCGAATCGCATCGTCTGCCATCTCCGTCAATTCATCGGTTGGCGCAGATTGCGTGGGTAGAGTTCCCTCCATGAATTTGCTTCGCGGCACCTTTGCAGAGATGGCCAGCAGCGAGGCGCCCTCTTCTGATAACCTCAGAGATTGTGTGTTAAAGAGGTCCTGTTCAAATCGCGAAGCAGTCACCAAACGGCCTAACCCATCAATCGCATACGTTTCTCCCGCAATGCCTTCCCAGTGTGGCTCAAGCAATTTCGAAAATCGAACCGTCGGATCGATCATGATTGCCAGTGCGCCCTTCGGCAGTGCTTCCTTTTTCGCAATGGGCGCCATCACAAAAATGATCGGCGCCATTTGGTTAGCATTCAAGAGTCGCGTCAATGATGAGCAGGACGCAGACGATACCGCATTATTTACTGAAGAGCTAATCGGCACGGGCGACCAAATCGGTGGTGTCGAGACAGCTAATCCGTTGAGTACTTTCTCGAAATGGTCTTTAGGAATCTCAATCTCATTGTTGCCAATCGTTAGCGACCGGTTCGTGAAGACTACCTCGCCTTTGGTATTCAGCAGCGCCCAAGCGATGACTTCGCACTGCTTCAGCATTGGTTCCAATGTTTCGCGTACTACTTCACAGTCGGCCGAGTCATATAACAGCGATTGGTCGATAGGATCCGCTTTGGCTAAGCGATCTAAGAGTGAAATGCAATTGTCTTGAACTGATTCCCTCGCCACAGTCTGCCCCATCCAGACTTCGTGCTGACTGCTCCATAGTTTTAATGTGGCAGCCGAAGCATCTCGTTTTGATCGTAGTTGCTTTGTTAATTGATGGCGAACCGAATCGTGCAGTTGTTGATCGATGGTCCAGCCTGAAAATAAGGCTAGCGCAATCGCCAATACCACAAAGTGCCAAGGTCGTAGAGGCCAAAGCCATCGATACCTTTGCGAGATAATCACGGAAATTCATACTCGGGATTATCGGGATTGAAATCGAAGTCATCGAGCCCAACATTGAGCTCGACATCCAAATAGACATACTCTTCTAGCAGCGGAGGATCATCATTCGTTTCTTTACTAGGAACGCCGTAGGCAGCATAGCGTAGGGGAATGCCAAGCTGTGTATCGATTGCAATTTCAGCCAAATAAAAATTGACCCCCTCGGCTTTCAGGGCTGCCGCATGGCTCGCCATCGCCGGGTCATTGGAGTTTGCTCTTGGACGAACTTGAACAAGCTGGCATGGACGAGTGCCCACCGTGTATCCTTCGACCACGCGTACTTCGGCACCGCCATGCGCCTCAATTGCCTGTGCTCGCTGAATCAATTGCTCAACAAGATTTTGAAATCCGATTTCACTAATGGGATGCAAATTGCCTCGCATCGCCAGAAAGCCCGTGGGATCGAGACTGAGACGTACTAAGCCTGCGAATCCACTTTCGTGAACGGTCATTAGTCCATCGTTTGCATTTTCTACCCAAATGGCCTCTCGTCCGGCAAGGGATGTCGGTCGGAGGAATTTGATGTATACGCTAAATGGCTGCGATAACTCGCCCGCTTCACGTGCAGTGCGGCGAGCGCGAATCTTAAAGGCCATTTCTTGTTGCTCACCCAAGACGCCCTCAATCCGTTCTTGCGTGACAATTCTGCCACGATAATCGTTCAAATCGCTATTCATGGCGACAAGTTTTTCTCGGGCGAATGTCATCGCGTCTTCCAGCGACAGAATTTCCTCCGATAATTCGGCGTCATTGACGCTCACAGGCCGACTCGCAGCCTGGTGTTTTCGTTGGCTGGGGCGGTAATAAAAAGCGAGCCCCAGTACTATCACTACAACCAGAAAATACGCGACCCTCTTTCGACGACGCGTGTTGGCACTTGCTTGTTTCACGGCTGGTATGCTATTCGACGAGTAATGAAGCAACTGTGATATAAAGAGAGTAATCTAACAAAGAACTCGCTAGCGTTGACGAACAACTGAATAGCTCCGCCCCTTTTTGATTTGACCGACGCCCATGTTCCGTTTTGGACGCTCTGCTTCTCCCCCGCCTGCCGTACGCTGGACGCAGCTACTGCCTCTGTTGGAGGATGACGACCGTCGCGCGGCAGTGGAACGCGAGTATCCGGAAACCGCACGGGAGAGCTTTCTCCGCGCGCTCCGTCGCGTTGATGCAACGGCAGCCGACCAAGTACTGGTCGCAGGACGCCAATTGGAGGCTGCAGCGCCACTTGCAAATTATCCCACCGTAGCGATTGCCGGGATGCTCAATAGTGGGAAAACTAGCCTCGTGGCAACATTTCTTAGTAACTCAGGAAAAAATCGCACGCTCCGCGGTGAAGCCAACCATGAAGGCACACATCGCTTCGTGTTGTGGCTGCCGCAGAAATGGCAAGAGGATACGGAAATCTGGAGCTTGCTGTTGCGTCGTATTGGCGAAGCACTAGGGCATGCTCCGGAGATGTTGTTGGAATCTCCCCAAGAGGCACACCGACAATACAATAATGCCTCAGGGGGGGCGGATGCCCTAGCGGTACCTCTCATTGCCACCGATCCGGGACTCAATGCCTTGGGGCTGGGGCTGCTCGATTGTCCCGATATCGTTTCCGATGCAGCATTCGGGAGAGGAGCACCCGAAGTACGTCGCGAATTATTGCGGCGAGCGGCAACCCTTTGTAGCGCGTTCGTCGTCGTCACCGGCGCCGAGGCGATTAGAGATGCAACGCTGGGTGAACTGCTACGTATGTCAACGGAGCTAATGCCCGGTGTGCCTCGATTATTGGCAATCAATAAAGTTCGTCCTCGACAAACTCCTGAAAGCGTGTGGGCAAATTCACAAGAGTTGGTGAACCACCATCGAATCGATGCGATCTACGCGGCGTACGATTTCGATGTTGCCGCATCCGCACCCTTTATTCCCAATCCCCACCGTGACGAGGCGCCTGCCTCGACCATCGACCAGCTCCCCTGTTTTTATCGAGTTCACAAAGACTCGGAAGACAATCCTCCCGCAACCATTTCTTCGGATCGACTTCTCTCTGCACTCCCAGCACAACTGGATCGGACCGAATTGTTCGAGCAGGTGCGATTGAGCTTAGAGAGCCGCCTGCATGA
Source organism: Pirellulaceae bacterium (assembly GCA_041749395.1). GTDB lineage: Bacteria > Planctomycetota > Planctomycetia > Pirellulales > Pirellulaceae > Laterigemmans. Next base: position 81,781 of record JBGTBJ010000134.1, read on the forward strand.
TGCTCTTTGGACCAACGGAGTCCATCGCTTAACACAAGCTGCGGGATGTGCAACGGAAGAGGCCAACTTCATTCGCAATGAATTGCTGCAAGCGGCACTTGATTTCTTCGCCCGACGTGAACCGGGAGGGAAAATTGCCGAACTTCGCTTGCATCAGTCCGAACGAATTGTCCGGCAGCTAACTCAAGCCTTCGCGGATGCCGCACCCTGGTACGCGCGCTTTGGTATGCGGATGAATTCTCACATGCGGCGCTTAGCCGGTGGTGCCAGCGATTTAGTTTCCAAGTTCACACCATCGCGAGTCGCCGAAGCGGCAGCCAGCTCCGTGAGAGAGAAAATCAAAGTTGGAAAACAAGGAAGCGTTCTAACTGCAGAACGCCTTCGCGACGCCATCGTCTGCCGAATCGATATTCATCGTATTCCGCTGCTCAAAGATGAAGTCGATCTTGTTCAACGTGGATTGAAAGCGATCGACCGCTTTGACGATGAGGACTTTACGGCGCTTGACCCCAAAAGCCTACAAGAAGCCGTTCAAGAAGTTTGGCGGCAGATGCCAGTCAGCAAAAAAATGAAAGCGGGCGTGACCCCCTTGGCAATTATTTTTGCTGCCTTTGGTGCAGCCTTGATGGCCCCGATTGACTTCGGCGGCACCGGAGTCATTTTTGCCGCATCGATTAAGGAATTACTCGTTGCGGCAGGATTTTCGCTCGCCGCAGTCACGTGGGGCGGGGGGCTAGCGATTGTTGATGTTGAGCAGCAAGCGGCGCGGCAACAGTTGAGTAACTTCCTAGCGGTTCTGTGCGATACCTTGGGAGTTCCTCGAGCAAAACCACAGGGCCCACCTTTGCAAGTTCGTGTAGGAAATCAAACAATTCGGCTTCCTGATCCTACCATTCGCCAACGAACGCTGCCTGACACGTGTCTTGTCCAATGGCGCGTTCGCAACGAATTTGTCCAAGAGCTGCAACAACATATTGCGCAATCCTGATTCACTTCGCTTTCGATATTACGACTCATGACTTCTCCTGAACTCCACGTCGTTGATTCCATTCGCCATGCGGCCGGACGAGTCTTAGGGGATAGCCAAGCGTCTCGCGGCATCATGCAATTATGCGACCAGCACGCCGAAGCGATACGGTGGATTAGCGATCAACGTGTCCCAGACGCGACCACGGTTGGAGTGATCGGTGCAACTGGACAAGGGAAATCTTGGCTGATCCGCCAACTCGTTTTGGACGCTTCGGTGCAGCAAGCTATTCGTAGTGGTGACGCACAAGATGAAGCAACGCGTCGATTGTATTGGATTGGTCCACGTGCGCCCGCTCAGCTGGACTCCAGGTACGAGTCCTATCTTTATTGTCCCACCGAATCCATGGTCGATTTAGGGGGGCCTACGCTGCTGGTCGATACACCGGGGGCTACTGATGCAGACGATGCCACTGTGCAGGCAGCGTCACGAGCCATCTCGATGGCTTCCGTTTTAATTCTGGTGGTGCGCCGCCAACAATTGCGCAGCGAAGTCCCTGCACGATTGGCTGCGGCAAGTGAAGGGACCCTGGTCCTTCCTGTTGTCAACGCGATTCGTGGGCCTTTGGATGATGCAGAATTACGAGCCGATATCGACGCCATGGTAGCGCGTCTTCGCAGTGCGGCTCCGCGTGGCGATGTCCTGTCACCGGTGATGGTCCCTGATTTTGAGGTCGCAACTCTCGATGAGAAAGAAACGGGTCGCAACATGTCGGCACAAATTGCCGCCGCGCTGCGACCTCACTTGTCCGTCGGCGAACTGAGCAGTCGCCGGCAAGGTCTACGATTACAAGCAGAGCACGATCGGTTTCAGCATCAATTGCGAGAACAGCTAGCGGTCCATTTGCCACGATTGTCCATGGCTGTTGAGCATTTGGAAGAGGCAACGGGTAAACTGCCACACGAAGTTGCTGTGGAATTAATTGGTAGTGGTCAGGCCCTCCGCGCGGGAATTCGGTCTCGATTACGTGCAGAGATGTTGGTAGCCACGGCGGCGATTTGGTTCCCCTATCGTACTTTGTTAGGCTTGCTCAATTTGACTCATGGCGCTTGGGATCGAGTTATCCTGGCGCTCAGTGGAAGCCTGCCGTCGCTCGTCGGTGCAGCATGGACAAGCGTTCGCAATCTCAGCGATCCTCATGCAAATGGTCCCTCTGCATCCACGGCGATCCGTTCGCGGTCCCATGCACTAATCGCCGATCGAATCGTTCCCTTAGTGCATCGCTTTCGCGGCGAACTGGCTCGCTTGCGACCTCAAGGAGCTCAATCCTCTCTAACCGATCGAGAGTCCAGTACGGATACCGCTGGAGTTCAAATGCTAGGGATCGATAGTCTGCTTGAAAATACACAGCAGATTTTTGATGAAGAAATCTCTGCGACCGCACCTCGCCCGGTACTGTCGCAGATCTTCGGCCTCTTAGGAAGTTTTGTCTTCTGGTCGCTGATGGCAGGTCCCATCGTGACATTGTATCGAACGTACCTGAGCGCTAGCTACGATTCAATCAGCACCATGGCTACCGAACTCGATCGCTTTCCTCATCCCACGGCGACAATGATCTTTACCAGCTTGGTGTTGTCGATCTTGCCAACGTCCCTGTTTGCCATGCTGGTCCTCACCTGGATTCAAAGGCGAGGCCGACAGGAATTAGCGGCGAGTCGTATCGATGCCAGAATCAAAGCGTCTATTGTTCAATTGCAGAGCGACGGAGTTTTAAGGCTCGAGTTTCATGATCCCCTGCTAGAAGATGCGCGACGACTTCTGCGCGCTAGCGCATCTCCAAACGCCATAAGATAGTCGCCTTTCGCTCCGCGAAAGTAGCGTCTTAATTCACTACGTTGTTTCGCAACTTTCGCTCCGCGAAAGTTCTGAAAAAGCAACGAATACCAACGCTTCTTTTGCGGAGCG
>JBGTBJ010000135.1:0-3136 GCA_041749395.1 Pirellulaceae bacterium
TACTGGAAACGCCCCCAAGAGACTCACGAATCATTTCGTGCCAAGCTGCACGGCGATAATCGAGAGTGGTTCCGTACTGGTGATTACGGCTTCCTGCGAGACGGCGACCTGTACATAACTGGTCGTCTAAAAGACTTGATAATCATTCGAGGTCGCAACATCTATCCTCAAGACATCGAGCGAATTGTTGAACAACAGCTCGATTTCGTGGAACCAAATTCTTGTGCAGCGTTTTCGATTGAAAATGATGGGGTTGAGAAGTTGGTAATTGTCGCCGAGGGGATCCGAGACATGGTCCGTTGGGCGAAATCGAACACCGATACGAATGGCGAAATAGTCGCACTCAATAAATCAATCGACAATCTTCGGGTAATAATTCAAGCCGAGTTCGATGTTCCTCTAAGCGAAATCGCCTTCGTTCGCCCCACAACGTTTCCAAGAACTTCAAGTGGCAAAGTACAGCGTCGGGTCGCCAGACAGATTTATGACTCACCTGCCGATGGCATCATTCATCGAGTCAATGGAATATCATTCCACGGTTCAAATGCAACATGTCGCGAAACATCAACACACCACTCAAGTGTAGACCGAGCTGACAAAGCTATTTCATGGCTTCGTGAGTTCAGTGAACGCCGACTGAATTCGCTCGTTGCCGACGAAAGGAGAACCCTCGCTCCGCATGTAATCCTCGAACTGGGAAACAAAGGATTGCTTGGGCTGCAAGCGCTGGAAGTATCTGGCGGTCTGAATCTGACGACGTTTGATGTCATGCGAGTCATGGAGCAACTTGCTGCGATTGATATGTCGCTGGCATCCGTGGTCGGCGTCCATAATGGGCTTGGACTTCGCCCAATTCTCAATTTTGGCACTGATGAGCTCAAATCTGAGGTTGTGCCTTCACTCGCATCGGGCCGTCAATTGGGATCCTTTGCATTGACCGAACCCGCATCAGGATCAAATCCGATGGCGATGCAAAGTATCGCCAGACCGGAAGGCAATGGTTGGAAGCTCACTGCTCAAAAACAATGGATCGGCCTCGCTCAATGGGCTGGAACGATCAATGTATTCGCACGAAAGTTCGACGCACAGGGCCAATCGGCCGGAGTTATCGGCATCACTGTTCCAGCGAGCCATCCACAACTGCGGCACGGCCCCGAATCTCTCACAATGGGCCTGAGGGCGATCGTTCAGAACGATGTCTTTGTGGACGACGGATTCTTCGAACCGAAGTATGTGCTGGGAGTTCCAGGGCAAGGTTACGATGTCGCACAAGATGCCATGATGTTTTGTCGGTTGGGGATCGCTGCCGAAGCAATTGGTATTATGAAACGGTGTTTCCAACTGATGTTGCGATACGCTAGTCGACGAAATATCTCAACGGGTCGATTGCTCGATAATCCCGTCACGATCAACCGTATGGAGGACATTCTCCTTGGAACATGTGCTTTGGAATCTTTGGTCTACGGTATCTCGAAAAAGCTTGATACCAACGAACACGTTCCTGTAGAAGCCTACGCTGCGTGCAAGATTCTTGGCCCTGAACTAGCTTGGAGTGCAGCTGATCGAATGGTGCAATGTTTGGGAGGTCGTGGTTACACCGAGACTAGCATTGCCCCTCGCATTCTTCGAGACACAAGATTGCTTAGAATTTTTGAGGGACCAACAGAAACACTGCAAATGCACCTTGGATCAAGAGTAGTTCAGCAATTCGAGACCATTCGCACTTGTCTTGTCGGTCAAGCAGGGGAATCACAGATTGCTGATCGTCTAAAAAATGATGTCACGGAACTGATGAGCATTAGCGAAACGACGTCAGCCGGACGTCAATGGTTATTTCAGCAAGTTGGTCAAATTGCATCGTGGGCAATTATCTCATTCTATGCTATGGCGCAGCTGCGACCATCTAGTTTCTCATCGCTAGACGTTCGAAAATGGGCCGAGCTTCAATATGACCATGTGCTTCAAACTGCGATAAAGAGTGCTTCTTATTGTCGTGTAAAAACTACCACTCCTAAATCGCTGACAAATGCCGGTAAGCTAGTTGAAGAGGGAATCGGGGAAACACGCGAGAATCTGCCGGCTCCCTCGGTAATAGTCGATGAATTATTGTTGCCCGAATGCCGAATGCAAACTGACGTGTCACCATTAAATCAACCTACGAACCAGCGTTCAAATGTGATTCAAGAAGGACAGCCGACAGATTCGTCCACCCGACAGACTGTTCGTTCAATCGTGCTCGAATGGCTGCAGACAGAGATTTCCCCTAACGCTTCCGGTGTCGAAGATAATCGCCAATTCGGATCGATGGGAGTGGACTCAGTTGCAGCAGTTTCTCTAACCGTAGCACTGGAAAGAGCCTTTGGGATTACATTGCCAGACGGTCTGCTTTTTCAGCACCAGTCCATTAACGAACTAGTCGCCTATTTGGAGAACGAAACGGTTTTTTCTGATGACTTCGAGATCAGGCTGGCCGTGACGCTGGAGGAGAAAGAAGCTGTTTATCAATTTCGCTATTCCATCTACGTCGAGGAAATGAATCGTTCTCAACAGTACGCCGACCATCAAGCACGCCGTATAGCCGATCCACTTGACGAGCATGCAGATCTTCTCGTTGTCTGGCAAGGTGCGCGTGTTGTAGGGACCGTTCGCATGAATCCGTTGCGTCGTGATCCACTCAACGAGTATCGCCAAATCTATGGTATCGAGAAGCTGACCGAAAAAGAACTCGCTAATACTTCTATTTCAACCCGCATAATGTTGGCTCCTCACGTTCGTCAATCCTCCGTAGGCGGCAAGTTGCTGATTGCCGCTTACCACCATGGTCGCAAACTTGGGATCAAGTGCGACTATTGCGACTGTAATGATCCGGTTTTAAGCTTCTTCGAACAGATTGGATACCGAGCCATCCATCGCGTCGCGCACCCTGAGTACGGTGATGTCAGCGTGATGCGTCTCGACCTCGACGATACCGAATACCTAAAATCAATTGGTTCACCGGGTGCGATCCGCGTAGTGCGCCCTGATTCAGTTCGATTGATATTTAAAAAAAGAGGCTTCCTCCTAGAGAATGTTGGTTCTCACACTAACAGCCCAGGAAAGGAAGCCTCATGGATGTCCAAGATAACGCCGGAAGCAT
>JBGTBJ010000136.1:0-15559 GCA_041749395.1 Pirellulaceae bacterium
TGTACGGCTTGTTGCCTGAACTGATCGTCATAAACTCGACGTTGAGTAGTCTTCTTGGGCATCCTTGCTCTCCGAGTTTATAAAAACTTGTTTTAACAAATTTCAAGCTTCCCGGTGGCCCCCGAAACCGGCACCACCTCACTCCCCGGGCTTTAGCGCCCGACCCTCCCACTCGCCGCGGACGGCGACTCGGGAGGGTGAAATACTAGGCCCTCCCCGGGCTTTAGCACCCGACCCTCCCACTCGCCGCAGACGGCGACTCGGGAGGGTGAAATACTCTACGCAGGGATGAGCTCATTGCGGATGAGATCTTCAAACGATTCTCGTCGACGAATCAATTTGGCAGTGCCGTTTTCGACCATTACTTCTGCGGGCCGCATCTTGCTGTTGTAATTGCTCGACATCACGAATCCATAAGCACCTGCATTCTCCAGCACGAGCAGATCGCCTACGCGGGCGATAGGCAAGAGACGCGAATCCACATACCCGCCTTCCTTTTGAGTAAAAATGTCACCCGACTCGCAGAGTGGTCCGCCGACCACGGCGTTGGTTTCAGGACGGTCGACAACACCATCGCGTGGTGCAATGGAAATGGGATGATAAGCCCCATACATGACGGGACGGGCTAAATCATTGAAGCCGGCATCGACTAGATAGAAAAGATTCTCACCCATTTTTTTGACGGCGCGGATTTCTGCAATCAGACATCCTGCTTCAGCCACTAAGTATCTCCCAGGTTCGATCTCCAGTTGCAACGGGTGTCCGAATTGGCTGGCAAGTCGATGTCTTGTTGCATCCCAAAGTTGGAAGTAGGCATCAATGTCGACATAGGTCTCACCGGGGCGATAGGGCACAGGTAATCCACCACCGGCACTAATCGTTGTCAGCGTTCGCCCAACACTCAGGGCAGTCTTTTCCATTGCATCGCAAACTTGCGATAGATGCTCCAGATCCGTACCGGAACCGATATGCATATGAAGACCGGTCACCGTCACGCCATATTGATCGGCGCGACGCAAGCAATCATCCACTGCATCGTGCCAAATGCCATGCTTGGACTGTGGGCCGCCCGTGTTCGTCTTCTGGCTATGGCCGTGACCAAATCCTGGGTTAATTCGCAGCGTAATGTCCGCGCCCGGAGCCAGTTCGCCTAACTGGCTGATCATTTCTGGCGAGCCGCAATTCACATGCAGATGATGGTCGACTACCAATCGCAAGGCTGCCGCATCAAAAATATCGGCCGTGTAAACAATCTCTTTCGCAGTATATCCGGCTGCAAGTGCGCGGAGAATTTCGCCGGCACTGACCGCATCTACTTTTGCACCTGCCTGTCGGACACGATCGAGAATGGCGATATTGCTGCATGCTTTTTGAGCGAATCGCACGCAATCAAATGCAGCCAAGTCGGCAATTCGCTGTTCGATGACGCCTACATCATAAACATAAACAGGGGTGCCAAACTCGGTCGCCAAATCGACGACAGAAATGCCAGCAAATTGAGTCCGAACATTGGAAAAAGTGATAGTCGACATGCCGTCAGCCTACAGGGGCGTATTCTCGGGTAATAAACTGAGTGGATGATAACCGTTGTGTCGTTTCACAACGTAGGGGTCATTGCCGCGAGTATTGTAACAAACAATCAATGACCAGCGAGGATCCGGACTGGTGTTTGCATCGCTGCGATGAAGTACATTACCATGAAAAAACAACCCATCGCCGGGTTCCATTTCTACGTAGACCAAGGGGAGACGATTTAACACCGCTTCCACTCGCTCCGGGTCGGCACCTGTTTGCCCGCCCACTTTGCCATGCTCCATGCGACCCAAATGATGTGAACCGGGAATCACCTGCAAGCATCCGTTGGCACGACTGGCCCGGTCGATGGCGATATAACAGGAACCCATGGTGGGGTAGAGGCAACCGTAGTTGTACCAGTAGCCATAATCTTGATGCCATTCCCACGCACCTCCTACTCGTGGTTCTTTCAACATCAACTTGTGGTGATAGTGATAGACTTCGTCCTGTAGAAAAATGGACATCGGTTCGACGATGCGTTGGCTGCGAGCGATGCGCGAATAAATATCGTCGCCAAGAGAATCGCGCACAGCCAAAATGGTTTGTCCGCCGGCAGCATCGCTTCGGGAGGTTGCGTCTTTTTCCATCCGTCGATCGCCACGCGCCGTTTCAGCCAGACGCCCTGTCTCTTCTGCATTCAACAGTCCCGGCACGATGACATAGCCGTCTCGTTGGAAGGATTCAATACACACAGGCGATGCAATGTACGTCATGGGTTGCTCGGTCAGGTCAAAATTGGCGAAATCAACTTAGCCGGTTCGACCCCGGTCAGACGTTGATCAAGACCTTGGAAAGGATACACAAACCGCTCGTGGTCGATACCCATCAAGTGCAAGATGGTGGCATTCAAATCACGAATGTGAACGGGATCTTTGGTGATATTGTAGGAAAAATCGTCCGTCTCACCATGGACGACACCGCCCTTGATTCCGCCGCCCGCCATCCAGATCGTAAAACACTTGGGGTGGTGGTCGCGGCCGTATTGAGTTTTCGACAATGCCCCTTGGCAATAAATGGTTCGCCCAAACTCGCCACCCCAAACAACTAGGGTATCATCCAACATGCCGCGTTGTCGCAGATCTGTTAACAATCCTGCACTTGGCTGATCGATGTCACGACATTGATTGGGAAGGTCGTTGGTCAAATTAAGATGTTGATCCCAGCCACGATGAAAAATCTGCGTGAAGCGAACACCCCGCTCGGCCAATCGTCGACTTAGCAAACAGCTATGGGCAAAGGTCCCTGGTTTTTGGACGTCGGGGCCATAGAGGTCCAACACGTGTTGGGGCTCGTCAGAAATATCAGTCAATTCCGGAACGCTCGATTGCATCCGAAAGGCCATTTCGTATTGCGCAATACGGGCCAACGTTTCCGGGTCGCCTTGCTGCTGATAGTTCTTCGCATTGAGCCGACCAAGCGAATCAAGCATGCGTCGTCGAATCGCGGGACTTATACCCCCGGGGTTCGACAAATACAGCACAGGATCTCCCAAATTCCTCAAGGCAACGCCCTGGTACTTACTGGGTAAGAATCCATTACCCCAAAGTCGATTGTACAACGCTTGTGCTTCTTTCCGCCCCGTCCATGTTGCGGTCATAACCACAAACGCCGGTAGGTTTTCATTTTCAGTTCCTAAGCCGTAGGACAGCCACGAGCCAAGGCTTGCTTTTCCGGGAAGCTGATTTCCAGTGCAGATGTAGGTGATTGCCGGGTCGTGGTTAATCGCTTCCGTCCACATCGATTTGACAAGCGCGATCTCGTCCACTTTCTGCGACATGTGTGGCAGTAGTTCTGAGACCATTGTCCCATTGGTACCGTGAGGCGCAAAATTGTAAATGCTCGGCGCTATGGGAAATCTTGTTTGCCCACTAGTCATTGTTGTCAAACGCTGCCCCTGTCGAATCGACTCGGGCAAATCTTTGTCAAACCAATCTTGCATCACGGGCTTATGATCCCAGAGATCCATCTGGCTGGGTGCACCCGACATAAAAAGATAGATCGCTCGCTTAGCTTTCGGTTCATGATGTGGCAGAGCAGCGGAACTAGAGGGAAATTCACTCGCAGCCAATCGAGTAGGATCTAGCGATTGACTGGCACTGCCACCCGCGAGTGAGGCAAGCGCGGCGCAGCCAAGTCCTACGGAGGATTGCGAGAAGAAATGGCGTCGAGTGAGCGTGTTCATGAATGGATACCTGGTGGTCGGACGATCTCGCTCAGCATGACTACTTGTTGATGGCAGCGTCTAGGTTCAGTACGGTGGATGCAACGATCAGCCAAGCTGCATCTTCAGCCGATGTGCATTTAAGCGACTCCAGCAAGCCAGGCGAATCGCGATACATCATTTCGATCTCTTGATGCAGTAGTTCCAATTCCTTCAATTCGTCAGCGCTTGGTTGCCGCGTCGTCACGGTGAGCATCATGCGGACGAGAGGCTCATGCATCGATGCGTCCTCTGGCTTACAACACACACCGACCAAGCTCCGCGCTGCGGCAAAATACTGAGGCTCATTGAGTAACATGAGTGCTTGCATCGGAGTATTGGTTCGCTCGCGCCGGGCCGTGCAACGCTCGCGACTGGGCGCATCAAAGGTGGTCATTTGCGGCGGTGCGCTCGTCCGTTTCCAAAACGTATAGACACTGCGACGAAAGATTTGGTCTCCTGTGTCGGCAACAAAATTTGCCGTATTGCTACTGGTGTAAGCCACTGCGCTCCAAAGGCCATCCGGTTGTGGCGGTTTCACGCTCGGGCCGCCTCGTTGTTCCACCAATAAACCACTGGCGAAAAGGGCCGCATCCCGAATCGTCTCCGCGTCCAGTCGGAAACGAGGACCTCGTGCTAAGAGGCGATTCTCAGGATCTGCTTGCATGGCAGTATCATTGGTTTTCGCGCTGCGCTGATACGCTTCTGTCATCACGAGCCGCTTCAACAATTTTTTTACATTCCAATCACTCTGGATAAAATCTAACGCCAAATTGTCGAGCAACTTGGGATGGCTAGGGGGTGTGCCTTGAGAGCCAAAGTCTTCACTGGTTTTTACTAATCCAGTCCCAAACAGTTGTTGCCAGTATCGATTGACCGCGACTCGCGCCGTTAACGGATGTGCGGGATCGACCAACCATTGAGCTAGCCCAAGACGATTTCCTGGCATCGATTCTTGCATAGCGGGGAGTGCTTGGGGGACCGCGCGTGAAACAGCGGGACCCAGTTGATCGTATTGTCCGCGCACGAGAACATGCGCTACACGGGGTTCGTCCGTTTCTCTCCAAACCAATGTCGTTGGCAACTTTGACAATACTGCTTCGCGCTGTTTTCGCAGGCCACCAGCAATATCTTGCAATACCAACCAGTCTGGATCGATCGATACGACACGGCGATAGTACTGTCGCAGTGCAGCCTGCGCGTCGCCATCGTCATGATCCGCGACCTTGTCGGCTAGCTCACGAACAGAACGAGGCAACGGTACTGCGGGTGACCGAAATGCGTAAGCAAATGCAGCGGGACCATCCTGCTGAATAACTTTCACATAGAGGTCGTTTGTCCCTTGTTGCAAGTCAAGCGTTATTTCGTCCGCTAAGGGAGCTAGAGATCGATTCTGATTCAGCTCAGCAACGCGTTTGCCCTGTATCCAAATCTGATACCCATCTTCCGTACCGAGTAACAGCGTCAGCTTTTGGGGAGCGTCAGCACTGATCTGACAGTGCAAGACATTGACGCTGGAGCGATCATCAAAGTTAGGTAGCGAATTTGTCCTTGCGGCGGAAAAGTCATCGCGCAACTGCCAGGACAATTTGCCATTGCCCGATGGAAAACTTGCTGTTGCATCGAAGGCGCCTGATTGCGAGGCAAAACCCTGATAATATCCAGCACCGATGTTTTCGATTTCGAACGGCCCAACCAAGTGCCAATCACTAATCTGTAATTGTCTATCCGGCGAAGCGACGGGTGCGTTCTCCGACAGCGAGCATGCGAATCGACGAAACTCGTGTCCCGAGTATTGTGATTGGTGCTGCAGCGTGACGCGCAGAACCGCCGGCCCGGTGCTTGAGCCCAACATCGTACTAGCAACAAACCAAGCATGATTGGGGCCTGGATGCTGATGTCCGCCGATCGCCCAACCCGACTTGCCATCGGTTTTGCCATCGATCGCAAATTGAACATCAAACTCGGGACCATCGCTTTGGGAGTGATCAGCTTCACCATAAATCAACCGCACTGGCAAGAATTCATTACCCGTTTCAGGTGACTTCAGTGCAACTTCCAATTCGCTGAGCACTGCATTTCCATTGGCGCTACGCCCGGCCGGTTGCTCCAACGAATCGGTCAGCAAGTCGAGGCGCAAGAGCTGGAATGACTTGCCTTCTGGAATCGGAAATTCCATCGTAATGGAGTTCTTATCGGGGAGTGAACCCGAAGCGGTGATATGGCCTTGGTCGTTGATTTCAAGAATCGTCCCTGAATCACTTACTGCACTTATCGGCTTCAAAGGGACCCATGTATTTTCGGCGATGGAATGCTCTCCGCGAATCCGATCTAGCCAACGCTGTTGGGCTTCGTCAACCGTCGGGAGTGGTCCATTCATTTCGCTCTGAATCTCTTGGAGCTGTCGAGCAATATCGTCGAGCTGTGCATCGCTTTCGGGTGTTGGAACACTTACCACGGGTGGATGGTCTTTCGCATTGCCATCGAGCGCGCGTCCGTCCAGGCTGTTGAAAAACGCGGCAAGCGAATAGAAATCTTTTTGCGACAGCGGATCAAATTTATGATCATGACAAACAGCGCAGCCTGTAGTGAGTCCTAGAAAAATAGTCCCAAAGGCATCGGTCCGATCGATCACATTGCGTGCGAAAACTTCTTCATAAATGGAACCTCCCTCACTAGTCGTGACATTGAGCCGATTGAAGCCACTGGCGATTTGTTGATCCAGCGTGGCGCCAGGAAGCAGGTCGCCGGCAAGCTGTTCTTGAATGAATTGATCGAAGGGCATATTTTCATTGATGGCCTTGATCACCCAATCGCGATAGGGCCACATCTCTCGGTAATTATCCAGATGCAACCCGTGGGTATCTCCGTACCGAACAAGATCCAACCAATAGCGTCCCAGATGTTCGCCAAATCGAGGCGACTCCAATAGCCGATCCACAACTTTCTCGAACGCTTCAAGCGAGTTATCCGCCAGAAAATCCTCACGCTCTTGCAGTGTTGGCGGTAAGCCAGTTAGATCAAACGTGACACGTCGCAATAACATATCTCGCTGTTCTGTTTCGTTCGCCGTGAGTCCCTGAGATTGAATCTTGGCGATAATGAATGCGTCGATCGGATCCACCAAAGGTTCGACTGACCTGACCGCAGGTGCGGAATGCCTTCGGGGAGGAACCAGAGACCAATGCGATGCGTAGGGAGCTCCGCTGGCAATCCATTGGCGCAATAGCTCTCTTTGATTTTCTGTCAAACGCTTGTTGGCTTCAGGAGGAGGCATGATCGAATCGGCATCGGTGGCATCGATGCGGACAACAAGCTGGCTTGCCGAAAGATCGTTGGGCACAACGGCAGCTAGCCCGCTATCAGCGATTCCATAGGCCGATGCAACTTCGTCGAGCCGAAGACTGGACTGACGCGCTGCCTCATCTGGTCCATGACAGGCAAAGCAATGGTCAGAAAGGATGGGGCGAATGTCGCGACCAAAGTCTAGGGTGGAGGACTGGAGTGCCGCTTCGTCGCCGAACGCGCTGGCAGAAACGCCAAACTCGATCGCACAAAAAATAACTAACAGAATCCCTACGGTGCTTCGCAATTCCAGTCTCATGATTACCAAGCCTAGGGTGACAGCGAACAATGGTATTTCATTTTAATACCGAGGAATATTGGAATCGACTTCAATACTCCAAGCATCGATTCCCCCAGCCATGCTTTGAGCGTCAGGAAATCCTGCCTGACGCAAGGCCTTGGCGACTGCCAGACTGCGCCCACCATGGTGACAATGAACCACAATATGGCTCTGGCGGTGGGGTTCCAAGTCACTCAGGCGATCACGCAACTCGCTCATCGGGACCAAAGTCGTACCCGGTATAGAGGCGGTCTCATATTCGTCCGCTTCACGGCAATCGATAAAGTAGAACGGTTCTCCGTTGGATTGCAACGAAACAACTTCACTAATTTCTATTTCAAGCGGGCGGTTCATTGTCAAACTGTTGCTTGTCGAGGTAGTAAACGAGAGAGCAAACGGCCATACCAGCAGTTTCCTCTGCAAACGCTCACTCCGCCAGTGTCGACTCATCGGTTTTTGGTTGTGAATGTTTGGCTACGACCAACAGGAGAGCGATCGCCGTCACTTGCAGAGCGACTAGTGTAATGGGGTCCAATTGCTGAATGGTATTAATCGTCTTCGTACCAATCGTACCGATCCACGAGGAGGTTTCAACGTCCTTTTGATTCTGGATAAGTTGATTAATCCGGTTATGGGAGTCGACACCGGCCGCAACAGGCCAATTGTCGGCTAGTTCCCATCCCGATTCGGTCTTACGCCATCCGGTGGGTGCGACACTAACCGGGGCCACCACTTGTCTTTTTGAACCAGCGGAGGGCGATAGTGTGTCGTGTTCTCGATTTTCGCTTGTCGAAACTAATCCTTCGATCAAAAAGCAAATCACTAAGAAACCGCAAGCTGTGTAACCCAAGGGCATAAGAGTGATTTCCTAAGTATGCGACGTTCGAGGCGACAAGGGACTTGTGGTGACGAGTTGCGAAGACATCGCAAATAGATTGCCAAGTTCCGTTTTTTTGGTTCCCCCTCAAGCACTGGACTGGACTCTCCCGCAGGATTCGCCGTCATTTACGTATCAAAAGGGTTCGAAATGACATGATAGCCGCCGGCTCATTTTCGAAATTGAATCGCCTCGTTCGCGATAGTACCTCGTTCGCGAGCGGGGTTCGTTGTTGCACAAAGACAACGAACGTGGTGTCGAAGGGACAATAATTTCTCTAACACCTCATTGGGTGAGACATTATTTCTAGGCATTTGCGAAGAAGTATTCCTTCTGTTTGCCTCTGGTGAACTTTCGACCTAGATTTCGAGCAGGGATTGCCCACTCTAGAACCATCGGCACGAAGCGGTGCCGGGGGGACTCTAGTCCTGATATCCAAGCACTTGTCGAGTATTACGCCGCGATGTCGACTTCAACAGCAACGATGACACTTGATAGTGTTTTGGCCGCAGCGCAATTGCCTGCACTTCCACAGACCGCAATTGCGTTACTGCAATTGTCTCAGCAACCCGATAAGGGACCGCGCGATTTCGCGAAGCCCATTGAAGCCGATCCTGGGCTAATGGGCCAAGTGCTGAAGTTTGTGAATTCGTCCTACTTTGGATTTAGTCGAGAGATTTCGAGCATTCAACAGGGACTGACGCTTGTCGGCGTGCGTTCTATCACCAATTTTGCGTTGTGGAATGCAGTCTTTGCCGTGGTGCCCAATCCCAAAATTGGCACGTTCGATCTCAAGAGTCTTTGGCAAGATTCGCTCCGTCGTGCCCTGTTTGCCCGCAAGCTAGGCAAATGGATGCGATTGACCGAGGCGGAAGATCTTTTTGCAGGCGCGCTTCTGCAGGACATGGCGATACCATTGTTGATGAAACAATTACCAACAGAATATCAACCACTCCTAGCGCGACGCAGCGGCGAGAGCATGCGTCTCAGTACGCTGGAACGGGAAACATTCGGTTGGGACCATGCGGAAGCGGCCGCCGTGTTGGCAAGAAATTGGAAGCTACCCGATTCGTTTGCCACCTTGATTCAGAATCACACTCAATTGGAAAGTCTCTTGTGCGCGGGGTCGTCGTCCTATGGTCCTGCATGTGTCGCACTTGCTTCGATGCTGCCCTGCGGCTCAGACGAACTTTGGCCAGAAAAAGACGAATTTGTTAGCGGATACCGACGCTTATCGAGTGCGAATGATCAAGAGCTATCGGCCTTGTTCGCCGAGACCGACGAAGCGACTGCCGAATTCGCTCCTCTCTTAAAGTTACCCGCTCCTAGAAAATCGCTTATCGACCATTGGCGCGCCCTTTAAAGCCATTACGTCAAAATGTCATGAAGTACATGACCATGGACGTCGGTCAATCGATAATCGCGTCCCTGGAAGCGATAGGTCAAACGGGTATGGTCAAAACCTAGTGCATGCATGGCGGTTGCTTGCAAGTCATGCACATGGACGGGATTCTCAGCCACGCTAAAGCCGAGGTCATCGCTGGTACCATAGTCGAGTCCACCTTTCACTCCGCCGCCAGCCATCCACATGGAGAAGGCATCGGGAAAGTGGTCTCGTCCAAGAATTTGGCTATTGGCTGTACGTCCTTCTCGAAACGGCGTACGACCAAATTCACCACCCCAAATGATCAGAGTTTCATCGAGCAGTCCACGCTGCTTGAGGTCCATGATCAGTGCGGCAATGGGCTTGTCCATGGTCGCACATTTATTGGTTAACCCGTCGGTTAAACCCTCGCCGGCACCGGTGCCATGGAAATCCCAGCCCCAATCAAAGAGCTGAACGAATCGAACCCCGGACTCACTTAAGCGTCGCGCCAGAAGGCAATTGTTAGCAAAGCTAGAGCCTCCTGGTTCGGCGCCATAGGATTCCAGCGTTTCTTTCGATTCTCTCGTGATATCCATTACTTCAGGAACGGATGCTTGCATTCGAAATGCGAGTTCATATTGCGATATCCGAGTTAGCGTTTCCGGATGCCCCATGGATTCCGCTTGCATGGCATTGAGATCTTGCAACGCATCGAGGCTCTTTCGACGGATATCCCGGGTCATACCAGGAGGATCGGACGAATAGAGTACGGGGTCTCCCTTCGAACGACACTGGACTCCCTGATAGATCGACGGTAAGAAGCCGTTACCGAAAGAGTTTTTTCCGCCATTGGGTTGAACTCCGCTTGAGATGAGCACCACAAATGCCGGTAGATCCTCATTCTCGCTGCCTAAGCCATAGCTGGTCCACGCGCCAAAGGATGGTCGGCCCGAACGGGGCGAACCTGTCATGAGCAGCAGTTCCGCTGGAGCGTGATTGAACTGATCCGTATGCATGCTGTGAATCACACACATCTCATCGGCTATCTTATGGAAATTCGGGACTGCATCCGACATCCACATCCCCGCTTCGCCCACTTGCTTCCACTTACGAGGAGAGCCGAGCAATTTGGGAGTACCGCTCGTAAACGCAAACTCTTTACCCTTGATGTATTGCTCAGGGCAATCGGTACCATTGAGGCGAACAAGTTCTGGTTTGTAGTCGAAGATATCTAAATTGGGTGGCGAACCGGTCATATGCAGGTAGATAACTCGTTTAGCAGTCGCCGCCTGAGGAGGCAGTTTGGGTGCCAACGGATTTGGCGAGTTTGTTCCGCCCGATTCGCGCCCGCCCGATTCGTTGCTGGAGCCATCGGTGGCCGCAAACCCGTCGCGCTGAAGCAATGAGCCAAGAGCAATCGCACCAATACCAGCTGTGGACTGCTGAAGAAAATGCCGGCGCGTCGCCGCACCTACTTGAGCTCGATGTAGTTCACGTGAAAAAAAGGAGTTGTTCATTGGTGCAATTCGTCGTAACGGTTAAAGAATCAAAACCTTGAGGTAAGGCAGAACAACTACAGCGGCATTAGTGTCTCATCAAGATTCAACAGCGTACTGGCAATGATCGTCATTGCAGCGGCCGCTGCCACATCCATCTTTTCTGGTAATGGACCGAGTGGTGTCTCCGCTAACGATTTGGCTGCTTCCAAATCCTGGGCATAGTATTGTTGAAGTTCTAAATAGAGACTACTCAATCGCACGACCTCCGCCTCCGAGCCACTCCGCATCAGACAAGCTTGAATCCCCGCTTGCACTTGTGATTCGAGTGTGGATTCGGCCAGCATTTTACGAGCGAGTGCCTGGGACGCCTCCACATAAACGGGATCATTTAACGTGACCAAAGCTTGCAGCGGCGTATTGGTTCGCGAGCGGCGCAACGTGCAGACTTCACGGTTCGGCGCATCAAACGTCGACATCGAGGGATAAGGATTGGAGCGCCGCCAAGTTGTATAAATAGCTCGCCGATATCGATCTTCCCCAGCGCTCGTCATCCAATCGGTGGCCGATCCAAATGCTGCGGAAAGACCTAGCTGTGGTTGAGGCGGTCGCACGGGTGGACCGAGGATCTTGTTGCTCAGCAAACCGCTAACGGCCAGCGCTTGATCACGAACCATCTCGGCCGAAATCCTGAAACGAGGTCCACGCGCATACCAACGGTTTTGTGGATCCAGCTCAAGCATTTCTTGAGTTACTATCGACGATTGTCGATAGCTGGCCGACATGACCATCTGCTTCAACAATCGTTTGATATCCCAACCGTGGTTCATCAAATCGACCGACAGCCAATCCAATAATTCGGGATGGGTTGGACGTTCTCCCTGCGATCCAAATTCTTCGCTGGTTTCAACAATCCCAGTGCCGAAGACCTGCTCCCAATGTCGATTGACACAAACACGCGCAGTGAGCGGATTGCTCCTATCTACTATCCATTGTGCCAGCCCCAAGCGATTCCTAGGTGCGTCGGCGGGAAGGGGATGAAAGGCAGCAGGGACACCAGCGGTTACCTCTTCAGCAGTGCTGAGGTAATTTCCGCGCAACTGCAATTTTGTAACTCGGTGTTTATCTCCTGGCAGCTCTTCCATCACAGGGACTGTTGTCGTGGGACCAAGTTCTGCAAGCTGCTTTTTGGTTTGCGATAGCTGTTCGCGTGGTTCAGCCAACATGGGAGTGATGCTGCGGAAATACTCTGCCAACCGCGGGCGATCTTCGTCTGAAAGAGAATTCTTGACAAGCAACATCCGAATGTCGGAAGGTAACTGGCTCCAGCGGGTTGCTTGAGGATCATCGGTGATCTCTAAACTCAAACCCGTTAGCACATGATTGGCAAACGCCGACTTTTGAGTCAGCGTTAACACCAACATGCCGGCATCGAACGTTTGTGGGCTCGGCAAGAAAACACTCAATTCATGTTCGGCACCTGTTTGTCCGCCAATTGCCCAACCACGATTTGCATCAATGGGCGCCGTGTTATCTCCGCTGGGCGGCAAGACACTGCTCGCTGGAAAATTATCTTGAGCGTAGTCAGCAAGTGCTAAGTGAAAATGGAGTGTGCGGGCACCGTTGGGCGAAAGCGCGATCGAGGGTGCAGGGATTGCATCGGGCGTTGACGACCAAACGACTTGTCGTTGTTGATCCAACAATTCAACGACGTATCCTTTTAAACGATCTTCTATCGGCTTGCTGTCGGTACGGTTCCAGACAAGTAGAGACTCCACAGGTTGATCGCTTTGAAGATCCAGCTCAATCCAAGGATCTTTCTCTGTAGCGGTGTGTGTTACGGACTGCTTGTCATAAATTCCATCCGTGTTGCCATCGTTGATCCGTGTAACATCACCCCCGTAAGCAGTTGAGCTCTGTGTGGCGACGGCTTGCAAGGCAAGATTCGCCCCGGCGGACATAACCTGGATTTCAGCCAAGTGTAAAATTCGCTCTTCGCCGGGCAGCGACAATCGAACAAAGCGTGCCCGTGGAGCCGCCGTACCATCGGGAACGTACGCAGCGTTCACACGGCTAAGGACAAAATTCGATTCTTGCGATTTCGGAATACCGAGTCGCAATCCAGCGACTGTTTTGCCGGGAGTCGTCGGAATATGAATGGTCCAGGTCGATTGCTCAGGGCGATCCCCTTCCGCTGTGATGTTGCCTTCTCCATCGATAACGAGGGTACCCTGGTCGCTGCTTGCAGTGGTAGGAATAGCCTCCGTCCACTTGGGTTCGACTTTCATCTCGGCGAGCCACGTCATTAGTGCCTCATCAAGCGAAGTCGTCTGTGTATCAAGCAGACGTTGTAGTTCTAATTCTTGTTCGACGAGCTGTTTCTTTTTGGCAAGTTGTTCTTCGCTCCAAACTTCTAAAAAGGGACTTTCATCACGACGATCAGCGTCGGCGGACTGATTAAAGAAATCAAAAAACTTGAAGTATTCCGTTTGCGTGATGGGATCGTACTTGTGCGTATGACATTGGGCGCATGCCATCGTGGTTCCCATCCAAACTGCCATCGTCGTATTGACTCGATCGACGATGGCTTCGTTGCGAAATTGTTCATCGTTGGTGCCACCTTCGCTGTTGGTCATTGTGTTGCGATGAAATGCTGTTGCGATTCGCTGAGCCTCTGTAGCAGAATCCAACAAGTCGCCTGCGATTTGTTCGATAGTAAATTGGTCAAAGGGCTTATTATCGTTGAGCGACTGAATCACATAATCGCGAAATGCCCAAATCTCGCGTGCAGGGTCGTCTGCATATCCGGCGGAATCTGCGTATCGTGCGAGATCAAGCCAATCGCGTGCCCATCGCTCGCCAAAGGCTGGCTTCCTTAACTGGTTGTCTACGTATCGCTCGTAGGCGTCGGGGCTCGCATCCTGAAGAAACGCATCGAACTCTTCGCGACTCGGGGGAAGCCCCGTCAGCGTTAGTGCCACACGTCTGGCCAATACATGTCGATCTGCCTCAGCGGTTGGTTCCAACCCAACCGCCTCCATTTTCTCCAGTACAAATGCGTCGATTTCATTGCGAACCCAATTGGTCTGTTGGGCGGCATTTTGGGCGGTTGGAAGGGGCGGCATTTGCGGCGATACATAGGACCAATGAGTTTGATAGGGCGCTTCTTGGTCAATCCAACGTCGCAGTAATTCCACTTCAGCAGCGTTCAGAAGACGACCCTTGCCCGGTGGTGGCATTTGCATATCGGGATCATCGCTGGTAATTCTTTCGATGACTGCGCTCGCAGCAGCATCACCAGGCACGATCGCTGCATATCCGCCGAGGTCACGAATCGCAGCATCCCGTTGGTCCAAGCGAAGATCGGCCTCGCGCGCCGCTTCGTCGGGTCCATGGCAGGTGAGACACGAGCCGGACAAGATAGGGCGAATATCACGATTGAACTCAATGGTGTCGGCAGCAGTTGCAGCCAAATTGAGCGACAAAAGGAAGGCGGGAAAAAGAAACAAGAGGTGGGATTTCATCATGGATGCGGGGTGGGTGCCAGGCTTTGCGTTGGACTCCAAGATCTTTACTATACAAATCAATCGGCCGCGACGCAAAATTCAATTCTGTCGCAGCGAAGGTTTACTGACAGGCCAACCCATTTTCCTGAAAGCGTATTTTCGATGGCCAAGCTCGCTGACGGACTGATTCAAGGCACGGATGGACAACCCAGATGCTGGTGGGGGATGTCGACGGACGACTATATCCATTACCACGACGTCGAATGGGGACGGCCCGTCGTGGAGGACCGCAGATTGTTCGAGAAAATTTGCTTGGAAGGTTTTCAGTCCGGTCTGAGCTGGTTAACCATCCTACGCAAACGCGAGAATTTCCGACAAGCGTTTGCGAATTTCGAATTTAAAGAAATTGCCCAGTTTGGTAGCACCGATGTCGATCGATTACTGCTCGACGCCGGAATCGTGAGGCATCGAAAGAAGATTGAGTCGACCATAAACAACGCAGCACGAGCCTGCGAATTGGTTGACGAATTTGGTTCATTGGCGAACTACTTTTGGCAATTCGAGCCACCCTCCAGTGAACGTCCAAAGTCCATCACCAAGGAAGTGCTGAGCCAATTCCCTAATACGACAACATCGACGCGATTGTCGAAAGACCTCAAGAAACGGGGCTGGAGCTTTGTGGGACCCACCACTGTGTATGCATTCATGCAGGCGATGGGAATGGTGAACGATCACTTGATGGGTTGCATCATTCGTCAGCCCATTGAACTCGAACGAAAAACCTTCGTTCGTCCCGCCAGGAGATAGTCGCCGATAGTCGCCTTTCGCTCCGCGAAAGTAGCGTTGGAATTCGTTGGTTTTTCAGAAATTTCGCGGAGCGCAAGGCGACTATTATTGCCTTCGATTTACAATTG
>JBGTBJ010000137.1:0-47783 GCA_041749395.1 Pirellulaceae bacterium
CGCCTTTCGCTCCGCGAAAGTAGCGTCATCATTCTCTAGTGCATTCTCTAGTGCATTCTCTAATGCTTTCGCTACTTTCGCGGAGCGAAAGGCGACTATCTGCGACTATCTGCGACTATCTGCGGAGCGAATCGATTGTCCAATGCCGATCGCTTGTGGCGCGCACATCGGCAGGATCGAGCCCGCAGTCGCTCAACATTTGTGCGGCTTCCTCCAATGTCAACGCAGCATGCAAGGATTGGCGGAGCAATTGCTTGGATGCATCCGGTTCGTTGGCCGCGTGCAATTCCGTCAAACGCTCCACTTCGGCATCGGAATTGGGACGCATCAGGTCGCGGATGAATATTCTCCCGTTCGGCTTGACGATGCGAACCGCTTCACGCAGTACCGCGGCAGGCTCGGCGATATGATGGAGTAAAGTGTTGCTGATCACGCTATCGCAACAAGCATCTTCCACTACGTAGAGTCGCTTGACATCGGCACAGAGCAATTGAATTCGACCTCGCAGTCCGGCAATGTCGATATTCCGGATGGCCACATCCAGCATGCTCGTTGCGGCATCAATAGCCATCACGCTGGTCGATTTGCACTGTTCGCATAGTTCGATGGGAATACGGGCCGTACCCGCACCCAGGTCGATGACTCGCTCTCCCGCCGCTGCAGTGGCAAGAAAGTCCTCAACAAATCTCGCATTCACTTGTCGGTGGTCCATCGAGTCATACAAGATGGCCTCCTGTGCGTCATCCATGACTTCGGGCTCTAGCGTTCTTGGCAACATGGCAATGTGTGTTGAGTGTCTGGGAAAGTTGAGTGTCTAAAGAGTTAAGGTACTCAAACAACAACAGTCGTTAGACTGCTGATTCTTGATGTCCCTCGCCGGAGAAGCCGCTTGCTGTTTCCTCGTGACTGGGAATATCGATGCCCGCTTTCGACAACCAAGTTCCCCAAACAAATAGCAGGGCCGCAGCGAAGATATAGCCCGCTGCGTATTCGAAGGTTATGTTTCGCATGGCGATAGGCAAAACCCAATCGCCCCAGCGATCGGGACCGAAAGGGAGATAGATGCGGTTACCAGCAATTGGGCTGTGGATCAATCCAAAGAGTGTGCAGACCCCGGCTGTAAAAATCACTGCAGCAGCGTGGCAAAGTCGTTTATCGATAATGGATGCCAGTGCCCAAGCCCAAAACAAGCTCGTTAAAATAAAGCCGCTTGATAAGACGCCGATCGTGGCCAGTTTCTCTGAGAGAAGTTGGTCGGAGAGGGTCGCCGCGGAAATTCCGGCTGCTCGTACTGCCGCGTCACCGAGAACTTGACCGGGAAAATTCCCTGCCAAGAAAGCCAGTGCGGGAATGCAGGCGAGAGCCACTGCCGCGTAATGACGGCGTGGCGTCGCCAGGAAACTCTGCGCAGTAATTTCCAGTCCAACAAAAACGAGGATGGGATAAACAATGGGCGCGGGGAGCCACTGGAGGATATATCCAAAGTACCCGACCACCCCTGCTCCGCCCACAAAGATCGCCGTGGCCAACGTATAAGCAGCACGACCGCCCATTGCTTTGTAAGCAGGGTGTCCGATGTAAGGAGTTGTTTGAATAACACCCCCGCAGAAGGCAGCAACGAGCGTTGCGATCGCTTCGACTCCGATCACACCACCAGTAGGAAATTCATCACCTGCCGCTGCGGCGCTCTCGGTACAATCGATTCCGCCCACGACCGTGCCGAGCGCGAACGGCAGAACCACGGGGAGGTAACCCAAGGCATCCTGCACTTCTTTTGTCCAACCGAATTGCCATGCGGTTCGCCATTCACTGGGAAGCCACTGCACCACAATCCCGCCGCCGCCAACACCTTCGTGCGCTGCATAGCCTGGCATGTCTAGCCAGCGCATCAGGAAAAACACAGTCCCTGCAACCAAGAGTGCCGCCAGTGTCCCGGGAATTTTTCCCGGTAGTGGAACGCGTCCAATCAGACTGGTTAGCACAATGGCGAGAGCGATAAAACCAGGTAGCGGATGAGAGAAGATATCAAGCAAGGGGAGAAAGCTAATCAGCACTAGCGCGATGGCCGCCAGGGATCCCAAGAGTCCTGCCCTTGGAATGACTTGGCGAACCAACCCGCAAACGGGCGCACAAGCCAATTTAAAGACCCCTGAAAAGATCAGCGACCAAATACCAATGTGCCAAGCATATTGGGCAGCACCGAGTTCATCCAATCCGAGAATCGATTTGCCATGCAAGAAGGCTGGCCCGAGTACAAAGAAGACCATGCCAAAGGTGCTGGGTGTATCCAGACCAAGCGGCATGGCCGTCACATCGCACTTGCCGGTCCGTTTTGCCAGCCAGAAAGCCATCACGAAAAAAGCCAAGTCGCCAACCAATACGCCAATCGCGGTTCCGGGAACCATGTGGGAAATGGCAAACGACGCTGGAAATCCAAAGCTGGCGGCAAGCAGGCTGACCATCAAAATGAGGCCCGCAATATTGTCCAGCATGAGGCCGAAAAATGCGTTGACATCGCCGGGAGCAGCCCAGCGATAACCCGGTTGTTGTGTCAAAGAACGGACCTCTCGACTAACAGATGCAGTGGATTTTGTAACGCTAGGGGTTGGCTGGTTTTAGGCTGACCAACCCTTTGCTGTCAAACGGACTCCTGTTTTTGATCATCTGGGGGGTGGGTCGAGTAAGTTTGCGGCTATTCTTTGACCATCTTGGATCTGCTCGATACACTGTAAAGTTCAAGGAAACTTTCTCGATGCCTCATCTGTTTCTCAGGACGGTTCCGTGAGTACCAAGCCGATTGCCCTCAATTCCGATACAGCGTTAATCGCCGACGAGGAGTTGTTGTGCCTGTACAAACAAACGGGTGATCGCGAGCTGTTTGAAACGCTTGTACGAAGGTATCAGCGGGAGATATTTAGTTATTTACGCCGCTATTTGGGTGACGCCGAACAGGCTGACGATGCGTTTCAGGGCACGTTTTTGCAAGTTCACCTGAAGTGCGAACAGTTCGACAATGACCGACGTTTCCGCCCTTGGCTTTATGCAATTGCCACGAACCAAGCGATCGACGTACAGCGGCGTAACAAGCGTCATCGTATGGCCAGCCTGGATCGGGCCGGCAAGGGAGACGATAGCGACGGACAGTGGTCAGAAAAACTGATCGGTGACTTTGTCGATCCGCTGGTGGAAGCTGCCTCGCGAGAGAACGGTCTGTGGATCCGTGAAGCAGTGGAATCGCTGACCGACTCCATGAAGCAAGCCGTCCACTTAGTTTATTACCAAGGCATGAAGTATCGCGAAGCCGCAGATACGCTAGGGATTCCAGTTGGAACGGTGAAGAGTCGTCTGCATGCCGCCGTACAACGTTTGACTACACAATGGGGCGAGACGCACGAAGAAGAGATCGATTCAGACAATCGACCGGCAAACCAATCGGGTTGATCGTGCGTAGTTTCAAGAAGTAGAGTCTCTCGAATGATCGAAGGCCGTTTCATTTTCTCATTCCAGTAGTGAACAATCGCGATGCGCGAAGATTTACTCGGATTCCTCCTGGGTGCCCTAGAGCCTGACGAAGAGCGGCGGATCGTCGAAGCTCTACTTCGGGACCCAGACTTGAGGGCCGAGCTAGAGCGATTGCGAGAATCCCTCCGACCTTTGCAGCAGTCGGAGGAGGTCTTTGAGCCGCCGGCAGACTTGGTTTTTAAGACAATGTCAGGTATCCCTGAACGTATTGTCGAAAATGAGCCGTTTGTGGGTGCCGAGACGTCGGTTGGTGATACCGGAGCAGGCGACGCGGGAGCAACTGGAGAAGAAAAACAACCGAAGAATGCAGTCAGTGGTTTAAGCCCGATGCCTGTGCCAGCGACGAGCTCTCCTTGGCGGTGGATGGATGCGTTTGCCACGGTTGCTGCGACGACGGTGTTGGCCGGGCTCGTATTGCCGGGGATACTCCGCGAACGGGCGTCCTCTCGCAGTGTTGCCTGTCAGGAACAATTGCGCACCGCTGGCACCGCGTTGTTTGAATTTCTAACACACAGTACGGACAGTCGTTTTCCCCAGCTCGAAGTGGATGGCCCCGAAGCCTTCGCGGGCAGGTATGCAACTGCGCTGGCAGAAGCGGGATTGATCTCATTTGAGCGACCATTGTGGTGTCCGTCGCTGGACATTCCGGTCGCGTGGCAGCATCGGCCCTTGCCCAGTCACGCTGAATTGCATCAAGCAAGTCCGGCCCATTTGGCGTTCCTGCAAGAGGGTGCTGGTGGGCACTACGCTTACAGCCTTGGGGTACGAGATCAAGGACGATACTTTGCGCCCCGATTTGAATCTCGCCCCTATTTCGCCATTCTCGCCGATTCGCCGCTGGATCGCTTCAGCGGATCGGGCGAAGCACATGAAGGGCGAGGATTCAATATTTTGTTTGAGGATGGACATGTGGCGTTTGCCGCACAACCCAATGCTTTTGATTGGGGCGATCATCCCTTTCTCAACCGCAGTGGCGAAGTGGAAGCGGGAGTGGATCGCAATGATGCGATTTTGGCACCCAGCCCGATGCCCCCCTTTGCACTTATTCGCAATCGCTAAATGAAAAACGCCCCACGAATTGGATTCGCGGGGCGTCGGAATTGACTGCGGTGATTCGGCTACAGCGTCTAACGGCCGCGGAACAATTGTTGAATTCCAAAAGTGAAGAACGTTCCCATTCCAAAGTTAATTAATTCTTCTTCGCACTTATACTGCAGAATGAGAATGTCACCAGCAGCAATCAAGGGACGTTGTCTCGGATCATTGATAGCCTTGGTGAGGTCCACTTCGATCGCGACCTGACCATTACATCCTGCCTTACGCAAGATGTAGATCTTTCCAGGTGGGACTGGCGTCAGGCTGCCGCCGATTCCACCACCACCTCCACTTCTTTGCTGACCGGCAATCCCAGTACCAGCGATAGCCATTGCACCGAGCACGTCCAAGTCATAGTCACGTGGGAGTGGGAACTCGCCCCCGGGCAGTAATCCACCCGTGTAGAAGACTTCTGTTTCACGCGACTCGATGTAGACCACATCGCCATCTTCCAATCGAATGTCATCTTCCGTGATCGCTGGCAAGACGCCAGGAGGCAGACGCAATGGTATTCTCAGGATGGATGGATCTTCTGGTAGCTGCGGCGGACATGCACAGGGATCAAGCATGGCGGCTCGTTGCTGTTCATAGAAGCCTTCCAGGAACTCGGCACGCTCACGCTGGTTGGCACTACTTGCCCGTAAAATCTTGACTTCGTTCTTCGCGTTTAAACCGGGCAATCCCCCTGTTTCAACAAGTGCATGAAGAACGTCGTTTTGATACGCGGGTAATTTGACCACGGCACCCGTTGCACTGCGATCGGAACCGCCTCGGATGAAACCTGAGCTGATGTTGTTCCGATCAAGACCGCCTCCATCTTGGCGAACAACAATGATGTTATACGTTCGCTCACGAATGATGCTGACGATCGGACGAGCCTTCTCAGCCTGCAGAATGCTAGCGTCGATATAAGCTGCCCGAATCTTTTCCCGCACCTGTTCGAGAGTCAATCCTTCAACCATTAGCGGCTCGATTAATGGAAGGTCGAGTGTACCGTTTGGTTGAACGGTAACTGGATATCCAATCGAAGGTGGTAAGGTGCTATCCTTGTCAGGGAAGTTTACCGGCGGTGGTTCTGGCGGTTGATTGGGAGGATTGAAGGGCAACACCCCTTCCACATAAATACCCAGAATATCGCCACCCGCAATTTGATAGTCTCGTGGTGGCTCAAGAGCCAGCATCGAAATATCGACGGGAACCAAGTTGTTCTTGGGCGACGCGAACAGTTGGGGTGGCAAACGATTTGCTGGAACCCCTGCGATCGGCGACGTTAAAGCGGTACAACCACTGGCAGCCATCATTAGGAATCCGGCCAGTATGGTACCGCCGCGGACGCGTCTGACCGCGGATGGTAAGCGGCGCGGCATTAAGCTAACGCTCATCTTTGGACTCTCGTTCGTAGCGGAACCCCTGCCGGTTGATGGGCAAAGGGAGTTGTATGATCAAATAAGGAATGTGGCGCAGTGATGGCTTATGCATCAAAACGCCTTACGTTTCGTTCGCTACAACTTCAGTGCACCTTACGGCGACAAAAGCTGATGCTTTGCATCGAAGAGCACTGAATCAGCGACCTGACGCGGTAGTCGGAACTGATGAAGCGGAAACTTTGGGAATTGAATCGAGATTCAAAGGACCAAAATTTCCACTACCGTTCGCACCCAATGGACCCATCACAGGATCAATCGGTGTAGGAGCGGTACCCATGGGCAGACCGTCGAGTGGTTCTGCGCAAGGGGGCATCGTCGTCTCTACAGGCAGCATCGTGCGAATACTTCCCCACGATCCAAGGCCGTCTTCCTCAGCCGCTTTTGCACCTAATGGATAACCTTCAAACCAAGCGTTCACTTTCGCTTGACCTTCAGGAGATTGATAGCGCCAACCCCAATACGATTGCGGTGCAATCGCAGGAGTGCAACCGTTACCACCATTCGCTGCATCTTCATATCCCTGCCGGAATCCCGCGCAGAAATCTGCCTGATGCCGCTTATCGCAGTAACAGTGTTTGTAGCGATGCCAAGCCTTTGCGCTCCAAGCCCGGTTGCGGTGTGCAACCATGAACTGATCGAGCGCATCGTTGTTGGCAATAGCTTGGTGAAAACCATTCACCATCGTACATCCGCTTCCCGAGCAGAGTCCTGCACTGGCTACCACGATTGTGGTGAGCAGAAAACGCAGCTTGCGTCTTCGCACAGAACTTGGCTGATTTGGGTTTGGACGATCCGCCATTTGGCCCCCCTTGGCTGCAACGGCAGTCGTGAAAATTGCAAGGTTACGTTTACACCGGTGATACTACTCATATCTTCCGGCAGACCTATTCATCGCCCAACTGAGAGTCTGGATTGAGCGAAAATACCGATTGCAACACCAAATGACCTACTTTTGTGGTATTCCGGCAAAAAATTCACCGTCAGCCCTAATTCCGATTGTTCAACTTGTGCAGATCGTGCGAAAGGATGGCCCATACTTGATCGAAAATTCCGATTTTTCCTTCACAAGTTCAGTGGCGAATCTACATTTCAAGTGTACGGTACATGACTAATTGCCTTTAGCTGTATCTGGTGACTGGGCGAACAGCCTGATATCAAAGTCCCGCTATCAAAGTCTTTTTGTCATGCAGTTATCACTCCTCTTCATAATTTCTGCTGCCTTCGTCATTGCCACTGCCAGTGCACTCTGGATCGTTCCTTTGGTGCGATCACTGAGTCGCCGAATTGGCATCGTGGATCGACCTGACAAAGAACGAAAGCTGCATGGCAACGAAACTGCGCTCTGTGGTGGCCTTGCGGTGTTCTTGGCAGCACTTCTCGGTTTTGGCTCAGTCACAATTCTCGCGGCTGGCCAAGCAATACCCTACTGGAATGAATTGCCCAAGCAGTGGTTGGTGCTGCTCGGCGCCGCTTTTGCCATGATGATGGTAGGCCTCGTCGATGATGCGATTACTTTGCGTGGCCGACAGAAGCTGTTGGCACAGATCGTGATCCTCTCGTGTGTCATCGGCAGTGGTACTCTGATCGATTCGATCAGCATTTTCGGTTACACGATTAATCTCGGTATGTTTGCCTATCCAATAACGTTGGTTTGGCTTTTGGGGGCGGTCAACGCACTCAATTTGATTGATGGTGCCGATGGCATGGCGACCACCGCTGGGATGATAATTTGCTGTGGTCTCGCTGCTTTGGGATGGCATGCCGGTGCCGGACCCGTAGCGGTCGTGGCCATTTCTATGGCAGGTGCCCTGTTGGGATTTCTTGCTTACAACCGCCCACCCGCATCTATTTTTCTCGGCGATGCCGGCAGCATGCTCATCGGTTTGGTGGTAGGTGTTTTGGCGACTTGGAGCTCGGTGAAAGAATCCACAGTGCTCGCTGCAGCACCCGTCGCAGTTCTGGCTATACCCCTCTTTGATTCACTCATCGCCATTCTTCGCCGCAGCCTGACCGGTCGCAGTATCTATGCAACCGATCGAGCTCACTTGCACCACTTGCTGGGAGCTCGATTTGGAGCACGTGGCATGCTGGTTGTTGTCGCGCTCCTCTGCGGCACTACCACTCTATCTGCGGTGCTTTCCGTGGTGCTCGACCGCCACTGGATCGCGCTGCTCGGTGTTGGCATCGTGTTGGGAACGCTCGTCATGACCCGTTCCTTCGGTCATGCTGAACTGTCGCTTCTCATTCGCCGGCTAGCCAATTTTGGCGAGGGGCTCATTACCCCCGGTCCCAAATGCGATGCCAAAACACAGTCACGGCACGTGCAAATGCAGGGCAGCCGACAATGGCAGCTGGTCTGGGATGGCTTAGTCGAGTTCGCTGAAAAATATGATATGTCGCAAATTAAATTGGACTTGAATATTTCATGGATGCATGAAGGATATCACGCGGCCTGGCACAGCGTTCGCCTACCAGAAAAGCCCGAACAAATGTCGCTGCGGATCCCACTGGTTGCCTTCGACACCAAATTGCAAATGGATCGCATCGTCGGCCGACTGGAAGTCATCTCGCGCGGCGATCACCCTCAAATCTGTGAAACTCTCGAGCGGCTCGCTCAACGCATTGCAGACCTAAAACCACAACTGACCGAACTCATGCTGGTTGAAGAAAATCCACTTGGTCATCAGCACCGAGAGCAAAAAGATGAAGAAAGTGATGCGCTCGTCGCCGAGTCAAGTCAGCATCGATAGTGATCGTTTGTTCTGTGGTGTCTGTGATGCAAATGAATAAATGATGAGCATCCGTGGTCAGCGATTCACAACCTGTTTCAATGAAGCCGATCTCAACGACAATGAGGTAAGATTGTGCTAAAAATAGAAACACGCTTCGAAGATTCAAAATTTAGTGCCTTTTTGTGCACTTAGCTTGGAACCCCTCAATGCCCATTTTGCCCGCCGAAGAGGACTTGTTTCCGCTCGATCTTCTGGATGAGTCGTCGGGCTCTGCGGAGTGGTGGGCAATCTACACGCGTAGCCGGCAAGAAAAACAACTCATGCGGAAGCTGCATGAACTCGGCTTGG
This sequence comes from Pirellulaceae bacterium, assembly GCA_041749395.1. Classification (GTDB taxonomy): domain Bacteria; phylum Planctomycetota; class Planctomycetia; order Pirellulales; family Pirellulaceae; genus Laterigemmans. The sequence goes on from JBGTBJ010000137.1 coordinate 9,125, forward strand.
GTTATTACGGCCCGATGATTACCCGGCGTTTTCGTTCGCCGGCTGGCCGTGTTCGGCAATCGCATTTGCCACTTTTCCCCAACTACGTCTTTCTCAAGGGCGACAATGACGCCCGCTATCAAGCCGTTTGTACGGGGACTGTTTCGCGCTGCATGAGCGTCGATGACCCGTCACAACTGGTCGCCGACTTGATCCAGATTCGAAATTTGATTGCTGTTGGTGAACCGTTATCGCCTGAATCGCGTTTGGAAAAAGGAGACCGCGTGCGAGTCAAGTCGGGGCAGTTCGCAGGTTTTGAAGGAGTGATCATTCGGCGACAACAAGAGACCCGCTTGGTGGTCGACGTAAAATTTATGAATCAAGGGGCCTCGGTATTGCTGGAAGACTGTCAAATTGAACTAGTGGCACCGGTGGTCCAGTAAATCGAGATCTGTTCGCTTTAAAGAATTCTGTTTTTAACGATGGCTGACACTTTGTATCGTCGAATTTTCGTCTCAGGCCATCGCGGCATGGTGGGCTCGGCGCTGTGTCGTCGACTGCGTGCTGAACCGAACACCGAAGTGCTCACGGTCGACCGCAGTGACTTAGACCTCACTGACGAACCTCGTGTTCAAGAGTACTTTCTGAAAACACGTCCCGATGCGGTCATTTTCGCGGCGGCTAGGGTAGGCGGCATAGTCGCCAACCAGACTTATCCCGTGGAATTCCTCTGCGATAACGTCAGGATGGCCGTTGCCGCAATCGAAGGCGCTCGCAAGGCTAATGTGCCTCGGTTTCTCTATCTTGGCAGCACGTGTATTTACCCACGCGATTGCCCGCAACCAATCACCGAAGAGTCGTTACTAACAGGTCCCCTCGAGGAGACGAATCAAGCCTATGCACTGGCGAAAATTGTTGGACTCAAACTTTGCCAGTTTGTGCGTTCTCAATATGGGATGCTTTACCATAGCGCGATGCCCACGAATCTCTATGGGCCCGGGGATAACTACCATCCAGAGCATAGCCACGTTCTGCCTGCTCTCATCCGACGGTTCCACGAAGCCAAAGTTGCCGGAACGGAATCAGTGACCATCTGGGGCAGTGGCTCGCCACGACGTGAGTTTCTCCACGTCGATGATCTGGCGGATGCTTTAGTTTTCATGCTGAATGTTGCGAATCCTCCCGACTGGGTTAACGTTGGTACGGGACAGGACGAAACGATTCTCAATATTGCCCATCAAGTCGCAGCGGTGGTTGGCTTCGAGGGTAAGATATTGACCGATACCAATCGGCCCGATGGTACACCACGGAAACTAACAGACGTTTCGAAAATTCAAGAACTTGGTTGGCAGCACCAAGTTCCATTTCGTGATGGGCTGGCCAAAACCTACGCGGACTACCTTCGTGAATCGGCTACTTCAGTTTTAAGAGCTGTGTAGCCATGGCTTATCAAAGGTCCACTCACTTTCTAAATTTGACTTGGTTTAATTTCTGATGACGAAACAAGCACTAATCACTGGCATCACCGGGCAAGATGGTTCCTATCTGGCTGAACTCCTCCTGGAAAAAGGATATTTGGTGCACGGGCTCGTCCGTCGCAGCAGCACGTTCGGCACGGAGCGCATTAACCACCTCTATCATGATCCGCATACCAGCCCCAACTTGTTGCTCCATTATGGCGATCTAACCGATGGTCAAGCGCTGACCAATTTGGTGTTAGAGATCCAACCCGATGAGATTTATAACTTAGGGGCCCAAAGCCACGTCCGGGTCTCCTTTGATCAACCTGTCTACACCCTGCAAACCGTAGGTGTCGGAGCTCTCAACGTCCTGGAGGCGGCACGCCAGTTAAATAAGAGCAAAGAGGTTCGCGTTTATCAGGCTTCCAGCAGCGAAATGTATGGCGACGTAATGGCGACGCCACAGTCGGAGTCGACCCCATTCAATCCGCAATCGCCCTACGCGTGTGCCAAGGTCTTCGCCTTTCACCAAACGGTGAATTATCGACGTGGGTACAACTTGTTCGCTAGCAACGGCATCTTATTCAATCACGAGTCGGAACGCCGTGGTGAAACGTTTGTGACTCGCAAGATCACCCGCGCAGCCACTCGCATCAAGCTTGGATTACAAGAGCATTTGTATCTAGGAAATATTGATGCGAAACGGGACTGGGGATATGCCAAGGATTATGTTGAAGGCATGTGGCGTATGCTCCAGCATGACGAACCCGATGACTTTGTTCTGGCTACGGGAGAAACTCAAACAGTTCGCACCTTCCTTGAACTTGTATTCGGTCAGCTGAACTTGGATTGGAATGATTATGTCAAAATCGATCCTCGCTACTTCCGTCCTGCCGAAGTCGAATTGCTACTCGGTGATGCAAGCAAGGCTAAGGAAAAACTAGGTTGGGTCGCCAAGACGGACTTGCGACAACTTGCAAAAATCATGGTTGACCATGACTTCGATTTGGCTCAGCGGGAAAAGCACAACGAATCTTATGTAGGTTGAGCTATTGATGGCAATTTTGAGCAACCTACTGCGGCATGGACTGGGGCAGCATTTTGAATAAGTTTATCGAAGCGGCTATTTGGTTTGCCGCGATTATGGTGTCGCTGATTCCAGGACTGCTTGCGCTGGATAGCGGCGGAGCATTGCCCTGGACCTACTGGGCCGCTTCGGTACTCGTTTTGCCACCCACGTTCGCAGCGTTTCTGTGCCTGCGCGATGAGTATTTTCCAAAGCGAATTCAACCGCATTTGTTAACCTTTGCGTGGCTGGCGTTGGCTGCCTATGCATTGATTCAGACGATCAATTTACCGGCATCCATTGTTTCCATTCTTTCACCCGGCGTTTGGTCCGCCTGGAACGATTGGCAAGTGAACTTGCCGGGAAGTGACGCTACGGCAGTACGCGGTACTACTTGGTTGCCTCTCAGTATTGCTCCGCTGTTGACTGCTAACTTTGCCGCGACTTTTGCTGTAATCGCGGGCTTTTCTTGGTGCGGCTCGATGCTATTTCATAGCCGCAACAGGATCGTGTTGTTGCTGTTTGCTTTTACCTTGATGGGCGCAGTCCATGCGGCCCTGGGGCTATGGCAAGTATTTTCTCATCCCGATCAGACTTTGTGGGGCGTAGGCTCAACAGGCTCGTTTGGAGTCTTCGTCAATCGCAATAACGCTGCATTACTGTTGAACGTCGGGCTAGCGGCCAACTTGGGCATCATCGGCTGGCGCTTGGCTACTGTAACGGGCCACGAGTTCGGACAGCAGCATTTTAACTTGTCGATGTTGCTCGATCTTATCTCCGATCGAATGGCGACCATTGCGTCTGTGTTGGGGTTGATCACGGTCGCGGGATTGCTAGCCTGCGGGTCTCGCGGTGGACTCGCAGGAATGATCGTCGGTGGGTCGTTGGCAATTGGCCTGTTTCGCTCGAAGTACGTTGCATCGCGAATTCTTATCGGTGTTTTGCTGGCAGCCGTTGTTGCGATCGTCTTATTAGGACGCATCGAGCTTGCACCCAAGTCGCTGGAACGATTCGGGGCGACCGGCCAAGGAATGTCGGAGTCCATACTTACTGACGATAGAATTCCCCACTGGATGGATTCTTTCAACGGTGTGAAAAGCTATCTGCCAAGCGGGTCGGGTTTTGGTACTTATCGATTTGCTTACCTGCCATTTCAAAACCTTGGAAATGGCAGTTGGTTCTTAAATGCCGATAACCTCTGGCTCGAATGGATGATGGAGGGAGGAATTTTCGTGTGCCTCCTGTTGCTCATTGTGTTTGTATTGATGTGTTATGCGCTGGTCCAATTACGCAATACGCCAGATCCTATCGACCACGGTGTGGCAACTGCGGGATGGTTTCTTTTAGGCGCTGTCCTCTTTACACAGTCATTTGATTTTGGCTTGGTCCTTGTCGGCGCAGCAAGTTCCATTGCCCTCTTGGCAAGCTTGGTTATGTCACGCTCTGCACAGAACGGAATTCCCTTATTTTCCTTTAACAAAAGGGAAAATTCCAAATTGCGTTTCACCGTTGGTTTTCCCAAATATCGCGCTGCGATCGTCGGTGCAGTGGCGGTCGTGTCCTGTTTATTCGGCAGTAATACTCTGCACTCTTTCGCGGTTTGTGACGCTAGTATTCGACAGTCACGAGCGAACAATGTTGAAAACACCAGCGAAGTTTCGCAAACGCTCGAAGAGCTCAAGCAATTATCAGTGGAACATCCTTCCAATTTTAGAGTAAGCCTGCGAGTGGCCGAACTGTACAACGAGTTAGCGGATATCGAATTGCGTCGCGCTCTCACGCAACTTGCGGCTTTTCAAGATTTGGATGTTGCTCGTTCGCGGTTGCTCATGCCAAGCATCAAGAAGCTGCGTTCCTTGGTTTCTGTCGATCCGAAAATTCCTCAAAGTGATCGCAAACAAACGATTAGCGAACTTGCTAAGGTGATGACGGTAGCCCCCGAGGAACTGAAAGAGGCGAATCGGTTTGCTCTACAGTCACTTGCCTATTGCCCGCTCTCTCCTGAACCTCGCTTCCTTCTTGCACAGATCAATCCATCGTCGGAGGCGGGACCCGAGCTAGTCGAGCTGCTCGAACAACTCTTTCAACTGCGATGTCGCTCCGAAGCGCCCCTCCGTGCCCTGGCTGAGCTCGCGGCCGAGTTTAACCAGTGGGAACTCGCCACCAGAGCTTGGAAACGCACGGTGGAACTTCGGCCAGTGCTTGTTTCTAGCGTTTTGACGAGTGCTCAAGCTTTGGGCCATCCTGCCGCCTTTGATATTGTTCCAGATGACGATCAAGCATTGCTAGACGCTGGTGAAATAGCGGTACGACAGGCACAGCGAAATCAGGAATTCCTGCAGCGCGTTCGCCAAGCTCTCGAAAAAGCCCCTTTCGAAGAAAAGGTCGTGCGTACGCGATGTCACGTGCTCATGGCCAATATCTACTATGCCGACTCAGATTTCGAGAAAGCGGACGGTGCGTATCTCGCGGCGATTAAATCAAGCCCGCTCAACATGTCCATCCGGAAGGAATTAATCGACCGAATCATGTCCAGGGGGGACTACATTAAGGCGAAAAGTATCCTCAAAATATGGTCAGAGGAGTTCGGTGGAACAGAGGCACGTGTGGAGCAAATGCTTGACAGTGTACAGAAATCGATAGACAGGCGCAATAAATTGGTCCCTTAAATGGTCGGCTGGTTCGCGTTTCTTCGAATGTGCCCGCTGTGCACCGGCCGTGAGCTAGAGTCGTGTGAAGTCCTGATGAGTTTTTTCGCCGGCTTGCGCGATTCGCACGATTATAGCGTTTGCTGCGAATGGAATTCGCGATAGCGGTCACGAAACCCTGGCCCAAAACTAATGCCCTGTGTACCTTTAGAAGGACTAGGAAAAGGTAGATTCGAGGCCTTGGTAAACTGTTAGGCGTTCGGGCCAGTAGTCAATCGGTTCAAATACAGGCGTTTTGATGCAATCACAGGAAGAAACCCGTCGGATCAATGGTCCACAACGCCATTTGGATACCGAATCGCGCGGATCAGCAAATGAACCTGAGGGTGGTGTCGACCTTGTCGCTGCATTGTGGCGATACAAGTGGGCCGTCCTGGGGCCCGCGATTTTTGGGCTACTCTGCGGCGTGCTGCTTTGGTCGCGTCTGCCTGAGACCTACGAAGCATCAACGCGGTTCTTGGTTGAATCGGATCAACCGATCATTCTCGATGCGTCCAGCGGTGATTACTTAGCGGGCGTTCCTAGCTCCGATGTAATTCGCTCGCAGCTATTCTCAAATAAAGTGATGGATGCTGCGTTAAGCAGTATGAAAAGTACCTATCTAGCGAGAAACGAAGAAGAGGCATTAGACCGGCTGCTGGAAGTTCTTGATCAAGAATTCGATGGCAGTTTTGGCGATTTTGCTTCGGAGTGCATTGAGTTTGAATCGGAGACTGAAGAAGAGTCCAAATCAAACAGTGTGGCTATTCGCTTGTCTTTGAAGCATACAGACAAAGAGCTGGTCGAGGCATCTTTGATTGCTCTAAACACTTCACTGCAAGATTATTTTGATTCGAAACGAACGAAGGCTTCAGCAGACCTGAAAGTTCTTTTAACCGAAGCCTCTGAGAAGCATTTGCCGGAAGTACGAAAGTTGGAAGAATCGTATCGAAAATGGCGAACGGAAGTTAATTTGCAATGGGATAGCAACGGTGTGGCAATTAATCCCCATCGTATCGACCAAAATCGCTTAATGCTTCGACGCTCGGAATTGGATTCGGAACTTCAGGCGGCAACCGAAGAACTAGCAGCCATTGAGGCAACAGTTGCCAATTCAAAGGACCCGCGGACTGCAATTGATGTTATTGGTCAACTGCTGAATAAAGAATTGGTCACTCCCATCGAACGACGGCGTGCTGTTGGTTTGAAGGAAGAAGACTTTGATCTCAAGCGGCTTAACTTCCAAGAGCAATTGGTACCTCTGATTGTTGAGCGTCAACGTGCTGCGGGTCAGTACGGTGAAAACCATCCGAGCGTTCGAGATTTGGACGATCAAATCAAATACTCCAAGGAGCAATTTGAAAAAATTAGCCGAGAGGTTACGGATCGTATTTCCAAGCTTCTCAATGATTCGGATAAAGAGCGAGCAGAGGCGATGGTGGCAGCGGAAACTGTCGTGAACACCCTGCGATCCAAGAACAAAATGCTTGTGAATCAAATAGCGAGCACAGAACTAAAATTAGTCGAGGCGAAGAAAGAAGCGGATAAGCTGGCACAAGCTGAACAAGAAAATGAATCTTGGCGGCGCGAGATCGAACGCCAAGGAATGCTGTTGAATCAATTGCAAGAACAAATGACCCGCATCAGTCTGACCGACAAAGGTCCTGGAATTGAATTGACTTCGCTGACGCCGCCCAGCAGCGCCGCGATCGTTGGACCGAGTATCATCAAGTGCGTTGGTGGTGGAACCTTTGTTGGCCTGCTATTAGGTTGTGCGCTTGCTTACGTCCTTGAAGGACAAGCAGGTACCTTCCGCAGTGCTCAAGAGATCGAATTGGCTCTTCATTCGCCAATCATGAGCCATGTTCCTTATGACCCAGGGCGACGAAGGAAGTTAGCCAAGGGTGAGGTAGATCCCTATGACAAACTTGACGAAAAGCTATCCGTTGTGCATCGGCCTTCAAGTGTCGTTGCCGAAGCGATTCGTACCTGTCGGACCAATCTCTTTTTCGAATCGAGCACTTCTGGTATTAAAGTTTTGCAAGTTACCAGCCCGCTCCCGTCCGATGGCAAAACAACAGTCGCGGGAAACCTCGCCGCATCTATTGCCCAAGCCGGCAAACGCGTCATCATCATCGACGCTGACTTGCGGCGACCACAACTTTCAGACAACTTTGCCGTCGAAGAAGGTCTCGGTCTCACCAATGTGCTGAACGGAGACTGCGACCACATTGACGCGATCCATGCGACTCCAATCAGCAACCTTTGGGTCATGCCGAGCGGGCCTATCCCGGTAAATCCTGCCGAAGCACTGACCCTTCCGGAAATGGGTGAACTTCTGCAATTACTTCGCGAGCAATATGATTATGTGATCGTCGATACGCCTCCCCTCTTGGTTGTAACAGACCCCGGGATTGTGGCCGGACTTGTGGACGCCGTCATGGTGACTGTTAAGATTCGTCGTAAGTCACGCTCGAACGCCGTCGAAGCTCTCAATATTCTTCGCTCGGTTGGAGCAAATATTCTCGGCATCGTGATTAACGCTTCAGATGAATCGTCCGGAAGCGACGGCTATCGTGGCTATGGTACGTACAAGTACAGTCGCTATGCGTCGAAGTACAATGGCGAATACGGCTACCACTCAGAGCGAAAAGGTGAATACTCATCCAGCGGTAAGGGGAGACGACCTGTCTTGCTCGTTGGCGGGAAAGTAGTCGATGTCACGCCAGCAGAAGATGATGACATGGAAGAAACGACCGCCCCATCGACAAAGCGACCGAGATTGACCGCTAAAAAAAGTTAATCAATGATGAATCTGTAGTTCGAGTTGACGAATGGGCGGCGACTTCCAAGCCTTTGGTGTTATCATGCAATGGTGTGAGTCGAGCCCAGTGGGTTTGAGTTAATCGGCTGTTCCGCCATCAGCCTTCGGTCAAGTGCATGGTTTGCCTGACCGAGCGTAATGCAACACGATGGATTTTGCTTCTATATGAATTCTTAGTACGAGTATGTCCGCGATATCGAGCGAGTCGGTTAGTCGAGAATCCAAGAATAGTGCGCCCTTCGTGCAACGCTTGACATCAGATGCTGGACTCTTCTGGAAGGCTGCTTGGGCAATATTACTTGCCTGCTGTATTCCATTCCTGATTCCCTACTTCCGTTCGCTCTGGCGACAAGAACTGTATCAATACTTTCCTTTCGTTATCATCGGCGTTGGATATCTTGCATTCATTCGCTGGGATCGAACATTCCGAGGGCCTCGCTCTCGTATTGCGTGGTCGCTGTTGACAACGGGCGTCTTGTTGTTGCTCATTGCCGGTTTCATGCACTCAACTTGGCTAGGTGCGTTAGCATTTGTGACGATTGGCTGGTGTTTTTTAAGCAGCCAACGATCATTAACGGGTGGAAGCCTGGGATATCTAGCGTTGCCGCTGATTATGTTGATTCGTATTCCACAACTCCATGCACAGTCCATTGTCGTTCGACTACAAAACACCACTTCTCAACTATCGTCATTAGTTCTTGATGTATTAGGTGTGGCACAAGACTCAAGTGGAAACACGATTCGCTTGCCCTCGAAAGAATTATTCGTTGCCGAAGCCTGTAGCGGCATTCAGTCCGCTTTCACAATGTGTTTTCTTGCTTTACTGGTCGTGGTTTGGCAAAAACGACCGCTGATTGCTACGCCCCTTTATGTCGTGGTCGCACTCGTCTTGGCGATCGTTGCGAATATCTTCCGGGTCGTGGTAATCGTGTTGGCTGAAGCGTGGTACTCTTACGATCTCACTGAAGGATTTGCTCACGATTTGGTTGGTTATCTGTCGCTAACCGTTGCTGCCGCGATGCTACTTTCCTTCGACAAATTCTGTAGCCTCCTTCTCCACCCAGTGGACGTGCCAGTGGGCAAGCAGGGACCAAATCCTTTCGGAGTTGCCTGGAATTACTTACTCGGATTCAAGACGCAGAGCTACGCAGACACCGGTTACACATGGGAAACTGCTAGTCCTAAAATTCTGGAAACTGTCAACACGGAAGATGAGAACCGTTCGAACAGTCGTTTTCCCGTTTTTGCACCTCTCTCGATTGTTTCGATCGCTTGCGTTGCCGCTCTAACCATCACGATTGGTTTCCTCTCCGGCCGAAGCGATTCCCGTCCAATCACTGCTAAAGATGAAGTCTTGTTCAATCCACCGAAGGATTTCCTCGATGGGCGAATTGGGGTTTTAGCCTTTGGTAATCACGAGGTAGTCCGCAATGGTTCGGACCCGCAACTCGGTCTGCATGCCGATATTTGGAAGTGTGGCACCGAAAGCGTTGGCGGACAAATCGTAATGAGTCAGCCTTATGTCGGCTGGCACGAACTGTGTGTTTGTTACGAAGTCCAAGATTGGAAATTGGAAGAGCGATACAACTTAGATGTTCAAAGCGGAAAACCAATTGCGATCGGGCGATTTACAAAAGGTGAAGGGCAATTCGGTTATTTGTTTTTCACGGCAATCGATTCGGATGGCAATGTGCCCACGCCGCCGTCCTATACTCTCTTCGGACGGGTGCTTGCACCGTTCGGTCCGCTGATCACTGATGATTACGCTGAGACTTCAGGTTCCGCACAAACCATCATGTTGCAGTTCTGGACAACGACCACTTCCGAACTGCCTTCCTCCGAGATCAACGAGATTGCCAATTCGATTGCTGAGATTCGCCAACAAGCGAGCGCGTCAGTGACTAAAGTTCAGACGTCAACCGTTACTGCACCCCAATAATTTCTCGAGCTCGCTCGTAAGTCGGCCCTGTCCCACTTCGTGAGACATGTTTGGAATCACAACCATGCGAACGTATCTTAATCCTGTTAATTGGTTTCGCTGGACCATCCAGTTCGTGCTAGCTTGGGTGCTCAGTATTCGCTGGACAGGCTCGCCATGGGCCATTCCATTTTTAGTGGTCATGCTATTGATGGCAGGAGGATCCGCGGTCGCTTGGTCGAGTTCGAAAACGTGGCGCAATCGTATGATCGACCGAAAATTGGGTGAAGCGTACCGCGATGAAAATTACGCAGTTGTCCAATTGCTATTGCAGCGACGTCTCCGCGATCAACCAGAGGATCGTGACTTAAAGCGACAACTTGCTGAGACGTTAGTGTCGCTTGAAAAACGTGACGACGCTGTGGCGAATTTTCGCCAATTAGCCTTCGAAGAACGCGATGGTAAAGCGGCCGCTTGGCTCTTAAAGAATGAGCTAAAAATTTCCGATGAAACGGAGTGGACTCCGGAAATACTCCGCGAGTTTGGATCGTTAACGGAAGTTGCGATCGCAGCATTCCCAAGTGATTTGCAGATCAACGCGTGGCGAGCAGAGTTTTTATTGCGTGATGGCAAGATATTAGAGGCCATTCCGCATCTTGAGGCTTTGCAAAAAGTACAGCCAATGAGGACGTTGCAAATCGCTGCTCTCCTTCGCTCGCAAGGAGAAGAGAAACGGGCGACAGAGTTTGCGGAGCGAGCGCTAAAAGACTTTGAAGAGAGAGTTAAGGATGAGCCGCGAAAACCGGAATTGCGAATGGCTCTCGCGCAAGTACTGGTTTTTCAAAAGCAACAGCGCAAAGCCTTCAACACACTTTTCGAAGGGTATAGCCTCACCAAAGACGAACGCCTGCGAGCACCTATCGCGGAATCTCTCGTGATTTACGCTCAGAGTTTGAATCAAGAAGACATCTCTCCGGCGACACTCAAAGACCGACTGCAGATTCTACAAAAGGCAATTGAGTTTGCACCCGCGAGCCCAGCGGTAATCAAGGCCGTAGGTGATACCGTGTTAGCAGCCTCAAATGAAGACGACGCACAGGTTGTGGCGCTTCGAAATAGTCTCATCGACGGCTCCTCTCCTTCGCTGGCACATTTCATTCGTGGCACAGTTGCCATGATGAAGGGAGATGCAAAAACAGCTAATTTCGAATTGGATTTGGCCGCTAAGGATCTACCCCAATCCCCTGCTATTCTTAATAACTTGGCGGTTGCCAAAGCCGCTGCCGCCAAGGAGACAAGTAATGTTGACGACCTCGAGCAAGCCTTACAGTTAGTCAATACGGCGATCGAGCTCAATTCAAAATTGCCTCGCCAGGGTGGCGATCAGACTCTTTATTTTTATGAGACGCGTGGACAGATCCACTTGCTGTTAAAACGATACTCGGATGCGATAAGCGACCTGGAGAAAGCCATTTCTATAGATGCTCTCAAGGAGCAAGTTCATGGCAGCCTCGCCGATGCCTACGAAGCGGCTGAAATTCCTGAAATGGCGACGATGCATCGACAAGCAGCCGAAACATTGGCCACTACGCGACTGCAAACCGGCGTTGGTACATCGGGTAATTCGGATCAACCGAGTCCTAAGGGTGAGTAAACACTTGCAATAGAAATAGTTTTGTTTCATCGGAAATCAAGGAGCGTGCTACATTTTCCTAGTCTTCGATTTCGGGATACTATTTCGCTGCTGCTACAGGACGCTTCCTTGTGGATCGACAATTTGAATCGTTGCGCGGGTCGCGCTGCCTTGTAACTGGGGGAGCTGGTTTTATCGGCTCGCATCTAGTCACCAAGCTTGTTGATCTTGGTTGCAATGTCCGTGTGCTCGATAATCTCAGTACTGGCTTTCACTCCAATCTAGCGCATCTCCCGTCCAAATTTGAGTGGATAGAAGGGGATGCTGCAGATCCCGCCGTGGCACGCGATGCAGTGCAAGGGATTGAATACGTGTTTCACCACGCGGCCATGGCCAGTGTGCCACGAAGCATGCGAGAACCTGCGCTTTGTCACGCCTGGTGTACTACTTCCACCGTCAATCTGCTTGCCGCCGCGGCCGCGGAGAAGTCCAAAAGATTTGTTCTTGCATCAACCAGCGCGGCCTACGGTAATTCATCTTTTGTATCGAAACGCGAGTCGGATACCCCTGCCCCATTGTCCCCGTATGCGGCTGCAAAACTGGCTGCAGAAATGTACTGTGGCGCATTCCATCGCGGGCACGGACTCGAAACCGTTGTGCTACGATACTTCAACGTCTTTGGTCCTCGTCAGGATCCCCAGAGCGAGTACAGCGCTGTAATCCCTCGCTTTGTCTCAATGATTCTCTCCGGCGAACGGCCCATTATTTACGGAGATGGAGAGCAGTCTCGCGATTTTGTGTTCGTTAAAGACGTTGTGCAGGCAAATCTGCTCGCCGCGACTTGTCCCTCTTCACCTGGCGAGATCTTTAACGTGGGCCGCGGATCCAGTACGACATTGTTGTCGTTGCTCAGCATGCTCAGCAACATTTTGGGTCAGTCCATTGAACCTGTTCACCAGCCTCCGCGTTTAGGCGATGTTCGAGACTCGTTGGCAGACATTTCTCAAATACGTAACTCGTTAGGTTTTGAACCCAAGTACTCGATGATCGATGCATTGTCAGAGAGTATCGATTATTATCGAGGGCTGCTGCAAAACTCAGCATCAATGCGCTGAGTCACCCGACGGTTGACCGCTAAGCACACGTCGCAGGTAGTGCGAATAACTTGATTCATCCATAGTTTTGAGTTGAGTCAACAACTGCTCGCGGTCTAACCATCCTTGATTGAAACCGATCTCTTCCAGACAGGCTATCTTGTAGCCTCGTTGGTGCTCTACAGTCCGCACAAATACCCCCGCTTCAAACAGACTCTCGTGCGTACCAGTATCGATCCAAGTGTAACCACGACCTAAAACCTCCACTTTCAACAAGTTCTGACAAAGGTATTCATTGTTGATGGCGGTGATCTCAAGCTCACCACGCGCTGACGGCTTCATCCCTTTGGCGATTGCAAAAAGGTTCGAGTCATAAAAGTAAAGTCCCGTCACGGCCAGATTGGATTTCGGCAACGTCGGTTTTTCTTCAATCGAAATCGCTCGACCTTGAGCGTCGATTTCAACAACACCAAATCGCTCGGGATCCATCACTTGGTAGCCAAACGCAGTTGCCCCTTCGGCTTGCTGAGCTACTCTCCGTAGTGTCGATGAAAAGCCTTGGCCGTAAAAGATATTGTCACCCAAGACCACCGCTGTGGGACTTGCACCAATCAACGGCTCGGCAGACATAATGGCGTCGGCTAATCCTCTGGGCGAGAATTGAGTTGCATATTCAAGTCGTATTCCAAAAGAACTGCCGTTACCCAAAAGGGCCTGATAAGTTGGCAATTCTTCGCGCGATGTGACTACGACAATGTCTCGCAATCCAGCCAGCATCAGCACCGACAGCGGATAGTAAATCATTGGCTTGTCGTAGACAGGCAGCAAGTGTTTATGCAGAGATTTGGTCAGAGGGTACAAGCGTGTCCCGGTACCACCTGCCAACACAATTCCCGTTCGCGTTTGGTGAATCATGGATCGCTCGAAGCAAGACCTTGCCGTTGGATTGTATAGCTACCATCTAATATGGCTTGCCACCATGATGGATGATCAATATACCAGCGAATCGTATTTTCCAAGGCCTGCGAGAATTCGAACTTTGGTCGCCAATCAATCTCCTGTTCCGTTTGGCTAGGGTCGACACGGTAAGCAAAATCGTGGCCGGGGCGGTCTTGAACAAATGTGATCAGTTCCGCATAGCCGCCTCGTGAAGGATGCGGTACGACTCGGTCCATTACCGAGCATATTTCCATGACCAATTGCAAATTGGTTATCGCATGACGCGCTCCGATCAAATAAGTCTGTTGTGGTCGTCCCTGCTCGGCAATGGAAATTAACGCATCGACATGATCAACCACAAAGATCCAATCTCTCACTTGTTTCCCATCACCGTATACGGGCAAGGGTTCGCCCCGCAATGCCCGCAACACGACGACCGGGATCAACTTTTCGGGAAATTGATTAGGACCAAAATTGTTAGTGCAATTGGTAACAATCGCCGGAAATTGATAAGTGTTGTTCCACGCGCGAACTAAATGATCCGCACTAGCTTTGCTTGCCGCATAGGGAGATCGCGGCGCGTAACAACTCGCCGGACCAAATGCTTCTCCGACTCGAATATCACCGTTACCATCTTTCCCCAGAGAACCAAAGACTTCGTCTGTGGAAACATGAATAAAACGAAAAGACTGTCGTTGTGCGAATGGCAATGTCTGCCAATAGTCGAGGGATGCTTGCAGCAGGGATGCCGTTCCCAAAACGTTTGTCTGTACGAAACTGAGCGGTCGATCAATGGAGCGATCAACGTGACTTTCTGCAGCGAGATGAAAGACCCACTCGGGCTGGTATTGCTGCAGTAGACTTACCATCAGTTCAGTATTACAGACATCAGCATGTACGAAATGATGCTGGCTGTTGCCGGCCAAATCCGCCAGCGAATGGAGATTTCCTGCATACGTCAGCTTATCGACATTTACGAGCCTCCTACCCTGCTGAAGCAAAGTGCGGACAAGGTGCGAACCAATAAATCCCGCGCCCCCAGTAACAAGTGTCGTTGATGTGGATTGCATATGTATTAGCTACAGAAGCCTTTTGCATAGTCGCCTTTCGCTCCGCGAAAGTAGCGTCGGTAATCGCAACTATTTTCGCTACTTTCACGGTGAGGCTGTGAATTTATTAATCGAAGGCAATAATAGTCCCCTTTCGCTCCGCGAAAGTTCTGAAAAAGCAGCGAATACCAACGCTACTTTCGCGGAGCGAAAGGCGACTATGCGCCTATCTATCCAGCGCTATGCAGAGAACAATCCCGTCAACGGACCATCGCTGCAGAAGTCGGGATTACCGAAACTCGTCGTTGGATATCCCATCGCCTCGCAGATACTCATTAACAAGCGATTGTGGGGCACTTTGCCAAAGTCCATACCGCGGCCCATCTCAAATCCCAAGCCTTCGCCCACCATCACAAACGGAATGTTATCGCGGGTGTGCGAGTTTCCTTTACCGAGCTCGTTGGTCCAAATGATCGTAGTGTTGTCAAGCAACGATCCTTCTCCACCTGGCTCAGGGGTGTCAGCAAGCCGCTTCGCAAGATAGGCCACTTGTTCACAGTACCAGGTATTGATTTTGATCAGCTTCTCAAAGGAGTCTTCATTTGTATCAGGCTCGTGCGAAAGCGTGTGATGACCCTCGTCGATGCCCAGCCACTTCATTGTTGGCTGGCCAACGCTATTAGTGATTTGGAATGTAGCAATGCGAGCAAAATCGGCTGCAAAACTATTGACCATCAGGTCCATTTGCAGGCGAGTGATTTGCGGAATATTGTCGTTCTCTTCTTTGACATTCGCAGGAATCTCGGGAACCGCATGTCCTAAATCGCTGCTCTTGGCTTGTGCAACCAATTCCGATTGCAATTCTCGCTCAACATCACGGACCATCGACATATGCTCGTTCAGCAGACGTCGATCTTCGCTACTGATCATCGACTGAACTTTTTTCATATCGTCGCTCAGATCATCCAGTACGCTGGCCAGCAATTCGCGATTCTTGGTTTGGCCATAGAGCCTATCGAACATTCTGTAGGGATTGTCGATCGGTGCCACCGGTTGATTCGGACCCGCGTATGACATGCGGGTCCACGTGTCCGCTCGATCGGGCACCATCACCCCAAACTCAAGAGAACCAAAACGGGTCTGTGTATTCGGATCCGCTTGCAGGCAATTCTTCAAATGTTGATCAACAGATATGCCCTGTGACCAACCTGCAGGAGTATCCGACCCGCCCTGCACGTCGCCCGGAAACAGTTCAATCCCCGTAAGCAAACATCCAATGCCTCGCATGTGGCCGTCGCCGTCACCCTTGATTCGATTACAAACGCCATGCATCGTGAGGGTCCGATGCTTCAGATCCGCCAATGGTTCAAGGATTCGTTTCAGCTCAAAGTCCTTCCCCAAAGTCTCCGGCCAGAAGTGCTGAGGAATAACGCCGTTCGGGCTAAACACGACGACCAGGCGCTTCTTTTTCGCAGGTGAGTTTGCGGCAGCCCAACCAAAGCTAGGCAGACCCATCAACATATTTGCCGCCGCGAAACTAAGTCCAGAGCGAATCAGAAACTCGCGACGATTCGTTAGGGAAGGAATGTTGCGCATTTTATGATTCCTGTAAGTCTTGGGGATGGCGATGAGTCGCCGCAATTACCGCAATCTCTACCAATAGTCGTCTTATATTGAATTCGTTTTTTCGAAAGTCGTCCGTCAATTGATCAAGAGTTTCTGCGCCGAATGCTGCCACGGGTTGCTTGACAAAATGTTGAAAAGCACGGCTCACAAACGCTCGGTGGGCGTCTTCGCTATTGGCTAAGTAATCGGCTAATTCTCCAATTCCCGCCAATGATATCTCCGAACCGTCACGAGCCGAATAGGTTCCGGCCGGATTAATCCCTTTCGCTTTCTCTTGGTCTCGATACCGACCCACCGCGTCAAAATTTTCCAGCACAAATCCCAATCCATTAATTTTGGAATGGCAAACTTGGCAACTCTCGGGGCTGGTCTGTAATTCTACACGCTCTCGAGTGGTCATGTCGGGGTGCAGGTCGGGGCTGAGCGGCGGTGGTGCTTCTGCCGGTACCCGCAAATTCCTACCCAACATAAAACGAATCAAGAAAACGCCGCGATGTACCGGGGAACTGGTGTCGGTATAGGCCAGTCCACTTAGTATGAGTGGGTGAGTCAAAATGCCATACCGATTACTCTCGGCACGAACGCTCTTTTGCAGGCCCAATGAACCTTCCTCCGTTCCGTTCCATGACGCGCCATAGAATTCGGCGAGCCTCGGTGTTGTATATACCCAATCAGCCAAAAAGAGCTGCCGATAATCGCTTGCCTCGCTCCAGACAACATCGTCCAGAAATGCGTACAAACTTGTCCGCATGTCACTGGTCAGTTGTTTGTCAAAGCCAGGGAACGATTCTTGGTTCTTGTTGATCTCAGCAAAGCGACCGAGATTCAACCAATCGCTCAGCATCTCCTGTGTTTTTGCCTGAGTCCGATAGTCGTTGACCATCCGCTCCGCAGCCGCGCGAATCTGATCAACGGTTTCGAGTTTGCCTGCGCTCGCCTGGTTGACCAACCAAGAGTCACTGGGAAGAGAATCAAACAAAGTTAAAGCCAAACGGTTAGCCGCTTGTTGCGATGCACTTCGATCCATGTCCAACAGTGGGTACAGGAAACGGGGACTCTTCAGTATCAACAATACGGATCGCTTAATCGCTTCGCTGTCGTCTTCGGTCGAATCCACTTGAGCATCGACATACATTGTTCGTACATCGTCGCTGAGCGGTCCTCGAAAAGCCGTTTCAGCGATTTCGCTCAAAAAACTGCGTAGTCGACTTCGATTGTCATCGCTCTCGTCTTTGTGTTTTCTTTTGTAGCGGTTCCACATTTCTTCATTGGCCAAATCAGCGAATTCGATCGCTGCTGACGTAGTCGATTCATCCCATTGGCGATTGATTGCGATGCCCCGCTCATAACCATAGCTGCGATCATCGGAGGGCAATTCGGCTTGCAGAGCAAATGCTGCTGGCGCCCAACCTGAAATCAAATTTCGGTTCGGTACGATCTGCTCTGTTTGATGAGGTGGCACCCAAGCCAATTGAATTCGAGCTGGTGGTTTCTCCGTCGATCGTTTTCGCTGAATGAAATCGATCTTAAACGGATAGACGCGACCTGCTGTCAGATGGACCTTCGCACGGAATTCCGATTGATCGCCCGATTGAACATGATTGTCGATCAACTTGCGATCTTGGAATCCAAACTTCAATACAAATGAGCAAGTGCTATGAACCACAATTTCATATTCGCCCGTGACATCGGGGCGAAGACCACCTTCCCAATACAAATAGAACTCTTCGGGTTGTATTCCTTCACCAGGAGACTCATGGCCAAAATCAAAGTCGATCACCGCATCGATTCGTTCTATTTTCTTGTTTTCATCTTTCCAACGAGCCCCATCGAAGTAGATCCCCTTCACTCCAGTCTCTTTCGACAAGCCGGGGATACCTTCGTTTTTCGCAAATATGTCGGCTAGACTTTGACGCAACTGATCGGCAGTCAAACGCGCCAAGCCAACTCGAGGTGGTCGATTGCGAATCTGCGCCGCCTCACTATAGAAGCGATAATGAATGTATTCCGCCACGGCCTGTGCATCATCGCCGACGCATGCCTCAGGTTCTTCTTCGGGCATGGTTGCGTGGATAATTGTGGATAACTCTCCAATTGATGCGTCACCCACGAGGGCATTCGGGTAAACCGATTCAACTCCCTCTCCCATTTCCCCGTGACAACTTGCGCAAGACTCAGCAAAGATCACCTGCCCACGCGCGAGCAGTGGATCAAGCGGCTCATCCTGCGCAAACAGAGATGGACCAGTCAAAATAAAGCTGACAGTTAGCGAAGCCCAAAAGACCAGCAAGTGGTTACGGGACATTGAAGATCGTCCTTAGGCGGCTATAAGGCGGGCAAACGAGTCGGCATGCGATTCGTTCGTGTATGAGGAAACATTATAGCCGATACGTCAAATCTGCAATGGCGACACCGACTGACACAACCGCAAACAGCGACTCGGGAGGGTGTATCAATCCACCCTCCCGTCTGCGGGAGGGTCGGGGCGAGGCACGAGCCCCGGGGAGGGTTTGCGCAATCGGTTCACTCAAAAAAAGCCCTCCCCGGGGCCTACCGGCCCCGACCCTCCCACTCGCCGCAGACGGCGACTCGGGAGGGTGTATCAAGCCACCCTCCCGTCTGCGGGAGGGTCGGGGCGAGGCACGAGCCCCGGGGAGGGCAAGCGCAATCGCCTAGCTATAATAAGAATCGCCCTAAATCAACTTCCTCACACCTCACCACAGTTTGAATCCAATGAAGTACCCGTCCCTGAGCCATACCCCTGCCCTGCACTTCTCCCTCTGCTTGTTCTTGTTTTCTTGCTGTGCCTCTGCACAAGAACCTATCATGGCGCCGCCCGAGTCCGCCGATATGAAATCCATTTTCAACGGTTCTGATCTGTCGGGATGGTCCGGAGACCCAAGGCTTTGGTCAGTCCGCGATGGGGTGATTCACGGTGAAACCACAGCAGATCAAGTAGCCAAAGGGAACACATTTTTAATCTGGAAAGAGGGTTCCACAAAAGACTTCGAATTGCGATTGTCGTTTCGATGCAACGCGACAAACAACTCAGGAATTCAATATCGTTCCAAGCACATTACGGAAGGCAAGCCCAGCAACGAATGGGTCGTTCGTGGTTATCAGCATGAATTGCGAAACGAACTTGACCAACCCGATACCTCGGGATTCATTTATGACGAAGGAGGCAAACGAGGACGGATTTGCTTGGTCGGTGAGAAAGCCGAATGGAATGCAGAAGGTAAGCAAGTACTTGGGAAACTAATAACTGCGGACGAATTCCGGGAGTTATTTCGTTTGGACGATTGGAATGATGTCGTGATTATAGGAAATGGAAATCATATACAACATTATCTTAATGGTCGACTTATTTTGGACTTCACCGATGCGAAGGAACTAGCTTTATTAGATGGTGTGCTCGCTTTGCAGTTACACGCAGGTAAACCTATGTGGGCCGAATTTAAGAACATTCGTATCAAGTAAAATTTGTAGGTCTGATGCTCAAGAGAAACTATTTATTGCGGATATTTGCTCGTTCGCTGATGGCTAATGCTAGTTTTTCAAAGTCAGTTTCGAACCGTTGGTAAGCAATAAACGACACGGCTACTCCGATCGCCGTCAAGCTGAGAGTTATCAGCAACGTGCTGCGATCTTCGACGAGCGCGGCGGCGAGCAACGGGATCATTGCCGCTGCCAATAGATACCTGCCCCCAGCAACCTTCAATCGTCGTCGCCGTTCGATGAATTTGGCATCGTGCATTGTGGGTGAGACCAGTGAAGGGTAATAAAGCAGAACGCCTGCTGCAGCACCTCCAAAGAAAGGCACTGTCCACGCGATTCCGCCGCACAGCAGTAGCGACACTAAGAAATGCATTGCGTCTTCATTAGTGAATGCACTATGTGCGACCTTTAATACTGTTGAAAATATGACCCCTGCTACCGCCCAAATTGTTCCTCCAATCATTGCGGCACGCTGACCCAATTGCCATGCCGAATGAATGGCTTTTTCACCTGCTTTTCGACCTTCAGCCACCCGTCTCAGGCCTGTAGAAATGGGATGAGTACAGCACCAAAGGAAAAAGACCCCCAAGGGATAGGCAATGCTATTCACAACCGTGGACAATCGAATGAACAGTGGAGCAATCTCAGGGTATTTCGACAATATGTAGGACTCGTTGTATGAGTAATTGTAAAATCCTGCCAAGACGTTGGGCAGAAGAATGAGCAGGCCGGTGATCAGCCACACGGGCATGCGAAGTAACCAGGAACGCATCCCGTTCGGTGTGGGGTGAAATAGATAAGCGGCCTCTGGATACAACGCCAGCTTCAATTGACCCGCAAGTTCACTCCCATAAGTTGGTCTGCGATCTCGATGAAAAGAGAGGCACCGCAGCAACACTTGACTCAACGCACGTTCGGTTGGATGTTTACAGCGCGGTGGGTTGACTTCTATTTGTCGAAAGTCCAAGTAGACAGCGGCCGCGTCGGAAAGTGCGCGGTTAGATTTGACGTCCATCCAAGGACGTTCTCCCAACCACAATTCCCACAGCAATAGAGCCAACGAATACAAGTCAGAGCGACCATCTAAGTCACTAGCCATCATAGAATGCCGAGGATCAATTGCTTGTAATTGTTCCGGCGACATATATGCTAATGTACCACCAAAGTCTCGTCGCGCTTCCGCTTCGCATTCTGCAGATGCGACACTGACATTAAAATCGGCGAGCTTGGGAATTCCTTCCGATGTGAGCAGCACATTTGCCGGTTTGATATCGCGATGTAGAACTTCTTGTCGATGGGCGTAGTCGAGGGCCTCGGAAAGCTGTAATCCGATCCATGCAACGGTCGACGCCCAATCCGCATGTTCCAACCACTGGCGGACCGAAGAAAACTCTGGGCCAACTTGCCCGATGTTTGTCAGCGTTAGATCTAAATGCTTTAGCAGCGATCTACCGCTACGCTCTTCATTGGGTACTGCACGAATAAACTGGACTAATTCAGCTAAGGTTCCGCAGGGAACATATTCCATGTAAACCAAGTGCGACTGGTCTTTCGGCAGAATACGTTGGTCATAAACGCGAACGATATTAGTATGATCGAGCCTAGCCAAAGTGCGTGGTTCATTACCAGCGCGCGCGGAGACCTTGAGCGCCACGAGACGTTGAATCGACTCTTGTCGCGCGAGATAGACGTGAGCAAACGCACCTGCGCCAAGCGGTCTAAGAATGGAGAATTCATCAATTGAAGAACCAGCCTCCAAAAGACCACTATCGTCCCCATCGGCAGATGTCATTGTCTCGTCGAACATGTCCATTCATGATTCCATGAATCAAATGCCACTACTTCACCCTCCCGTCTGCGGGAGGGTCGAGCGAAGCGAGGGGAGGGGCGAAGCGAGGGGAGAAGCGAGGGGAGAAGCGAGGGGAGGGGCAGCGCACACTCCCCTACCCCAATCTCTCCCGATCAGCCTCCACCATAATGCGAGCAATATCCTGCACTCCGGTTTTCGCAATCCAACCTAATTCTTCCTTTGCACGCGACGCGTCGCCGACCAAACGAATCACATCGTTCCGTCGAGCCATGCGAGGATCGTATTCGACAAAGTCTTTCCACGGCAAACCTACGCTTTGGAAGGCCGCCTCAATAAACTGAGCCACCGAGGTGGCGACACCAGTCGCTAATAAATAGTCATTGGGCTGATCTTGTTGCATCATTCGCCACATGCCGTCCACGTATTCGGGTGCATACCCCCAATCTCGTTCGGCATCAATGTTCCCCAACGTTAACTTTGACTGACGACCCGCAGCAATTGCCGCCACTGCCCTAGAAATTTTGCGAGTCACGAAGGATTCTCCGCGCCGGGGCGATTCGTGGTTGTAACAAATCGCGTTACAGGCGAATAAATCGAACGATTCCCGGTAGACCCGCACCATTTGGGAAGCGAACGCTTTAGCAACTCCATAGGGGGTCACAGGTTTCATGGGGGTCTCTTCGTTTTGGGGCCAAGTGACAGCCCTACCAAAGACTTCGCTACTACTGATGTGCAAAAACTTGGGTCTTTTGTCGAGATCTCGGACGATTTCCAGCAGTTTGAGCGTCCCCATAGCAGTGAATTGGCAGGTCGACTCTGGGATTTCAAAGCTCACACCAACGTGGCTCTGACCCGCCAAATGGTAGAGTTCGTCCGGTTCTGTTTTGACCAATATTCTCCGAATGGTCGTCACATCGTCCAGATCCGCATAATGCAAGAAGAGCCGTTTGTTATAGAGTTCTGCATTGTAAAACATCGCATCCAAACGAGCACGTGCTGTACTACTACTACGCCGCACCAACCCATGAACGGCGTAGCCCTTGCTGAGCAAAAGCTCACACAAATACGACCCATCTTGGCCGGTGATGCCGGTCATAACAGTTGTTTTAGTCAATACGGACTCCGGTACAAGCCATTAGTATCACATCAAGTCGCCAGTGTAATTCATTTTTCGGAATCTACAGCAATAGGGCTACATCCGAAAAACGAGAGACAGTCGACATTCGTTCCGAGGCTGTAAATTCATAAATCGAAGGCAATCATAGTCTCCTTTCGCTCCGCGAAAGTTCTGCAAAAGCAGCCAATACCAACGCTACTTTCGCGGATAGCTGTGAATTCATAAATCGAAGGCAATCATAGTCTCCTTTCGCTCCGCGAAAGTTCTGCAAAAGCAGCCAGTACCAACGCTACTTTCGCGGATAGCTGTGAATTTATTAATCGAAGGCAATAATAGTCGCCTTTCGCTCCGCGAAAGTTCTTTAGAAGCCACCAATGCCAACGCTACTTTCGCGGAGCGAAAGGCGACTATTAGTCACCGCGCCAGCACCCAAAATGGAAATCATTCGCTCCGACGGGTGGGGGCTCTTTTCCTTTGAGGTGGACGATTGCAAGGGTTCTACCGGGAAACACTGATGTTTCACACAGATGTTAAATTTTCGGATTCGGTGGCAAATGCCATCTGTTGCGGAATAATGGGGCGCGAGTACGCTAAGCTCTCGCCTGACTTCTTCGTAGATGTCACCCATGGGAACGAAGTGCGCGCCGACAGAATGAAGAATAATTGGTTCGAAACGCGACACCGATTTTTTCGCAACTACTATTTGCATCGGTACGTACATCCCGCGATTGGAATGGCGTGGCTAGCTGTGCAGGTACACCTTTTCCTGGAACGCCTACCTAGGGTCTTGTTTGAATCATGAATAGGAATCTAGGTCTGATGTCAGAGCGAAATGTATGTGCAATAGTTCAAGCGAGGATGTTGAGCCAACGCCTCCGTGGAAAATCCCTGATGGCGGTGGCGGGCATTCCACTGCTAAGTTGGGTACTCGATAGAATTCATCAAATGGATTTTGTTGATGAGATAGTTGTCGCCACGAGTGAAGATCCGTCGGACGATCCCCTTGCCGCATACGCTGTTTCAATTGGGGCAACAGTATTTCGTGGCTCCCGTAATGATGTGTTGGATCGTTTTGCGCAGGCAGCAGCGAATTTAGGTGATGGTGACGTTGTTCTAAGGTTTACTGCTGACAATCCACTCTACGATCCACTGAAATCAATAAATGCATATGCAGAGTATCTCAAATCGGATGCCGACTATTTGTGTATTGATGGGCTATCCCATATTGTTCCCGAGTTCATTCGCGTAGGTTGTTTGCGCGACTTGGCTGCAGTTGCTGTTGAGCAGCCGCACCGCGAACATGTCACTATGTATCTTCGTCAACAAGCGAATGACTATAAGACGGTTGTGCTGCCAGCAGATTTTTCAGGACTTCGCCCAGAATACGATGGCAGCTTCACAGTAGACCGCCTTGAGCAATTGACTGATTTCGAGTTGATGGTCAAAGAAATCGGGTCGCTTCGCCTCGTCGACCTACAGGTCGACCAATGTTATCGTTGGCTAGACGATCAGAAAAACAGAACAATTAGCGAATTGTTGCCAGGCGAAAAGCGGATGACTCTTGCCGGACGCACTGTAGGAGATGGATGTCCGTGCTTCATTATCGCAGAAATTGGCCAAAATCATAACGGTCAAATGAACATTGCGAAGAAGTTAATTGATATGGCGGCACGTTGTGGCGCTGATGCAGTCAAATTCCAAAAGCGAGACATCGGCTGGGAGCTAACAGAGGTTGCCTATAATAGTCCCTATGAAGGCGCTAATTCCTTCGGACCAACTTACGGTTCGCATAGAGAGTTTTTGGAACTCAATGAAGAACAGCATCGCGAGCTTAAAGAATACGCACAAAATCAGGGATTAGTCTATTTCTGCACTCCCTGCGACCCACCCTCAGTCGATATCTTGGAGCGATTGCGTAATCCAATATATAAGATTGCGTCTCGCGACATTACTAATATTCCATTGCTGAGATATATTGCCAAAACGGGTAAGCCGGTCATCATTTCCACTGGTATGGCGGGGAACGATGAGATTGCAGATGCTCTCCAAGCTTTTGAGGGAAGTGCGTGTGAAGTATCTTTAATGCAATGTGTTTCTCAATACCCGGCTGAGCCAAAGAATATTAATCTTCGGGCCATGATGAGTATGAGATCGCAGTTTGATGTACTCGTTGCACTTTCCGACCACACGCCCGGTGTTATTACAGGAGTTGCTGGTGCGACACTCGGAGCGTTTGCGGTTGAAAAACACATAACTCTGTCAAGAGCTATGCCAGGAACTGATCACGCGGCCGCTTTAGAAGAAGAGGGTCTCAGACGATTAGTCAATTATATTAAGACGTGTGAGACTGCACTGGGAGATGGGATCAAGCAGTTCAATCCTGTTGCTCAGTCAGCCAAAGAAAAACTAGCCCGTTCTTTAGTCAATGTTGTGCCGATCGTTTCTGGTCAAGTGATCACAGAAGACATGCTCGTTCTAAAGAGTCCGGGTACCGGCCTGACTTGGAGTCAACGAGGTCAAATCGTTGGCAAGCGTGCGCGTGTAGATCTTCCAGCCTATGTGACCCTCCAAAGCGTCGACTTTGAGTGAGCGGGAGATAGTCTCCTTTCGCTCCGCGAAAGTAATGCAAATAGTCTCCTTTCGCTCCGCGAAAGTAATTTAAATAGTCTCCTTTCGCTCCGCGAAAGCAATATTAAAAAACAAAAAACGCTACTTTCGCGGAGCGAAAGGCGACTATCACGCCCACACCATCGTCATGATCGAGAATTAATTTGATGGGCAATGTCAACCAAAAATGGCGAGGTCTCATTTTTGACGTCGGTGATATTCTTTACGATGCGACTCCCTGGCGGCGATGGCTAACAAATGAGCTGAGCACGAATGGAATCGATATTTCCTATAGCGAACTTGTTCAATGTTGGGAAATTCTGTTAGTCCATGTCTATAAGGGCCAACAGGAATATTGGAGCCGCTTTCGAGAATTACTTTCTCAGTTTGGATTGTCCGATTTGAAGATCGTCGAGATTGAGCGTTTGGCGAAAGAGAAAGGAATGGAGCTGAGTGTCAACCGAATTCCCATGGAGGGTGTTACCGAGACCCTCGCCAAACTACATGACAGAGGTGTGAGACTAGGCGCGCTGTCTGATACCGAAAGTGACTGTGTCGCGGTTCGCAAAAACCTTGCCAAACTCGGAATAGAGCAGTACTTTCACGCAGTCGTCACTTCGAAAGACACTGGATTTGTTAAACCGGAGTCCGACGCGTACCTCGCAGCAATTGTTTCACTTGGACTGGAAAAAAATGAATGTGCGTTTGTTGGGCATGATTATGACGAATTACTCGGGGCGAAAAATATCCAATTGAACTCGATCGCGTTCAACTATGAGCCAAATGCCGTTGCCGATGTCTACATCGCTCAGTTTTCCGAACTCTTAAACTATTGCTAAAAATTGCCAAAATCCTTCGAAGAATTAACTGGCGTAGTTGTAGGGTTAGGATCCATTGGAAATCGCCATCTACAAAATCTCTTAAAATTGGGAATCAAGAACCTCTATGTGCTGAGAAGAAGTAATCATAACAACTCAGCGTTCGCACTCCCAGAAGGAGTGACGGAGGTTCATTCCATTGAAGATGCAATTGTCAAGCAATTGGATTTCGCAGTGATCTGCAATCCAACCTACTTGCATGCCAGCACTGCGCTGCCATTTCTAGAAAATGGAGTACCGACGCTGATCGAAAAGCCCTTGGGTAAAGAGATCGGTGAACACGAAAATCGACTTGCGGAAATTGCGGCAGCAAGCAACGTTCTTTGCGCAATGGCCTATTGCATGCGATACCATCGCGCGTATCGATTGGCCCATAACCAAATTCACGAAGGCACTATTGGCAAGTGTATTTACGCGAAGGCCTGGTTCGAAGGATATCTTCCAGCCTGGCACCCCTGGGAAGATTATCGTTCTTCCTACGCAGCGAGTGGAGAAATGGGGGGAGGCGCACTGCGGACGCTTGACCATGAATTAGATTTCCTCAACTGGACGCTAGGAACTGCCAGTCTGCTTCAAGGAATCGTCAAAAATACCGGATCTATTCAGATTGATGGCGACGACCTTGCTTTCTATCAGTTATTGCATCCGAATAATGTTGTTAGTTCCGTGGCAGTTTCGATGTGCCGCAATCCGCCGTCTCGAGGTTTTGAGTTCGTTGGCGATAAAGGGGTGCTGTCCTTCAGGCTTGATTCCGCAAAATTAGTCTTCGCTGATCGCGAATCAAAAGAGGTGAGCGTTGTCTGCAGTACAGAAGATTATGACATCAATGAAATGTACGTTGACTTGATCAAAGACTTTTTGCACTCAGCAATTTGGGGGATTCATTCTGATGCACAGGCTCCTTTAAATTCAGGAATTGCCAATCTGAGTCTGTTGGATTCAGCAAGGAATTATTAAAGAATCAATACGACGCTCTAGCAGATAGTCGCCTTTCGCTCCGCGAAAGTAGCGAAAAGGCAGCGAATACAGTGCAGCGAATACAGATGCTACTTTCGTGGATAGGCTGTGAATTTATCAATCGAAGGCAATAATAGTCTCCTTTCGCTCCGCGAAAGTTCTTAAAAAGCAGCGAATACCAACGCTACTTTCGCGGAGCGAAAGGCGACTTTGGTTTTGAATACAACTTCTAATAAACAACTTCGAAGGCAATTACCATGGGTATCGTTGATACTCTGTTTCGACTCGATGGCAGAACTGTTGTCGTAAATGGTGGCGCCGGAAGAATTGGCGCCCATATCTGTATGGCGGCCGCAGACGCAGGGGCAAATGTTGCGATTCTCGATATGGAACTGGATCGAGCCAACTCCCTCGCGAACGAACTTTGTAAGTCCGGAGCAACGAATGTAATTGGCGTGCATGCCGACTCCACCAATCGCGACAGTTTAGAAGCCGCTCTGGAGCGTGTGGGCGGAGAACTTGGCGTGCCCTATGGACTGGTAAACGCTATTCAATATCGCGGTCCAGGTTTTTACGGTTCGGATCCAACCAACGTGCCTTTGGAAGCATGGAACCGCGTCTTAGAGGTAAATCTGACCGGCGTAATGCTTGCCTGCCAAGTCTTCGGTGGCGCTATGACCAAAATGGGAGTGGGCAGCATTGTAAACTTATCCAGCACCTATGGCGTTGTATCGGCTGATCCACGCATCTACGGACAATCAGGCGTAAATTCGCCTGCATCCTATGCTGCTTCCAAAGCGGCTGTGCTCAACCTCACTCGCTATCTGGCTGTCCATTGGCGCGAGTCCAACGTGCGCGTCAATTGCTTGGTTCCGGGTGGAGTCTTTGACAACCAAGCTGAAGAATTTGTCAATGAATATACTAAACGCACACCCATGGGACGCATGGCCAAAGCCACAGACTATCAGGGAGCTGCATTGTTCATGTTGGCTGATGCATCATCCTATATGACCGGAGCAACGGTAACAGTCGATGGCGGGTGGACGGCATGGTAATGAGTAATGCCAAATCGAGGCCTCGAACCAAAATGAATCTGGCACGGCTATACTCCAGCGTAAAAAAGAAATTCTATTCAGCACGCATTAGCCGTCTGCTAAGTGAGTTTTACAGCAATGTAAATCACCCCGATCCAACAAAAGGTAAAGTACTGCTTTTTGCCGGAATCGGATCGATGTATTTGAGTCCTCTGGAGTTGCTTCTTTATCATCTTCTGCGTGCGCAGGGCATCAGTGTTGACTACTTCGTATACGACGAAAATGTGCTGTTTAATGAGATAACCACGCGAGAACGTGAAATAAGTGAGGGGCGACTGCATTTCACGCAAAGAAGTTATCACGATGGGCGACGCTTGCTGAATGCTGCAGGCGTAGATTTCAAGCACATCACCTTGTCGGAAGAGGCTGTGAGCATTGTTGATCAGCTGGCAGGTGTCGATGAAATCTTGTCATTTACCTTCGACGGTGTCGATTTTGGATCGACGGTTACAGGCGCACTGTTTAGGTATTACAAATCACTGTCGTTCGGAGAAAACGTTGATGACGTGGCACGTCGCGCGCTGAAAACCGCATTGAATAACTATCTGTGCGTAAGAAACTTACATGAGAAAAATCAATACGATACCATCATGTTTTCGCACGGTATCTACGTGACTTGGGAACCAGTTGTACGTTTTTGCGAAAAGAGAGCAATACCTTTTGTTTGCTATGATCGAGCGAAAACAAAAGAACATGCAAACTTTAACGTAAATCAGGTAGCACCGAATTGGGATTTCACCTCTGCCTGGAAAAGATATTCGGAACGCCTGCTATCGGATGCGGAGAAGGATCAAGTAAAGCGTTATCTGGTTGAACGTGAATTACAGTCTGGGGATGTTTATGCATATAATTTCTCTCAGCGAGCTAGCGACTTAGATGCCGTTCGCAGCAGACTCAAAATACCGCCTCATAGAAAATGCATTACTGTTTTCACAAACTTAATATGGGATGCGGCCAATGTAAGTCGAGATATCGCGTTTCCAAATGCAATGGATTGTTTGTGTGCGACGGTAGATCATTTTGCTGGACGTGATGACGTGCAAGTGGTGCTTCGTTCTCATCCAGCGGAAAAAGTCTTGGGTACTGTGGAAAGATATGGAACACTGTTAAAACAGCGATTTGGGAACGAGCTACCTGAGAATGTTACTGTCATCGAGCCGGAAGATGATGTGAATTCTTTTACTGTTATTGATTTGAGTGATGTGGGAGTCGTCAATACATCCACAGTCGGTCTGGAAATGGCTTTGTTGGGAAAGCCGGTAATCTTAATTTCCGATACGCACTATCGTGGAAAAGGATTTACGCGAGATGTGAATAACCGTGACGAGTATTTTAACTCTCTGGATGAGTTGCTGAAGGCGCCTCTGTTAGAACCTCAATCGCGGGAATTGGCTGAGAAATATTTTTATATGATGATGTTTCTCTATCAGCAACAAATGCCATGCAAATACGATGACCTAGGA
The DNA here is from genome assembly GCA_041749395.1 of Pirellulaceae bacterium. Lineage (GTDB taxonomy): Bacteria > Planctomycetota > Planctomycetia > Pirellulales > Pirellulaceae > Laterigemmans. Next base: position 38,824 of record JBGTBJ010000137.1, read on the forward strand.
CGCTTTAGTCGGTACTCTGTAAAGCACCTCTCGGCACTGTCGCCCGAGGAGCCTGTCATGAAAATTGTAAGTTGTTTCTTGGAAGGACTTCCCGAGGATTTTGTACGTTGGGACATGGGGCTACAGAAGTGAACGATAAGTCGAAGAATCGACTACCGCTTCGCGCTCTAGCCAGTTTAACTGGACTCAATGCGTTATCGTTTGCAATCGGAATTTTACAAACTGTAGTAATTGCTTGGAATTTCGGCGCCACGCGTACAATTGAGATATTTTTTGCAGCAACGACCTTTCAAGAACTACTCCTTAGCCTTTCTTGTAATGGTCAAATCGGAGATCTCTTCACACCCTTCTATCACGAGATCAAAGCAACTCACGGTGCTGCTGCTGCTAAGCGGGCCTTTTCGGCCATGACCAACGCACTGGTGCTACTTTCCGCTATTATTGCTTGCATCACCTTCTTTTTCGCGATGCCGATTGCGCGGATGATGGTTGGCGGCTTTGAAGAATCAGAGATCAAATTGTGTTCGACAATTTTCTTGTATGTCATCCCGTTGAGCGTCATTTTGATCGCAAATAGTATGTTCGGCAATCTAATGAGAGCCGAGCATCACTATGGATACGATGAACGATTTGTCTTTGCGGGACGAGTATTAAATTTACTTTCATTGTTGCTGTTGAGCAGTTGGCTAGGTGTGTGGGCACTAGTGCTCGGACTATGGTTGAGTGCCGGGGTACGGTGTATTGGGCAGGCTATTTACGCGATCCGTTATAACACTCCCATCCGCTTCGTATTGACCACGGAGTACTTTGATCCACGACAAGTATTATTCAAAGTCCCATTGTCGTTACAGCATGTTGCGTCCGCTCAATTTTTTGCAATGGCAATGTCGTATGGGCTTTCGCAATTGCCCGAAGGAAGCTATGCAGCGTACAGTTATGCGAAACGAATTCACTCGAAGATTGGAGGCTTGGCTCTCAATCCCGTAGGAATTGTCTTCTTTAACCATCTCAGCGATTCACTTTCGCAAGGCGGTGCGTTATTGAAAAGTTATGCCAAACATGCGTTCCTTATAATGATTGTCATTGTTAGTGTGTTTTCATCGCTAATATTCTCTGCAGGAGATATATTCTTATGGATATTGTGGGGCGGAGATGACTATCCTGAATCGCAAGTACATGAAACTTGGTTGGTACTCGCAATTTTGACGGTCTTGCTCGTTTTCGAAAGCCAGTATCTGATTTCAAGAAGAACGAATCTTGCGTTAAAATTTGTGGGGCGACAGTATTTTGCGAGCGGAATGGTCTTACTCGGATCCGCTGCTCTGTGTCTTATTCTAATTCCTAGATTTGCCGTACTTGGTGCTGTCTACGTTCAAATCTATACCGCTCTTGCTACAGCGTTAGTCTCCTACTTTATAACCCGGTTTTCTCGTCGGGATATGGCAATGCACTTGCCGATGAGAGACGTTTTACTGTGGAGTTTTGCGGCTATACTGAGCTGCTCGGTTGCGCATTTTCTCCGTGGACTCGCAGGAATACATTTCGGACCGAATAAAATTTCTCTGTTGCTAAGCGGTATATGGATTTCTTTGGTTACGCTTACTGGGTTGCTGCTGACCGCGTATCTATTGGGGAGTAAAGAAGTTGCCGGCGCGAGTTGGAAAATAACCGGAATGATTCGACCTCGACTGAATGGACGCTGAGGAAATGTCTCGAATTGACAAGCTGAAGCGAGATCTATGGAATGTCTTGATCGGTCATTGCCCGTCGCGGCGGGTTCGAAAATTCTGGTTAAGGAGAATGCTAAATAGCTTTTCTTGCGATGCATTTGTTGGCTTAAGCGTAAAGGTTTTACATCCTCGCGGGATCAATATCGGGCCGAGAAGTATTATCAACCAAAGTTGCATTATCGACGCGCGCGGCGGCGATGTCGTGATTGGTGAGGATGTCGATATTGGCACCGACACACATATTTGGACTCTAGAACACGATCCGAATGATGATGATCATGGGACCAAGGGGGGCGCAATCACAATCAATCATCACGTCTGGATCGCTTCGCGAGTGACTATTCTCCCCGGAGTCACCATCTCGCCGGGAGCGGTGATTGCAGCAGGTGCTGTAGTAACAAAGGATGTGGAGGCAAACGCGATAATGGCTGGAGTGCCTGCTAGAAAAATTGGCATCCGTCAAAATGCACTCCAGTACAAACTGAATTATTCTCCTCGATTCCGCTAACCGACATGTCGCAAGTTATAACCGTCGGTTCGTTCCCGTATGCGCCAGGATATAATCCCTATCAGAGTTTATTCGCGAGTTCACTGGAAAGAGCGGGTGCGAGAGTTTACCGAATCGCTCCCAGAAAGATCTTTCCGGTTGGCTACGCCCTGAATCAGCCTGTCGACGTACTGCATTTTGATTGGCATCAAGATTGGTACAACGGTCGAAATTGGCTTTCTTTGCGTTTCAAAGAAGTGGCTTATAGACACGCATTGCGCAATCCCCCTCGAATACCCATTGTTTGGACCGCTCACAATCTCGTTACACACGATAGCAAGAAGCGATCTTATGACCATGAAATGACGCAATTGCTGATCTCACGGCTCTCGGGAATCGTAGTTATGTCTGAGGCTTCAGCATGCATGTTAAAGGATACGTATTGCGTTTCAAAAGAGACGCGTATGCTAAAGCTCTATCATGGACATTATGCCGATTTCTATCCCAACACAGTGAATCGAAGTGACGCTCGTGATGCACTCGGAATCAAAAGAGAAGAATTCGTGTACCTTTGTTTGGGGGCGCTGCGACGCTACAAAGGACATCTGCAACTGATTCGCGCGTTTGCTGAGGGGGCTAGTCCGGGTTCACGTTTGGTCATTGCTGGGCCCTGTTTTACATCGGATTATTTAGATGAACTAAAATTGTTGGTGGTCCAAATTTGTGCCCGTTGCCCAGATATTAAAATCGATATTCATGCAGCAGCAGTACCAGAGCAGGAACTGCAGCTATTTTTCAATGCTGCAGATGTTTGCGTACTGCCGTTTGTCGATGTGCTGAATTCAGGTAGCCTTCTTCTCGCGATGAGCTTTGGAATACCCGTCGTAGCGCCGAGGATCGGTTCTATCCCAGAGGTTGCAATTGCAGAGTATTTTGAAGGGTATGACCCGAATGCGGAGAATGGCCTGGGCGTCGCCATGCAGAATGCTCTGAGGCGATTTACGAAGAATAGTTTGGACAGTCGCAGTTACATTGATAGAGTAAAGAAACTTTATAGCTGGGACGAAAACGCTCAAAAACTTCTTGACCTCTATCGAGAATTGATTGAGTGAACAACAGTCAAGAACCCTTTCCGAAACCAATCCGTGTATTGTTTGTAACAACAATTTTCGATTCAATAGATCATGGACCGGCGCTCTATGCGCAACACATCTGGCGGCATTTTCAAAATAGTCAGGATATCGACCTGCATATGCTTGTGTTGAATTCTTCCATCGTACACCCTAAAATCTATTCGGTGGTGCCAGAGGCGGGGCAATCGGGAGCAAGGGTCTATGAAGCGATCGAGGCTCGGGCGAATAAAATTCTAGATGTGCTTGGAGAGCACACGATTGTACATGTCAATATCGCTCACATAGTCAGTAAGGATTTCTGTCGCAGGCACCGTTGTATTGTGCAAGTTAACGACACTGAAGTATGTCAGTGGAGTCCCAAAAGTATATTTGATCGATCGATTGGTCTGAGAAGATTTTTTGCATTGGGTTGGAGGCGTTGGCGCGAAAAACAAGTGGTTTGCAATGCTCATGCTGTAATTGCAAATTCTCAATACACGAAGAAGATGATTACCAAATGCTATAGGTTGGCAAGTGACAGAGTTTCGACGATTTACAAGAGTATTGAACTGGATTCGTTTAACACGGTTGTGGCCTCAGCGATCTCTGACCGTTCCAGTACTGAACCAAGGCTGGTATTTGTGGGAAGCAATTGGCATAGAAAAGGGTTGGACCTGTTACTCGCAGCAATGAAGTTCGTTAATAAGGCTGTACCTGCCAGATTGTTTGTCTATGGAAAACCAGACGCAAACACTGATCGCTATTTCAAGCAGATGGCGAGGGATTTTGAGATCGGGGATCGCGTTGTTTTTTGCGGTCCGGTCACCAGGCAAGACCTTCCAACAGTGCTCTCCCAAGCAAGACTATTTGTACTTCCCAGCCGCGAGGAAGCGCTCGGCGTGGCTGCAATAGAAGCACTTGCGGCGGGCGTTCGTGTTGTTGGAAGCGATGTTGGTGGCCTACCAGAAATCGTTTCTGACGAAATTTGCGGTACTCTGGTTGAGCCTGGAAATGTTAATGCACTAGCGGAGGCCATTTTGGGTGCCTTGATTCGGGTTGATGGAGTCAATGACCGCGAGCATAGAAGAAGCCAAGTACAAAAGTTCGACTCTGAGGAGATGCTGTTGAAGATTGAACGGCTTTACCATGGCACATCTAAAAATATTACAGTGGCCCAATTGGGAGCTAAGTGAAAATTGTGAAAACGCAATTGGAAGGAACTCACAATGGCCAAGCGAACATTAGCATCGTAGGTATCGCATGTTTAGCAATGTTTTTCATGGGTACAGGCCTAGGACTTGTCGCTCAAGGGGTGATTGGGGGAGAAAAGTCCTACCATGTGATTTCCTTGATAGGATTGATTTGCCCCATGATTCCAGTGGTGCTAATGCGACGCAGAGTACCCGGAATTGCGGTGAACAAGGTTGTGTTCGCTGCCGCTGCAGCAATCTGCATTATCGCGTCGATAACTACCATTGCTTTCGTAGTAAATCCCAGCGGAAATTCGGGAGAAAGTACTTCATTAATATTCAAGACGGCGGCTCTCTACATCACATTCATCGTGATGTTTGCTTCAGCGAAGTGGTATAATGAACGAGAGCTGTTATGGGCTTTCGCAATTTTTGCGATATTTGAAGGAGTTGTATTTACTTTTTTCGCGTTCACGCGCAGTTTAGATGTAAATCAGAACACAATAGCTCTTCGCATAGCTTCGTCTGGTTTGGTTCTATATGGAGTTCTTTGGGGGGGAATTAAGTACTTTCCCATTCTTGGTACTTCGTCGGCTGTCGCGATCGTAGGGAGCCGGACTGCGCTACTGGCGACTATCTGCAGTCTTACGATTACTACCATAGAAACACGATCGCGAGGAAACAGATTTGGATATTTTATCGTGTTTACTCTCTTGTTCGCTGTGCTCTTTGCGAACCTCTCAAGTATTACAAAAAGTATTCAGGATCTCGCGATAAAAAATTTAAATTCCTCGAATCCAGTTGCTGGCTTTTTCCTGTCGGATAAAAGCAAGCAGAAGATAAAGAATGACTTTTTTGATCGCCGTAAAGCATGGAATTATGCTGTTGGTGCAATTAGCAAACGCCCGTTGTTGGGAGTTGGCGTGGGAGGCGAGCATTCAGCTCTTGGGTTCAGGTCACATAATGCTTATCTGAGCATTGCCGTAGAAGGTGGCCTACCTTATCTGTTTTTTTGGATCGTGTTGTACTCGACATTTGTGCGTAGATTGATTATCAGTTCTCCGAGAGCAATTTGGTTTTCATCGCCCGTATTTCGCGTTGTCATGGCATGCTTCAGCTACATGCTTTTCGCCGGCATGGCAGAATCCTCAGGAGTTGGATCGGTGGGTACACCCATCAATCAGGTGTTTTTGTTCGGTTGGATTTGGATAAGCTCTCGTCGTTGGTACTTTGCACCTCCAACTGACTGACTTTGTATTTGAGCGTTGAAATGGTATTCTCTCCACCACTAATGCTGTACCGATTAGGAAACTTTTTGTTTCGCTGCCATATTCCAATTCTTCCATCAATTATTTGCTGGACCAACAGATTATTGTTTGGGTGCTTTTTGCCTAGCTCGGCAAGCCTGGGTGCAAATGTCATTCTGGGCTATTGGGCATTAGGGATCGTAATTCACAAAAATGCTGTCATCGGTGATCACTGCTGGATAATGCAGAATGTAACCATCGGAAGAAAAGCAGGTGTGAAGTTACCGCCACGACTTGGTAAGAATGTAGCGGTGGGGGCCGGTGCTGTTATTCTTGGCGATATTTGCATCGGCGATAATACGATTATCGGCGCAAATAGCGTGGTCACGAAGTCGTTTCCAGAGAATTCAGTGATTGCAGGAGTTCCGGCGCGGATTATTCGTACGTTAGATAGTGCTGAAGTTGGCAATTGTCATTATGCAGATCGTTGATGCAACGAGTTCGAAGGCGATCAAGTTGGGACTGGTCGTTCCATTCGAAAATCCGCATTTTGTTGATTTGTTTCGATTCGGAGAATCTGTCGGATATTGGGTGTTGCAAGTTTTCGCATTTCGCGATCTTCCAGAACACCGCAAAGAACTCGGCTGGAAGATGTCGCGCAATACAATGCTGATGACCGCAGGTTGGAATCATATTTTTTCACTCGCACTGAAATTGCGACAATTTGACTCGGTCGTTTTTTTAGGGATGATCGATCCCAGTCCTTATCAAACCTTTTTGTGTATGATCGCGCAGTTGTTTGGGGTGCGTGTCGTAATTGCTTCCGAAGGATTGAAAACTCCCACAGCCAAGCGACTTCCCTGGATAGTGCGGTATGTCCTCAACCGTCCAAGCGTCTCTTTGTTGGCAATCGGCAAGGGAAGCGCCGATGACTATAGAGAGCTAGGATTAGATAAAGTAAGTTTTTACAAATTCGGTTTTTTTGAACGCTACGAGCTAAATGCCAAAAAGCCTCAATCGTTTGTTAAGGATGAGCTTACTATTTTGTCGGTCGGGCAGCTAATTAAGCGAAAGAATTTTGCTTCGGTTGTTAATGCACTCCAAAAAGTAACGACTTCGCAAAAGATCGTATACAAAATTTGCGGCGATGGTGAGGAGCTGTCCGCGTTGGGCCAACTAGGTGCATCGCTTCCCGAAAATATGTCGCTGCAACTCCTCGGCAATTGTAATCGAGATAAACTTGCTACTATCTTCAACGATGCTGATATATTCGTAATGCCGTCGATTTACGATGGTTGGGGAGTCGTCTTAAATCAGGCAATGCACTACCAGCTGCCGACGATTGTTAGCACCGGAGTAAGGGCGGCCGAGGGCTATCTTGTCGAACACGGGGAAAACGGATTGTTATATGAATCAGATGATGAGTTGGTTAAGCAATTGGAGATACTTATAAACTCATCCGAGTTGAGGGAATCGCTTTCGCGAAATTGTCAAGCGAGTGTTGGAAAATGGAATATGGAGGCATGTGCGTTGAGACTATATCAGTGGTTAAGTAAGGATAGCTCCGAAGTTTTTCAGGATGGTCCTCTTGCAGCAATCACTTGAAGCGGGGCGATACGCACCTTTGCAATTGAGGCGAATGCCTGTGAATATAATATGAAAATCCTTTTCTTTTGTCACTATTTCCCACCCGAAGTGAACGCGCCGGCGACTCGTACTTATGAGCATTGCCGACGTTGGGTAGATGCTGGTCATGACGTGACAGTCGTCACTTGCGTTCCCAATTGTCCTGACGGTATCGTCTTCGACGGTTACAAGAATAGATGGCGGCGACAAGTGGAGAATGTGGACGGGATTCGAGTTGTTAGGGTCTGGACTTTTCTCGCTTCGAATTCTGGCAAAATAAGACGGATCATTAACTATTTGAGCTATCAAATTAGTGGCATGATTACGTCGTTGTTTTTACCGAAGCCCGATGTTGTGATAGCGACGAGCCCACAGTTTTTTTGTGGATGGACTGGTATCTGGGTGGCACGGTGGAAACGTTGTCCGATGGTGCTGGAAGTTCGAGATATCTGGCCGGAATCCATTTCTGCTGTTGGTGCGATTGGCAAGGGGCGAGCCACACGAGTTCTGGAATGGCTCGAGCGCCGTATGTATCAAGCTGCTACGTATATCATTGCTGTTGGTGATGGATATAAAGAGAAAATTATCAGTCGCGCGCCTGAGGTAAAAGATCGTATTTCTGTAGTTACTAATGGTGTGTCGGCTGATCAATTCGCGCCCGCTGAAAAGGATGATCGCATCGTTGACCGATATGGACTAAAGGGCAAGTTCATTTGTAGCTATATCGGTACAGTTGGGATGGCGCATGGGCTAGATGTTGTCATTCGTGCGGCTACACGAATCCAAGCCCTGGGCCGGAACGATATCGCGTTCTTGATTGTGGGAGATGGGGCAAGGCGAGAATTGCTGGTGGAGCAAGCTCGAAACGAGAGAGTTAGTTCCATGGTTGTGTTCCCTGGGTTACTTCCCAAAAGTGACATGCCGGGAATCTTAGCAACGTCGGATTGCTGCCTCATCCATCTCAAAGGCGAAGAGCTATTCGGCACCGTTATTCCGTCGAAGATATTTGAGACGATGGCCATGCAGCGTCCTATCATCATGGGAGTACGCGGCCCAGCGTTACAAATTGTCCTGGATGCCGGTGGCGGCGAACCGATGGAACCTGATAACGACGAACAACTTGCTAACATTGTTATGCGGATGGCAGATAATCGGGAGGCGACCAAGGAGATCGGTCGTAACGCACGCGATTATGTTTTAAAGCATTACAACCGCGATACCCTTGCAGCTAATTTCCTCCAACAAGTAGAGGAAGTGGTAAAGCAAGGCAGGCAAAACTAGGGTCCCATTCCACCTATCCGTACTCGGGAGGGTGTATTGCATCCCACCCTCCCGTCTTCGGGAGGGTCGGTGCGAGGCAGGAGCATCGGGGAGGGCGAGCGCAATCTCGGGCGTAGAAACGGCCCTCCCCGGGGCACCCGCCCCGACCCTCCCGCTCGCCGCAGACGGCGACTCGGGAGGGTGTATTGTATCCCACCCTCCCGTCTACGGGAGGGTGGGTGCGAGGCACGAGCATCGGGGAGGGCGAGCGCAATCTCGGGCGTAGAAACGGCCCTCCCCGGGGCACC
>JBGTBJ010000138.1:0-87167 GCA_041749395.1 Pirellulaceae bacterium
CCGCGAAAGTAGCGTTGGTATTGGTTGCTTTAACGCTACTTTCGCGGAGCGAAAGGCGACTATCTATGGGGCACCCAAAAATTGTTATTTTGGGCCTGCTGCCAAAACTTGTGGCGAGGCACCATCGGCGAAACGCTTAAAGTTGTTGCGGAACAAGTCTGCCAAGCGCTGCGCTGTCACGTCATACGTTGCTGGATCGGACCAACTGTCGCGAGGCCACATAATTTCGGTTGGCACGCGATTGCACTGAGTCGGGACTTGGAAGCCAAAGATGGGATCCTGCCGAGTGGGCGATTGGCTCAGCGAACCATCGTGAATCGCGTCGATGATGGCTCGGGTATTCGCGAGGCTCATTCGTTTGCCTCGGCCGTAGCTCCCGCCAGACCATCCGGTATTGATCAACCAGACGTGTGTGCCGTGCTTTTGAATTTTGTGGCTCAGCAGTTCCGCGTATTTTGCCGGGTGCCAAACGAGAAACGCGGCGCCAAAGCAGGCAGAGAATGTCGCAGACGGTTCGGTGACCCCCATTTCCGTACCGGCAACTTTCGCGGTGTAGCCGCTAATGAAATGATACATGGCTTGATCGGCATTCAAGCGGCTAACGGGAGGAAGGACGCCGAAGGCATCGCACGTTAGAAAGATGACATTTTTAGGATGCTCTCCGGTGCAGGGTATTTTGCAACGAGGAATAAAGTCGATCGGATAGGCGACACGCGTATTTTCTGTGATGGAGGCATCATCATAATTGACCTCGTGTGTCCCTTGGTCGTAGACCACATTTTCCAGCACAGAGCCAAACCGAATCGCGGCGAAGATTTCTGGCTCGCTTTCGGCGCTCAAGTTGATGACTTTGGCGTAGCAGCCACCTTCGATATTGAAGACTCCATGATCGGTCCAGCAATGTTCGTCGTCGCCGATCAGCTTGCGATGGGGGTCGGCTGATAGCGTTGTCTTGCCTGTGCCGCTCAAACCAAAGAACAAAGTGACATCGCCCGCATCCCCTTCGTTGGCGCTACAGTGCATGCTGAGCACTTCTCGTTTGGGCATCAAGTAGTTCATCACCGTGAACACGCCCTTTTTCATTTCGCCGGCATATTGAGTTCCCAGAATAACCAGTTCACCGTGCTCGATCGATAGATCGATACTGGTTTTGCTGGTCATCTGTGCCGTATAGGGATTTGCAGGAAAGGCACCGGCATTGAAGATGACCAAATCGGGGTTGTCGAATTCGGCGAGCTGCTTGTCCGAAGGACGAATCAGCATATTGTGCATGAATAATGCGTGATAAGCGCTACTGGCGATGACCCGCACTTTGAGTTGATGTTCCGGGTCCCAGCCTGCATAGCCATCGAAGACAAACAAGCGAGTTTGTATGCTCAGGTAGTCGATAGCCCGTTGCCGGTTGATGCTAAAGGATCGCTCGGTCAAGCGAATATTGATATCGCCCCACCAAATATCCTCGGTGCTTGCCGGATCATCAACGATTCGCTTGTCTTTGGGGCTGCGGCCTGTTTTGTCTCCGCTGCGCGTTGCTAAAGCGCCGCTTGCCGCCACAACTGCGTCATTGCCTCGAATAGCATATTCATAGAGTCTTGCGGGAGTCGCATTTCGAACAACTTCTTTTGCTTCCAGCCCATAGCGAGACAGATCGACCGTGTTCTCAGTCATGACTTCATTCCTCTCCAGCAGAACTACCAATGGATTCCTACTCTCAAGTCCATAACATAGCGCTAGAGTTCGGTTTTCGCGAGCGGTCTGACGATTATCGCGTAGCGTTAAAGCGAAAATTTAGAGTCCGCTGACCGTCCAGTTCTTCCGCTCGCAGCAGCAATAGTTGACCAATCAGCTCTTCGCCATTTGTCCATACAAATTCTTGTTGAACTTGCGTCAACGGTGGCACGAGTGTGGTTCTTCTCTGTCTTTGTCGCCCTGGAGCATAGACGGAGTTGTCAAATTGCAGGGTTTTGTTGGTCAAGCTGGTGAGTTCTTGGCGGACAACCAGTCTGCCGTCGGCAAGAAGTCTCGTGGATACAGTGATTTCAATGTCCTCCGGCCCCACTTCGATGTCGCGATAGACGGTGAATTGGCGAGCACGGTCTCCGTCCAATTCGAAATCGATGGCGAGTCTTTCGCGACCAATTGTCGCATCAAGTTTTAAGACGAGAGGCACTTGCTCGCTCCGCTCTCGCAGGGGCTCCGCCGTGAGTGGTCGAGCAAATTTGCCCACTGTCCAAGACTCCGGTGCATCCACTTTGAAATTACCGCTAATGGTTTGAGTCGCTGGGTTTTGCATACGAACATTGATAATTTGTTCGCGACCCAAAAGACTGTCAATTCGCTTTCTGTCAAGTTCTACGGACATGTTCCAAAGGGCCGCGACACGATCGATACCAACGACAAAAGTTGGTTCAGGGGACACGCTCAGGCGATGCTGTCGACTCCCTTTTTCGTCGACGGCTACCATCGCAATGCGTCGACCAAAGGCATCGTAATGCCGCGCGTCGTCTCCGATGAACAGGGTTTCGGTCGTGGGCGTGTCGCTCCATAGCACAAGCAGAGCATCGGTTTCGTTTACCAATAAAATGTTATGACTGCGCGATTGCAATTGCAGGGAACCTACTGGCTTCATCATTCCGATCAGTGCGGAACTTGTTCGCCAGGGAAGCAGCATTTCGTCAGGGGTTCCATCCTGGCGGATCATTGCTAAGCCTGGTTCGAACGGATTGGAAACGAAGGCAGCTTGAATATTGTGCGCGCGGACAGCAATCATCCTCAGAATGAGGTCGCGAATTCTCTCCGTCATGCGGTAGCGGTTGCGAGGTAAGGGGTCGAGTATGATCCATGGTTGAATGTTGGATAAAGGATTGGTGGGTGCGACTCCCGGTGTGGTGCGATTGTCAACGTCTATGGATGTGTTGTCTCCAACTTCAACTATTGAGTCGGTGCGCTTTGAGGTGCTGATGGGAGTGTCAGGGTAGGAATTGTTGAAGAATGAAGTTTCAGCGCTGAAGTACGCGTTGATTTCATCGGCCGTTTGCGGAGTGGGATCGTTCAGGCAGACGGTATGCCACGTCCATTCCCTGCGCGGCGGTAGCGGATCGATCCAAGGCCAATTGATAGCGATTTGAATCGGTTGACCAAAGCCCTGCAAACCAGTGCGGATGTCAGTGATCGTTTGGCTCAATTGAGCACGACCTAAAAAACTGTAATCGCTATCCCTTCCTAACTGCCACCAGCGGACGCCATTGGAGAGGCGAGTCATTACGGGTTCAAGTTGCGGCTGCCAAAGAGACTTGTCCCGAAACAACAAGGCAACGGGATCGCCGTCCCGCGCCTCTAAGTTGGTAAGAACTTCAGCGGGAGGGTCCGACAGCACTCCGACGGAGCGAATCGATCGATCCTGCAACCGATTCATCAACCAAGCAATCGCTTCCAGTTTCTCAGTATCCGCTGGTGCAACCCAACAAGGATATTTCAGCCAGTGGACTCTGCATTGTGTCAGCCATTCTGGGAGTGCTTTGATGGGAATACTTTTGTTGGCTGAATTTGCCAAAGACCAACCGAAGGGGCTGCTGGTTGGCGGCAATGCACTCAGCACTGCGAATGAATATTCGACGTCAAATGCGTTGGCCGCCTGTTTGGCGACAACAAGGATTCCGAACTTAGGAGATGCGAGCAGGTTATATTCTAAGCTAGCGGCGTCGGAGTTTACCGTAGTAAGATCAGCGCGGACACGATAGAAACCGGGCCCTAAGCGAGGCAATTGCCATTCAGCGACTCCGCCATATCCATCGTCGATGTCTGAACCGCTAGGATCGATTTCCTTAAAGGAATCTTCCGAAACTTGCTGGAGTGCAGCCAAATGGGAGCGGATTTCTTTGCCATTTTCATCCAACAAGCGGAAACGAAGTCCACGATATTGTTCGGAGAGGCCTGATACGAAACATCGAATCTTGGGTTCGGCAGGATCGCTATAGAGTCCATAGTTTGCCTCAGCGAGAATGCGGATGCGAGGCAAGCGGTTTACCAGAATATCATCGAACCCCACTGCCCCAGTCATATCGGCTCTTTCACCGGTTTCAAAACGCAAAGTGATTCTTCCAGAAACTGCGTCAGTGGGGGCCGTGACGGGACCGATATGAATTTGAGTCCACTGTTGTGAACCAGTGAATTTGCCGGTCGACAACGAGCTGATTTCTTTGCCTTTGGCGTCTAAAAAATTGAGCTCCATCCAAGCCTTGTTATTGACGAGTCCGTCGGTTTTGATTCGTCCCTGCAGCAAATAGCTGTATTCCGCGCCTACTGGAAATGATGGGCTGTAGGTCCGAATGCCACCACCATCAATCGTTGCGCTGAGATAGCGGTTGACTACGGCATCTGCGATGGATGGGGGAAGGGTAGGAAGGGAGCGAACCATCCGCTGGGCGGTCCTCCAATACTTCAAGACTGTGGCATCCCAGGACCTCATTTCCAGGTCCTGGGCAACGTCATGTGGACGAATTTCCACATTTAGATAACGGGGGTACTCACGTCCATATACCCGCTGCCAACCGTCCGGTACATTATCGAAATTCAAATCGCTTGTCCGAGAGAAATCCCAACGGACTACCGTTTCACTGGCGAATGTTGAGTGTGTCGGGTTCATCCCAAGCCCCAACAGGCAAAGAGCCATAAATAGGCTCCTGCAAATCGCTAGGGTGTGTTCTTTCATTGGGAATTTCCTAAGTACTCGTTCGCGAGAAACAACTGTGCCTGAACTTCGCTTTTCCGTCCGCATGGATGCTCTTGGTTTGCCGTTTAAGCAAGCATTGCTCGCCGCTGCGAAGGCGGGCGCCCGCGGTATAGAAATTGATGCTCGTGAGACCTTAAAACCGAGCGAATTATCGGAAAGTGCTGCGCGTCAAATTCGGAAAATGCTGGATGATCTGAATTTACGGGTTAGTTCCATTCGTTTTCCCACTCGACGCGGTTACGACGCGCTTGCCAATCTCGACCGCCGCATCGATGCCACCAAGGAAGCAATGCGGATGGCTTATACCTTGGGTGCGAACCATGTGGTCAACCAAATTGGTTCCGTCCCCACTGATACCGAATCGGCTGCTTGGCAGCAATTGCGATCCTCGTTGGAGGACCTGGGGCGGTACGGTGCCCACATTGGCGCTTTCCTCGCTGCGGAGACAGGCACCGAGTCTGGAGAATCGCTGGCGGCGCTATTATCTGCTTTAGAAAACGCCTATGTGGCGGTGGCATTTAATCCTGGGCCCCTGATTGTGGGTGGCTTTTCAGTCGCCGATTCTCTGCGTGCGGTTGGAGATAAAGTTGGTGTTCTAGTGGCACAGGACGGGGTGCAGGATCTGGCCCGCGGACGGGGAGTCGATGTTCCCGTTGGACAAGGAACTGCTGACTTCCCCGAAATTCTAGGGATCTTGGAGGATTGGCAATTTTCAGGTTGGGTCGTGCTGGGCCGTAGAGGTTGTGGGCTGGAAGAGATCGAAGCATCAATCACTTACCTTTCCAACCTTTGACTCTGACATAGTCACGCTTCTAGGCTGTGAATTTATGATAGTCGCCTTTCGCTCCGCGAAAGTAGCGTTGGTATTCGTTGCTTTTTCAGAACTTTCGCGGAGCGAAAGGCAACTATTTTCAGAACTTTCGCGGAGCGAAAGGCAACTATTTTCAGAGCTTTCGCGGAGCGAAAGGCAACTATTTTCAGAACTTTCGCGGAGCGAAAGGCAACTATTATTGCCTTCGATTAATAAATTCACAGCCTATCCGCGAACCCCAATGGATAATTGCGAAGCCGGAGGTGATTAGCAAACTGCCCCCCGCGATCCAGAGCCAGGGCAAATGGGTTTGCTCTGCCACGCCAATGCCCCATTTCTCTAACTCGTCGCGGTAGCAAGCGACGAGTTCCAAGAATCCATTGTGCGTTACGTGCAAGACGATTCCTGGCCACACCGATGCGGTACGCCAGGCAATCCAGCCCAGCACCAGTCCCAGCATCGTCGTTGGTAAAAAACGTTCCAACAGCAAGCTCTTACCGGTGAGAACGTGGAATATTCCGAATAGCAAGGCGCTGATAAGGATGGTTTTGCTAGCAGACAAGTGGTTACGCAACGCACTAAACAAATACCCTCTGAAAAATAATTCCTCCACAATACCGGGGGTCACTGCGAGTGTAGCGATGATTAACCAGGGAGGAATCTTCCGAAATTCAATCATCAATTCGTTGATCTGTTCGATTTTGCTGGTGTCTAGGCTTTGAAATCCCAGCCATTCGCCAAACACAAACAATTCGTGCGCCCAAGTCCATAGCCCCAAGCCGAGCAACAAGCCCGCAAATAATGCCGTTCCGCGAGGCCAACTGACGCGATAAGTCGTCCGCGGTTGGTTCCGCGAATACCATGTCGCGAACAACGGCAGGCCACCAAACACAAGAATCAATGCTACGGCATTGATGATCAACCTCACGCCGATGCTCCATTCGCTGATCATCGCCAATGCATTGGAGACGAGGTAATACGTTGGGAAGAGCATGGCTAAGGTGGTTGCCGCAGCGCTCAGGCTGGGGACAGGTGCAGGCTCCTCGGGACGTTTGAGTGCCGCTGCAAAAGAGACTTCGCTGCCGCGTAACACGGCATCGCTGCCAAATAATCTTGCCGCCAAGAGTAACGCGGCGGCCGCATAACAAATGGTGGAGAAGATGGCAACGATGGTCGGTAGTGCTGTTGCAGCTCCTGAAAGAATTTCCCGCGACAACAAGATAATATTCAACAGCGGTACCACTGCCAGCGCGCCAGTTAATTGCACGCCGGGCATCAAGCTCAGTATTCCTGGAGTCAGCGAAACGAGCATCAGGGGAATCAAATAGGCTTGGGCCTCTTTGAAACTTCTTGCAAAGCTAGTTAAGGCCAGCAGGACCGCAGAGAAAAAACCGCT
The DNA here is from genome assembly GCA_041749395.1 of Pirellulaceae bacterium. Classification (GTDB taxonomy): domain Bacteria; phylum Planctomycetota; class Planctomycetia; order Pirellulales; family Pirellulaceae; genus Laterigemmans. Next base: position 6,940 of record JBGTBJ010000138.1, read on the forward strand.
GAAGAGGACCAGTAGTCCGAAAATTTGTAAAAACTGCAACCAGGGAAAAGGTTGGTCCTTGCCTACGAGCAGCTCCAATAAGCCGCCGGTCCACAACGTGACAAACATGGATCCAAAGTTGGCTATTGCAGTCAGTAAAGCGACAGTTACCACAGCTATATACTTAGCGAACAAGACGGAACCACGTGGCACCGGTGACGCCATCAGCGCCTCCATCGTGCCCCGCTCGCGCTCTCCGGCCGTTAGATCGATCGCCGGGTAGACAGCACCAGTAATCGTCATGAGGACTAAGACTAAAGGAATAATCGATGCCAGCAGAGTGGTCTTCTGAACTCCACCAATTTGCTCAACCTGAATATCGATTTGCGGTAGCGCTGGTACTTTGCTGGTGCTGAGTGCTTCGGCTACCAGGGATTGATTGAAGTAAGTCAAACGCTCCGACAAAATGCGTTTCGCGTTGAGCCCGTTGGGTTCATCTCCCTGCGAGATAATGCGAACACTTTGCGGTGGATCGAGCTTGACCCGCACGATGACGTCAATCAGCTTTTCTTCCAGGATTTGGTCGAGAGTCTTACCGTTGCTGGGACCCACATAGCTGAACTCGGCCAAGTTTTCATCGACCGCTTTCCTGATCGCAGCGGGAGGCTGGCTCCCAGGGCTTGTGAGTATGTCTTTTAACCACTGCCCTTCTTCGTCGTTATCGAATCCAATAATAAACCGTGGGTCGTTTCCCAACGATGCGTTCAATAAAAAACGATTCAACGTCATGCTAAGAATCGGATAGACCAGCAACGGCATCATGATGAGCGTGATGATGGTTCTGCGGTCGCGCAACGTTTCGCGAAGTTCTTTTTGACACAGTCGAAACAAGCGGCCACGAGGTGCGGACATATCGATTTCTAACGGTTGGGTTGGAATATTTGGAATGGAGCCGAGTGTGCAGACAAGTCAAATTCGTGTTGGCCTCAGATAATTCGCTGGGGCCCAATCGCTGGCGCATCACTGGTATCCATCAAGTCCACAAATATTTCTGCCAGTCGCTCTCGTCCGGTCTGCTCACGCAGTGCAGCCAAGCTCCCTTCGTAATGTAAATGGCCTCGATGAAGCAAACCAAAGCGATCGCACAATCGCTCCGCTTCGTCCAAGCGGTGCGTGCAAACTATGACGGCCTTACCCAAGTCGCGCAAATGACCGATGTAGCGAAAAATGGTCTGTGTCCCGACGATATCAAGGCCTCGTGTCGGCTCGTCTAACAGCATCGCTGGGGGATCATGAATTAATCCACGTACCAGGGTCACGCGCTGGCGCTGGCCGGTGCTGAGCGCGCCGGCACGACGATCCAGAAGCTCTGCGATTCCCATTAATTGGGCCAGTTGTTCAAGTCTTTGTTTGGCTAGCTCCGGTTCAACCGCATAGAGGTCGGCAAAGAATAACAACATTTCGCGAACCGTCAGCCAGGGATAGACCCCGTCATTGGACGAAACAAAACCAAGCTTCGATTTGACCTTCTCTGGATCAACGGTCGTGCGGAAACCATCAACTTCCGCATAACCATCGTCAGGGACCAATAGCCCTAAGATCATACGAAGTGTTGTTGTCTTACCCGCGCCATTGGGACCCATCAACCCATAAACTTCACCCGGTTGCACTGATAATGAAATTCGGTCCACAGCATGGATGCGACCGTGCGGAACAGTAAACCACTTGCTCAGTGCGACAACTTCTAACATGGGCAATTCTCAAAGGTGCGTGGAAGCAGAGAGGGACATTATAGCGCTGTGACGATCCTTAACGGCAATTGCAATCACAGATTCCTTTTCCCGCTTGGGCGCTGGCAAAGCCCAGCCAATCTTTTACGCTGGGGAGATCATGCATGGAATTCTCAATTGCTATAAACCTCCAGGGCAAACGTCACGCGATGTGGTGAATGCTGTCTACAACAAATTAAAACCGGCCAAAGTGGGCCACGCTGGAACGTTGGATCCACTGGCTGAAGGCGTGCTCGTCGTCACAGTGGGGGCGGCTTCGCGATTAGTGCCCTATTTGCATCTCTACCCCAAAACCTATCAAGCGACTTTTCAACTCGGTTGCCAATCGGCTTCCGGCGATTTGGAGTGCCCACTGACGCACCAACTCAATCCTCCCAAACCATCTCGCGAACAGATTGAGCAAGCAGCCGCCGCTTTGACGGGGATCGTTCGCCAGGTCCCGCCGCTCCATTCAGCGATCAAAGTCAATGGCAAGCGAGCCTACAAAGCAGCGCGCGCGGAACGCGAGTTTGACATGCCGGCGCGACACGTCAGCGTCTATCGATTCGAGATACTCTCCTATGACTACCCCTTTGTGAAGACAGAAATTGAATGCGGTACAGGGACTTACGTTCGCACTTTAGGAATCGATCTCGCTGCCAGCCTAGAAACAATTGCCGTCATGACCCATTTGCTGCGCAGTGCAATCGGTCCATTTTCGTCTGCCGATGCGCTCCTTGTCGAACGTACCGCCAGAGGGAGTGACCTCGCCAGCGCTAAGCAACAGCCCAGCGAGTTCGTTGAACGTTTCCGTCCGCTTGCCGATGGAACCCGGCTCGTGTCCCGCATCGACCTCGATCCGGCTGAGACCGTGGAGTTAGAATTTGGACGAACCATTCGATTGGGGATGTATGGCGAAAAGTCCAGCGGAAGTACAGTCAATGCGCCCAGCGCAGTCGGCCCGCTTGAATGGGCAGCCTACGATGGGCAGGGTGCACTGCGTGCGATTTTGGTGCGCCGCAATGGTGGCCTCGGTCCAAAACGAGTTTTCCCTGCGTGAGGCCCCTGAGTGAGGTCTCTGATTGAGGCGGGTGTTCAAGTGTCAGGCAAATATTTTTGGAATTCGACAGATTGTCCCCATGCCTTGTCTCACTTGCCTGTGTTTTTACTAAACCTAATTCGGCTCTTGAGTTACGGTAAGATCGAGAACGCCAGACAGCCTATTTTAACATTAAACAGCAGTGAGCTAAACCATTGTCAGGATACTACTTAGCGTCAATTATTAATTTTCGTTGACATACGTCGCAGCATCGCTACGATACGGGCGTAACAAGATGTAGTGCTTGCGATTGCAACAAGCTACTATACGTAGTAGGCATGCGAGTTGCTCCCAAGAATGACCTCAGCCCGATGCTCAACGTTTTGAGCTGGACGGATCCTCTAATCTTAGCGGTTGCGAGTCGATGTTAGTTGCGGTATACAAGATCGCACAGCTTGTTATTTGTACATTTCCAGTAATATACCGCCTGCCGATCGCGGAGTAGCGATTTCCGAGTGGCGGTCCAAGGATGAAAACCCATGGCACCAACTGTTGCGGCTGCTGCGCCGAGTTCAAAGGTTAAGGAATCGGGAAGTTCGACGGGCGAGCTCCAACATGGATTGGAGTATGCGCGCCGTCGCTTCGCGAAGACATTACGGGGAGACCGTGCGGGTTTGAAAGTCGCACCGACCTTTTGTCCCACTGACGTTGCGAGTCCGTTTGACACGACTGCCTGGGAGCTCCGCTCTGCTGCGATCAAAGACGAAAATGGCAAGGCACTTTTTGAGCAAACCGATTGTGAGATTCCTGCTGGCTGGAGCCAGTTGGCGACGAACGTCGTGGTGAGTAAGTATTTTTATGGAGATCCGAAGAACACGAAGGAGCGTGAGCGAAGTGTGCGTCAGTTGATTCATCGTGTGACGCGAACGATTGCGGATTGGGGTCTAGCAGACGGTTATTTCGATTCGCCGGAAGATGGAGAAGCGTTTTATCGAGACTTGTCTTGGTTGTGCTTGCATCAACACGGATCTTTCAATAGCCCTGTATGGTTCAACGTTGGCTTGTTTCATCAGTACAAGGTGGGTGGTGCTAAGTGCAATTGGCGATGGGATCGTCAGACGCAAACCGTAGTTCAGCCTGACAATCCTTACGAGTATCCGCAAGGTTCCGCCTGTTTCATCCAAAGCGTGGATGACAACATGGAAGACATCATGCGATTGGCTTGTAGCGAAGCGATGTTATTCAAGTTTGGTTCGGGTACAGGGACCGACTTGTCGACGATCCGTTCGCAACGTGAAAAACTATCGGGTGGAGGTACACCGTCAGGGCCACTATCGTTCATGCGGGTCTATGATTCGATCGCCGGTGTGATTAAATCGGGTGGCAAGACGCGTCGTGCTGCAAAAATGCAATCGCTCAAGATTTGGCACCCCGATATTCTTGAGTTCATTGAATGCAAATGGAATGAAGAGCGAAAAGCGCACGCACTCATTCGCGAAGGATACGATTCGAATTTTAATGGCGAAGCCTATTCGTCGGTTTGTTTTCAGAACGCCAATTTGTCGATTCGCGTCACAGATCCGTATATGGAAGCGGTGAGAGATGGGCGTCGATGGCAAACTCGTTGGGTCAGTGACCGCGCCACGGGACTTCCGCCGGAATACGACGCCAAGGAATTGCTCAATAAGATGGCCGAATGCGCATGGCATTGTGGCGATCCTGGTATTCAGTATGACACGACGATCAACAAGTGGCACACTTGCCCCAATAGTGGTCGTATCAATGCTAGTAATCCTTGCAGTGAATACATGTTCTTGGATGATACGGCATGTAATTTGGCCAGTATCAATTTGATGAAGTTCGCGGGGCCGGATGGGACGATTGATATTGAGCGATTCCAGACTGCTTCACGGTTGTTCTTCATTGCTCAAGAGATTTTGGTGGATCACGCCAGTTATCCAACGGATCAAATTGCCGCCAATAGTCATCGCTTCCGTCCGCTGGGGCTTGGCTATTCCAATTTGGGCAGCGTGATCATGACTTCAGGGCTGCCCTATGACTCCAATGAAGCCCGCAGTGTTTGTGGATCGCTTACTGCACTGTTGCACGGCACGGCCAATTTGACCAGCGCGGAAATTTCCGCTGCGGTTGGTCCGTTTGAGGGCTATGCCGACAATGAGAAACCGATGCTCAACGTCATGCGAATGCATCGCAGCGCCGTGGAGTCGATCGATGATTCGGGTCCCCAGGAGCTCAAAGATGCAGCTCGTAATTTGTGGGACAAAGTGATCGAGATGGGAGAACGATATGGATATCGCAACGCCCAAGCAACGGTCCTTGCACCGACGGGAACGATCTCGTTCATGATGGATTGCGATACCACTGGCATCGAGCCCGACATTGCGCTTGTGAAATATAAGCAATTGGCTGGGGGCGGGATGCTCAAGATCGTCAATCGCACTGTGGCCGCAGCGCTTCGTAAGCAAGGTTACTCCGAAGCTCAAATTAAGGCCATTATCGATTACGTCGATAAGCATGACACGATTGAAGGTGCGCCGGAGTTGGATGAAGCGCATTTGCCCGTCTTCGATTGCGCTTTCAAACCTGCTGGTGGAGAACGAAGTATTCCTTGGCAAGCGCACGTTTCGATGATGGCAGCCGCGCAGCCCTTCTTGTCTGGTGCGATCAGCAAGACAGTCAATATGCCGACGGACGTTACTCCTCAGGATATTGCCGATGCATATCTCTGGGGCTGGGAATTGGGACTCAAAGCGATTGCCATCTATCGAGACGGCTCCAAGCAATCACAGCCTTTGAATACGACCAGCGGAGAGGGCAAGTCGGAATCGGCAGTGGAAGTGATTACCAAGACGGTTGAGAAAATTGTCTATCGCCCGCGACGCGAGCGGCTAGAAGATACGCGACAGAGTATTACTCATAAATTCTCCATCGCAGGTCACGAGGGATACCTCTGCGTCGGACTGTATCCAGACGGTCGTCCCGGTGAAATCTTTATCACCATGGCGAAGGAAGGAAGCACTATCGGAGGCATCATGGATTCCTTCGGGACTGCTTTATCCTTGTCGTTGCAATATGGCGTTCCTTTGGAAGTTCTGGTCAACAAGTTCAGCCATACTCGGTTTGAACCAATGGGATTGACCAGCAACAAAGATATTCGGATGGCCAAGAGCGTGGTGGATTACATCGCTCGTTGGCTGGGAATCACCTTTTTGTCGGGACACCCTGAGTACGGTCGCGCCGCAGCGCACTCGGCCTCGGTCTCCGCAAATGGTGACAAGCCCTCAGGCGCTGCTCAAACTGAAAACAACATGATCAGCGATGTTCCGGCAACCACCGCTCGTTTTACCGGTGAAGGCCTGCCGCCGGTTGATCGAGCAGCGTTGGAACGAGCCGGGTTACCGGTACGCTCCAATGGAAATCATGGGTCTTCTGCGCTCCCTGCAAGTTCATCCAGCACGCAACAGGGTGAGGCTTTGGCCAATCGCGCCGATCAGTTCGCGCGGTTCCAAAGTGATGCCCCTGGATGTGATAATTGCGGCAGCATTACCGTCCGCAATGGAAACTGTTACCTCTGCCATAACTGTGGAAACAGTATGGGATGCAGTTAGGCCAAACTAGTCTGAATTAACAGCAGCCGCGCGGTGAGCAACTGCCGCGCGGCTACTTTTTATATCCCACCTGAGTCATCCCACCTGAACGCTTCTGCTTGGCTGAACCCACCAAACGCTAGAACCGTCTTCTTTATAAATGAAAAAACCGAGCTTTTCCCCCAAGTTGGTGGTATGCCTACTAACGGTGCGATGTTTTTTCGAATACACTCTCTAGACCTCAACTAACTCTAGTAGTCCCACATACGCCAAGAAGTGGCCCCGCCGATCGATGGCCCTGATTATTCTCCGTTGCGTCTTCTTGCTGGTGGCAGGCGGTATTTCCGCGCTAGTCAATTCACAGCTTGGCTCACAGGAACCTGCTTGGTTGCCCTGGACAATTTTCGTTGGCATCGTTGGCTTAGCGTTAGCGGTTATCGTTGTCGATATTTACGTTCGTCGCAAAGAGATCGCGACCATCACGGCCGTCTATTTTGGCTTGCTGGTGGGGGTGCTGCTCACTTATGTGTTGTCGATAGCGACCATTCCATTGTTGGAGCGATTTGAATATTCGGATGCGGTGCAGTTGGTCACGGGCATGTTGTTGTGTTATGTCTGCGTGAGTGTCCTGCTACAAACAAAGGACGATTTTCGTTTTCTTATTCCCTATGTGGAATTTGTGCGAGAAGTGAAGGGATTCAAGCCATTGGTGCTAGATACCAGTGTGGCGATCGATGGCCGAATCGAGGATTTGGTCGCTACAGGAATTTTTGATAACCAATTGATCGTGCCACGCTTTGCCTTGAATGAATTGCAAGGGATTGCTGATAGCAGCGACAAATTGCGTCGAGCGCGTGGACGTCGTGGGTTGGATGTGTTGAATCGGTTGCGTTCGGACGAACGCGTTGATCTGCAGATCTTCGATCGCGACTTGCCAGAACTGGCTCAGCACCCAGTTGATTTGAAACTGGTATTGTTGGCAAAACACTTGGAAGGAAAGATCGTAACGGGAGATTACAATTTGAACAAAGTAGCCAAGCTACACAACGTTCCCGTGATCAACTTAAACGAAATTGCCAACTCGTTGCGCCCGGCATATTTGCCAGGCGAGACATTCCAAGTGAAAGTTATCAAAGCAGGCGAGGGTCAAGAGCAAGGGGTGGGCTATCTTGACGATGGTACAATGGTGGTAGTGGAAGGTGGTCGCGAGGCGATCAACCGCGACGTACCTGTTGTCGTCACCAGCACACTGCAAACCAATGCTGGTCGAATGATCTTTGCCCGCTTCGATCACTAGTGCATTGTTGTTGGCTTACACAAAAGACAACAGCACTTGTAACGCAGCTTGGATGGATCTCAGCGAAGCGGTTTCATCCGGGGTGTGATAACCAGTGGTTGGTATTTGTAATGTTGTGCCATTGATTTGCCCCTGCGTTGCGGCAGCCAACCTGCCAAGTTCCGTTCGTCCATAGGACAACGGATTCGTACGGCCTAAATTCTGTTTCTCGATATAGGCATCTTTGTAGGTATAGTTTGCCCCAAGTCGCTCGCATTGTGTGGCGATTTCTTCAGTGAACTCGCGGGCAAAGATGGCATTGGCATCGCGCCGTCGCAGCACCACTTGCTGAGCATCCGCCGCTTCGCGATTGGGGTAGGGACTTGTATCCAAAACCAATAATCGTTGAGTCGATAATTTCTGGTGTTGGAACCAAGAAAGAGCATAACGCCAACTTCGGCCTGCTTCCTCTTGAGCGGTAAATAACGCAGTGCCTTGAAAACCACGGCGAAACAAGTGCACTAACAGAGCCACGCTGAGGACGTTGTCCAATTGAGCCGACAAATAACCGTCATTGACTCGCAAGCGGTCGAGAAAAGAGATGGGGGTACCGGGTTGTAGAAAATCGAGTCCTTGCAGTTCAAAGATCAAGTTATTGCGATAAGGGCAGACGTACGAGTGCGCAATGGTTCCCTGCCCCAGATAAGTCCCCGCGTAAGGGAGATGAGCCTGTACACGTTGGCCACGGAATCGGTCACCAATGGTGTGCATCATCTGTTCGGAAACCGAATCGCCCGTCAGTTCGCTTTGATTGCTGACACAGAAAGCGGCATATTGAAATTCATTCGGCCCCGTGCACAGCAATCCATGTCGATCGATATGGGCCGAGAGAATGACGTGATTCGGATCATTACCTTGGGCGACTAACACCCCTTGGTAATACCGAACATCCACGCCGACTTCTTCCAGTTCGCGGCGCAGGGCTCGAAAAAACGAATCTTCCAGTCCTACGACGGAGGGCTCGCGAATCAACAATTGTAAAGTCGAGAGGAATTCTTCCATTTCATCCATCAACCATCGGCCCATGACTGGTTTTATGGCAGTCAGGTGACGCGAGTGAATTGCGCTGCTCATATCTTGGGCAAATGAAGTAGGTTTTATTGAACGGGACATTGACTAGAGGAGTTAGGCAAAAAGCGTACCCCTCCAGCAAAAAACAATGTCCTTCGCTCATACCATCATTTGGCAGATTGAAGAAAGGTCATCTATTTGACAGCGAGAGTAACCATGCGTCCCGGCACCACCAGCGTTTTGACTAGCACTTTTCCTACCAAGGCGGCGACGATCTTTTCGTGGCTGAGGGCCAGCTGTAGGACCGCCTCATTATCCAAATCAGCTGCAATATTCAGTTTGGCTCGAATCTTGCCATTGACCTGAACAGGAATCTCCAGCATCGACTCCACCAAGGCAGCTGGGTCCCAGGTCGGCCAAGCTTCGTAGGCCAAGGTGTCAGTATTCCCAAGGACCTGCCACAATTCTTCAGCCAAATGGGGCGCGTAGGGGCTGAGCAATAGAATAAAGGTCGACATTGCCTCCCGTGGCCTGGATTCTTGTCGAGTATAGAAATTGACGAACTCCATCATCCGTGCAATGGCAGTATTGAACCCAAGCGATTCGGTGTCTTCGGTGACGGCTCGAATGGTGCGATGCAGAATTCGGCGTTGCTCTTCGTTGCACGGAACATCAACAACAGCATCCGACAAGGTCACGGTCTCGGATTTTGGATCAACGATCATTCGCCAAACGCGATCCAAGAAGTTGCGAACGCCGCCAACGCCCTGCATGCTCCATGGCTTTGTGGCTTCGAGTGGACCCATGAACATCTCATACAGGCGAAGCGAATCAGCGCCGTACTCCCGTACAATTTGATCGGGATTGACCACATTGCCACGGCTCTTTGACATCTTGTAAGAGCGTGCGTCTACACGAACTTGCGTTTGATTTTTCAGTACCACATGTTCGCCTATTTTCTCCACATCGACATCGGACATTTTTACCGATGTGATCGTCGCTCCGGTCTCGTCGCTCAGTCCACCTTCTTCGCGTTCGCGGACTTGTTCCGACGAAACAAAGGTCCCGTCCTCGCGTCGATAAGCCGTGTACTCTAATTCTCCCAGAATCATTCCTTGATTTACCAATCGCTTGAATGGTTCGGGCGAACTGACATGGCCTCTATCGAAGAGAACTTTGTGCCAAAAACGAGAATACAACAAATGCAAAACAGCGTGTTCCGCTCCGCCCACATAAAGGTCGACTGGCATCCAGGCTTTTTCCAATTCCGGATCGATCAAACACTGGGTATTGGAGGGGTCGATATAGCGCAAGAAATACCAACACGATCCCGCCCATTGTGGCATGGTGTTGGTTTCTCGTTTGTACCGCCGTCCATCGAGTTCGACAAACAGCCAATCCTCTGACGCTTTTTCCAAAGGTGGCTCGGGTCGACCATGTGGTTTGAAATCGTCGACATTCGGCAAATCCACTGGCAGCGTTTCCGCCGGAACCGTTCGTTTCCTACCGGTCCGTTTGCCATCAGCATCGACCTCATGCAGTACGGGAAAGGGTTCTCCCCAAAATCGTTGTCGACTAAACAACCAATCTCGCAATTTGTAGTTAACGGCAGTGCAGCCAATTCCGTCGGCAGATAATTGGGCAGTGATCTGCTCTTTCACTTCTGCGGTAGAGCAGCCATCGTAGGGACCACTGTTGATCGCCGTACCTTCGCCAGCGAAACAGACCTTCCCAGCATCCACATCTGCCGAATTCTCCAATCCCTGAGGCGGTTGAACGACTTGAATCATGGGCAATTGAAAACGTACCGCGAATTCATGATCGCGCGTGTCGTGTGCTGGAACGGCCATGATCGCGCCGGTGCCGTAGCTCGCCAGAACATAATCGGCAATCCAAATAGGGATTGGATTCTCGCTAACTGGATTCAAGGCGTAGCTACCCGTAAAGACGCCCGTCTTTGATTTATCGCCGTCTGTTCGTTCGCGATCGCTCTTGAATGATGCAGTTGTTCGGTACTTCTGGACGACTGCTCGGTACTCGTCCGTGGTCAAGGCTTCAACCAGGGGATGCTCTGGAGCGATCACCATGTAGGTTGCACCGAAAAGCGTATCGGGGCGCGTCGTGTAAACGCGCAAAGAATCGGCCGCAGGCTTTGCGGGGAAGCCGGTTGACCGACGATTCTGGCGCCATTGTTCCGCTTGTTCCGCAGGTCCAACGTAAAAATCGACTTCCGCACCCGTGCTGCGACCGATCCAATCCTGTTGCAGTTTCTTAATTCCGGTTGGCCAATCCAACGCGTCGAGTCCGTCGAGCAAGCGTTCGGCGTAGGCTGTGATGCGCAACATCCATTGACGCAGTGGCAAGCGTTGCACGGGGTGGCTGCCGCGCTCGCTTTTTCCATCCACGACTTCTTCATTGGCCAATACGGTCCCCAACGCGGGACACCAGTTGACCAGTGCATCATCTTCGTAGGCCAAGCGTTGTGAATCACGATAGAGTTCGATTGCGAGCTCACCGGCCGCTTGCACTTCATTTGGAATAGGAAGCTCGGAGATGGGGCGACCCTTTCCGCTGACAGCATCGAACCAGGTATCGTAAAGGACCAAGAAAATCCATTGTGTCCACCGCACGTACTCGACATCGGTCGTCGCTAGGGAGCGGTCCCAGTCGTAGCTGAAGCCCAGCATTTTCAGCTGGCGGGTGAAAGTGGCAATATTCTTTTCTGTGCAAGCGCGGGGGTGTTCTCCCGTCTTGATCGCGTGCTCCTCTGCTGGCAATCCGAAGGCATCGAATCCCATAGGGTGCAAAACATCCCGGCCACGCATACGGGCAAAACGACATACAATATCCGTCGCCGTGTAGCCCTCCGGGTGGCCGACGTGAAGCCCGTCGCCGCTAGGATAGGGAAACATGTCTAAGACATACAATTTTTCGTTGGTCGGGCGACGCGGGGTAGCGAATGTTTTCTTTGCTTCCCAATAGGATTGCCATCGTGGTTCGATTTCGGAAGGATTGTAGCGCGGCATAATCGTTCGCAGAGTAAATCTGGAGGTGGTTTTTCGAATTCAAGCGTCGAGTTTATCGAAACAGCTATTTTCCCGTAACGGGCAACTTTTGGTTATTGTGGAGACAACTGGATAGGTCAGTAGGCTCGCTGCGATAGGTTTGCTAACATATTTAAATCGCAAGTACGCGTTATTTTCCGCGTCGCACCAACTCGTCGCTCCTACTCATGGGTGGAGCCTTGAGGTCCAAAGCATAGGAAATTTGGCACAGGTATCGAATGTTGCACAATAAGAATCGTCCAAAGCTGCTCCTCTCCGCTGCGGGCAGAGATTCCATGCGGCGAGCTGGTCGTTTCAATGCAGAGCTGATGGATTTCATTCGGCCGCATATTAAACCAGGCATTAAGACTGCAGAGATTGACCGTTTGGTCCACACTTATACGCTGGACCATGGGCATCGCCCCGCCACACTTGGTTATCAGGGGTTCACTAAAAGCTGTTGCACCAGCATCAATGATGTGATTTGTCATGGCATCCCGGACGAGTACGAATTGCGGGAAGGCGACATCATCAATGTCGATTTGACCTCAATTGTTGACGGTTGGTTCGGAGATCAAAGTGAGACATTTTTGCTAGAGCCTGTTGCTGAGCTCGCCCGGGCCGTGACGCAGTGTGCCTTTGATTGTCTGCACTTGGCCATTGATGCGCTAAAGCCAGGCTGTCGAGTTTCCATGATTGGCGAAACCATCGTTACTGAGGCGCACAGTCGAGGCTTCACGGTGGTGCGTGAATATGTCGGTCATGGGTTGGGGCGAAACTTTCATCAGGACCCTTCGATTCCCCACTATCCCAATCGGCAAAGTCGTGTGGACCGGTTGTTGCCTGGAATGTGTTTTACGATTGAGCCGATGATCAATGCTGGGAGTCGTTTTACCAAGCTCGATAAAGACGATGGATGGACAGTGCGCACGAAAGACGCGGCTCCTTCGGCGCAATTTGAACACAGCATTCTCATGACTGAAGATGGTCCTGAGATACTTACGCCCACAATGCATGGTCCATCCAAAGGCCATCAATTCTAAGGATAGACTGGGGGCGAGGGGGCGTAGCGTTTTTTAAAACCATTCTTGCTTGGTTGGTTTGACCACAATCTCGGGCACGTGAGCACGGGGCGGCAATTGACAAATTGCAATAACCATAGCAGCGACGTCCTCGGGTTGTAGTATCGCAGCACGATGTTCGTCGCTGACTGGAACCGGGCGGCGATCCAAAATTGGTGTATTCACTTCGCCAGGATAAACATTCGTGACGCGAACCCCTTCGTCGCGTACTTCATTACTGACCGTTGTGCCGAGTGCCGTCATAGCAAACTTGGAAGCTGCATAAGCAACCCCCCCTAACGCAAATGCTCGCTTGCCGGCGACTGAAGAGATATTAATGATCACTCCGTCGCGTCGTTGCCGCATAGCAGGAAGGACCTTGAGCATACATCGATAGGCGCCGGTGGCATTAACCCGCATCACTTCATCCCATTGTTCGGGATTCATCGCTGCCATGGTGCGATTGACGATGTTGATTCCGGCGCTATTTACCAGAATATCGACTTTGCCAATTTCTTGGTCAAACCAAGCAAAAAACTGATCGATACTGGCATCGTCGGCGACATCCAAGACGTGTGTCTGGAGCGGATGCCGGAGGGAAGCGGGGGCTGCACTGGCCACTTTCTGCAACGTTTCCAGACGCCGACCGCCGATCGCCACACGGCACCCTAAAGCGGCCAGTCCATTGGCGATTCCGGCACCAATTCCGCTCCCGCCACCGGTAACCACGACTCCTAAATCTTGAAGATTCACAATGCACACCCTTCGATAATTCCAATAAAGTTCTAGCCGACAGAGTTCTAGGGCAGATTAGAGAATTACTGCTTCCACGTACAGAGTCCACGGCGAGGATGTTGCAGGCGGGGCCATTTGAGCTGATACTAGTATCCGCCTAATTTGCTGATGGTTGATCCCAGACGAAACAACAAAAGAACGCATGGCTACGACGGCCCCTATAGACACCACGATTGAGGTCGTCACACCCGAGAATATCGCCTTCGATTATCAATTGGCGGGACCATTCCGCCGTTTACCTGCCTACTTGATCGACTTGGCTGTCCGGATCATCATTTTTTTGGCCGTGTTGGCCCTCGTGGGAGTTGTACTGGCGACGGTGGGTTTTACTTTTCGTTCCACCTTTGCCTTTTCCTTATTCACTGCTGTTGCGATCGTTCTTTATTTTATCCAATCGTGGTTTTTTGGAATCTTCTTTGAGACTTACTACAACGGCCGCACCCCGGGGAAATGGACACTTGGGCTGCGTGTGATTAGTGTTGACGGCCGCCCCATATCGGGAATGCAAGCGCTGCTCCGCAACTTGATACGGGACATCGATCTGATGCCGGCGACATTGTTTAGTTCATTCGATACCGAGAATCCTTATCTCAGTATCCCGCTAATGACTGGGATTGTGGGACTGATCACAATGACAATGACGCGTCGGATGCAACGATTGGGAGACCTGGCGGCTGGTACCATGGTGGTGCTTGACGAGCGAAATTGGAGTCTCCCCGGTGTGCGCGTTGACGATATTCGAGTTCCAGCTTTAGCCAGCTTCATTCCAGCAGACTTTCGTCCCACGCCAACACTCGCCAAGACGCTGGCCAATTATGCGGAACGTCGTTCGTATTTAGGGCTAGGACGGAGGCGAGAAATTGCCAAGCATTTAGCGAATCCATTGATTGAGCGATTTGAATTTCGCCAGGATATCGATCCCGATCTGATGTTGTTTGCCCTTTACTATCGCACCTTTTTGGCTGACCCTGCGAGTCCTATTTTAGATGTCGGACCGTTGGCTGGATTCAGTCCGCTGGCAAAAGATGCGGCGAGTCCCACTGCCGCAACGAGCGAAATCGAACAACCGCTAGGAGTCGCCCCGTGAATGTTGCAAGATTGTTGGAAATACGTCGGCAACAGTGGGCCGAATTGGAAAAGTACTGTAGCGAGTTGGAAGTCCGGGGCAGGGCGGTCAGTGGTGGTGCGGCAGGAATTAGCCGTTTTGCCACGCTCTATCGTTCCGCTTGTGCAGATCTTGCCTTAGCTGCTGCCTATCAATTGCCACCAGCAACGGTCAATTACTTGCATCGACTCGTAGGACGCGCTCACAATCAGCTCTATCGCAGTACTAAGAACTCCTGGTCCTATTGGATAAACCTCCTGTTCGATACGGCACCGAAGCAGATTTTTTCCGATCCCTGCGTGCGTGTCGCGGCATTGTTGTTCTTCGGCTTATTCACGCTCTCTTTGATCTTCGCACTCAATGAAGACCTATTTCCCGGGTATGCCGAACAATTCCTCGGCAATGATCAAATGCAGCAGATGCAAGAGAATTTTGATGAACCGCTCAATGCCTCATTTGATCATTATGTGACAATGTCGGGGTTCTATATTCAGCACAATACGAGCATTGGATTGCAGTGTTTTGCATTCGGTGTCTTATTGATTCCATGCATTGTTACCTTGGCATATAACGCAATTGTTTTGGGTGCTTCCTTCGGATTTATGGCGCGAGCCGGCGTGGATGGCGGAGAGAATTTCTTCGAATTCGTAACGGCTCATGGACCATTCGAATTGACAGCGATTGCCCTTTCCGCAGCAGCGGGACTACGGGTGGGATTGGGGCTGTTTTTGACCGGCGGGCTGTGCCGCATTGATTCTTTGCGATCCAGCGCGGTGCGTGCGGTGCCGATTATTTCCGCATCGGTGGTGTTGTTTGTGATGGCAGCCTTTACCGAAGGTTTCATTTCGCCAAGTCCGCTTCCTTATACATTCAAAGCGTTTTGGGCAGTTGCTGCCAGCGGGCTGATGATGTTCTACTTTGTCGTCTTGGGCTTCCCTCGTGGAGGCTCCGATGCAACTGGATAAAACACACGTTGCCATCCGTGCGCGCTCGACTGCTGAAATCGGTGACCTTGCGTTGGCCCTGTTCCGCAACTATCCCCAGTCAATACTGGTGGGATTGTCCTTGGGTGCCATCCCTTGGATCCTCATGAACGCCTTGCTGGTAGGCTGGATCCCATTGCAAGAGACGGCTGAAAACGTTTTTGATGAAGAGACAGTCGCCGAGCGATATCGCTATGTCTGGCTGATGTGCTCGTTGGTGTATTTGCAAGCACCGATAGCCGCGGTTTTGACGACAACCTATATCGGCCAAGCGGTCTTTGAATCGAGACCCACTTGGTCAAGTGTATTCCGAGACACTCGGAAAGTACTGCCCCAATTGATTTGGACCCTGGGAGTGTTGCGTGGTCCCTTGCCTATCATGGCTCTGTTGCTGCTAAATTGGGGAGAACCCTTTTCCGTCGGTATTGAATTTTTTCTCCTTGGATTGCTGCTATTTCTTCTCAGTATTGCTCGCGGCTTTCGGCCTTTTATGCCAGAGATTATTCTGCTGGAACGCTGTCCGCTGAGGACCTCTAAGCAGTACGAAGTTTCCGCTCAAAAGCGATCGGCTCTGTTGCACAATCCGGTAAGTGGCGAACTTCTGGGGAGATTTTTACTGAGTGGGGCAATCGTCGGTCTGATAGCCGTGTCGTTGTTCAGCGCCTTTGTGTTTTTGTCCGACACGCTTCTCAATACGCAGAAATGGTCGTTGCTGATTGCCATGGTCGCCCTGCCACTGGCTCTTTGGATTGCTGCAGGTTTTGCCACTCTACTGCGATATCTGATGTATTTAGACACTCGTATTCGGTTGGAAGGTTGGGAAGTTGAATTAGCACTACGGGCTGAAGGAGCGCGGCAAAGTCTAGAAGAAGACGGGGTTTATCAGCCGCTCAGTGAAGTGGGTGGGAATGCCAAATGATGATCGCTGTAGTCGACCTATTTTTTCGGCCCGCTTCGCAACCCAAGCTACCTGTGGTTTGGCTAGTAGTGCTCGTCAGTTGTTTTTTGGCTGCTGGAACGAACGTTCTTGCCCAAGCTCCCAAAACCAACGACCAGCAAGGCATTCGCGAATCGTTGCAGCGTATGGGATCACTCCCTTGGTACAACGAGGAAACGGATGGTGTCGCGCCGGTGGAAGTGGAATCGAGAATTGATGATTCGAGTAATCGCGATAGTCGTTGGAATCCAAAAGCGAGGCGCGCTAAGGTTCCCAAGCCGAGCAGCACAACAACGACCCCAACCAACACATCTTTTTGGCAACTATTGGTGGGCAATTTCCCGACAATAATTGAGTGGGTATTGCTAGCCGGATTTGTACTACTAGTTGTCGGTATAATTCTGTTTGCCCTATTAAAAATGGATTATTCCGCAACAGGCAAAGAAAAGATCGCTTCGAAAAAAGCGGATCTTGAAGCGGATAGCGCCGAGCTCGCACGATTGGAAAATTTGCCTATGCCGGTACGAACTGAGAGTGGAGATTTCTTGGCGGAGGCAGATCGTTTGCGAGGCCTCGGTAGATTGGATGAAGCAATTATCTATCTGTTTGGACATCGATTGTTACAACTGGATCGTTCACACGTCATACGATTGTCCCGAGGGAAAACGAATCGCCAATATTTGGCTGAATTGCGAAGCAAGACTGAACTGCAAGGAGTACTTCGAAACACAGTCGATTTGTTCGAGCAGAGTTTCTTTGGTAAATACCGATTGTCAGAAGGAAGTTTTGATTCGGTTCGGCAGTTACAGCCTCAGTTCGACGTCGTGCTGCAGAACATAAGGGATGCAGTATGAACCAGCATTTCCAACAACCTCCCTTGTTTGCTGCACTTCGCCACACATTTCAGCTGTGTTGCTCGACGTGGAGACTCTCAATCTCGGTGGCCATCGTCGGTTTTTTATTGGTTGCCAACGTCGGCTGCAACTCATTGCAAACAGAGTATGGGTATTCCCAAGATGCAAAGGGAAGAAAGAGTATTTCTGGCTTTGGTGTGCTTCGCGAATTCTATCGGCATGAGGGTTGGAAGGATCGTACCGTCAATAGACTTAGCGAACGAATTAACAACATGGATGCATTGGTCTGGACTCCCGCAGAGGACACAACTCCTACTCTGGAAGTGACTGAGTGGTTTGACGAATGGTTGGCGCGTGGAAATAAGACTTTGGTGTATGTGATTCGTGATTATGAAACGGATGCTCGATATTGGAGTGCGGCTTCCGACCTAGCCGCACCCGATCAAAGGCTGGAGTATCGTCGCAGAGCAGCGCGCGCTCAGATGGTAGCCATGCAAAAGCGACTGGCTCAACCCCCGCTGATCACCAACGGCTGGTTTACTGCCTACGCATTGGACCCTCCGTCCAAGACAACGTCATTGACAGGTGAGTGGGCTGAAGGGGAAGGCGAAGTTTCAAATCCATTCACTGTTGGCTATGGACTGCGCGCATTTGATGCGACCAAGGATACAACGGCCGCTTCGGCTCCAGTTGCGATACCACGTTTTTCTATGCAGTCATCGGGCAACACGTCTGTCGATGTTGATTTTGCATCACTGTTGGAAACAGCCGACGGGAAATCCATCGTGGGTCTTGTAACGAGTGAAGAGTGGCCCGAATCGCAGATCATTGTTGTGTCAGCCGGATCGATGATAAACAACTACGGCTTGTTAGAAGGAAGTAGCCGAGCGTTGGCCAGTCATTTGGTTGCTGCGAGCAACGAGGTTGCAGTTAGCGAGAATCCCAAAGTTTGTTTTCTCTATTCCGATGAGAGTGACATCAGCATTAGTGACCTAGCGGAAAACGCAAGTGGCCCGTCGGGGATGGAAATGCTAACCGTGTGGCCCATCAATTTACTGACGATTCACCTGGCAATCTTAGGGTTGATCATTTGCTTAAAGCTTTTACCGATTTTTGGTAGACCTCGTCACATTCGGCCACCTAGTTCGACTAACTACGCTGATCATATTCAAGCAGTCGCGTCGGCAATGGCGAAGACAAACAGCGAGCAATATGCGAGAGTTCGTATCAGCGAGTACATGGTGCGAGTGCGACGTGAATCGGAAGGGCCTTGGGTCATTCCACCCGCTTCGTCGCCGCAGACGAATCCCATTCCACAATCCCAACCGAATAACGAGGCAGAGAGTGTCTAACGATTCCCAGAGTGATGAAGCTCCGATGGCTCAAATTCGCGATTTGTATCAGCAGATTAGCGGCCAAGTAAGCAAGATATATGTTGGACAAGACGAGTTGGTGCTGGGCACATTAACGGCATTGTTTAGCGGTGGCCACGTATTGATTGAATCAGTCCCAGGACTGGGTAAAACTCTGTTTGTTCGTTGCTTAGGTCGAGTCCTTGGTTGCCAATTTGGACGCATCCAGTTTACCGCCGACCTAATGCCATCGGACATTACGGGAGCACCCGTGTTTGATATGAAGGACTCGGAATTTCGCTTTCGCCCTGGGCCCGTGTTTACTCAGTTTTTGCTTGCTGACGAAATCAATCGATCACCAGCAAAAACGCATGCTGCATTGCTGGAAATCATGCAGGAGTATCGCGTTACGATTGATGGTACTAGTCATAATGTGCCCAAGCCATTCTTAGTGCTAGCCACGCAAAACCCGTTGGAAAGTGAGGGGACGTATAATCTCCCCGAAGCACAGCTCGACCGTTTTATGTTTAAGTTGAAAGTGGATTATCCGTCAGTGGACGAAGAGGCAGAGATTCTTCGTATGCACTCCATGCAAATTGATTTGAATCAACGCTTGGTGGATGAAATTGAATTGGTCTGTAACCCAGAGACCATTAACTATGCGATAAAGACTTGTGGACAAGTGCGTGTTGAAGAGCCGTTACTCGATTACATCAACAAGATTGTGCGACTCACACGGACATGGCCCGCATTTCATTTGGGCGCTTCACCACGTGCAGGGATCGCACTCATGCAGGCCGGCCGGACACTTGCTGCCTTCAATGGTCGCGATTACGCAATACCCGACGATATTGTTGAGATTACGTTGCCGGCGTTGCGACATCGCGTGCAATTGACTGCCGAAGCAGAAGTTGAAGGACGTCAAGTGGATGAAGAACTTCGGTTATTGGTGCGGTCCATCGAAGTTCCTCGAAAGTAATATTGATGGGTATTCCAGAGTCTTTTTTTTGGCTTTCCACTGCACCATGGTTACTGATGGTGTTGGTTGCGTTGCCTTTTGCAACTGCGGCGTGGCGATCTCGTACTTATCCAACGGTGTTGATGTGCGTCGTACCTGTGATTCCGATTACGGGCAGTTTGATCGTTGCGTTTTGGCAGGATCTGATCGTTTTACTGCTGGCCATTGATGCGATTTTGTTGTTGTTTGTTTGGTTTGACTATTTGTTGCTTCCGAGTCAAAAGTCGGTACAAGCGAAGGTATCTGCGGATCGAACACTGCCGAGTACCATTTCGATTAATGTGGCAACTGAATGCGAACTCACATTATTCAACCAATCCTCTTGGACCTTTTCGGGACGCGTATGTGATGATACGCCTGAGTATTTTGCCTCACAGCCGGCAGAACATTCTCTGTTTTTACCCGCATTCGCAAAAGTCACCTTTCGCCGTAAGTTAACCAGTACGCGGCGCGGTGAATTTCAATTGGAGCGTGTCTATTTGGAGTCAGGCAGCATTCTGCGAATGTGGAAGCGACAGTTTGTGATACCTTTGCAGCAAACCGTCAAAGTCTTTCCCGACATGAAGCAACTTTCCGAGTATGCCATTTTAGCGCGTACGGATCGATTGAGTTTGATTGGCGTGCGACGCACTCGACGCGTGGGGCAAGATAGTGATTTTGAGCGATTGCGCGACTATACGGCTGATGATAACTATCGTCATATCGATTGGCGAACGACAGCGCGGCGAAACAAGTTAACCGTTCGCCAATTTCAATCGGATCAGAGTCAGCGTGTGATGTTCTTGCTTGATTGCGGGCGGATGATGACGAATGAACGGGCAGGTATGTCGTTGCTGGACCATTCACTCAATGCCGCACTCATGCTCAGCTATGTAGCGCTAGCTCAGGGAGATGCTGTTGGCATGCTTTGTTTTTCCGACACCATTCATACTTATCTGCCCCCGCGTGGCGGACGCAATCAATTGAATCGAATGTTGCAAGCGGGGTTCAACCAGTTTCCCCGAATGGTGGAGAGCCGTTACGATCGCGCTTTCTTGCATCTTTCGAATCATTGCAAACGACGCACCCTAGTGGTATTCATGACTAACCTCATTGATGAAGTCAATGCGGGCCAGGTGGTCGATTATTTGGGAAATATCGTGGGTCGGCATCTACCACTTGGTGTGCTTATGCGGGACTCACAGATTTTTTCTGCAGCAGATAACCCCAGCGATGATGCACCTGGGCTTTACCGATCTGCCGTGGCAGCGGAAATTCTATGTTGGCGGGATCAAGTCATTCATGATTTGCGACATCGTGGCTCGTTGGTGCTGGATGTATTTCCTGAGGACATGACAGCCCCACTTGTCAATCAGTATTTACAGGTGAAGGCCAAGCATTTGCTTTAAGTCGTCGCATGCCCCGCTTGCGAACCCTCCAAACCTCCGAACACAATAGTCACCTCATACCAATTCATGTCCACC
This sequence comes from Pirellulaceae bacterium, assembly GCA_041749395.1. GTDB lineage: Bacteria > Planctomycetota > Planctomycetia > Pirellulales > Pirellulaceae > Laterigemmans. Next base: position 28,294 of record JBGTBJ010000138.1, read on the forward strand.
GCACTCCCTAACCACTTGTCTGCACGTAAAATGTCTGTTGCACCCGTCGCACAGCCGGTTTTTGGAACATCGGTGGACGCATTTGTTTTTCAGCGCGCATCGCAACTAGCAGCTCATGTGGCGAAGATTGTTGCCCAAACCATTGCGCAGCGAACGGCGTTGGGGCAACCGGCCCGCTTGGGTTTGGTGACGGGCTCAACTCCCGCAGACACTTATCGCGAGTTGATTCGTTTGCATCAGGAAGAAGGTCTGGATTTTTCTCAAGTGCAGATTTTTCTGTTAGGAGAATATGTAGGATTGCCCGAGGATAGTCCTCAAAGCCATGCGCAGTGGATCGCGGCTCATTTGACGAATCATGTCAATATTCCCGCAGATTCGGTGCGAGTGCCTAAGGTTCTAGGAACACCCGCACAGATCCAAGCCTCATGTCGCGCTTATGAGAGCGATATTCAAGAGGGTGGCGGACTGGACTTAGTCGTATGCGGTATTGGTCGCAATGGTCATGTTGCATTCAATGAACCGTTTAGTATTCGCAGTAGTCGTACGCGATTGTGCACGCTCGATCCCGTGACACGGCAAGCGGCCGCGAGCGATTTTTTTGGCGAAGAGAACGTACCCTTGCAGGCGGTCACGGTAGGGCTCGAATCCATTTTGGCAGCCGATCGCTTGGCCGTGTTGGCATTGGGCGAGCACAAAGCCAAGATGGTTCGGGAAGCGTTTGAAGGTCCCGCCAACGATCGCGTGCCGGCGAGTTTCTTACAGGAACACCCTCGCATTGAAGTCTATTTGGACGCGCCTGCGGCGAGCAGATTGACTGGTGCGGCGACACCTTGGTTGCTCGGTAAGACGGAATGGAATGATTCTTCCATAAAGCGAGTTGTGCTATGGCTCTGTCAGCAGACAGGAAAGGCGCTGCTCAAATTGAGCGATGATGATTTTCGCGAACATGACCTTCATCAATTGCTGCGACACCATGGTCCAGCCCAAGAATTGGCGCAGCGCGTTTTCAAGGGAATGATGGCCACGATACAAGACCATCCTGTGGGGACCGAACCGAAACGTTGCCTTTGCTTCAGCCCGCACCCCGATGATGATGTGATCAGCATGGGGGGGACACTGATCCGATTGATCGAAGATGGTCACAATGTTCATGTGGCCTATATGACCAGCGGCAATATCGCGGTATTCGACCATGATGCAGAACGAGTGGCCGATCTCATGACCGAGTTTAATCGACTCTTTGGAATCGACGATTCGGGAAGTGTTCGAATTCAACAAGAAGTGCGTCAGGGATTATCCAATAAACGCCCTGGTCAACCTGATATTGATGCGATTCAACGGATCAAGGGGCTGATTCGCTGGAGCGAGGCGCGTTCGGGCGCGGTGAAAGTTGGATGCCGCGAAGAAGACCTGCACTTCCTAGACCTCCCGTTTTATCGAACGGGGACGGTTGGCAAACGTCCAGTGGGCCATGAGGATGTCGCGATTATCGTCGAGCTATTGCAGCGACTGCGGCCCAATGTCGTGTTTGTGGCAGGCGATTTGGCCGATCCACACGGAACGCACCGCGTTTGCGCGGATGCGATCTTCCGTGCGATTGCTCAACTTCGTGAAGCGGGCGATATGACCCCTGAAGTCTTGCTGTATCGCGGCGCCTGGCAAGAATATGCGCTGGATGAAATTGAAATTGCGGTTCCACTTTCACCCAGTGATATTGAGTTGAAACGTAAAGCCATCTTTATGCACGAAAGTCAAAAGGATGAAGCGTTATTCCCGGGAAGTGATCCGCGAGAATTTTGGCAACGAGCCGAAGATCGAAATAAGGGAACCGCAGATGGCTACAATCAACTCGGCCTGCCCGAGTTCTATGCACTAGAAGCCTTCACCCATTGGGATGGGCAACAAATATAAACTTGTCGCAGCGGCTACCATGTAAGTCTCACGCTGTGAGCACTTCGCGCGGCATTTTTTTCACTCGCTTACTTTTTGAGGCACTTGATGCGTTCGTTGGCCGCTGTTCTTCCGTTTGTCATTCTCACTATCGTTTGTTGGGGAAATTATGGCCCATTGATGCACCATGGTCAGGTCACGATGGGCGATACCCAAGGGCTTAGGCCGTTCATTGGAGTTGGATTTGCCTATTTCTTGATCGCTGTGCTGGCTCCATTTGCAATTTTAAAAACCAGTGGTGAAAAAGGACATTGGTCCGTAGGTGGAACGGTCTTTTCACTCGTCGCGGGCTCCGTGGGCGCTTTGGGGGCACTGGGAGTCATTATGGCATTCACCTTCAAAGGCCAACCGGTCTATGTCATGCCACTGGTCTTCGGCGGAGCACCGATCGTCAACACGATCGTGACGATTGGCATGTCGAAGGCTTTTGATAAGGTTAGCGGAAAATTTCTATTGGCTGTGCTAACCGCCTCCATCGGTGCTGCGGGAGTGCTCTATTTCCAACCGGGGCGCGCTGCAGAAACAGCAGCCGATGCCAATATTCCGTTGATCATCGCCTCGATTATTACGGCAATGGTGTGTTGGGGCAGCTATGGGCCGATGTTGCATAAGGGGCAAATGAAGTTAGGAGGGAGTCGAATGCGGTCTTTTCTCTGTGTTGGAATTGCCTATTTCTTCATTGCCGTAGCACTCCCGCTCGCGATTTTGCCCGCCATGCAGGGTGGCTACGGTGAATGGAACACGCCCGAAGTGAAAGAGGGTTTCTATTGGAGTATGGCGGGAGGTGCCGCAGGTGCTTTAGGAGCGCTCGGCATTATCTTGGCATTTAACTTCGGTGGAAAACCTATTTTTGTTATGCCCTTAGTTTTTGGTTTGGCTCCCGTGATGAATACGATCACGACCCTGACCAGTGCCGGGACGTGGGATAAGATTGGTCCAGCGTTTATAGCGGCGCTAGTCGTTACCATTGTTGGCGCCGTATCCGTGCTGCTCTTTGCTCCCAAGTCTGCACCGCACAAGCCAGCCACGCCTATCGCCCAAGTTCCAGTTGGCGAATCTCCGTGAACCTAGATTCTTTTCAGCAGTGGGCCAGCGAAATTGATGATGCGCTGTCCCATGTTTGGATGGTTCGTCGCTTTCTCAAGCATTGCGACGAAGCAGAGGACGACCCCGATCTGCAGGACATATCGCGGGATCTATATGACTTCATGTTGGCTCTTGGACCCGCTCGCACCGCACAAGACTTTCGTTTGTATATGAAGCAAGCAAACAAGAAGATTAAGAAGTTGGAGCGAGCAACCAACCTTTTTGTTGAGATCCAACCGGAAGTGAGCGGGCACACGAATTTTGCCATGGCAGCACGCTCGTTGCAGTTGGCCGTCAGTTCGATTGGCAGCACTGTGGCTGCGGCCAAGCAAGCCCTATCGGCAGAGAAAGGGACAGCGGAAATTGTGCCCGACATCCCTGATAGCGATGAGGAAGAATGATGAAAATACAAGCGATTGCGATCGGTTCCGTGGGACTGGTGGGCCAGTTGCTGGCATTTTACTTTTTCGTGTGGCGACCGGAATCCGTGCAGGTGCTACCGTTTGTAGCGGCCGTGAGTCTTTTTTCTGCGCTGGAAGGGGTCGGCGTATTGATGTTTGTGCGGTCGCGCTAATGGCAACCGGAATAGTTCTGGATTGGTAAATACGGGTAAAAACGTAACCGTCGTCCGATTAGGGAAATCTGTCTCAATTTCTCTTGGCGTGTGGTGGGCTATCTGTTAATGTTCCGACACGCGATTGATAGCCGAAACGACAGGCAAATCGCGTCTCGAAAGCGTAAGCCCGTCGCCATGGAAGGAGTACGGAATGGGACGCACAAAGCAGTCTCCCGTCGCTGTTCACATTCGGTGGATGATCCGTCGCGATATGCCGGCGGTACTGGATATTGAAAGCCAAAGCTTTGAATTTCCATGGAGTGAAGAAGAATTTGTTCGTTGCCTTCGTCAGCGCAATTGCATCGGCATGGTTGCCGAATGCGATGAGCGAGTCGTAGGTTTTATGATCTATGAGCTTCACAAAAACCGTTTGCATATCCTGAATTTTGCAGTCGATCCAGCGGCTCGCCGCAGCGGAGTCGGACGTGCAATGACGGACAAACTCATCGGAAAACTATCGCATGATCGACGCAATCGAATCATGCTGGAAGTCCGCGAAACGAACCTCGAAGCACAGTTATTTTTCCGATCGCTCGGATTCCGTGCTATCTCGGTTCTGCGTGAATTTTATGATGATTCTCCTGAAGATGCCTACCTTATGCAGCTTCGGTATCAGCCTTCGCAAGAAGAGTTGATGCAGCCCAATAACCGCATTGGGCGACTCGCCGGCTAGGCAGATTGCTATTTAGCCAGTGTTGCGTCGCGGACCCAGATCGCCCATTCCCTCTGCTTCTCTAAGCCGAGGGAGGGTGTGGGTAAAGGGGGCAAGCGGACGGTCTCTCCGGTTTCAGCACCGCGAATCCGGATTGTCAAAAGCCCGTCAAAATCGACCTCGAATATTGCTTCTTGATTGCGGTTGATTTCACTCGGCAACAATGGATGGGAGCCCAGGGAACGCCACGGACGGCCAACACCTCCAGCGGATTCCACCACCGTTATCGATTTCTGTCCGCTCTCTTTGATGCGCGACAAGCGGCGCCCCGTTCGCGCCGGTAGAGTGCTCCCGCGCGGGATGACGGGTAGTGTACGCGGTTGCGAATCGCCTGTTGTGTATGCGACTAGACCTAGATCGTAGGTGGCAGCCGAAAGGGGCGGACCTACTTCACCGGCGCGTCCTGGCAATTCAGCCGCAGCAGCTAGTGCTGCGCCCTGGGCCAAGGCACGTCGTTCCATGGGAATAAGTTCGCAGTGGTTACCGATTAAATCCTGTATACCTTGGCGTACAGCCTGCATTCTGGACAACGAACCAATTAACAGAACGCGCTGAAATTGGTCGGTTGTGATCCCGGACTGCATAACTGCTTCACTGACATATTCCAGCAATGATTGAATCACGCCTTCGCCCGCTTCGTTGGCCAGGCTACGCTCCACTGGAATCGTTAGTTGGCGTCCGCCACTGCGGAATTGAAGTTGGGTGCTCGTGCGCAGCAACAAGTCGCTCATTCCACGTTCGCTGGCCTGTTGCAAACGGATTGCATCTCGCAGGCGATCTCGAGGATCAATGCCGTGCATTTTTTTGCATCGCTCGGCAATCAAATCTACCATTCGTCGTTGCCAGACTAGTTGTCCCGTCAGCCAGGAACCTGCAGAGGCCAGTGTTTGAATTCTCCCCGACAGATGTCGTACTACCATGGCCTCGCACGCTAAGCCAGTCAGACTGACGACGAGCCAATGCTGTGTTTCGTGTGGCAAGGGGATTGGGGAGGCCGCTAGAGTTGGTTCGAGTTGGCTATGTGCTGCAGCCAAACCGCGATCGACCAAGCGAATGGATTCGAAACCCGCGAGTTGAGCCGCTTGATGAATCGACCTGCGATGGAGTTGATCGTAACAGGCGGGTAACGTGATTGCGGCTACCGTCGGTCTACCTTTTCGTCCCCATGCCGTCGCGCGGGTGTGTTGCAGCAGCATTGCCAGCAGAACTTCAGGCGGACATTGTTGATCGAGTATCTTCCGGTCAACACGAGATTGTCCTATGTAGAGCTGGACGCAGTGTGCCAAACTTTGAGGATGATCAATGCGATTCGCAAGCGCTGCTTCACCTAAGCTCAATTTGCCTTCATTGCTAGAAATCGCGGCGCGTAATAACGCTTGCCCAGGTCCGCCCGCATCCACAAGTTCGACCGCTCCACTGGGATCGGCAATTGCGGCGGAGATGTAGGTCATCCCCAAATCGATTCCAAATACCGTATAAGGATTCGTAGCTGTGGAGGGATCGCTATCGTTGGTAGGAACTTCGCCGGGAGAAAGGTTAGGCATCCAATGCGAAAGCCAATGGTTGGATCCGGCAGTCAGTTGCCAGGAATGAAGTTCTTCGAGCAACTCTACGATTGAGCTATATCTGTCTTGCGGACGTTTGGCCATCATGCGTTGGAAGATGTGATCGAGCCGCAGGTCGACGTCTTTTCGCACATGGAACAAATCAGGAAGCGGTCCATCGCGGTGCAATCGCAATTGATCCATCATTTCGCCTTCATAGGGCGAACGACCAGCTAACAAATAATAAAATGTTGCCCCCAGAGAATAGATGTCGGCACGTGGATCGGCTGCATCCGGATCATCCAACTGTTCCGGCGCAATGTATTGGAATGTTCCTACCAGTCGCCCCTTACGACTGGGGCGATGTGCGGGGTCGCTACGTATGGTGGCTAATCCAAGATCCAGCACTTTGACCGTGCCGTCTTGTGCCACCATGATATTGCCGGGTTTAACGTCGCGATGCACAATTCCAGCAGCATGGGCACAAGCCAATCCCGTGGCGGCTCCGCGTAATATCCTTACGGCTTCGGCTACCGGCAGCGGGCCCTGTCGCGTAACTAACTGCGATAGCGATTCACCTTCGACATATTCCATTGCCAGGTAATGAGTCGATTCGTACTCTCCCGCATCGAAGGCGGTCACAATGTTCGGGTGCAGCAAACGTGCTGCCGCGCGTACTTCAGCATAGAACCTCAGCACGGAGCTTTCGTCTTGCATCCGATCGGGTGCCATAGTCTTCAAAGCGACGATCCGCGCCATGCGGCGATGCTCCGCTTTGTAAACGCGCCCCATGCCTCCTGCCCCGATCAACTTTTCGATCGAATATTCACCAATACGATCGGGAACAGCTGCCAAAAATGGATCTAAATCGAACCCCAACTCATCATCTCCATCACTTTGCGTTGGAGTGCCTCGCTCATGCGTGGAGGGAGTCAAATCGATGGAACGTGTTGCCTCCACCGGCCGCCGCTTCTCCGCGGGGGGTGTCACGTCTTCATCTAGTGATGAATGATCGTCAGGCAACAACTGTTAAAATCCGGTCTAGAGTATGGAATCACGCCTTACAACTCTAAACTATTTTAGGTCCAATTCTCTAGCGTTTTCTCTCGTCCGTCCCTTGAATCCCAGAAATCTGAATCTACATGCTCCGGATCGCCACCCGTCGTAGCCCTTTAGCCCGTTGGCAGGCAGAATGGGTTCAGTCCCGTTTGCAAGAATTGCACATTCCTGCCGAGCTTGTCCTGCTTACCAGCCAAGGTGATATCGATTCGCAGCCCATTGATGGTTCGCAGAGTGTTGGATTGTTCACTAAACGCATTCAGCAGGCGGTGCTCGACAAAGAAGCTGAAATTGCTGTTCATAGTCTGAAGGACCTACCAACACAGATCGACACGGGACTTACTTTAGCCGCGGTACCGCCCCGTGCACCTGTCGCGGACTGCCTGGTCACACTGACGCCCATATCCTTTGATGACTTGCCCCAAGGTGCGCGTATTGGAACCGGGAGCCGTCGCCGCGCGGCCCAGCTTTTGACCCGTCGCCCTGACCTGCTGGTAGAGCCAATCCGGGGCAATGTTCAAACGCGATTGGGCAAATTGAACGAAGGATATGCGGCGATTGTATTGGCGGAGGCGGGTTTGCAGCGACTTGGGATGGATTCATTCGCCATCCAACCGCTCGATACCGAATGGATGGTTCCCGCTCCCGGACAAGGCGCTTTGGGAATCGAAGTCTGCGATGGTGACCAAGCCAGTTATGATCAAATTCATCAACTTAATTGTCCCATCACCTCAGCATGCGTTGTTGCGGAGCGAACTGTGCTTCGCGAGCTACGGGCAGGGTGTCTGGCTCCAGTGGGCGCGCTAGCGACGGTTGACGATGTCAACCTTCTCACCCTACATGCGACCGTACTGAGCCTTGATGGAAAGACCCGTTTGCAACACAGGCTGAGCCTTAAACTCGTCGTCGCTGAACAAGCAACGGATCAACCCTTAGCGAAGCAGTGGGGCGAATTGGCGGTCGAACTCGGAAGCCAAGTCGCCAATGCTCTACTCGATGCTGGTGCAGGACCCTTGATTGCGGCTGCTCGCTAACCACTCCTGCAAAACCCTCAACAGTACCTAGAGGACTTCATCGCTCACGGCTAGCGCGTTGGTTTGTTTGAGAGCGTTCTTGAGTTTGCGGCATTCGGTTTCTAGTTCTCGATTCTTCGCTTCCAATGCATTAACGCGTGACAGTACCGAATTGAACTTATCTGCCATTTCCATCCAAAAATCGCCGGTTCGAAAACGGATGGGATTCATCGGAGTGCCGTCGGCGAGCGTTTCTAACGATTTTCGCAATCGATAGATCGGACCTGCAAATCGATTGCTTAATTTGAGTGTATCGCGAAGAAAGATGGGCAAGATCAGCAGCATGATGCAGATCTGGGGGATCTGAGCCACGATCGCCGCTTGTGCCGTTTGGTAAAAAGCCCCTTCCGGTGCGGCGAGGATTGCGCGAATAATCAGATTGACTCCGACGAGCAACCCAAAGAATGCTAACCAATGCGAAATAATGCGTCGGCCAATACTCCACTGTACGGTGGAATCGATAACGACGCGTTTCCGATTGCTTTTCATACGTACATTCCTGAAATTCATCCCGCTGAATCGACATTTGCAGGTCGCGCCATTGGCACCCCAAGTAACGTCAGCACCTGTGGTACCCTAGCTTGAATTCATGGCGTTCGCGCGGTCGGCAAATTGTATATCGCGAGGTGCGCCTGTTTTCATCTCATACAATACGCACAAACGGAATAGATACAACTTTCGCGAACTGCGCCAAATCTGTTGCGACTCGTTTAGAATTTGTATTGGTAATAAGTTCTATCAGGGAATGCCGAATAGCAGATTGAATCTCGCAATGTCCAATTGTTCCCGCAGGATGCACCCGGAATGCGCCCCACCTCTCATCAGCGCCGTCATTGCCTTCGCGTGGCCTTACTGACCGCAACATCGCTCCCTCTATTGTTGCTGGCCGCTCCATTGCAAATCGCTTCGGGTGATGAACCGTTCCATGTTCATGGTGCTTCAGCGCTCAATCGAATGGGGCGTGTGTTTGGGATTGGCTATAGTGATGGCTATCACACGGCATCCCGTCGGCCTGCCCAAATCGCTGGAGACCTTCCACCGCATCCGACCTGGTATGCGCAGAGCCTTCAAAGCCATCACGGTCACTATGCAAATCCCGGATATTCAGTTTCTGAGAGCTACATTGCCCCAGAGTGGATTCAACAACATTTCGGTTCGACTCCAATTAGCGAAGAACGATATGTTCCCATGGAATCGCAACATTCGGTACTAACGCCTGCAGAAAATAGCTTCCCTCAGATTCCACCACAATCGAGTTTAACTCTTCCCAGTAATCCGCGCTTAGCGCCTCCGGCCACGCTATCCCCTGCGAATCCGGTTCCTCGCAATTCTTTGCCGGTCAAACCCGTTCCGCTGCGACCTCAACCAGATTCACCTTCACTGGATAGGATCAACGAACAACCCGATATGGAATTGCTTCCCATTCCGCAGGGTGAGGCAAATGGGAATGAAGAGGTTGCAAATCCCTACGGTGTGGAAGTGGATCCAAATTTGATGATCCCTAGTCCATCGGATCTTAGAGAGAGCAGCTCGCCTGCACTCGAATCAAACGACCCACTCGACGGAGATTTGTTGCCGACTCCTTCCTTAGATTTACCACCGGCGAATGAAGACGGTGTAGATTTACTTAATGCAAGTGCAATGCGACGTCGCGGGATACCAACACGAGGTGTCATCTACCAGCCCTCGCAAAACTACCCCCGTAGTCCTCTTATTCCGATACAAGGCCGGGCACCACGAATTGCCGTTCCAAGTCCATGGCAGCGTTTCAAGTAGCAGGCCGACAGAGCGTGCCTGCTACTTTGCATACTATTTCCGCTGTTGGCTGAGCGAGTCGAGCAGGGCTTCCCCAAACGACTGAATCATGTCGGTCGTATGCAACGCAGACAAGCTGACACGGAGTCTTGCCGTCGCAACGGTAGGTGGCCGAATCGCCGGGACAAAAAAACCAAGATTTTCCAAATGGCGTGCCACGGAAACGGTTAAACCCGCCGCACCGATGATCACCGGAATAATCTGTGATTCGCTAGTAGTCGACAAATTGCTGTCGATCAAGACTTCTCGCAGCGATTGAGTATTGTTTGCTAAAATCGTTCTCCGCTCGGGCTCATTGCGAATGATCGATAAGCCATTTAGGGCAGTCAGTATGGTCAAGGGCGACGCTGCGGTGCTATAGATGAGCGAGCGGCATTTCTGGATTAGGTACTCGCAGACAACGCTCGGGCCAGCAACAAAACCTCCTTGCGATCCGATTGCTTTGGAGAGGGTTCCAATGCGCAGGGGAACTTGGTCTTTCACTCCCAGCGCTTCACAAAGTCCAGAACCCGTTTCACCGAGCACGCCAGTCGAGTGTGCCTCGTCGACGATCAAGACGACATCATAGGCATCTGCGAGCTCTACCAATTCAGCGAGTGGAGCAATGGTACCATCCATGCTGAAGATCGCATCAGTCACTAAAAACGCACGACAAAATCGATGGCGATGGCATTGCAAAAGTGCTCTTACCGCTTTCACATCACGGTGAGGGTAGATGAACCTCTCAGCTTTTGAGAGTCGGCAACCATCAATCAAACTGGCGTGATTCAGTTCATCACTAAGAATCAAATCGCCCGCCTCGGGCAATGTCATCATGACACCGCTGCATGCGGCAAACCCTGTGGGAAAGAGCACGCAATCTTCAGTGCCTTCAAGCTCTGTTAGTTCGTCACACAACCGCTGATGAAGCGGGGAAAAGCCACACACCAACGGACTGCTCCCAGCACCTCCGTTGCTGCTCGCTTTGCGAGTCATATCATTTGGAAAAACGATATTGTGCGATGCGATTCCGAGGTAATCATTGGAACCAAAATTGACGAATCGTCTGCGACCCCGAATCAAATACACTCCGTCGGCGCGTTGAGGAACCAGTTTGCGTTTCATGTCCTGACGTTCGAGTTCGTCAAGACGTTCATGCAACCAAGTAAAACGCTCTCTCATGACGGGCGAATTCCAGTAGCGATACAGTAGCCGCCTCCAACGGATTGCACCTTCACGCGGTCAAACCAACGAGGCACGTTGGCCTGATACCAATCGGGTTGTTTTCCTACGACCCAAACGACACCACCTGGTTTCAAGGCTCGTTGGGCGGCATCGAGAAAGAGCTCGGCGATCTGGAAGTTTGCGAAATAGGGCGGGTTGGCCAACGCTACATCGAAGGAACCCGAGGAGTTGTCCACGGGGACGCTGCCATCGGATGACAGGTAAGCAATGACTCGATCTTGCAAACCATTCAATGCAGCTCCCCGATTGGAACACTCCACTGCTCGCGAATTGCTATCGATCGCTACCACGGTCGCAGTCGGTTCTCGCAAGGCAGCCGTAAATGCTACGACCCCGCTGCCACATCCGATATCGATCACCCTCTGGTCTGGATCAATCGACATTGCATCCATTAAACGGCGAGCGCCTAGATCAAGGCGACGATGGGAGAATACACCCGGTCGACTAACCGCTTGTATGAGCCGACCATGGTCTCGAAAGGCAAACTCGCAAGTGAATTCACGCCATCGAAATATCGAACTTTCTACGGACAGCACGTAACCCGTAGCCCCTTGACCATCATGTTCGCCTGCAATGGTTTGGCGTTTGACATTTTTATATTGTTCGCGCAATTGATCTCCCAACCACTGATCATCTGGATGGTCAACGACCACGATGAAGGTTGCCTCTGGCGACATTTGTCGAAGGAACCACTGCAGCAAATCTCGAGTTAGTTCCGCACCCCAATCTCGCCGAGTGGAGAGGACGCCTAGTTGAAATGTACGATCGGTGGGCGGATCTGCAGAGCAAACTATTTTTACGTTGGGATAATTGCTTAGGCCCTGAGTCAACATTCGGTAGCGATAGTGCTCGAATTCAAAGAGTGTCACATCAGAGGTGATTTGCGAAATCTTCGCGGCACACTGCCCTCTATTGATCGAAGAGGCCAGCACCGCTGCCGGTTCACTTATGTTGGCGAGTGCCCGCTCCGACATTGTCCAGGCAAGTTGCTCAGCCAAGGACCAAGGACGAGGGTCTTCCAGCGTATCGACAGATTCCAAATTCATCCTGGCGGCCATGCGAGAGATCGTCCGCCAAGAACATGCAGGTGTAGGTGAGGGACGGATTGCCCTCCATCGTCTCCAATATTTGTCACTACGCGATAACCTTGTTCCAGCTTTTCAGACAAGGCAACTTTGGCAGCAACACGCATCAAATGGCCCAATAACGCGGAATCACCATCTTCCGAGCTAGCCAGAGAAACAATGGGCTTCTTGGGAATTACCAAAAAATGAACCGGCGCTTGAGGCTTAATATCGCGAAACGCTAAACAAAGCTCATCCTCCCAAAGTATGTCGGCAGGAATCTCACGGCGAATGATTTTGCTAAAAAGGGTTTCTGGCATTGGTACGAATGTTGTAGTAGCTGGAATGGGGGGATTTTCCACTTGTTCTGATCAACTCAACCTCTAGAGTTTATCCGTCCCATGAAATTTCGGCGACGGGGTGGCTACAATAGATCGGCCCGCCGTCGCAAAGGGAGTCTTTGCAAGGAAACAACTTTGATAATGAAAGAGCCACTTTGCAATGGACGATTTGGAACGAGCCCGACAATTGGTCGATGCCTGCTCCCGTGTGCGAGACCAAGTGGCGAGAATTGTCGTCGGTCAACGCGAGACGATTGATCAAATATTGATCGCAATTTTGGCTCGTGGTCACTGTCTTTTGGAAGGCGTGCCCGGACTTGCCAAAACACTGATGGTGCGTTCGCTTGCGCAAAGCATGAACTTAGAATTTCGCCGCATTCAATTTACTCCGGATTTGATGCCAGCGGACATCACGGGCACCGACATGATCCAGGAGAGTTCCCAGACCGGACGCCGCGAGATGGTGTTTGAACGGGGACCTATCTTCACGCAAATGTTGCTGGCCGATGAAATCAATCGCACGCCACCGAAGACACAGGCTGCGTTACTGGAGGCAATGCAGGAACATGAAGTGACTATTGGTGGAAAAACCTATCCACTGCAAGAACCTTTTTTTGTATTAGCGACCCAAAACCCGATCGAGCAGGAAGGTACGTATCCGCTTCCCGAGGCGCAGCGAGATCGCTTTCTGTTCCATGTCTTAGTCGATTATCCAAAACGGGAAGAAGAAGCGGAGATCATCGACCGCACAACCACATCTTATAAGGAACATCCGGAACCGGTAATTTCTGGCGCAGAGATCGTGGCATTCCAGCAAACCGTACGACTTGTGCCCTTACCAGATCACGTCAAAAATTTTGTGCTCGATCTCGTTAGAGGCATTCGCCCAAAGGAAGAAACGGCAAAACCCTGGGTACGAACGCAGGTGGATTGGGGGCCCGGCCCTCGTGCCAGTCAACAATTGGTCCTGGCCGGCAAGGCGCGGGCTTTGCTAATGGGGCGACACCATGTCACGATCGATGATATCGAACGACTCGCTCATCCTGTCTTGCGGCATCGCATCGTCCCAACCTTTGCAGCAGAAGCAGAGGGAATTCAATCCGATGACCTGATTACTCGTTTGTTAGAAGAAGTGCCACGCCCAAAAGTCAGCAAGCTGTGATCACTAAACTGCTGCAACCGAACGAGCTGGCACGCCTGAAAACGTTGCAAATGCTCGCTCGTAATCGAGTCGAGGGATTTTGCTCGGGACTTCATCGTTCGCCCAATAAGGGGCAAAGCGTAGAATTTCGCGAGCATCGTCCCTATGCTCGAGGAGATGAAGTTCGCTCCATTGATTGGAATGTGTTTGCAAAGTCCGACCGCCTCTTCATTCGCCAATACGAAGAAGAAACAAATTTGCAAGCCAATCTGATTGTGGATTGCAGCGGATCGATGCGCTACGCAGGGACTCGTGCGGATGGGCTTTCCAAATGGCAGTATGCATGTAAGTTGGCAGGCGCGTTTTCCTACCTCATGCTCAACCAGCAAGATAGTGTGGGATTGGTAACTTTTGACCAATTCATCCGAACGTCATTGCCATCGCGAAGTACGGCTACACACCTTTCAGCGATTAGTACTGCGCTTCTTTCCCAAGGTTTGCAATCGAAAGAGTCGAGTACTGATTTTGCCGCTGCCCTTTCGCCACTCTTACCAAGACTTCGCCGTGGCGGAGTCATTGTATTGTTCTCTGATTGTTTCGGTGATTTAGCATCACTTGCGACTTTGCTAGGTCAGTTTCGGCAAGCACGCAACGATGTTATCGTGTTTCAAGTTTTGGATCGTGACGAATGCGATTTTCCCTTTCGCAAACCTGCGGATTTTCGTTCGCTGGAGATGCCGTCCTTGATCCATCGACTCGATCCCGTTTCACTGCGTAACGCCTACCTGGATAGGTTTAAGAAATGGCAAGCAGAACTAGTTGATGTATTAGCGAAGTCTCGCATTGAGCTGGTGCAACTGGTCACGGATATCTCTTTTGAAGAGGCACTTGCCGAGTTTCTATCGACGCGGAGCCGCCGCCGATGACGTTTGTTCATTTGATGATGCTTTTTGGTGGTTTAGCCTTTGCAGTGCCGCTGCTGCTGCATTTGCTCCATCGGCGAAAACACCAATTGATCGATTGGGGCGCCATGCATTTGCTGGAGTCCATTATTCAGGACAACCGACGTCGATGGAGAGTGCAAGAGTGGTTGCTTTTGCTTGTGAGATGTTTGATACCCATTCTGCTGGCGTTGTGCTTGGCCAGACCGATGCTTACTTCTTGGTCTTCTTTCTACGGACAAGCCGATCCAGCCATTGTTTTCATTTTGGATGATAGCGCGTCGATGTCACGCGAATTGTCTGATGGTCGCACCTATTGGCAAGCTACGGTCGACGCTTGTCAGGAGATTATCGACGGCTACGACGTTGCGACAAATGTGCAGATCATTCTCTCTGGCCGCCAACCATTGGTGCTGCCTCAGGGGGATAGTATCGAGAGTCAACTATCGACAATTCTTTCGTCGCGAGAGTCTGTTGCGGGGCCGACATCCCCAGTTGACGCAATGAAGGAAGCGCTGGAGATCGTTTCGCGATGGAGTCCTACCCCTGCCTTTGTGGTGGTTATTAGTGATTTTCAAAACGAACAATGGAAGGACCCAACTTCCACCGCCATGCAGAATCTATTGCAATCGTACCCGGATCTTCTGCCGAGACCACAGTGGCTGTTTCTTCGGCCCGGCGACTCTCGTTCCCAAGAAAGTACTCCCACTCCCAATATTATTGCTCTTGAACAATTCCAACTTAATCCTGCAACAGCATTAGTGGGTGACTCTGTCGCAGCGACGATGGTGGTAAGAAATCTAGCCGCCCAGCCACTAGATAATGTGGAGATGAGGGTTGTTGTGAATGGCGAGGCCATTGATGTCCGTAGCCTGCCGCTTCCGGCCAACAACCAAGTGGAACTGAATTTTCAGTTACCTTCAGGCAAGTTGACTTCAGATTATCGATCCGTGGCAGTGACTGCGGAAACTAGATACCAAGATGGTTGGGCGGCAGATAACTCACGATCTGTTGTTTTTGAATGTGTTCCATCAACACGCGTAGCGGTATTATCGAGTTCCGAAGCAAAAGTTCCGAATCAACAGGAGAAAAACTTCCTAAGTTATGCAATTAGCCCCTTTGCATTTGCTGCGAAAGAGCAAGGAGTCAGTGATAGCTTTCGAGATCGTTTCAATGCGTTGCTGATGCTACCGCAAGACTGGCCCCAAGCGGATTGGGAGCTCTTTGATTGCGTTGTCATTGCAGACTGCGGAGATCTCACTGTTCCGTTGGCTGACAAGTTGAAAGATTATGTGGTTAAGGGTGGTGCAGTGCTATCATTCTGCGGACCGAAACTGCTGCAAAATGCTCAACTTTTCAAATCCAATCGGAACTCGCAACGCCATGAATTGATTCCGATGGATTTGCGCAAAGAAGCCGCAAACCCAATACAAAATTTGTCGGACGCGTCAGCGATGCGGATTTCGCAACTTCGTTTCGAGCATGCGTCCTTATCCATTTTTAATGATGCGAAGTCCGGAACACTTGCATTGGCAGAGTTTCGGCAATGGATCCCGTTTGATAAAGCAACGTTTCCCAAAAACGGTAGCATCCTCGCACAGTTTTCTAATGGAGATGTATTCGCCTGTGAGGTGCCGCTTGGCAATGGTTCGGTCATCACGGTTTCTACGACGGCGACGACTGAATGGAATTCCTTTCCCTTGCAGCCAACTTACCTTCCCTTCGTGCAGGAGACTTTGAAATATCTCGTTGACCGTTCGTCGACTTTATTAGAGGTGGACAGTGGCAATGTAGCGTTAGTGCCATTGCCTGTACTCAATGACGATGTAACGCTTGAAGTGAAAGGACCAAATGGCGAATCACACGCTTTCACAACGGAGAAAAAAGATGATAGATCGTGGATACGCGTTCCAGAAACAAGAGAAGTTGGTGTTTACCACATCCTGACCATCGATAGTCCCAAGCAATACGTCGCCTTTTTCGTATCACTCCAATCGGATGCTGAGCGAATTCCGGGCTTGCTGACAGACTTGGAATTGCAAGAGATAGCCAATTCCATACAAGGCAGACTGATTGGACAAGTCTCAGAGTTTCATGCGTTCGCGAAAGATCAGATGCAGGGAAGTGAGATCTGGTTCTATTTCTGGTGTGCGATTATCGTGTTGTTGGTGATGGAGCGATGGATTATTGGTTGGATTCGGAGAGTCGTTCCATGACAGCTCTCCATTTTCAAGGTTTCGTTTCACCAGCGATTGGTGCGGTCCTTTTAATTCTGCTGGGTGCAGTCACCTTTGCTGGCTATCGGCGTGAGACTCGCTCATTGGACAGCATGGCCGCTTGGGTTTTGCCAATGCTTAGAACGCTGACGGTTATCACCTTAATTGTTGTCTTGCTCGGGCCGGTACTAGAGTTCCAACAGAAAATTGGGACCCTCGGGCGGATAACATTTATTGTGGATCCATCGTCCAGCATGCGGCGTCTCGATGAAGATCGAAAAGTAACGCGTGAAGAGGAAGTGAAGAAGCTTTTCGCCCCTGATGCATTATTGGGTGACAAGCTGCGTAGCGAGTTTGATGTACGAGTTGTGGAAGGTGTTGCGACCGAAACGACTGACATCGCAGGCTGGATTCGCTCTTTCCTTTCGCAACGTGATACGCAGACCGCCGAGGCGACGGTAGAAGATGTTCCGATGGAAACTGTTGTGATTTTTAGCGATGGCCAAAACAATTCAGGGCCATCTCCTTTTACAATCGCACGCGATTTTGCAGCACGTGGCATTCCACTTGTGTGTGTAGGTGTTGGCGCCGACAAAGAACCCACTGATCTCGCCATATTAGCGGTGAATCGACCTGACCAAATTGGATTGGATCGGACGATGGCCGGCTCCGTTCAAGTGAAAGTGCAAACGGACCAGCCGGTTCCTTTAGAACTCCGAATTTCAACACCTGAAGGTGATGTCGCATGGCGACAAGAACTGACCCAAGAGAATATTGCCAATGGTTCCGTCCCTTTTCAGTTCGTCCTAAAAACGAAGTGGATTGAGTCTGCAAAGCGAAGTGCTGACTTGCAACAAGACATCGTAACGCTGGGCTTCACAGCGGAGCTTTCCTCGCCAACAGTTCTTCCTGAGCTGAATCAGGATAATAACCGAGCGACATTTGTCGTGTCTGCAATAAATGCTGTGCCTCGCTTGCTCATGGTGGATGGCCGCAGTCGCTGGGAAGTTAGATACCTTCGCAATCTGTTTCAGCGAGACAGCAATTGGGATTTGAGCAGCTGCATTATGGGTGAGGGAAACGATGAGCGAACGGATTTTTTGCTAACTTTCCCGAAGAGTTTTGAAGAGCTATTAGAGTACGATCTGATGATTCTTGGCGAGGTACCCGACCAACTATTGGATCGAAATAAACAACAGTGGATTTGCGATTATGTAGCTGCTGGTGGCGGACTCATTTTAGTTGATGGTAATCGCGGCGAATTACGCAAGTTGGCAGAGCAAACCCTTGGGGATGTCATACCCGTGCAATGGTTCGGCAATCAGCGAGGTTGGCCAACTGACAAATGGGTACGTAGCGAGACGGGCGAGAATACGGCATGGTTGAAGCTGGCGAGCGAAGGCATTTCCGAGAACGACATGTGGGATTCGCTCCCTTGCCCTCATGCAGCACAATGGGTGGAAGCAAAGCAGGATGCCGAGGTTCTGGTGCAAGCGCAGGGTGATATGCGGCTTATGCCCATGATCATTCAACGCTCCTTCGGAGGTGGGCGGGTCTTGTATTTGGCGACCGACGAATCGTGGCGCTGGAGATTCAAGAGAGGCGATGAAATCCATGCCAGATTTTGGAATCAATTGGCAACAGCTTGGATGATTCCACCAATGGCGTTGCAATCTACTTTCGCTGAGTTCGACGCTGGAAAAAGCCAGTATGCAGTCGGAGAGACCATTGCAGTTCGCGCAAAACTTAGGGACGCAGATGGTTCTCCTAATAGTACGGCCACTGCCGAGGCGATCTTCACCCAAGACGGTCAACTAACACAGACCATGCCACTCATTTTAAGTGATGCGAAATTAGGACTATACCTGGGCGAAACGAGCTCGCTTGCCGTCGGCGAATTTGAAGCTGGAATAAGGGCTAATGGCTATGGTGCAGAACTCGAACAATTGAGAACACCCATTCATGTCGTCGAACCGGTCAGTCCAGAATCTTCAAACGTCGCACGGAATCGAGTTCTATTGAAGGAATTGGCGGCAGCCGGCAATGGTCAGTACTTCGATTTAGAGAACAGTGATGAATTGTTGATTTACCTTCGGCCCCGTAGCAGCGGTCGTATTGAACGTACATTCTACTCATTGTGGGATACGTATTACTGGTTTCTCCCCATTGTTGGTTTACTTGCAACCGAGTGGTGGTTGCGAAAGCGCGTTGGGTTGCCATGAGTCTTAGCTTGCATCCACACATTCACGCGAGGCTCATTACCTTTGACAAACGCCGTCTACGTTTTCGATGGTTGAAGAGTCTTTCGCTCGCAGCCATAACGTTGGCGGTGTCGATTTGTATCGTTGCGTTGTGCGACTACTGGTTTGCGCCAAATGGACTCATACGCTGGGTGCTGACTTCGTCTGCCTACGCTATTGCGATGCTTGTCTTTCTTCTTACATGTCCTGTATGGCGATTGTTTTCGAGTGGAAACCATACAGAACGACTGGTTAAGTCTGCTGAGTGGCTTGAGGGAAAACTACCGCGACTCCGTCACTTTCTTGTTGCTGCAGTGGAACTTGGCGATGGTAACGCGGATGAAAGGAGTCCACATTATTCGAGCTCGGCTGATTTCCGTGACGAATTGCAACGCAGAGTCGCGGCGAGTCTGGCCCAGACTCGAACGCATGAGGTCTTGCCATGGAATACAATGCGTCACTGGTTTTTGGCTGGGACGACTGCGGTAATTCTGCTTGCGTTGCCGATGCTATTTCCCCGTACGTTTCTTGGCGCATTTTGGCTGCGCGCTTTATTGCCCAGCGCGAATATTGCTCGGCCTGCCTCCACCATGGTGTATTGGGTCGAACCGCAATCAGTACAGACCATTGTGCCAAGTAACGAGTCGATCGAAGTTGTTGCCAGAGTCGCTGGTATTCGTCCTAAAAACGTGTTTCTTTCTTTGGATTCGGGATTGAATAACACAGTGTTGGAGATGCGAAAATCGAGTGAATCCACTTCAGGTGATCTATACAGCGCAATCGTTCCAGTGGCCGAGGTTGGTATTTCGCTAAGAATATTTGCGGGTGATGGAGAATCAATAGTAATCGAATTGAAACCACAGCCTAGGCCATCGATTGATGAGTATCAGGTTGAGTATCAACTGCCAGATTACGCAAATGCACCAACTCGTACTTTGGTCTCTGATCATGGAAACTTGTTGGCATTGGAAGGGAGTCAGGCCATTGTAAAGATGCGAGCAAATATGCCGCTCAGCAACGTGGGCATTATTCATCGAACTTCAGCGGGCGTAGAGACGACCGAATTTCCGTATGTGCGACTAGCAACCGACCTTTTCCAGGTACAGTTTCCAGTGGGTGGCGATGTTCGATATCGATGGCAATTGCGTGCTATTGAGACGGGATTCGATACACCGTTCGCTCCGTGGTTCAAGATTCAATCGATACCCGATTTGCCTCCACGTATTCAGCTTTTCATCTCTTCGGGACACAACGGACTCTATGACGCGAAAGAGATGGTTGCGTTTTCGGGCGAAATTCAAGATGAATTGGAAGTCGATCGAACATACCTTGAATACTCAATCAATGGACTACCTTGGGTGGTGGGGCCGGCACTGCAATCCACATCATCACCCGAGAGCAACGCCAGCGATTACCAAATCAAACTGACGGTTACCCACGATTGGGACCTAGCAACGCTGTCGCTGAAGGACGGCGATTTAGTTCGGGCTAGGCTGGTTGCGGCTGACCGGAAATCGCAACAGAGCACTTCTCCGCCAGTGCAATTCCTGATAACGGAGTTGGATTTTTCTGCGGATAGGTATCCGCTATTGAGTCGCAGAATAGAACTTCTACGTAGCATCAAAACTTGGCGAGATGCCTCAGATCCTTCCTCCGCTCGTTTAGCATCCGACGAAGTGCTTGGTATCTTGCTCCGGCTACTTGCTGAGAAAATGGAACGTCCTGATGCATTGGAATTAGAAGCGTTATACCAAGCGATATTTGTACTCGGAACATTGAGGCGTGATTCGGCACCTTTTACTGAAGCCGAGAATGCTGGTCGCGAGCAAGTAATAAAAGCGGCGAGACATTTCTTTGCTAGAACGGTCAACGAGGCCTGCGCTCGCGATACTCAAAAGCTCCTTGAGCACATAGTCAGAATCGCTGACAATGTAGAGCGCGGAGATAGCAATTGGTTAGAGCGTCAATTGCGACTTGCACATGAGTATTTCGATGCATCGACCGGGCTGATTGAATCTACGTCAGCGGATTTGTCACAGTCCATGGTCAACAATTGTGACAATCTTATTCGTCAACTTAGAGATCTACAAAATAGATTGGATCAACAGCTCGATCAAGAAATCAAGGTCGATCACTTGCGAGCTGAACTCAAACACCAAAGCGATCAACTGAGTTATCGCGTTAGCAATCCGCACTTGGATGGTTCTATTCCGAATTTGTGCATGGAGTCGCTGGTAGAGTTGAATCGTATTTCGCAAAGCAATGCGGTGCGATTGAATGAACTCGCGAAAGACCTTCGGCAGCGAGACGAATTGCGAGCCAAAATGCTCGATGCAAGAGACGCCAGCGTTATTGCTGAGCTTGAAGAGTTGAGCGTGCAAGAGATGCAGCAGGTCGTCGAGCGTAGTTCCACCCTTGTTGAGATCCATGCGGCGAGGTTGATAGCCCATCAGGCAAGAACAGATTTTTCCGTGGGTCGCGTAAGTGATTTGCAACTGATTACCAGGGTGTTCGATGCCACCTTGCCAAAATCTCTGGGCGACTCGGTAAGGGCGAAGGTGTACGAATCGAGCAGCCGAGATGTGCTGATAACGGCGGTGCATACCTTGGATGTGGGTAATGATGTATTGGAGTTGTGGAGCGACTTGCAGCAGTTGGCGCGGCGGGAACGGTGGGAGACTTCAGTATTAGTGATGCGATTGGGGCATCCCATGCAATGGGATTACTTGCAAAAGGGTTTAGATCTTGCAGTTCCCTCATTGCAACAAGTTGCCACCATGCGGGAATTGGCTAATGTGCTTAATTCGATTCGATACGGAGAGGACTCACGTAGTGCAGCCGAGCAAATTACACAACGTCGTTGGGATAAGAATCGCAAAACCAAAGCAGCCGACGACTTAGATCGGTTGTTGGTTCAAATGCGTGAGCCAATGGCGCAATTACAGCAGGTGATGGAACAGGCACGTGAGGATCTTCGCAATTTGCTTCCGGAGGAGTTTGCCAGTGAGATGTCTTTGGCGGCCATGGCGGAAAACGACACGGAGGGACGCAATGATCCCATGTATCGTGAATTGGCAGATCAGTCGCCGGAGGATGCGCTGAAAGCACTGGAGGAAGAACTGAAAACGGATGCAGAAATGCGGTCCTCGCTTGACAAGATTAGCGAAGAGAATGCAAAAGATGCAATGGAACAATTGAAATTGGCCGCCAAACAGGAGGAACAGCTTGCGTTACAGCTAGAACAAAATGACCCCGTACTGCGCGAGCAGAAGCGTACAGCGGTTGCGAGGCTGAGTGATCTGGCAAATCGTGCTCAGGAAATTCTTCGCCATCCCTTGGAACAGGCTCGATCGACTGCTTCGCGTGGCGCTGCAAATGAAGTGGCAAAGGCGTTGGAGAAGCCTCAGGAGGCGCTTCGCAAAGCAACGACTGCTGCTCAGTCCGTTGGCGAGCAAAGGTCGATGGAGGCCATACAGGCAGCAGCGAATGAGGTTGTGGAGGCTTTGGATGACGCTGCTGTAGGTTTGGCATCTGCTGCAGAGGAAATCGTATCTCTGGAAGGCAACGAAATTGAAAAGCGGCCGCAGGATCGCCAGCGAACGAAAGAGCAAATGGAATCGCTTGAACGGCGCACTCAGGATAACGCTGCGAGAGATATGGGGCAGAGACAGAAGCGGTGGAGCGAGTTGGTACAACAGCGCAAACGTGACGTCGAGCGAACAGAGAAAGAGTTGACCACTGCTAAGAAGAATATGGAAAACGCACAGGCCGAGCTCGCAAAACATCCCAATGAGGAGTGGCGTGAGCAACAAACGCGAGACGCAGCAAATCAGGTTCGTTTATCAGAAGAGGCCCTTGCGGCGATGACTCAGTCGGTAGAGACCTTGGAGGGCCTGCGTCAGGCCGCTGCAGCCGAAGCGCAACAGACAAAAGACGCAACGACGACACCTATTGAGGCAGCCAATTCGGCAGCAGCTCTTTCGCATCGTTTGATTGATCAAACGGATCAGCGTGTCGACCAATTGAAGCGCGACGCAGATGCCCTGCGCAGTGCATTGAGTGACGTCGCGGGTCCAGAACTTGATCAGCGTTCCTTGGAATCGGTGAAAGAACGACAGCAGCGGATTCAGGGGCAATTGGCTCAGGTGCAGGAAAATTTGGAACGCGTGGCTCGACACGAGAAGCGAGTGGGTAGAGTCGAAGCAGGGGAGAAGTTCGCTGAAGCGGCTGCCAGAGTAAAGGGATTATCACAACAGCAAGTGCAGCAGGCTGACAACCAATCAAGCGCCGCTCTAGAGACGCTGGACACTCGGCGGCTCGCTACAGAATCGGACAAGGGAAAAAGCGTGCAACAAGCGGTGGTTGAGGCGCAGCACGCTATTGAGACACAGGCGGAAGCATTGGCTGCACAGATTGCTCAGGGTAATAATGGTGGTGAGGGTGCTGATAATGGCAATTCTGCCAACGGCGAGAGTGATGGCGACAGCGCCAAGGGCATGAGTGATTCTGCGTCCGCAAAGAAGGCGATGACGTTGGATGATCTCGATCGGGCGCTCCACGCTGCGAGGAATTCATCTGCAATTGCCTCCCAGGGTTCTTTGGAGGCTTCACCAACACTTGCTGCGGAAGGGGATAGGGCGAAGCGAGAGGCTGCGAGGCAAGTTCTGCAGAGTACAGGCGGTAATGCAAAGGAGACGGGAGAGCCAACCGACACGCCCAGCGCAGTAAGCGGCACTGGAGTAGCGGGTACTCCGCAGCAAGGAGATCTCGCAGGTGATGAATTGAAGCGTGAGGCTGCAAGCAAATCGGAAGCTAAAGACGATTGGTGGCAATTGCGTGAACAGAAAGCGGACGATGTTGTTGAAGGACAAAAGCGAGTGCTATCGGAAGCTTACAGAAAACAAATTGAGGCTTACTTTCGAGGCATTGCCGAGCGGAGTCAGCCATGAGTAGGCGACATACACTGCAGCGAATGAAAGATAAGTCAGTATCAACGCCAGTGCTACCTCGCAGGCAATTTGCTGGTCGTCTGGTAGCGGGACTGTTTGGGTGTTTAGTTGGATCGCGAATTGCGAGCGGCATTCAGTTGCCCCAGCGCGATGGCGTAGATGCTGCTTTGGAACGCGCTGTGAATTATCTCCTTTCCCAGCAAAAGGAAAGTGGTGCCATATCCGATTCGCGTTACGAAACTTCAATGTCGGCCTTAGCCATTATGGCGTTAGCGTCGGTTGGTCATCAGCCAAGCGATGATACGGCAATGGGAGACGCCATGTATCGCGCAATAGAATTTGTGCTGAGCGAAAAACGACAGGAAGCCAATGGCTACTTCGGGCAAGCGGATGGTTCTCGGATGTACGGACATGGCATCATTACGTTGATGTTGACAGAGATGCAGGGCATGGGGCGTGATGCGCAGCAAGATCATCGCATGGGGGAAGCGTTGCACAGGGCGCTAGCCGTGATATTAAAGGCCCAGCAAGTTCGCAAATCAGCCATTTATCAAGGGGGTTGGCGTTATGAACCTGGCTCCACGGACTCCGATCTATCCGTTTCTGTGTGGCAGTTGATGGCGCTTCGTTCTGCGAAAAACGATGGGCTTGATGTACCAATTGGTGCCATTGAATCAGCAACTGCATATTTGGAACGCTCGTATTCTCGGCCAAATCGCGACGACCCGGCGGGAGGGTTTGCGTACATTCCCAACCAAAACAACCCTACCTTTACCATGGCCGCCGCTGGACTTTTAGCAATGCAAGTTTGTGGACATTACGACGCGCCGGAAGTGATTGGCGCATCGGACTGGTTACTGAATCGCCCGCTTAAGCTGGACGAACGCTTCTTTTTTTATGGCTGTTATTATTATTCACAAGGCATGCATCAACGTGGCGGAACTTATGCCAATACGGCAGCAGAGCAAGTCATTGCGATGTTGTTGCCGCGGCAGCGTGGCGATGGTGCATGGGAATCCAATGATGGTCAGGAGAAGGATGCAGGGCTTGTCTACTCAACTTGTCTGGCAATGCTGAGTCTCTCTGTCGAATATCATTTCTTGCCCATTTATCAACGGTAGTGGATTGGCATTTAGTTGTCGGAGGGAAAGCCGTCCGAATATATCGATAATAGAGTTCGTAGAGTCGCCATTGAACTTAGGTAGACTTTTTCGATTAGGGAAAGTGAAATTGCGAGGGTTGGAAATCCGATCGTCTCTCTTGACGTGAGATTGGATTCGCGTTGAGGAGCATCAGCGGACGGAAACCGCAATTCGCATTTCCCTATCCAGTATTGAGGCACCTCCCCCATGCGCCCCTTACAAATAGAACAAGAACTCTTGCTAGTCTGTGAGGCCAACTGCTTACCAGGTGCGAATCAAGGTTCTTGGCGGTTCGCATTGGAACGACTCAATGGTGAGTCCGTTTTGGATGCGAGTGATGAAGAGGTTGGAGACAACAACCGTTTGTCGCTGTGGTCAGTGGTGCGAGGCTTAGAGGCCATTTCAGGACCCGCGACCGTGACAATGTTGACCAGTAGCCGTTATGTCACACGATCGATGAGCGAATCGCTACAGCGTTGGCGATCGACAGACTTTCATTGGGATCACTATGGTCAACGGTTACCCATCACGAATGCGGACCTCTGGCGGCGAATTGATCGAGTGCTTGACATTCACGTCGTAAGTGCTTGTTGTGTTGCCGCAGCACCCCAGGTGAATCGTCGCATAACGCGTGACGAGCCACTCGTGATGCATTCGAATCCGTTTGAGGGCATTGACCGACGGGACGCACGAGAAAGTATTTCGGATGGACTTCGGAGGTGGTTAATTGGCCAGTGTCGAGCGGTAACGGGCAGTTACTCGACCACTGCGAGCCAAAAATATGCAGTTGCCTAGTCTGATGGGTGGACATACATCCGCCATAATTGACCCAGGATCCCCACAAATCCCAGATTACGCCCCTTGATTCATCCGTATTAATAGCCAACAACACCATTCGAAGAAAGCCTGAAAGAAACAACGTTATGCGCACGGAAGTATCGCTGGCCCAGTTAGGGCAATTGATTGAAGGGCGTCATGAGAACCCGGCCGCGTTACTCGGTCCTCACCGAATCGAGTATCAAGGTCGTCCTGCCATGGCAGTCCGAACATTTATTCCTGACAGCCAGCAAGCATGGTTAGTGGATGGAGCCCATGGAGTACCTCGCCCGATGCGTCGTTTGCATCCGGCAGGGTTTTATGAAGCCATATGTTCGCTCGATGAGCAATCCGCTCCCTACCAAATCCGAGTTGCTAAACGCTCGGGTGAGATAATTACCATGAACGACCCCTACGCGACTCCTTCTATTCTATCTGACTTTGATCGTTACCTAATTGGCGAGGGCCGACATCGGAAACTGTATGATCGGATGGGGGCCCACGTACGCACCGTTAACAATATTGCGGGAGTGAACTTTACCGTTTGGGCACCCAATGCGCAAGCGGTGCAGCTGATTGGTGATTTCAATGAGTGGGATGGTCGTCAGCATGGCATGATAGGAAGCAATGCGGGTATTTGGGAATTGTTTGTACCCGGTGCGAAAGCGGGGGAACGATATAAATTCCGTGTACATTCGGCACATGGTGGCTGGGTTGATAAGAGTGACCCGGTTGGATTCGCTGCAGAACTTCCACCGATGACAGCCTCTATTATCTGCGACCTCAGCACTCACGAATGGCAAGATAGTGAATGGATGACCCGGCGCGCCTCTGCCGACGTAATCAATCAGCCCATTTCGATATATGAAGTCCATATGGGCAGCTGGATGCAGGGCGGAAATCGAACGCATGGCTGGTTCAATTATCGCGAATTGGCCCATCGGTTGGTTGAGTACTGCGAGCAGATGAATTTCACGCATCTCGAATTGATGCCTGTTAGTGAGCATCCCTTCACGGGATCATGGGGATATCAGACTGTTGGCTACTTTGCAGCCACCAGCCGTTACGGTACTCCCGAAGATTTCATGTACTTTGTTGACTACTGCCATCAACACAATATTGGTGTGATTCTGGATTGGGTTCCGGCTCACTTCCCACGTGATGCACACGGGCTGGCAGAATTTGATGGTACGTCTCTCTATGAACATGGGGATCCTCGCCAGGGCGAACATCCAGATTGGGGAACAAAGATCTTCAATTATGGCCGCAACGAAGTTCGTAATTTCCTTGTGTCCAATGGACTATTCTGGTTTGATCATTTCCATATTGATGGTCTCCGAGTAGACGCTGTCGCATCGATGTTGTATTTGGATTACAGCCGTTCGCAAGGCGAATGGATTCCAAACCAATACGGTGGGCGAGAAAATCTTGAGGCGTTGCACTTCATCCGTGAGTTCAACACGGTGGTTCACGAAGAATTTCCAGGTGCACTAACGATTGCGGAAGAATCGACTGCGTGGCCCGGTGTATCACGCCCAGTTGACGAAGGAGGGCTCGGATTTTCGTTGAAGTGGAATATGGGCTGGATGAATGATACGCTGCGATATTTCCACAACGATCCGATTCATCGACGCTATCATCATAATGAACTCACATTCAGTTTGATCTACGCGTTCACCGAGAACTTTACACTCCCCCTATCGCATGATGAAGTGGTCCACGGCAAGGGATCACTGCTCAGTCAAATGCCAGGTGATATGTGGCAAAAGTTTGCGAACTTGAGATTGCTATATAGCTACATGTGGATGCACCCAGGGAAGAAGCTTTTGTTTATGGGTGGTGAGATCGGCATGTGGAACGAATGGAATCATGACCGCGGAGTAGAATGGTCGCTCCTTGATTTTGATACGCACCGTGGAATCCAAAAGTGTATCGCCGACTTGAATCGCATCGTAATTGACAATCCTGCGCTCCACCGTTGCGATTTCTCCGGTGATGGCTTCGAGTGGGTCGATTGCATGAACGCAGACGACAGTATTCTGTCTTTCGTTCGCAAGTCGGGCGAGAACGATCCGATGATTTTGGTTTGCTGCAACCTGACACCGGTTGTTCGAACTGGGTATCGTGTGGGCGCACCAATGAGCGGCTTCTGGCGCGAGATTTTCAACAGTGACGCGGCTATCTATGGTGGCAGTGACGTAGGAACGTATCCGGGGGCCCAAACTACGGGGCAGGCTCATCACGGTCGGCCCGATTCGCTCACCATCAACCTACCGCCTTTAGCTGTTTCAGTTTTCCGATACGAGCACCTGTAGTATTTGGCAAACGAAATTCGGTACAAGATCGGACCGCGAAAAAAATTCTGCAAGCGGATATTCATTCGCTTACTTACGGGCGTCGTTGTTCGTTATAATCAAAGGCTGAGCCAGCAACATCGGTCGCACAACGGGTGACCGATGTTTGCCTGGGACTCGGTTTCTTTTCCTTTTCAATCGAGCGAAACAAGATGCCCGTGCAAATGCAACTGGCGCGGATCATCATCAGCGAAATCAGCGACAATCAGGTGATCTACCTGCGCGAGGTTGACGGTGAACGACAATTTCCCATCTTGATCGGTATCTTCGAAGCAACCAACATCGACCGACGCGTGAAGGAAGATTACCAACCACCTCGTCCACTCACGCACGATTTGGTCGTCAATGTGGCTGAGGCACTAGGGGCGGAAGTCGACAGTGTGGTGATCAGTGAATTACGAGAACACACTTATTTTGCGCAACTTCGACTGCGACGCGATGGCGAAATTATTGAAATCGATTCACGTCCTTCCGATGCAATCGCGGTGGCGGTGACGTTTCATCCCCCATTGCCGATCTACGTTTCTGAAGAAGTGCTGGAAGATGCAATCAAGCAGTAAATGCAGATAGAGGCAAATGCAAAAAGGCACGTCACCGATTTCGATGACGTGCCTCAGGCTGATTTGCAGTTGAGCCAATTCAAGTGTCAGACTAGAAGTCGAATACTAAACCAAGGTCGATGCCTTGCATCCAGAATCCTTTATCACGAATTTGATAATTCGTCTTCAATGGATTTGCAGTGTCGGAAAGCAACAGTGTTTGATCGATGTTTGCATCGATTTGTTCTCCCGCTAGAGCTAGCGAGCTCCAGAAGAGGAACGAGTAACCCACGGTGAAGTGAACGTTGTTGCGAAGCTGGTATCCAAGCTTGAGGTTCAATTCTGGCACGAAGGTGAATTCGTTTTGTTCGTAGGTGCCTTGTTGGCCCTGTACGAAGAATCCATTGTTGTAATTCGTGATCGTTGGTGGGCCTACAGGGGGCAAGTCGCTCACCGAAGATCCAGAGATTTGCATTCTCTGGTTCATATTGCCCATATGGACTTTCGTCAGCGAGATCATCGACCAGCGACCCTTATTTACCTGGGTTTCAAAGCCCAACTGTCCACCGTGGAAGTGGTTTTCTGCTTCGAAACGGTCGGTAAAGGTTCGGACTTGACCAGGAATAGCGCCACCGATCGTCGAACTGGTTATTGCCAGTGAATCGTCGATTCCAAAGTAGCTATATCCACCAATCAAATCGATGCGGAAGTTCTGGGCTTGTCCGAACAGAATTCGACCGTAGGCCTCGGTCGCAATGAGATCAAAATCGGACGTCGCGTCGAACGATCCGGTGAATTGATTCGGGCCTTGGGTGCCCGACACAATCAACGCGTCGTTTGCACCGAAGAATGTATCGAAGAACGGGCGTTGAATGTTGAAGGCGGGATCGGCGGAGTTGATTGAGTAATTCTCTTCTTCACCGTAAAGACCCCAGAAGCGCGCTCCCACTCCCAATTTGCCGTCGTGGAAATATTTGCCATAGTCCAAGCGGAACCCAGGGGCCAAGCCACTGTCGAGCGGGCTGCCAAACTTGTTTTCTAGCGCGTTCCCGGTTGTGACCAGGGGCGGCGTGTTTCGTGACTCGGTGAACCACAATAAGGTTTCGCCACGTAGCCAATTGTCGTCCTGTCGGCTTGCCGAACTGTACGACGTGCTTGAGTAATGACTTCCTGTATAATGACTGCCGGTGTGTAACGCAGTAGTCATTGGTAGGTCGTAAGTTCCCGATGCTCCATCGGGCATGGGAACTGGATCGGCAGCGAGGCTCTCGTTGACGATACTTGGTGCGTCACCGACAAAGTCCGTGTCGCCTACATAGTCGCCGACAAAGGCAACCGCTTGTTCATCCCCCTCAATCGAATCAAAGTCGCCAATGTAGGCTGCCTCTGATTCTACCCGATCGGAAGTCTGATTCATTGGAATCGGAGCAACCGTCAAGTTGGGGTATTTCTGTTCTGCGGAATTCGCACGAGCCGCTCCCAAAAGGAGCAACGCGCAAGTAAATGTAGTAAAGGTGCGTTTCATAGTACGGCCCATCGATCCGTGATTTCTGGCACAACTGCCCTTTTGGGATCGACCAGATCGAGCGTTAATTCCAGAAGACTCGGAAAGCGCGGAACAAATTATCCATTCGACCCAGCTTCCGGCAAATTCAATGGGCAAAATGGCTGCCCGAAGAGAACAGCTTCGGTATCATGAGAGTAATTGCCGAAAAGCCTCGAAAAAGACCAGGATTTTGCATGTCGTCCCAAGATGCTGAGACCGAAACGCCTTTTGCGATGGATGATTCCAACGAACTAGCTCGAATTCTCGGACCGGCGCTGGAGCCGGATGCCCCGGTTGCCGAGGGTGGGAGGCTGCCTTCTCATTTAAATGACTCGGGACTGAGCTTTGCCACATGGCGCAGTGTAGGGCTTCGCCCGCGCTTGCTGCGATGGAAGCGGTGGTTGCAGCAAATCAATGAATTTGAGCCGACATTGCAAGGGGAAGACGATGCCTCCATTCGTCGCAGAAGTCTTGCGATTCGCTATCGGGCCAAATCGGGAGAATCTCTGAAATCTCTGTTGCCAGAGAGCTACGCATTAGTGCGTGAAGCGGGGCGTCGTGCCTTGTCGATGCGGCATTACGATGTCCAGCTCATTGGCGGCATGTCATTATATGAAGGCTGCATTGCAGAAATGCAAACAGGGGAAGGTAAGACGCTAACCGCGACTCTGCCTCTGTTCCTGCATAGCCTTGTCGGCAAGGGAGCCCATCTCGCCACGGTTAATGATTACTTGGCACAACGAGATGCGGAATGGATGAGACCTCTGTTTGCCTTTCTTGGTTGTTCCGTAGGCGTGATTCAGACTCCGGACGATCAAGGGGCGAGGCGCAAGAGTTATTCCAGCGATGTTACCTATGGAACTGCTAAAGAATTTGGCTTCGACTTTTTGCGGGATCGATTGTTGCTCCGAGCTCAGAATCGTTTAGGCGCAGAGATGCTGGGGGATACTCGCTCTCAATTCGCCGGCGGTGGCGACCAACCAGTGATGCGAGGCATGCATTTCTGCCTTGTTGACGAGGCCGATAGCATTCTTATCGACGAAGCTCGTACTCCGCTGATTATTGGATCCATTGAAGACACGGTGCGTGATCAGATCGTTTCGACCTATCTGTGGGCTGCAGAGCACGCGGAGCAGTACATCGAAGACGAACACTTTGAAATCAATGATGAGACCAAAAAGTACGAATTGACTGGACGTGGTCGAGGCCTCGTACGTTCTTTACCGAAGTCAGATCTTGTCCGCACGATGGGTTTGGTCGACCTCTACGAATACACCGAACGCGCAGTCAAGGTGCACAGAGAATTCCTTCGCGATCGTCAGTACGTTGTACGTCCTGGTGAGAAAGGGGACGAAATCGTTATCGTGGATGAGTTCACGGGCCGACTTGCAGAGGGGCGGAAATGGCGAGACGGAATACACCAGGCGATTGAGGCGAAGGAACAGCTTACCATCTCGGTACCTACGGGCCAGGCTGCTCGGATTACCATCCAGGATCTTTTCCTTCGCTATCATCATTTGGCCGGCATGACGGGTACTGCTGCGACGAGTGCAGGTGAGTTGAAAAAGATCTATCGAACTCCGGTTATCCGTGTCCCGACGAATCGTCCACCTAGTCGCATGCAGCTCCCTGATCGAGTATTTGGAACGATGCATGCCAAATTCGAGGAAATTGTCCAAGAAGTGAAGCAGATGCACGATCAGGGACGCCCCGTTCTGATTGGTACCCGGTCGATTGACAAGTCAGAAATCTTGTCGCGAATGTTAGATGCTGCTGGAATCGCTCACGAGGTACTAAATGCAAATAAAGTAGCCGAAGAAGCGGAAATCGTGGCTCGCGCTGGTGATATCGACAAAGTAACTGTGGCGACCAACATGGCGGGACGTGGTACAGACGTGAAGCTTGCTCAAGGAGTTGAAGCGCTCGGTGGCATGCATGTGATTTGCACCGAGTTGCACGATGCAGCCCGCATCGACCGGCAGCTTATCGGACGATGCGGCCGTCAAGGAGACCGTGGCTCCTATCGGCAATACATGTCAATGGACGACGATATTCTGAAAAACGGGTTTGGACCTGACAAGAGTCTCAAATTTAAGAACATGGGGAGCGATAGCACGGCCGCGTTACACAATTACGCATCGCTATTTCGTACCGCTCAACAAAAGGTGGAAAGAAAGCACTTTCGCGATCGTATGGTTTTGTTGCACCACGAAAAAGAACGCAAAAAACTACAGCGTGAAATCGGCCAAGACCCGTATCTGGACACGCCAGATTGACGCCGAGTTCGCCAAGCGATGCAGTGCATGTCTATCGTGACGGCGGTGGCTGTAACCCGGCCATCCAGTCCGTATTCAGTTGCCAATACTGCAACCCGCTCCAGTCGCGTGGTTGCAGAGTTTGACGCTGTGATGCCGGCAATCCATCATGAACAAGCTGGAATAGATCACCCAAGATCACTTGACTATCTCCGTAATAACTGTGTCCCAGTAGCGATAAGTCGATGCCAGAAACGTCGATGGTTTCCACGCCTGCAACGACTACCAATTGCGAACCACTTTCACCGGCACGCGGATAACCGTGTACTTGCTTTGAGGCGATTAGTGCATTGTCATCACTGGACGCATAGAGGGTGACGCTGGACGCAGTTCGCAACACTCGCGGCGCGATATCTCGGCGAAATTGATCTGCATCAATGTCTGGGGCGGCAAGAATAACTCGATCGAAGAGCATCGATTGTTCTTTGGGTATCTCAAAACTAATTTCACTCAATGCACCGGTCAGAGCACGCGTGCCCATGCTGTGCGCGATCACATTGATCGACTTAGCGCCACTCTTTTCAGCCAGCTCATACAGAAACGTTTTTAAATGGGAAATAGTCCACGAAGCATTGTTTTCGTCAATCGTATAACCCAATATTTGTCCTTGGCTCGGCCAGCTGTAGCAAACGGGGACACCACGGAAGGGAAGATCAACGGCCAATTGAGCGGTGCGTTGAATTGCTGATTCAAAGTCTACGTTGTAGCCATGGATAAAAACCAACAAGTCTTGTTCTGGCGAGGTATCAACGGTGTCAGTAAGGCGACGGTAAAAATCAAGTTCGCCTAGTTCTTTAGCGCTGGTCAATACAATGTGCTTGGATTGGTCCTCACGAAATTCAAATCGCAACAAACTGGGACGCTCGACCATACCGCGTTGATGTGTGTCGGGCACCGTGACTTCAGCCAAACCACGTGTCAGGATTCCCCGCTCCGTATTGTAATGCACGCCATCTTTTTCAATGTTCGCAGCACCCGAGCTGAGCATGACGACAATGATTCCCGCCGATGCGAGAGCCCCTGCACTCGCCACTGCGCCCATCATGCTGCGTCCTTTTAGCAGTGAAAATGCAGCAAACAATCCACAGATCGTTGCTGTTATCATTAACGCAAAGAACGCGGTACCGGAACCTGTTACTTGATAGGCCGACAAGGGGAGCGAATCTTGGGCGCGGTCGGTGGCATAGAACACTCGCACGGTGGCATAGCCAAGTTCGGCCGAATAGTCAGCTCCGGTGGGAAGAGATTCAAATGGACTCGCACTGGGCATAGGGTCTTGTCGACTGCCCATCGCGGGCGGAATGCCAATCTCCTGTGGTGCCCGTGACATTTTTGCAATGGATGGACTGCTTACTTCCCCGCCAGTCTCTTCGTCCGCAAAGGGGGATTGCATTGCGGCAGCGGATCCAACCTCGGTGTCCGGCGATGATATTTCATTGGGCGACTCATCGCGCGGAGCTGACGTCTTGGCGCCACATCCCATCATTGAAAATAGAATGCAAGCCAACATCAGGCTGCTCGTCACGATCTTCCAAGAGGTTGAGCCAGCCATAAGGTAATTCCCCAAGAATGTGTTTAGATTCGTCCGCGTGTTACCAAGTTGCCCCTTCCTGTGTCCAGGCCAAAGCAGTTCCGCAGAACATGGCCGATAGAATTGGTTGTTGCAAAATTGTGGCCCGAACCACGAGCGAGATGGTGAGGTAGGGCAGAGCCCGGCTCATGCGGAAAATGCGTAACGCGTTCTTGGTCGCACTAGCGGGCACCATCACGCTGGGTTTTCTGGCTATTGCCTTTACCTAATGGCCATGGGTTCACAGCCACTGCGTCCAAGTTGCTCTCGACATCAATGGGAATTTTTGCGTATGTGATCGAACACTTCGATCGGCAACCCAATTTCCTTGTAGGTCGTTTCCATGAAATTGTTTTCATTCGTGCAAATCTGTCTTTTGATAATGCTGTGCAGTAATTTGGCTCATGCACAAGAGCAGCAGTACACCGTTGAACTTCGACATTTATCGACGCACGAAGCCCTAATTCGGGCGCTTGAAATTCCAACTTTTGCCACTTCGGACGCAGACGATAGTGTGGATGGATTTAGAATTTTCAGCCAGGGTTGAGGATTCGCAATACCTGTTTGTGTGGTGGCCAAGCTTTGAGCAGCCACAACCTACGTCAGGAGTTATCGCACGGGCGTCGGCGATTTTTGCGACTTCAAAAGAGAAGCAAAATCGAACGCAAGGACTGTTGATCTATGTCGCAAAATCAAAGAAGTAGGCGATGCAGGTATTGCTTAGTCTCTTCTTCGTACTCTCTTCCACGCGAGCTAGCGTTCACTAACGCTCAACTGCTTTGCGGAGACCTGCATTTCGGTACCGTCGGAAAATGTCACTTGCTTGGATTCTGAATCAAGATTCCAAGCGATATAAATTCGCTTTCCGGCTTTGTTTAGAACCGCATAGAATGTGGTATCTGCAGTAATCGTCCGATCCACGTGACCATACTCTTGCAGCAACGAAATCCAAACGAGTGCATGCGCTAATGAATTTCCCGACGTCGCAATCGCTTCGGGCGCGCGATGTTGAAATTGGTGCATTGCATCATCTGGATCACTCAGCGCGCGATACATCCAGATCAAATCATCCCAGGCGTCCCAATTAGCGCTATCAGACTTAGTTGTCGTAGCGTTGCTATCGCCTGACTTTTTCTCATCATCGATTCGGTTTTCACTGAGCAAGGCCGAGTAGTTTTTCTCGCAATAGTCGACGTATTGACCGAGATAGAGTGATGCGCCCGTCAACGGCAACCAATTGATGCCATGGACCAGCTCTGGGTTACCACTAAACCATGTGGCGTTGGCTCCCTTGCCGCCCCATACCATAGTAATAACTGAGGGTTGATAGTCGGGGTGATGGAATTGGTCGGTGACGTCGAACCAGTAATGGTTAATCGCTTGAATTTCTGTAGTTAGCAAATAGATGCCCAGATCCGTCAATTCCTTGTCACCAGTGGATTCACCAAAAAGAATGATTCCGTACCACGCATTGATGGCTTCGCTCGACGATTCATTATTATTGCCATCACCAAATTTCGCATGTCCACTGGCCCAGCTGTGGCCGGCGTACGGATCGAAGTTTCTCATGTAGGGAAAGAGTTTGTCATGTCGATCATTGCTGGCAATATCACGAATCAAAAGGCGAACCATCGATCCCCAGTTTGCATCGGATGCCCATTCAGGATCGCGCCGCGCGAGCTCACCAGCCGCTCTGATAAAGTAGCCATAGTGAAAGTGGTGATCATTGAGGTCATTGTCCGAGCCATAGCTGGCTGGATAGCCAATCAGCGTGCCCCAGTTGGCGTCATAGGCAAATAATCCTTGACCACTGTTCTTCAGTTCTCCAGCAGTATTGGAAGCGGTAAAGTAATTTTCTAGCCCCTGCTTGGTTTGAGCGGTTAACTGGGCCAGAGTTTTTGTATCGTTGATTTGTTCGGCGATTGGCATCAACGTCGCCCAACAGCCCAGTCGTTTGCCGAACCAGTACGTATCGGCTACAGCGGTTGATTCACGGTTAGTTTCTTCATGCAGTAGCTGTCGCAGCAGCAATTGGTCTGTGTTGGCATGAACGGGTAACGAAGGCAACACGCCAGGATAGTGCATTTGGGTTTCGAATCGGCTGCCGGCAGCCAGCTTCATCGGACCGCGTACCGACTGGTATTCTTGACCGGTTAAGTCTGTCGAAGAATTTACCCACTGATGCGGGTACATGGCGAATAAAGTACCTGTTGTGTTACCTTCATACGCCTTGGTAGTGAATTCAAAGAGGGTTGTTAGCGTTGCTGTGTCGGAATCGTATTGCCACGTTGCCGTGGAGTTGGTTACGTGTGAATGGGCATAGCGTTGAAATTGTTGCAGTGTTTCCAAGCGATTGTCGGGTAGTAGAGCCAGCGAAAAATAATTCTTGCCGTGATCGTTTACTTTCCAGGTCTCACCAGATAGATCAGACCAGCTGGAACCCGATGGCGCGAATAACGCATAGTGTCGATTGGCAACGGAGATGCCGAGGACCGCGTCATTTGCGTTACCACTCCACACGACGGGCGTCTCGCTAAAACGAACAGTGGGACTTCCTCCCTCGCATTCGACGTAGACAAATGGGCTGCCATGTCCATAGGTTGTGCGAAGTTCGCTGGTGCCCGATTGAAAGCTGGCTGTTACAAACCAATCGCTGAAGTCATCGACACGCGCTTCATTGAATTCAGTTACGGCAGAGTGACCGATGACAATGTCGTTGCCGCTACCACCAATAATTCCGTGAACATTGGCAACAATGCTGGTGCCGGGATAAAAGACGCTTAACCCGCCAGCTTGAGCATGCACTGCAAGTGGATGAGGAAACATGGGACTGGAGAGAGCCTCCCAAGCTAAAGAGCTCCACCAGTCGTTGGTCGGCATTGGGCCCTGGCATCGAGATGTGCGATAGATCGATGCGGGCGGTCTTGTTGCCCCAGGCGGGAATTCTGTTGAGTAGCTGCCGGCGCCTGTTTGAGTGACCGACTGGAGTTCTTGAGCCTTCGAGGGCGACGCCAAAACAAAGCCAAGCCCCAAAAAACAGAACATGGAAGCGAGCCAATTGGCTCGAATTCCGATTGGCATAGAAGCAGAACAAATTGGAGTAAGCATCAATTGCGTATTGGATTCTGAAATGAAGACCCTCTGTATCTCGCGATACAGGAAAGTCTCATTATGAACTCCAGCGAAGAAAAGCAAAGAGTTACTTTAGAGTTCGCAAGTGATTGGTGAGAAGTTTTTGCATTTTTCTCAATGGATCGCTTAGTTGTTTGCGAATACCATCCACTGCATTAACGCCCCAGAGACCTGGTTCCGAACCGGTCAGCCAAATACCAGCCGCGTTTCGCAAATCGTCGGGGTAAATCGGACGACGCGTGATTAGCCAACCATTTTGAATGGCAAGCCTACAAACCACATCTGCCATTACGCCCGGAAGAACTCGATCGGGAGGTGGGAGGACAAGTTCTTTGCCGTTTACCAGCAGAATATTTGAGGTACTCGTTTCAGTGATCGAACCATCTTCATCCAGCAACACGCCCAGTGCGTCTGGAGCGTATTGCTGTGCGTCGCGATCAGCCAAATGATAGTGAACACGGCTCCTCACTTTAATATTGCGAGGCCAACTAGCGGGAGAAGGTTGTTGCACAGACGAGACCACGAGTGGTTGTCCCAAGGTGCAAAGCCGATGCAAGCGATCGTGGTCTAGCTCGGTAAGATGAATTCCCAGGGTCGGCCTTTTCGTACTGCGGCGCCCTGGAGTGGCAAACAGCGTCATACCAACATCGCCAGTTAGCGGCGTGCGTGTCAATAACTCTGTCAGTAGTGCAACAAGTTCTGAGTTGTCTGGGAGGGGACCGATTCCAAGGGCGGAAGTGGAGTTGGCAAATCGCTGAAGATGTAGCGATGTCAGTCGGAGTTGACCCCCCCATGTTCGCAATCGTTCAACTGCGGTTACCCCTTGAATGAACCCGATATCATCGATAGCGAGGGCCATTTGGTGACAGGGAATCCATTCTCCGCAGAAGTATCCAAGCGAATCTTGCATCAGCGGTTTTCAATCAATGCGGCCAAGTGACGTCCAGCGCGACAATCGGCGCTAAAGTAGTCCAGTTCATCATGTTGACGACCAACCGTACGACTACAGTTAATCGATATGACTGGCAGTGGCGAACCGTCGGAACGTCGCGCGAATTTCATTGGACCGACGGCACCAAGTGCGCGAGAAATTGTCGCTGGGTCCAATAACCAGTATTTGCGCAAAACCGTATCACGCGGGTTATACATCAGCGTCATATGATCCATATTTTTGGTTGCCAAGCCATGGTATTCATTGTATTCCAACCATTCGTGGTCAATCGCCGCCGCAATGAGTCCTACTCGAGCGCCATAACCGGTTAGGTGTTCTCCGGGAAGCCTGCGGCCACCCAATGACCCTCCTGCCAGTGCATGCAAGGCTCCCGTGATTACACGGCCGCCGAAGCTGTACCCGATTAGAGTCAATCCTGAAGGGGCTTCGATGGTTTGACGAAGCAGCCAAGCCAAGTAAAGTCCTTGAGCATCGGTGCGTTCTGCCTTGATTCGAGCGTCGTTGAGCAGAATACCCTGTTGAGCGCTTGGCCAACTGAACAAGATGAAGCGAATGCGGACTCCCGTTTTACGCGACCTTGAGATATTTCGATAAACGTACCAAGCTCGTTCAATCGCTTCGTTCTGAGTAAATCGGTTGCCATGAGCATAAATGACGTTTTCAATACCTTCATCCGAGTTGATGGCATTGAGCATGGCTGGCAAATCGGATGTTTGGAATTTGCTCTGCGAATCTAACAAGGAGATGGCCAATTCCGGCGTATCGAGGTTGATACGGCAGGCTTCGCTAGAGAGACACCGCGTGTTAATGATCCATAATTCGTCACCGTCGCACAGTCCGTTTGCCAATGCGATCGAGGGAAGAGCTCCTATCATTGCGCAGCAAAGCATAACCGCTACGACTAGCGTTTTGAGCATACGCGAGCAGGGCAGATCGAAAGTCATTCGATCCGATTGAACGCTTTGGAAGGATTCTTCAATCGCAGGTGTGGTCATATGGCATCAAACGACAGTCATGAGTGGGGCTATCCGTGCCAAAAATGTTGAAAAAAAACATCATGTTGCATTTGCACCTTACCAAGAGCGACCTAGGTTTGATTGACCCAAAAGTTAGGGTCTAACAGTTACACCCACTTTGCACGGGAATGGGTTTATTATGAACGCTCGATGGTTAGCAGTACTAGTTGTTGTTTCGATGTTGCCTGTTTCGACCGGCTGTGGATCAATAAAGCATTTACTCTTTGGCGCCGGTGCAGCTTGCGGTAGCTGTGCGGCACGTGGTCCTGCGTGCGGTGGCGCTCCCGCCTACGCCGGTCCCGCAGCTGGTTGTGGTGCTCCAGCATGTGGAGCTGTTCAGGGTGGAGAATGTGGTTGTGGTGGCGAATACGGCAGCGCTTACCTGGGTGCAATGGATCAAGGATATTCCCTTGATGGAACCATTATCGGAAATCCAGTCTACGGAAGTGGGATTTATGATGGCGTTCCGGTTGAGTCCTACAATCAGAACGAATGGTACCCATCGGTGAATGTTCCAGGCACAGTCACACAGCCTGTAGCACCTATGGCTCCTGCACCGGGACGATAGTAGGTTCCCCAACGAAGTTTGTGCACCGTCGGCCACTCTCGATTAAAGTAGAGTGGCCGTCGCGTAGATAGACTTCGTTAAATATTGATGCTTCTTTGCCGAGGAACTTAGCTCCATGGCCACATCCAAGTGCAAATCTGTTGAAAAACGGCTCGCTGAAAATTCAGCAGTCGCTCCAGCCGTCATTTGTCCCTCCTCGAGTCGTCGAGCCTGCCTGAAAACAGGCATCGCATTGGGATTCGGTCTATATGGATGGGGTACAACTCAACAGGGATTGTTGGCTCAGGATCCGAATCCGCGCACGCCTGGGCGACCGGATGATCCTGCTCCCGGTGCTGCTCGACGGTCCGGAAGACGTGGTGACGACGCCAATGAAGTCGAGCCCGAGAGCATTTTGACGTATACGGATCCGAAAACGCAGCGTTATCGCTGTGGGTTGGAATTGGAAACTGGTCGAGCCAATTGTCGAGGAATCGTGACTACCTTTCCGATTCCTAGGGAATGGCCCGAACAACAAGTTCGCTTGGTCGACCAACAAATTAGCCCGGTTTTTGCGCGTTGGGAAATCCGCGAACTGGATGGACTTGTTAGTCAGTTTGTCGGTCAGATTGCTTCGCTTCCACCGAGCAGTTCGGTCAACGCCCTGTTGACCTTCGAACTAACGCGGTCCTTGATTGCGGCACCCGAAAATGTCGATGAGTTGAAAATACCAGCCAAAATTGGTCGTGAGCTGCGACAATTTACGGGGGACAGCCCCTACATCGATCCGCAAAGTGCCCGTATCCGCAACGCCGTCAAAGAAATTGAAGCCTCCGCGCCTGAGCAACCATGGAAGCGAGTGGAGGCCGTATATGATTGGGTTCGCGAGAAGGTACAGTACGTTGAAGGGGATATTAAAGCGGCCGACGAAGCGCTCAAGGATGGAACTGGTGATTGCGAAGAATTAACCAGTGTGTTCATTTCTATTTGCCGCGCGATGCGCATTCCGGCCCGGATGGTCCATGTTTTGATGCACTGTTATCCCGAGTTCTATCTCGAAGATGCTGCAGGTAATGGACATTGGATTCCCTGCCAAGCGGCTGGAACGCGCCAATTCGGTTCGATGGAAGAATATCGGCCAATACTCCAAAAGGGTGATCGTTTCAAGCCACCAGAGCAATCGTTGCAACGTTACGTTGCCGAGTACTTCAAGGCGGCTGCGGTACAGGGAGGAAAGCCAAAACCGAAATTTGTCCAAGAAGTCCTCGATTGAACCTATCGACACCAGCGGAGTGGCGAAACTAGCATCTGTGACTAGGGTTATATACTTAGACAAGTTTGTTGATTTCGCCACACTTTGGCTTTTGTTTTGCAATCGAGGGTCGATCCATGCGTATCACTCGTTTTTCTCTTGTGCTAGTTGCGTCCCTCTGGATGTCAGCCATCGCACAAGCTCAGCGACCTGACGATTCCGGTGGACGGGGCGGCCGGGACCGAGGTGGTGATCGCGATGGCAGCGAGGGCGGAGGCAGGGGTGGCCGTGGCGGATTCGGTGGCCCTGGTGGTGGCGGATTCGGTGGACCTCCTGGTGGCGGCGGATTCGGTGGCCCTCCCGGCGGTGGCGGGTTTGGTGGGCCTCCTGGCGGTGGCGGATTCGGTGGACCTCCCGGTGGTGGTCGAGGTGGATTTGACGCCAGCAGCTTCATCGATCGACTGGACCGTAACGGAAATGGCAACATTGATCCAGACGAAATGGAAGGCCCTGCCAGCTTTATGATTCAGCGCCTTCAGCGCGACGATCCCAGTATTCGATTGGATCGGCCGATTCCAATGAGCAAGCTCAAAGAGGGCTTTGATCGCATGCGCGGAGGGGGCGGTCCCGGAGGTCCTGGAGGCGGTTCGGATGGTGACGACCAAGAGGGCAATGAAGGACTTGATGCGGGTGAACTCGTGCCTGGATTCGGAGGCCTGGAATTACCTGCGCCCGTACCCGGTTTTGGTGCTGCCGCCGAGTTACTGGCCGTGCGAGTAACGGACGCCGATTTGCGTGAAGCGCAAGACAACATCAATCGATATGACCGCAATCGAAATGGAATGATCGATGCTGATGAATTGACAAGTCGTTGGGAGGGCAATCCATTGGACTTCGACCAGAATCGCGATAATAAGTTATCTGCCAAAGAGCTTGCGGTGAGGTATGCGCGGCGTCGTACGGTTCGCGCTGAACAGCAAGCCAAGAAACCCAATGATGATCGTCGACGCGACGATTCGAAACAGGTTGAAGAATTAAAAGATCGTTTCGAAGGTCGTCTCTCCTATCGCTCGCCGGTTGCTGCTGCAGTGCAAGGCGTACCTGGCTGGTTTGTAGAGAAGGACGCCGATAAAGATGGTCAAGTGCGGATGTCGGAATATGCGAAAGACTGGACGGATGACTTGGTTGCTGAGTTCTATGGATTTGATCGCAACTTCGACGGAATTGTAACTTCGGATGAAGTGCTCGTTTCTGTAAAAGATGGTCCAAGGAGCTCCGGGGCTTCTTCGAGCGGCCCCGTCGCTTCGTCTTCACCGTCTGCAACACCTGTCGCTGCGGCCGATTTGGATGAGAAGTACATCAAATATTCAGAGCGAATTATCAAGCGTGCCGACACGAATAAAGACGATGTCTTAACGGTCGACGAGTGGAAAGAGATGATTATGGATATCACTCCCGCTGATGCTGACAAAGACGGGAGAATTACGATCAATGAGTACGCTGGGTGGTTGCAAGCGAAGGCGAAGAAGTAGCGACTGCTTTCCCGTAATGGCTACAGCTTTTCCACTGGGGTCTGTCGTGATTCCCCAAGGAGCTTTTTGTAAGTCTCTTGGTCCTGTAAATAGCGAGTGGCGATTTCATTGCCAATATTGACCCCTTTTTCAAGGTCGGCCAATATTGCCGGTAGATCGCTGCCCATTTCGGGGCCAATTCTCGGAGCGAACCATTGAAGTTCGCCCTGTTTGCCTAAGATGCACAGCGAGGGTGCTTCATTCACTCGAAATATATCACGCCCAACAGTGCGATAGTCGTTGCAGAACGACAGGCCAACATTCCAGCTCCTCAGCAATTCGGCTGTCGCGTTGGAGGGAGGTGGAGTGGGTTCTGCCATGACCAGCAGAAATCTCACATCTTTGTTCGATACGCGATCGCGTTGATCCGCAATGGTTTGTAATTGGGCGGCAGCTGCGCGCGATGCCGGGTGATCTGCAATCCATAGCAAGACCGTTGCTGAGCGATCGGAGCCTTTTTCTGTGACCGTGAACTCGTTGCGTGAATCTTGCAGCTGAAATGGCTGAAGCTGTCGACCGAGGTCCTTAGAAACGATTTCGGGCGGAGGCAATACAAATTGTCGAACAGCCAAGGCATCATTGGGTCGCTCGAGACGCCATGTTTCTTCCGCAGCGACACTCATCTTTGCCTCCTCCAATTCGATGCTCAAGCGAATGGATGAGACCGTCGGGTCGTTGGCCAATTCCGTCCCCGAAGTCGGCAGGTCCACACGGCGAACGACGAGCGT
Organism: Pirellulaceae bacterium; assembly: GCA_041749395.1. Lineage (GTDB taxonomy): Bacteria > Planctomycetota > Planctomycetia > Pirellulales > Pirellulaceae > Laterigemmans. The sequence goes on from JBGTBJ010000138.1 coordinate 71,745, forward strand.
GTCCCGATCAATCCATAACACATAGCGAAGTTCATTGGACTGAATAGATAGTCGATCACACAGCGAGTTGCCAAGTGACGCGGGTTCGATCAGTGAGAGATGGGAATTACCCTGAAACAATCCACCCAGTGGTTCATCGGATAGCAGCAGCTCCAATTGCGGTGACGGTCCGCCTAGACCTACGGTTGAATAATGTACGACCGTAGGATCCGAGTAAATCTCTTTCAGTCCAAACGAAGGATTAAGCAGTGGTAGGTCCAACATTTGTCCTCCCATGTTCATCGTCACCGGATCGACGATTGTGGCGCGGATCCGGCCCTGATAGATCACTAGCTCTGCGGCGTAGGCGGTCAGGTGGAGATTTCGATTGCGAATAAATGCAATTGATAACGGTGCTTCGTCCTGATGTTCTTTACCACCTTGGATATAGTTCAGGCGTACACGTCCGCGGTCGGAATATTGCGTAGTGCTACGATAGTTTTGGATGACCCGTTCGAGCAATCTTCGTGCAGAGTCTCCCTTTTCGTCCGGTGCGTCTATCTGCGGATTGGGCAATTCTGCGGATTTTGACGCTGAGTCGGTGGCAGAATTGCAGCCGAAAAGGCTAGTTAGAGTGAACGCAGTTACACAAGCAATGACAATTTGTGTTGATCGCGTTACTTTGGGACGGTCAGTCCCATAATTGAACGGGAAGTGAGACAATTGCATTTTCAGGGGCTCGGCAAGAACACTGTCGTTTTCCATTTCAGTAACGTATCGACTTAAACGGATGCAGCGGTTGACAACAACATCCATGCGAATCGGAATCGGGCAAGCGGAAACGGTTACGGTACTCCCCAATAGTACCGTGGATCTATGGGAATTTCGTCCCGATCGAGGCACTCCATTGGCCAACGTTCGCGCGTCGGCAGCGCGTGCAGTGGGTGCTCCAGAGGATTTTCCATCGATTTCCCAAGCGATTGTTGAGGGGGATCTGGTCGCGATTGCGGTGGATGCCAATGTTCCCTCGCTCACAAATGTGGTGGAGGGAATCATTGATGCATTGCCAATGAATTTGATTGGCGGGTTGAGTGTCGTCCTATCTGACGAGGCGGATACGGAAACGATCGAAGAACTACGATCGGCATTGTCCAGTCGCCCCGAGATCATTATTGAAGTTCACGATCCTGAGAATCGAGAGGGCTTGGGGTACCTTGCAGCCAATACTGCGGCTGAGCCGATATACTTGAACCGCCGTTTGTTAAATGCCGACCTAGTGGTGCCTTTACTGGTTGCCCGGCCAGCAGGATCGCTTGATCCGGCGACATTGGAAGGTGGTGTTTTCCCTTCCTTTACGGATACGGATACACAGCGTCGTTTGCGGACGGAGACCCTGGAGGCTGCGGGAGCCGATGATTTGGAAGCGGCCGAGGCAGCGTGGTTATTAGGAATTCAATTTGTCGTTGCCGCGATACCAACTGCCGACGCGCAGGTGTCGCGAATTGTTGCCGGCACGCCACGTGGCATCAGGCGTCTCGTTGAACATTCCATTGCTTCGTCGTGGCAGCGAGATACAAGTCGCAAAGCATCCCTGGTGTTTGCCTGTATCGATGGGGATCATCAGCAGCAGACATGGGAGAATGTAGGGCGTGCGCTGCATGTTGCGAGACACTTGATCTGTCCTGGAGGTACGATCGTGCTGGCGTCACAGTTGCAAGCAGCAGCCGGCAGATCATTGCGTCGTTTGACTAGTTCGGAATCACTCGAAAAAACTCAATCTCGAATCATCAAAGATCGAGGCAGAGATGCACTTGCGGCCGCCTTGATCCTGCAAGTCAAACAAGAGGGACGCGTTCTGTTGCTCTCCAAGCTTCCTGTTGATGAAGTGGAATCGATGGGGTTAGGAGCAATCGAGCACGCGCAACAATTGCCTCGTTTGATCGATGGACATGAAAGTTGTGCAATTGTCCGAGCCGCCCAGTTCTGTGGTATCGGTGCCTATGATCCAGACCAAGAATCGGAGTCGATGCCATGAGCTCAGCAAATTTTTCATTAGAAGGGAACGCCGGTGAATCCTATGCCGAACGTTTTGAAGCGGGTGAAATATTCGTCCCTCTACAATCGCTAACTTGGGTTGATTTTCTTGGTGTTGACCGTGCGAAAGTACTAGGCAATTTGACAACAAATCAAATTGCTCGATTGGAGGTTGGAACGGGGCGTGAATCGTTCATCACGGATGCGCGTGGCAAAACATTCGGTCATGGCATATTCTTTGCGATGGATGACCGAATTCGCTTGCTCACAGTGGCCGATCAGTTCCAAAGGATTAGCGCGCACGTAGATCGCTACGTGATTCGGGAAGATGTCCGCTTTGAAGATGCGACATCGCGCGTGCACGTCGTTTTCTGGCCAGGTGTGAAAGGTGCAAGGCTTGCCGGTTTGCTGAAATTGCCCCATAACGAAAAGTCAGTAAGCGGCGAAGCTGGTTCAACATTGCTGCACTGGGTGCCAATTAGCGGTGAAGGTTTTGACGGCTATGCCTATCAAGTACCTTGGACGCGAAAAGCAGATTGGCTTTTTGAAGTTCCCAGCGAGCAATTGGAAGCGTTCGAGGCTTGGCTAGTGGCTCAAGATATATTGCCTGGGCATGAATCGATAATGCACTGCGGACGTATCGGGAATCGATATCCCTGGTTTGGCCTGGATTGTGACGAAAACAACCTGCCGCAAGAAATGGATAGGGATGCCGATTCGATTGATTTTCGCAAGGGATGTTATTTGGGGCAAGAAACTATTGCGCGCCTCGATGCGATGGGGCAAGTTCAAAAGAAACTGACCCTATGGCAATTTGAAGGCATTGAAGTTCCGCCTCGTGGAGCGGAAATGCGGGTTGGGGAAAAAGTAGTGGCTACGGTAACTTCATCAGCTTATTGCTATGCGCATGGAGGTCCTCTGGCCTTAGCCATGGCGCGAAGGAGTCATTTTGCTGCGGGATCACAAGCAGACACTCAGTGGGGAAAAGGCACGGTCATCGATGCTTGCTCGCCACACCAAGAGCAGCCATTGGATTGACGCTGAAATTGGGCGAAAACTCTTGAGGTTGTCGAGTGTGCGTGGGGGGCGCGTTTGGATTACAATCACGCCACGATTGGTCCGTCCTGCCGTTTTCATCCCTCTCGCACATCACTCTCATTCACCATGTTCAGCGTAACGACATTTCGCCTTGGTATTATGATGTTTCTCCAGTTCTTCGTCTGGGGAGCATGGTACGTCACTGTGGGAAACTACATGAAGTCTTTTGGTTGGTTTGACTGGGTAGGTACTGCCTACACGGTCGCGCCAATCGCTGCTATCGTTTCGCCGTTCTTCTTGGGGATGGTTGCTGACCGATATTTTCCCAGTGAAAAAGTTCTGGGAGTGCTGCACTTGTTGGGTGGATTGGCGATGTTTGCCGCACCCCAAATTGTTGCGCAAGGCCCCGAGTACTTTATTGGCGCTTTGTTTATCCACACGTTGTGCTACATGCCCACATTGGGGTTAACCAATACACTCGCGTTCCACAACATTACGAATCAGGAAAAAGAGTTTCCCATCATTCGTGTCTTTGGAACCATTGGCTGGATTGCTGCGGGATGGGTAGTGAGTTTGATGCTGAAGGCGGATGCAAGCGCTACACAGTTTTATGTCACCGGAAGCGCGGCGATCGCCTTGGGCTTATACAGCTTCACTCTTCCACACACACCGCCACCGGCAGCGGGCAAGGCCGTCACTATTCGCGAAGTCTTGGGTCTTGATGCACTGTCATTACTGAAACAGCCCTCCTTTGCAATTTTCATTCTCTCTTCATTTCTGATTTGTATTCCACTTGCTGCTTACTATGCATTTGCGCCTGTCTATGTTGGCAAAGTCGGTTTTGAATCGGTTGGCTATGTCATGTCTTATGGGCAGATCTCCGAAATCGTGTTCATGTTGGCGATGCCGTTGTTCTTTATGGCACTTGGCGTGAAGCGAATGTTGCTTATCGGCATGATCGCTTGGGTCGTACGATATGGATTGTTTTCGTATGCAAATGAAGACAATACTCAAATGCTGGTGTTTCTTGGTATTCTGTTGCATGGTATTTGCTATGACTTCTTCTTTGTCACCGGCTTTATCTATACCGACAAGAAGTGCAGCAAAGAGATACGTGGTCAAGCTCAAGGTTTATTGGTATTGATCACGCAAGGCTTGGGACTTGGCATTGGTGCTCAGCTGATGCAGCGATTGGCAGGTCACTACACGCCCGCGGATGCGGCGGCTCTTAACAAAGAGTCCGCTGAACTCACCGTTCAAGCATTTGAGCTAAAGGATGCAGTGGCCGCTGAGCCCTTAATTAAAAAGGCGGGAGAATTGGGCGCCGAAGCTACAAAAATGATGGATTGGCAGATGATTTGGCTGGTACCCTGTGTGGCCGCCGGCGTGGTTGCCGTTATCTTCTTCTTGTTCTTTCATGATCGCGTACAAACCGAACCCAATGCAGAAAAAACAAGTGAGTGGTAGGCATCTTGCGGTGTTGTGCCGCAATATTTAGCCGTTCATTCTCTGCATTCTGCAAACGCGTGGATTGCGGAGCGAACGGTCGAACAAGACTCCAGAGCCGTAGCTAATTCCGCCGGGAGAGCTACGGCTTTTTCGTTGCCACCGAAATCGCGACTTGTTTGAAGTAGGGTGTCGTTGCCCCAGTTTTCGAACAGTTCAAAGAATCCACTTGGCCGGTTGAAGCCCAGTCCATGCGTCATTGCAAGTTCTACCTGCGTCTCATCTGCAACTAAATGCTCTCGTAGAACGCAAGCTGCCTCGATCCAAAGTGGTACCCCGAGCATTCTTTGAATCTCGTCAGTGGTCCAGTTGCGCACATTACTTTGATAGCGGGCAACCACCTCGCTGGCAGCCGTGGACAGAGAGTCGCTTAATTCGTTAGGCACGTCATTGGTTGGGTAATTGTAAAACCCAACTCCGACGGCGCGTCCCAATAAACCACGTTTCACCATCCCGGGCAGAATCGGGGCAGGATCGATCCGATGGGAGAAGGCTTGCCAAGCTGCGCGGCCTGCATCGAATGCAGTTCTCGCACCAATCCAATCTATTAAACGCAGGGGCGACATGGGCATACCAATCGCCTCCGCAGCCTCAGCAATTTGTAAATGCTGGGCACCTTGACCGAGCAAGCGAATGGCTTGATTTAAATAGGGCGTCAAAATGCGGTTGACAACAAATCCAGGACTGTCAGCAACCAGGAGCGGAATCTTAGAGATGCGAATCGAATGTGTTTCTAGACGGCGACGTGTTTCCAATGATGTTGTTGACGCAGCAACAACTTCGATGAGTTTGCGGCTTTCAACAGGCATGAAAAAGTGCATTCCACAAAATCGATCAGGAAAAAGGCATGCTGATGCCAGATCCGCGAGTCTCAAAGAGGAAGTGTTGGTCGCAATCGTTGCAGACGCGCCGAAGTGCTCACTGATCTGTCCGTAGAGTTGGCGTTTCCAATCCCGTTTCTCAGCAATGGATTCGATGATCAATATCGATTGTTGACTGGGCGTGGAGGCGGCAGGTGGTGCGGCCGATTGCGAAGGTGGTTTGCAGATGGATACGGTTACACCACCGACGGGGAAATCGCTTAATTCTGAAACTGCGAACCCTTGCTTCGAAAGTGCTTGGCAAGCAGCGCCCATATTGTTTGCGTCGATATCGACCAATTCGATTGGCACCTCTGCATCGAGATGAGCCCTCGCAATAGCGCGGCCCACAACGCCTGCTCCGATCAAGATGATGCGGTCAAACGGACGGGAACCTATGTCGGAATCGCGCATCAGTTCGACGTCTCCGAGGGAGACTGGTACAGGTAAGGATTGAGTGATGGGTCGTTATACATTTTGAACTGTCGGTAGATTTTGTGGCGTTTTGCCCCGTTACAAAGGTCGGTCAACAAGTGATGCAACGCATTCTTGAGATCATGTTGTTGTTCTCTGCAAATCGCGAGTTTTTGACCCACGGAAGCGATATGTTCGCCACTGGCATCCGTTCTCTCACACTGTTCTTGCAGATGGAAAATTCGCAGCGCGATGATCGAGAGTCGGTCGACAACACTGCCGGGAGTTTCGCTATTTTGCGGAGCGTTTTCCAATGGACAAATTTTATGGTCCTGAAGCCACGAGGCGATCCATAGGTCGAGTTGTTCTATAGCGTCATTGCGCTGTTGATTGAAGCGGTCGATTTTTCGTTTGACCTGTGCGATTTCCTGGTCTGTTGCGGTGGGTGAGCGAGCGATATCCTCCTCATGCCAAAGTTGGAAATTAAAGGCATGTTGATCACTTACCAACTTCAGTGGCATCGGATGGGGACTGGTAATTGGGTGTTGATGCCAATTGACGACCGTACTTGTTTGCAGATCAACGACTTGATCGGCATCGAGAGGGAGAGAAAAGTTCGTCATTTCGAGGACTCAGGGTCTTTCTAGCTAATTAAATGGAGCGGTGCCAATGGGTCTGGACCTTGCCTGCAGCACCTTCACACGTCATCTTCACCAATAATCGACTCTATCCATTGGCGCTCGGAACCGATCAGCGCTCAGAAGTTCATGCCTCCGCAAATCCGACCAAGGTAACATGACCGAGATTCTTAAAGCCCGAGTCCTTTTCCAACCAGAAAGCTCCTCGCTGCGTTTCCTGCCCGAGGGCCCGTATCCATTGGAAGAGTCTCGTTTTAGTTGGGTAGCGATTCAACACAGAGCCGATTCCAGCAAGGGTTCCCTCAATATCTTCGATATGAGGTCGGGAGCCAACCAGTCCTATGTCTTGCCAGGACGTCCTGGGTTTGCTTTTCCCTGTTCCGATAAGCGAAATTTTGTCATTGGATGTGAACATCGTTTGGCGCTGTTTGACCCCACCGCCAACACTTGGGTCGAATTTGGGGATCCAATCGACAGCGACAAAGAGGGAACCATTATCAACGATGGTCTGGTATGGGAAGACAATCTTATTTTTGGAACCAAGGATCTAGCCTTTGCCACACGGAAAGCAGGTTTATACCTGTACCGTGGACGCGATCAGAAGACCATTCGGTTTCGCGATGATCAGATTTGTAGCAATGGTAAGGCGATTCGGAAAACGGCTGCTGGCCTTGAACTGATTGACATCGATTCACCCACACGTCAGGTCGTTGCTTACCCATTGAATATTGATGAAGGAGTACTTGGAAATCCACGAGTGGTTGTTGACTTAACCAACGACCAGGCGGTTCCCGATGGCGCCATCCTCAGCCCGGGACAAGGCTCGATCATCATCTCCATGTACAACCCGAATCCAGCGGAACACGGCGAGACGCGCGAGTACTGCTTGACCTCCGGCGAATTGTTAACCGTTTGGCAGACTCCTGGTTCACCCCAAAACACTTGTCCAAATCTCGTGCGACATGAGGGGAAAATTGTTTTGGTGATCACGACGGCTGTGGAACATATGCCAGAGTCGCGTCGTGCCGCGTCTCCTGAGGCTGGCTCGCTGTTTGTCGCAGATACTCATTATGATTCCATCGGTGATGCACCTCAATTTTCCCTGAAATAGTTGCTGGCGAACATGATTGAAATTGACCTTGCGGGCAAAGTGGCCGTGGTGACAGGGGGTGGCCAAGGAATCGGTCGTGCTACAGCAGAGGTATTGCGCCGGGCAGGCGCCAAAGTTGCAATCAACTACTTACCTGATGAGAACGATGCTGGACTCCATGGAGCCGAAGCCACCATTGCCGGCTGGGGGAATGAGGGTTTCTGTGCTCCGGCGGACGTGCGATCACGGAACCAAATGGGTCAATTTTTTGAACAGGTCGAACGCCGTTTGGGACGCTTAGATATCTTGGTCAATAATGCTGCGATCTTGCGAGATCGCACAATCAAAAAGATGTCCGATCCGGAATGGGACGATGTCATTGACACCAATTTATCGTCCCTGTTTCGCGTATCGCAGACAGCGTTAACACATATGCATGATGGAGGCCGAATCGTCAACATGGCGTCGATCTCAGGCGTCATCGGGTTTTTCGGACAGGCGAATTATGCGGCTGCGAAAGCGGGAGTGATCAGTTTTACCAAGGTGCTCAGCAAAGAAGTTGCGCAGCGAAACATAACGGTCAACGCGGTTGCCCCGGGCGTAGTTTTGACCGAGATGGGGAAATCGATTCCCGAGGAAGCACGGCAGCAAATGTTGGCTTCCATTCCGCTCCATCGATTTGGTGAACCGAGTGAGATTGCGAATACCATCTTATTCTTGTGTAGCGACCTCGCCAGCTATATCACGGGGCAAACGCTTCATGTGAACGGTGGTTGGTGGGCATAATGCGTCAGGGCAGTCATCGCGAAGTTCCAAGCACACGTGATCTGAGTCCTACTTCGCCTTTGTCGCAGAAGTTGTGTTCGCTCCTAGACGCCATTTCGGAGATTCGAGAGGGAGACACCATCGTCTGCGGAGGGTTTATCGGTGCGGGACATCCTGAAGCGCTGACTCGCACCATCGAAAAGAATTTTCTTGAATATGGTAAGCCACGCCAATTGACGCTGGTGTATGCAGCCGGTCAGGGTGACGGACGCGATCGTGGCTTAAATCATTTGGCGCATGCCGGTTTGCTACGCAGAGTCATTGGCGGGCACTGGGGACTGTGTCCGAGATTGGGCAAGCTCGCCATCGATGGGGCAATTGAAGCTTATAACTTTCCTCAAGGAGTAATTTGTCAGTTGCTTCGCGATATTGCAGCGGGACGTCCTGGTTGCATCACGCATGTGGGGCTTGAGACATTTATGGATCCATTGCTTGGTGGGGGACAGCTGAATGCGCGGACGACGGAACCGCTAGTCGAACGTGTGCAATTGCGGGGCAAGACGTGGTTGATGTACCACACGTTTCCCGTCAACATTGGTTTGATTCGCGCCACGGCTGCTGATCCATTTGGCAATTTAGTCATGGATGAAGAAGCAGTAATCGGCGATGTCTTGCCAATCGCACAAGCGGTGCATAACCATCGTGGTTGTGTCATTGCGCAAGTACGACGCTTGCTCGAACACCCCGCCCCACCCCAATCCGTCCGTGTACCGGGAATACTCGTCGATAGAATTGTTCTCGCAGACGCTGAAGATCATTGGCAAACATTTGGAGAGTCTTTTAATCCCGGATATTGTCATGCGAGGAAGCCGCGTCTATCGGAAGATTGCGATCCTGTGTGCAGCGCGGCTCTACCAACATTGCGTCGCATCATTGCCAACCGGGCGTGCGATGAACTACGTGTTGGAATGCTTGCCAATTTAGGGATTGGGTTGCCTGAAGGAGTTGCGCAAGTAGCCGCAGATCGCGGAATTCTTAACGGCATTACCCTAACGGTAGAGAGTGGACCGATGGGAGGAGTTCCCGCAGGGGGACTTAGCTTTGGTGCATCACTCCACCCCGAAGCCATTGTCGATCAGCCAGCACAGTTTGATTTCTATGATGGTGGTGGACTCGATTTCGCAGCGCTTGGTGCGGCACAGGCGGACAAATTTGGAAATATCAATGTGTCACGTTTTGGCAGTCGATTTGCTGGTGTTGGAGGGTTTGTCAATATTTCTCAAAACGCGCGGCAGTTGGTCTTTTGTGGAACGTTTAGAACCGATGGATTGCAAGTTGAGATTCATGAGGGAAGGCTGAAGATCGTCCAAGAAGGTCGAGTAGCCAAGTTTGTGCAGCAAGTAGAACAGATTTCCTTTGCTGGACCTTTGGCACGTGTTTCTCATCGGAATGTAATGCTTGTGACCGAGCGAGCAGTTTTTCGTTTGATTTCTAAAGGCTGGCAACTGACTGAAATCGCTCCAGGCCTAGATCTTCAACGAGACATTCTTGATCAGATGGAATTTGAACCTGTAATTACCACCATTGAACAAATGAAATTACCAGCGTAGATAGTCGCCTTTCGCTCCGCGAAAGTAGCGTTGGAATTTACTGACTTTACGCGACTAGGCTGTGAATCTATTAATCGAAGGCAATCATAGTCTCCTTTCGCTCCGCGAAAGTTCTGAAAAAGCGGCGATTACAAACGCTACTTTCGCGGAGCGAAAGGCGACTATCTGCAAACGCTACTTTCGCGGAGCGAAAGGCGACTATCTGCAAACGCTACTTTCGCTGGCAAATGCAAACCCATGAACTAACTTTGCAATCCTTCATGCGATACACTGGGTAGCATGTCGTCGTAAGCCAATTGTCATCGGATTGGGGAAATCTGTAGTAACCATCATGAGCACTCGCGCTGTCTACACAGGGTCATTCGATCCGGTGACTCTTGGTCACCTCCACATTATTCGTCGCGCCTCCAGGTTGGTTGATGATTTGGTTGTTGGCATTGGTATTAATGCCGACAAGCATCCGCTGTTCACGCCGGAAGAGCGTTTGCAATTGGTGCAACTTGTCTGCGAAGACGTCCCCAATGTGCGCGTCCTTACCTTTGATGGATTAGCCGTCGACTTTGTTCGCTCCTGTGATGCTAGCGTGATGGTTCGCGGCATTCGCCCAATGACGGACATTGCCGGTGAATTTACGATGATGATGGCCAATCGCCAACTAGATCGAGGAATTGAGACAGTGTTTCTAATGGCTGACGAAGATTATGCGCATATCAGCAGTTCTCTCTTAAAACAAATTGCCGCCATGAGCGCAGCCGACGATCGCTTGGCAAAATTTGTTCCCCGTGCCGTCATTCCCCATTTGCGCGCCAAGCTCAAGCGATAACAGAAAATCGCAATCCGTGCCTATTGCTTGGTACTTTGATCAGCGCCCAACACAGTTGAACGCCTGCGGCTTCAGGTTGGTGTGTAATAAATACGATGGTCTTAGTAGATCAGGAACCCGCGGGCTTGGCTCTAGATATTAATACGAACTGGATCATGATTGACAGGTGACCACCTGCAGATAAAGCTGTCACACGAGCTAGGCGAGTGAAATACAATCAGTACACGATCTATTAAAACCGGTCGTGGCTATTGGATATTTGGGACTTCCACGTAGATCGAGTTATGTATGAAACAAACCAATATTTCTGACGATCTCGATTGCGGCGAGGCGGAAAGTCGATTGCTCACTGAGATCGCTAACCGGAATGAATCCGACGAAGCGCTAGCCATTGGGTATCAAGCTTTTGAAAAAATCTACCAACAGTATTCGAGACGGCTATTGGCCTTCCTGGCATCGCGCGTGCGAACCAACGAGCTAGAAGATGTGCATCAAATAGTTTGGCAAAGAATCTGGATTGCATTGCCCGAGAAGTTCGATGGCAAGAACTTTCGCGCTTGGCTATTTCGCGTGGCAAAGAACGTTCTCATCGACCAGTATCGCAGTCGAAAATTAGAATTTGCAGTGGATTTCGCAAGCGTCGACTTAGAGATTGCCGCTGAATCTGGAAGACTGGAAGAGGACTTCGAATCTCAAGAATTGCTGTCAAATTGCCTCGCGCGTCTTGAGGAAAGCATGTATCAAATTGTGCGTAGTCGGCTCGAGGGTGAGGACTACGTGGAGATTTGTGAACGGCTCGAGCTTCCTATCTCCCGGGCACACAAATTGTTTTTTCACGCCAAAGAACAGCTCAATCGCTGCGTTGCGGGAGGCATGTAATGGCAATAGAAATTTTGGAAATTCCCGATTCGCACGAGGAACGCGTCGAGTGGCTAGAAGGACACCTGCTCGATGTCAATTTGTCAACTCTAGTTTTGCAACTTGCAGCGGTACATCAACGTAATGCAAAAGATCAATGGCTCGCTTCGGTTGCAGTGCAAAAGATCTCGGACGAGCAGTGGAATAACGCGATAGAGTTCGGCTTGTCGGTCCTAAGCCCGGAGGAAATGAAGGAATTACTGACTAACCCTAAGCTTCTGTATCGCCTACAGGAAGATGTGTGCACGCGTGGGGGTGAGTATTGGCTTAGCCATTCCGCAAGGACAGCAACGGTTGATCAATTATCCCAGCAGCATTGGCTTTCTATTGCAGGTTCGCTGGCAACACAAAACGATGGCGATACGCACGCGAACTCAATTATCGCAAAGGACATACCACGCCATGCAAGGCAACCTACGATTCAACAATCGCCGGTCCAAATCCAAGTGCGCCGCGTCAGCTTTTTGAAGATTGCGAGTGTAGTATTCGCGTCCGCTGCAATTGTACTTTTGCTTGTTAGCTTATCTGCTGCGCTTATCCGCAATCGAGAATTGGAGGGAATGGCAAACAATTGGGGATGGCAAAGAGACGAATTCAATTCCGCAGACATCGTCGCAGTCACACCTTCTGCCTATTTAAACCAACTTGCTGACGAGGCGGACGATTGGTTTCTCGGCCGTCCCAACGACCCGAAAGAGCTTGCGCAACGCATTAACGAATTTCGACACGGTTGCTCCTTGCTAATCATGGCTACTCACCCACAGTTGGACCAACCGGACCGTGAGTGGTTGGTAGGAAAATGTCGTGACTGGGCGCTGAAACTAGACCAGGCATTGGCCTCATTGGAACAAGGCAACAGTACCGAAGTGGTTCGGGAAGAGGTGGATACAATTGTTCGGAAACTGACCGATGCAATAAGAACGCGAAGTTCAGACTTGGCGTAGTTGCCATGTGTATACCATCACGAGCTCGATGATTTCGCAACTGCACAAAATTGAAATTTGGGGCTAGCGAAAATGCTTAATCGTTAAAGCCTGCCCTACATGGAGCATAAAAGGGGTCTAGTTTTGCGTGCCATCAAGCTTGCTCTGCAGCCTGTAGTCCGTTTTGCCGATGTTCCCTACGGAAGCATGAAGGAATCCCCTCGCCCTGACGGGCTTCAAACACCGAATCAGTAAACCAAATGGAAGGATCCGCAATGAAATACAGAAACGACCGTAACGTGGGCATTCGTCGGCGAAGACTAATGCTGCAATTGGCTGCAATGGTGGGAATGGGGGCAGGCACTTTAGCGCAAGCAACCGAACCAGGCGATTACTACGCACAGACTCGGACTGTAGGACTAACCTACACCGATTCGCAACCTTGCCCCTGCCCCCCGCCGAGCGCCTACAACTGTCCACCCGGCAGTTCTTATGACATGGGCGGTTCTGCTGGGACGCCAACCCCGGCGGAAGGAGATGGATTCTTGAGCGACAATGCGGCCGGCTCGGGTACCGCAGCAAACTTGAATGATGGCGAACTTGACAACTTTGTTAATCAGGTCAACCAGCCCCCGGCCCGTTCGCTAGCACTCAGCTCAGGCGAATCGCAACTTGACGCCCCTGGAATGTTTGGCGATCTTTTGTTCGGTGGATCGTTTGGACCATCGTTCAACATTTTCTTTCCGACTATCTTGGGAGAGACAGTTGCTCTTGCTGGGGGTGATCGGCGTTTCAAAATATCCGAAAACGTCAGCCCGATTCCCCAAGATCGCGTGTTCTTCAACTACAACCATTTCCACAATGCGTTGCAAGGGAGCAATGGAACGGATTTAAGCGCAAACCGCTACACCTTGGGTATTGAGAAAACATTTTTGGACGGGATGGGTTCTCTAGAAACGCGTTTGCCGATTTTTGATGGTCTTGATTCGACGCAACCCGACGCGGGTGCAGCAGGAAGTCGCCGGGGAACTGAGGTCGGCAATCTGGCGTTTGCCCTCAAGTTTCTACTTTTAACTGGTGATAGCTGGGCGCTGTCCGGTGGTACAACGATGACCGTACCAACAGGTGACAAGTATGTGTTACTCAATGCAAATAGCACAATCAACACCCTTGTTGAAAACGAAGCGGTGCACCTTGCTCCGTTTTTAGGTTTTGTCTCGCAACCTTCGGATCGATGGTTCGTTCAATCGTTCTTGCAGGTAGATGTTGACTTGAATGGCAACTATGGCCGGACAAATGATGGCGCCGGAAACCTCGTAGACGAAGCAGTGTTGCAAGATCAGACCTTGCTGTTTCTGGACGGATCCCTTGGATATTGGTTGAAGAAATCAAAATGCCAAAATAGTAATGAACTCGCGATAGCATTCATTTCCGAACTTCACTACACCACAACCGTCAATGATGTAGACTCTTTTCCAAACCCACAGGGTGGGGTAGGGCGAGTTGATATTTTGAATGCAACGGGCGGCCTCCATTTTCAGCGTGGCTTGACCAGCATGCGGGTTGGTGCCTCTGCGCCGCTCCGCACGGACGAAAAGGCATTCGATACAGAAGTATTCGTTCAATTAGTGCGTAACTTCTAAGCTAGATTCGTTTGACAACTTGAAAACTCCGGCGGTCCTGGTTGTGTTGTGGCGTGAAATTACCTTCTAGGCAAAACACCATGCGCAATGCAAACAACCGCCCGGAGTCCGGTACAGATGCTGAAATAGCTGAGCAGCACCGTGAGACTCTCAGGCAAACTCCCGATGACCTTCCATCGTTAGTTGGCCTAGCTAAAATCGCTCAAAAGAATGGATTGTTTACTGAGGCAATCCGGTTGTTGCGGCAAGCACTGCGATGCGGTGGTGAAACACCTGAACTGCTAAACAGCTTGGGTGTCTCCTTTGTGCAATTGGGAGATTTGGAAAATGGCAGGCGATGTTTTCAGCGCGGCATCGATCGGTATCCCACAGCCCCAGACTGTTATTCAAGTCTAGCGTATATTCATTTCCGGGAAGAAAAGTACGACGATGCGGAACAAGCTTATCTTGCCGCAGTCGCCAGTGCAGAGTATCCGCTAGAGGCTACCTACAACTTAGCCACTTTCTACCGAGAAATAGGTAAGTTCGAAGCTGCGATTGCCATTTATCGGAAAATGTTGCCGTCCTTCCCAACAGATCATGCACTCAGGGACGGTCTCTCCAAAGCGCTGCTGCAATCCGGACATTGGGAAGAAGGCTGGCGCGAATATGAGCACCGCTATTTTGTCGATGATGTGCCACCTGTAAATCTTCAATTGCCAATTCCTAGATGGCAAGGAGAGCTCCTAGATGGAAAGCATCTCTTAGTTCTTGCAGAGCAAGGAATTGGAGACGAAATCCAGTTTGCCTCATGCTACCACGATGTAATTGCACTAGCCAAACGCTGTTCCATCACTTGTGACCCTCGCCTGCTTGCGATCCTCGAACATTCGTTTCCCGCAGCTCATGTAATTCCTGTTCCGAGCACGCAGAGACGGTCATGGTGTCCAGCGGATGCAACAGCATTTGACTATTTTGTTGCAGCCGGCTCGCTTCCCGGATTACTGCGTCGCAATAGCCATACGCTGAAGGGAGAACCCTACCTGGCAATTCCTCCTGGGCAAGTCGAACCACGTAGGGAAGAGCACAGTAGGCAACAGAAAGTTGTCAATTTGCGAGTGGGCATCTCTTGGCGCGGTGGCATGTCTGCAGAGCAGGAGCTTCGCAGGTCTCTAGCGCCCGACGTGCTTGTTGGATTATTAG
>JBGTBJ010000139.1:0-107404 GCA_041749395.1 Pirellulaceae bacterium
GGCCGGGGCGGTTACCAACAATCGCGCAGACGCCTTGTGCTTGGGCCGATGTTACCATCGCTTGGTTAACACCCACACATGCGCACAGCAGCCAGTTCGTTGCCAGCAACTGATAGGTTTCGGTAAAACTCATACTACGGATCTCACGCTCAGCAGCGTATCCGCTTTGCATCATCTTCAGGCGTATCAGGTTGTACGTCATCATCGCTGTCCAGATTTCACGCTCGAGAGCCTCAGGACGTTGCCCACGCAAATGTTCCACCCCCATCGTACATTTGATCGAACCAATATCCGGTTCAACCATCCAGCGGCCTTGATACAACGATCCAAGCCAAGCACCAGGATAGGCATCCCTGTCAAGCATTGTGGTTGCAACGGTATATTCTTTGCACCGGGATGCGACTTCCTTGACCGTGATATCGCATAGTCGAACTTCAATGAATGCAGGCACCTTGCGATACTCTCGTTTCGACATCCAGCTTTCACGTTTTGGACGAGCCCACTTAATGGTTCTCTCTGTTTCACTGAATCGCTTCGCACCGATCGGATCGTTGTCTCGCCTATGATGATTTTTCATCACAAGATGAACACCCATATTCATACACATCGCGATCATCCAATAGGTGCAGTGATAGGAATCGGCAACGAGGATGTCTCCCTGCCGAAGCGAGAAACGCAATCGACGAAGGATGCTTGTTTCACCAGTGCCCTTGCCGCTATACGCGGCATAACCGAGATCGATGAGCATCCCCGTGACCATCGAAATCAAACAGACGCACCGCAGAACTGGAAAGCCCAAGCCTTCGGCCTGAGCAGGGCTCTGAGGATACTGCGCTTGATTCGCTGCGGTATCAGGAGCATCAATAGTGAAACCATCCGCCATGATGATTCGACCCGTAATCGACAACGCGCGAATTGAGGCTATCACCTGCGGGCTCAGGCGATCTTCGGCTAGACTGTCATCGATTGCCAAAGCAGGATCATCAAACGCATTCGCTCGCAGTTCCGCCTCTGAGGCAAGCCGCAGTGTGATCTTGCGAATGGTCTTAGTAGGAATCTTGGCATTAGCTCGACAGAAGTTTCCTGCGTTCTGAGCAACAACACGACCGGCGATATGTGCCCATAGCGAGACGATGCGGCCAGCAGCGGCTTTGCATGATCGTCCGACATCGTTGAACAGAAACTGAGAAACCATCGCCCACAATGTAATCGCGGGTGTGAAGACATCCTCATCAGCAATGCGATCACAGAACTCTCAAGCATCTCACCGAGCGGCAGATTATCCGCCTGGATCATTGATCGCTTGAAAATACCGAAGCAATGCGGCGAGTGAACTGGTAGAATAGCCATGAACCTTCCCTGGTCGAATATTGCTACACAATCACCAGAGAAGGTCCACGCCCGCGTTTAGTTTAACGACCAGTTGGTTCACGCCAAAGTCAAATCACTTACGCTGGCGAAAAGAATTCCAATTTTCGAAGCGCGAGGGACCGCGTCTTTCTGTGCTGCGCTGAGAGCAGAAACTTTCCTGGCGAGTGCACGAAAACGCCGTGGACAACGCCATTCGGGTCAGGAGCCTATTTGGAGGTTTAGGCAAGGTGATGGTTTCTCTAGGCTACCAATTCTGCTCCTGACCCTTTTTCTTGTCCTTTTTCTTGTCCGAAGGCGACAGCAGCGAAAACCAGTGTTTCGCCGTCGCTCACGCCAGCTAAAAGTTCCCCGGAAAAAGGCTTTGTGGTTCGATTCCCGAGGGCTCTGCACCGGCTGCCAATGAAATCCGGACTTGTACGCTAGCCAGCGCGGAGACCAGCAGCAGGTAATGCGGAGCCGCCTTGCAAGCGAAGAGCAACTCTGTCATAAACTGACAAAGTTGCCCGCGTAGCGAAGGGGGGATTCGAGTTGCCGTACACGAAGTCGCTTGAAATTGAGCAAAGACTGGCGGACCTGCTGGCACTGATTTGCAGGGGCGAAGGATCCGCTGAGATGTTGGCTAAGAAACTGGGGGTGTCGCCGGCGACTATTGCCCGCGGTATCTCCGCATTGCGCGATCGAGGAAATGACATTACAGCCGTTCGGCGAGGAACGCGATGGTGCTACACGCTGCATCGCAAGTAAGGAAAAGCTATGTTTCACTGCCGAATCTGTATCCGCTCCGCGGAAAGTTGCCCCTCTGCCGGACTGGCGAAAACGCTCCTAGGTGGATGGTAGCATGGGTAGGCCGTACGCCAACGAGGTCGCAGAACTCGACGAGACATTCCGCTGGAGTTCGTCAGCTTCTATCGAGCAACTTGCTGGTTCCGTCGTGGAGTCGGCGGGCAGTCGCCTTTTGGCCGTCGGTTCGGGCGGTTCTCTCACATCCGCACACTTGGCTGCGCTGGTACACATGCTGTTCACTGGCAACTCAGCTCAGGTGATGACGCCTTACGAGTTGCTTGCTTCGCCGCAGTCGATCAAAGACGCGGCTGTTTTGGTATGCTCAGCAGGCGGGAGTAACCCGGATATTCTTTCCTGCGTTGACCACGCGGCGAACCGATATCCGAGTCAACTTTTTGCGATCACAACTCGCCCGAACTCGAAGCTAGAACGATTGCTTGAAGCCCGACCGTGGACGCGTTGTCATGCGTTTCAAACGCCGGTCAGGAAAGACGGCTTCCTCGCGACAAATTCGCTTTTGGCCACAGTTGTCTTGCTCGTCCGGGCCTACGAACGAGCCTTTGGCATCGCGTCTAGTTTAACAGAATCACTTACTGATCTGCTCCATCCGGGCATCCGGCGTGAAGTGTTTCTAGAAAGCACGAGCGAGCAAGCGGCTCCCGTTGTCGCGCGGCAAACGGTCGTCGTGCTGTACGGTGGGCACACTAAACCCGCCGCGGCCGATTTTGAGTCGCGGTTTACTGAAGCTGCCTTAGGATGTGTTCAGCTCGCGGATTATCGTAACTTCGCGCATGGCCGTCACAATTGGCTCGCGCAGCATTCTGAATCATCGGCAGTTTTGGCAATATCATCGCCACAAGATGATCAAGTGGCAGACCGGACACTGGCGCTTTTGCCGAAGTACATACCCCAGCTGAAAATCAGTGTTCAGGCGGGAGTTGCCGGAGTCATTGCTGCCATCTGCCAATCTATCTTTCTGGCGCATGTTGCCGGAGTGCAGCGTCAGGTCGACCCTGGACGTCCACAGGTTCCGGGCTTTGGCAGAAAGCTATACCACTTAAAAGCGTCGCCAAAGTCAGTTCCAGTAGAAATCAAGCTGGGCGATCGAGCCCGAGTGGCGATAGAACGCAAGTCCGGCTTTGCCTCTGAATCCCTGTGGCAACGTCAAGAGGTTGAGCCTTGGGTGGCGGCTTATAAGGAGTTTCTTCTGCGTCTAAAAGGTGCGAAGCTCAAGGCAATCGTTTTCGACTACGATGGCACTCTTTGCGGCCCGGAGCGACGACTAACGGGCCCATCCCCACAGATAATCGCTAAGATCAAGGCTCTACTGAATGCCGGTGTCACGGTAGGAATTGCCACTGGGCGAGGAAAGTCCGTACGTGAAATATTGGAAAAGCGAATTCGCTCTGCGGATCATCGACGGCACGTAGTAGTCGGCTACCACAATGGCGCCGAGATCAGCACTCTTGATGATGCCTTCTGCCCGCCGGTTGACTGTCCGTTACAAAGTTGCCTGCAGCCGATCGCATCGCTAATCCGCAACTCACTGTTAATCACTAGACACGCCGGAATCGAAGCAAAGGGTAGTCAAATCACGCTAGAGCTGCACGGCTGCCTCAATCGTGCGGCGCTCTACGAGGAGGTGAAGCGGGTCCTTGCAGTGGCATCGGTGCCGGGCGTCACAGTCGTTACTTCAACCCATTCTATTGATGTGCTCGCTTCCGGAATCTCTAAGAAATTGGTGCTTCAGCATCTAGAGTCATTGGGAATCGGCCCTTCCTCCATTTTGTGCATAGGAGATCGAGGCAGGTTGCCCGGCAATGATGCCTACCTTCTTTCGCATCCATTAAGCCTGAGCGTAGATGAGGTGTCTAACGATCCGTCGACATGTTGGAATCTCAGCGCTTCTGACCAAAGGTTCGACGCAGCAACTCTCGAGATCTTGCAGATGATCTCTCCGCTGCGTGGAGTTGCACGATTCAGCATCGAGCGAGTGAAGCCATGAAGGACGCGCTAGCCGAGAAACTGCTGGCCGAAGTGCTCGCATGGGGCCCGGAAGACGTAGCAAATGAACGTCCGTTGCTGCAAGCCATGGCAGCTTTCAAGTACGATGAGTATGAGCAGTACTCTCCAGGAATGCGATTTGTGGAAAGTCTGGCTCTGTGGCTACATCAGTTTGAACCAGACGACCGGCGACTTGCCTATCAGTTCGTGCGGAAACGGCTCGTCTTTTGTTCGTCCCGAGAAATGGATCATTTGGTGGCTACGGCATATCCAGACTTCATTCGCCCCATTCTCTTGAATCGAGTCGCAGCTGAAAACGGTCTGAATCGGCATCATGTTGGACGTGTCGCAACTTCTCCTGAATTCATCTTGAGTCAACGGCAAACCCTTTTTCTTGGATTAAGCGACGGAGCTAGAATCGACGCGTATCGCCGAGCGAATCCGGAACTCAATCACGAGCAAATTTGGCAGACCCACGAGTTGGCCTCCGCAAGAGTGAAGGAATTGTTAGAGAAGCTGATGTCGCATGTACAGGCAAAAAGCTTCCGCACGATTGTTTTGCTTGATGATTTCTCAGCCAGCGGCAGTAGCTACTTCGCGAAAAAAGATGACGGCTCCCATAGCGGCAAAATCGCAAAATTTCTTACAAGTGTTGCGAATGCTGATGAAAAGCTGGGCTCCCTGCTGGATCCGGGCGGCGTTGAGCTGATCATTCTCATATACATGGCTACTGAGAAAGCTATTGAGCATTTGAGATCGTCTTTGGAGAACGCTGCGTTTCCCGGGATTAGCAGTATTCGGATCGAAACGATTCAATTGATCCCTCAATCAATATCTATCATGCGCAACAATGCGGGCGAGTTCGCTCCGCTTATCGAGAAGTACTACGACCATGCAGTGCATGACATTCACATGCAGCGTGGCGGAGGTGTGGATGCGAGGTACGGCTACGCCGATTGCGGCTTGCCGGTAGTGCTGCACCACAATTCCCCAAATAACTCGCTGGCTTTGCTCTGGTCATACGAGGATCGAGATGTGCGTGGCCTGTTTCCGCGTGTCCAGCGGCATAGGGAGATGTCATGAGAGAGCCTCGCAATCCATTTCGTCTACGACGATCAGAGAGCATAGATACAGATGCGACTTTTCTTTCGCTTTTCGAGCCAGGAATTCTGGAGATAGTCCCGCTGGAAACGCCTTGGGAATCGGTGCATATACTTCGTAGTGCTGCTGGAGGCGGAAAGACGAGCCTGATTCGCTTGTTTACTCCGTCGGCATTGCTCGCTCTTTCCTTGCAACAAGCAAATTCGCGCGTTCGCGAACTGCATCAACGCATGAAAGAGCTTGGAGCACTGAGCGATGCGGGACCAAGGGTTCTCGGAGTAATGCTAATGTGCGGTCCGGGATACTCGATGCTGCAGGATCTTGACGTTGAGCAATCTCGGAGAGATCGTCTGTTCTTTGGATTACTAAACGCCAGGATTGTTCTGGCGGTACTTCGCGGCGCTGTAGAGCTGAAGCAGTTGCCGTTTCCAGAAGGCCTCAACAGCCTTAGTATCTTTCTGCCGAATAAGCCGCCATCCCTCCAGCACATGTCGTCGTCTTGCACCGGAATGGAACTGCACCGCTGGGCAGAGCAGCGCGAAGCGACTCTCTGCGAAAGTCTTGACAGCCTCGGCCCGCTTAAAGCGGATACCCTCCCCGGCGATGACGAACTTTACAGCTTGGACATGATCCGTCCCGACCGCCTTCACTTCGATGGGCAGCCAGTTGCGGAGCGGGTTCTTTTGATGATGGACGACATACACAAGCTTACGAATCACCAGCGTTCCTTGCTGATTGAAACGGTGATCGAAGCGAGGAGTCCAGTCGGAATCTGGATTGCTGAGCGGTTCGAGGCGATGTCGGCTAAAGAAATGTTTTCTTCGGGAGCAGCTCTGGGAAGAGACTACGGTGGAACGCTCGAAATCGAGTCTTTCTGGCGCTCCAAGCCTGCAAGATTCGAACGGCTAGCAATGAAAGTTGCAGACCGTCGCGTACAGGAAGCATACGACACCGAATTAGATGCATTTCACAGCTGCCTGCAGGACGCTCTAACAGGACCGCACTGGGACAAACGGTTCAATGAAATTGCCGGTGCCGTTGCGGATCGAGTCCGGGAGAAGCACGGGGGAAAGGACCGTTTCAGCGAATGGATAAGGAGCCGAGAACAGAGCGCCGGTTCACCACGCGAACGTGCCATTTCTTGGCGGGAGCTTGAAATTTTAATTGAGCGAGAATCCGCCAAGCGACAAAAGGGGTTGTTCGACGATGAGCCACTCGATGAACAGGAGCTCGGGCAGCGCGAGGATTCCTCACTCACTAATGCGGCGGAGCTATTTCTCGCGAAGGAGTTCAAGCTGCCGTATTATTTCGGCCCTGAAAGGGTTTCCAGGCTTGCTTCGTTGAACATACAACAGTTTCTTGGGTTAGGGAGCGAGATTTTCGAGGAGGCTGCCGCTGCCGAGTTACTTAGGAGGCCTATCGCTTTGCCCCCGGAACGTCAACACGCCATTATGAAGGGGATGGCAAAGCAGTTGTGGGATGAGATTCCCCGTAAGGTACGGCATGGTCGGGAATTAAGGCAGTTCATCGAGTCCGTTGGTACATTTGCGCATTGGTATACATATCGCCCAACAGCACCGAACGATCCCGGAGTCACGGGCACGGCGATAAAAATGTCAGAGCGAGCTGTGCTGTTTAGGGAAGCGGCTTCCGGCAATAGGTCGGAATTGGTGCGACTCGGCGATACTCTTGCCTCAGCGCTTGCCCACAACTTGCTCGTCGCGCAGCTCGATTATAGCTGCAAAAAAGAGAAGTGGATGGTGCTCAATCTAAACAGGCTGCTTTGTGTCCACTTCGATCTGCCGCTTGGATACGGGTTGTACAAGGAAAAGCCACTGAATGTTTTGGCCCAGTGGCTTGATCGACCGTTCGTGGAGCCGAAGCGGAACGGGGACTTGCTATGACACAGAAGAACTTACATTACGAGACCGCCCGATGGCGCGACTACGTTCTGCTGCGCGGACCGGCTTTCGAAGAATTCTGGTGCGAGCATGGGAATGAAGACAATAGAAAGTTGCTGTTTGTCGCTGGTCGAGGCTTTGACCCTCGGTGCTCGCTGGCACTCGAGAAAATTGCCCGTTGCACAAGCAAGTGCTCCATCGACCTAATGGCTCTAGAGTTCGACGAAGGCGAGTCGACTTCTCCGCGGACTTTAAAGAGCGCGGTGACTGATAACTGGAGCAGGCTGCAAAGTGCTATCGCTGGCCGCGGACAAGTGTCACTGCTCCCAATCATATTCCGAAGCCCGGACGGGCATCGTGTAGCAGCCAGAAACGCCGCGAATGTAATTTCCTCGGAGGATTGCATTGCGCCTTACACGGATATTGTTGTGGATGTGAGCGCAATGCCGCGTGGCGTATTTTTCCCGCTTATTGCTCGTTTGCTATTCTTTCACGACAGCATGAGAGAATCAGGCAAGATCGCACCTAACGTACATATCGTAGTCTCGGAAGACCCGGAACTAGATACCAGCATTCGTGAACAAGGCATAGACGAAACAGCCTCTTTTTTGCATCCCTTTGAAGGTGAATTCAACCGCGAAGCGAGCGGGGTCAACCCTACGGTTTGGATTCCAGTACTGGGTGAGGGTCGCACGTCGCAATTCGATCGGATTTATGATCTCGTTAAGCCGGATGAGGTATGTCCGATACTTCCATCCCCCTCTCGCAATCCTAGGCGAGGTGATGACATCATTGTTGAATATCGAGACCTGCTTTTTGATCAGTTGCGAGTCGACCCTCGGAACATCATTTACGCGTCAGAGAGCAATCCGTTTGAAGTGTATAGACAGATTCGGCAGGCTGCGCTTCACTATGACGACGTGCTGGATTTGATCGGTGGCTGCCGGATATCGGTTTCTGCGCTTTGTGGCAAGTTGATGTCTCTTGGCGTGATGCTTGTCGCGTATGAGTTGAAAGCAAGTGGTATACTCAAGGTAGGAGTGGCGCATATCGATTGCCAGGGCTACGATATGCCTAGTGAGCCGTCGCTGGAGATCGAGCATGTCGGACTATGGATTGCGGGCGAGTGCTATGGATAGACTGAACGGAATCAAATTTCTCGGAGGACGGCAATGAAGAAACTGACTGTTGTTGGCACTGGCCTGATCGCGCTTGATGTAGTTATTGCTGATAGCTTTGAGGCGGATCCGATGCTTTGTGCGGGCGGCACCTGCGGAAACGTCTTAGCAGCACTTTCTTTTCTAGGGTGGAGTGCCTACCCCGTCGCGAGACTTCGCGCGGACTCAGCGTCTAGACGAGTAACTGAAGATTTGGAGCGATGGGGCGTAAACCTAAAGTTTGTCACTTTGGACGATGACGGCAGTACGCCGGTCGTCATTCAGCGGATTCGCCGAGATAAGGCAGGAATGCCGTCGCATTCGTTTTCGCGGAAGTGTCCTACCTGCGGGGATTGGCTTCCTTGGTACAAGGCGGTGCGTGCGGCCGATGCGTCCTTGATCGCGTCACGTCTACCTGCATCCGATGTATTTTATTTCGATAGAACATCGCGTGGGGCCGTGTCGCTCGCTCAAGCAGCCTTTGAAAAAGGGAGTTTAGTCGTTTTCGAACCGTCAGCGGCAAGCGAACCCGCGATGCTTGCAGATGCGTTAGCCGTTTCTCATGTCGTCAAAATCGCTTCCGATAGGCTTTCTGGAAATGAAGGTGTTCTTAATGCGAGCGCGCCACAATTGGTGATCGAAACGATGGGCGTCGACGGACTAAAATTTAGGCGTCGGACTGCTAAGGGAAATGGTCGTTGGCAAAAGCTTCCTGCATTGAACGGTGGCACTGTTTTGGATACTGCTGGTGCTGGCGACTGGTGCACCACGGGTATCATCAATCGGCTCGGGCGTCTTGGCGTTGGTGGCCTCAAGGACGCAGATTCCTCAACTGTTCGGTCGGCCATCGAATTCGGGCAGGCTTTGGCTGCCTGGTCATGCTGCTACCATGGCGCAAGAGGCGGAATGTACGAACTCTCTAAGATAAAGACTCTCCGGGCGGTGGAAGGAATACTCGGAGGTGATCCCGTACCCAGGCGGGACATGTCGATTCCACGATCCGCCACGGCTTCGATGCGGTCGATTTGGTGTGATTGCTGTGGGATCACGCAAGCGCACGCGTAGAGCAGGGTTCCGCTGGCTGTGGAGACTCTGATTGATCATTGTATCCAAACACTTAGCTCAGAGCTCGATGGCCAGTTGATCGATCTGGTCTATTCCAGTCACGTGAGCGCGTATTCCAACAGAATCAATATTGATGGGGTCGTTGTAGGTCAAGCACTTTTTTGGCTGGTCCGAACTGCAATAAGTTCAATTTCCCCCACCAATAGAAGCGTAATGCTTGCTTCGGCAGTTGCTGACGAAACGCTTCGGTTAAGTATCTGCTTTTCTCGCGATCCAGACCTATCTGCCGTATCGGCAACAGGTTCTGTACCACAGACGAATTCAGACTCTGAGACAGAGGATGTTCAAATGCTATTTGAAATCGAAGACTCGTCGACACCTTCGAAAGGTCTGCTCACAGATGACCTGCAAAATCAATCCACAATTACCGTTAAAGTCCCATGCATTCGAGAGTCGTAAGTACTATGGACGTGATCATTAATGTGGTCGATGAAGATCCCAGTGTTACCGATGTGCTAGCATCGGTCTTGGAGTCTTATGGTTTCATGGCTCGCAAACATCGATCTGTGGATTCTTTACTCGATTCACTTCGTCACCAACAGAAGTCGATCAGCTTGGTCAGCTTGGGGTTACCCAAGCGCGGCGCGAATCGATTTCTATCGGGCATTCATGAGCAACAGATTCCAACAGTTGCCGTAATGATGAATGGCGGCCTGGAGACTTCCAACATTGTGGAAGCCATCAAGGCGGGAGCGGAGGACGTAATCGAAAAGCCCATTTCAATCAACGAGTTACTATCAGCGATTGAGAATATCCTCTCGAAGGTCGATTCGTTTGCCTCGCAACAACCATCGACAGACACGACACTCTTCGACGTGTTAACACTTGAGGAAAAGTCAATTTTGGAACTCTTGGAGCAGGGTGCGACTATCAAGGGAGTCGCTGCAAAGCTGGGCATTAGTATCAGGACGGTGCACTATCGCAAGAAATCCATATTCAAAAAGACCCAATGTAAAAACAGCACTGAAGCCGTCGCAAAGCTTTGCTCCAGTCGATTGGGCCCCACTCGGTCACCCCAGAAGTCCGTAGCAATGGTGCGATTGCGCTGAGCCATTTCCAATGACCGTTCTAGAACACGCGATTACGTTCCTAGGTCACTTTAATACTAATTTGGGACGACCCACATTGTCATTCAACCACTTCAGGGTGAAGTGAGTTGGTATGTAGACCAAGGCGGGTAGGCCAAGCATCAATGCGGCGAACCAAGCATTGGCTGAGATCCACTCCTGAGGTTCCGTTCCTAGACCATAGACGTAGTTCACATTTTGTGGTTGCCCTACATAGTCTATGATGTCACCGGGAGCAGGCAGAAATGCATAACTGATGGACATCGCTACCCAGGCCATTAACATCCAGCCTATCAATCCCCGCTTGTCGTATCCCAAACGCCAAACGAGGAATACCAGTAGAATCGGTAGCCAGAAATGAAAGAACGATAGGCCACGGGCTGCTAGAGAGATCTCGGGGTCAAACATATATCCGGTCAATCCGGCAATCGGAAATCCAACGCAAGTACCTAAAAAATCGACTTGCCAAAAAAGCTGGGGTAGCAGAATGCCCACTGCCGCCATCGACGCATAAATGGCTCGTTCCGACCACACCGTGGCTAGTGTTAAGAATAACGCTATGTCGCAGAAGTAGAGAAAATTGGTTGGCCCGTATTCGATCCAATAGTAGGGAACAAGCACAGCCATAAACCCCGTGTAGCCCACCTTTAACCACAATGGCAGCAAAGGTGAGCGGTTGTTTGTGGCGTTTTGTTCCGCTAGGTTTTTGGCGACATGCATGGCCGGGCTCCGAAGAACAGCATCAATTTGGTAGAAAAACGGGGATTTTGAAGGAGAGCCCGTCTTTACCACAAAGGCTGCGCAGAAGAGCGCCAAAAAAGCCAAGGGTCAATTACTGGTCATTTTCCCGCTGCCCATTGAACGCCCAAGAGTACGGTCTTTAGGAAAACAGGGTCTGAAAAAGTATCATTCGAGTGACCATAAGTGGTCCCGAACACGCGTGCGGCGCCGTACTGGTTGGTCCAAAATACAGGCTGCAATGCACCATCGTTTTCACTAGCCGATTCGGCCAAAACGGTCGTGTTCGGCCAAACCTTCTCGATTATGTAAAGCTCGTCTTTCTGCGTTTGATAACTGTCCGGAATCTCTTTCATTGTCGGATGATCCGCTTTGAGAACCTTGACGGGATACTTGCTTTGATGATCGTGACGACGACTGGTTACACCCAAGAACTCGCGCCAATCATCAATGTCGGCAGCGCGATACGTATGCATGGCGCAGTGGATGACAACGGCATTAGCGCCCGCATGATGGGCCGAGGTAATTCGACGAATGTATTCTGGGTCTTTTGTATCCGCGAAACATTCATTGTGAATGACACAATCGTAGCCCTTTGCCCACTCCGTATTGTCATAGAGATCAATCGTGGCTTTTGTGCCGTTCCCTCCTTCGTTCACAACGGTCCACTTGATGTTGAGGTTCTGGCGCGATGCCTCATCTTGTAGGCTGCGAGTTTGAAACTCGTAGTCGTGGCAACAACCTCCAGTCACAATCAATACATTGAGTGGTTCATTTTCGGCAGCTACGCTACCACACGTTCCAAACCAACCAGTCATAGCGAGGCTGGAAAACACGAAAATCAAACGCATCAACATTTGGAAAACTCACTTACAGAAAGGGGGAGATGGGCGGGATTGGGGATCACGGGAAATTTGCATTCGCGAATGTCAATGATAATCAACCAGCCGGTCGAAAGCGTTACCTAGGCAATCCGTTCAATACTTTCAAGAACTTTGTCGATGACGGCTTGATTGGATTTCGGATTAAAAAACACCGCTTTCCAGGCGGGAACGGATATTCCGTGCGGCTTGTAGCCAATGGACTGCGTAAAACTCAACCGCGCATCGACCGCTGGCTCCATGGCACTTTCTCGTTTTTCGTACATCCGATGCACTTCATACGAGTAACGTTGAACTTCACTCTCTGACAACTCGCCTTTTTCCAATCGATCATAAATGGCTTGGGCGTTACGCCCTCTTGGTAAGACCCACCATAGCACCGAGGGACCGAGGGTGTCGTGATTTAAGACTTTGCAAAAATCGAGCTGTGAAATTGCTCGTTTCAACTTTGTTGCCATCTGCATCGCATGTATTACCAGCATTTGATAACCCTGCAGTCCAATGCCGTTGAGCGATGCCATTACCGTATAGGGCCCTAGCCCTGGCCGCGAGCATTCCAGCGTAAATAGTGCTGGGTCATGCCGACAATCCGCCTCACAAAAATAGGGCATCTGCTCTACGCTGCGAAGCAATCGGCTGAGGTCTTCGCGGCGATTCACGATGAATGCACTCGATGGATAATGCCCCCAACCCATTTTGTGGAAATCAATCGTCACACTGTCGGCATGGCTAAAACCTTGCGTAAGCGTTTGGAGCCGTTTAATCGATTGCAGCGTGTCGGGCTCTACGGCGAGTGGATTCTTTTTGATATCGTAATCGGCCAAGAAACAACTAACCCAACCCACTGCAGCATCAATATGTAAGTGAGGCACGACTGCTTGATGGGCCGCCGCCTTCTCTTCGATGATCTGACGAATCTTGCAAATGTCGTCGATACCATAGGCGTCGGTGCTGCCAAAGGTCGCGATTACGAACGCGACCTTTCGACCTGACGTATACAATTCATCCAGCTTGCTAGCCAGTAAATCCAATCGCATCGAGAATTGATTGTCAGTGGGAATGGAGTGGAGATTTTCCGTTCCCATCCCCAGCCAGCCCGCCAGCGTCGCGTTGGAATAGTGCCCCGCCTCCGACACAAGCCCTGAAATCGGTTCCCCTGCAAGACCTCTCTGCATCGCACCAGGAGCAACTTTTTCAATCCCAAGCTTGCCACCGTACAAGTTGGAAATTGTGCCTCCCATTGTGAAGACACCCCACGGGGACTCCGTGTGATAGAAGATGAGATTGGCAAGCGCAGTGATCGCCTTTACTTCCAATTCATTGCTGCGGAGACAATAGGTGTCAACACACAAATTAGGGTTCTTCAACAAACAGGCAAGCGCACCAATAAGCGATGCATAGTTGGCTGGGCCTTTGACGTTCTCTAAATGCAAATGGGATTGCCAGCCATCCGTGCCCCAGAAATAAGGAAAAATTGCATCCCGCGCATCCTTCAAGTTCCCTGGTAACGTATGGATCTCAGGGTTGGCCTGTGCTGTCTCGTAGTTGCGACTCATCAAATTCCCCGGAGGCAGATGGGACTCTGCTTCTAGAGCTGAGAGCAATTCATCAAAAATCTGAACGATGGAGCTACGGTCACAGGTAAAAAAAGTATCAACCAACTTCTGCAATGCAGCGGCGTCCATGATGAAGACTTTATTTGCGACGGAATCGGAATAATGAAGAAATACAGGAGATCAGTGGAAATAGTCCCCTTTCGGTCAGATAGTCGCCTTTCGCTCCGCGAAAGTAGCGTCAAATTTTGCACTTCGTTTTGCACTTCGTTTAGCACTTGGTTTAGCACTTGGTTTCGCTACTTTCGCGGAGCGAAAGGCGACTATCTGAGCGAAAGGCGACTATCTGCGGAGCGAAAGGCGACTATCTGCGACTATGGCTCCTGCGTTTGCAGGATTTCGCCATGCAACATGTCGTCAATCTTTTCCAAGTGCAGACAATAAGCCGGACCAACAGCCTGGCAATCGTTTGAAAACCGACCTGTCACATCACATGGAAAATCGAGCGTTGAGAAACTCAAGCCCGGCTGGTCGATGACAAAATACCATTGATCGCGAAAACAAGCGCTATCGCGACCGAGGAGTTCACGTACTGGTGACGAAGCAGCCAGGAGTTGACCCTGGAAATCGAGTGCCAACACGGGCTTTCCAGAAAAGTCCAACATAGTTTGCAGTCGCTTCGCATGAGCCTGCAGCTGGTCTTCAACCTGCTTTCGATCGGTGATATCCAGCACCGTACCATAAACCTCCACGACACGACCTTTCGCGTCCATGATAGGTTGTCCCCGCGCGATTGTTGTATTGTAAGTACCATCAGGGCGCAAATGTCGTATTTGCAATTGATATGCCGCGCCATTTTCAACAGCATTGCGTATCGCTGCTTCGGTACGTGCCCGATCGGCAGGGTGAATCATCATTAAGTATTCCGCCAGATTGGGCGCAGGCCGCCCCATCGGCATGGCAGCAATCTTAAATGTCTCTTCACTCCACAATACGGTTCCCGATGCGACATGATATTCCCAGGTGCCTAGGTTGGCCAATTGCTGAATCTCACGCAACCTAGTTTGACTTCGTCGCAACTCGTCCTCAGCAGCCCGTCGCTGAGTAATGTCGCGAGTGTGAGCCACGACTAGAGGCTCGCCATCCAGTTCCGCGCGACGAGCTGAAATGAGCACCGGAATTTGACGATTGCTTTTGGAACGCAACATCGTCTCAAAATTATCGGCACGGCCCGTCTCACGAATCTGTCGCACAAAGTCTACACGTCGCTCGGGACAAACCCAAAGATTGAAATCGACGACTCGGACGCCCAGCACTTCTTCGCGGCGATGCTCAAACATTCTTAAGAATGTCTCATTCGCCTCTAACACCGTGCCGTCTTTCAATCGCGTCACCAGAACCGCATCAGGTGAGTTGGCAAAAAGGGTACCGTAGCGTTCTTCGCGTTCGAATCGAGCCTCACGTTGCTCACGACGAAAACGAATGTTTGACGCCATTTCCGACTCTTCTTCTCCCGCAGCCTCCAGCAGAGATAAGGCCAAGTCCAGATCATCTTGATCCGAAGCGAGTTGGGCAAAGTCAATGCGTAGACGATGCAACATCGATTTGGCGCGTTTGTTATCAGGCCAAATATCTAATGCTTCGCGTGTGAGTGATAGAGCCAGACTAAATCGCTCATAATTTGGTGTATCGGCTGCTTCCCCGGCGTGTTTTGCCGCACGCCGCACCAGGGCAATACTCTCTTGATGTTGCTGATACTCACGAATAGCCGACTGAAAATGCTCTACATTGGGATAGCGATCCATAGGAAGGGTCGCCATGGCAGTCAAGGCAACATCCATTAGCTCGCTTTGCAGACTTGTTATCCGAATGCGATTCTCGGCCGCATTGCGAACGCACTCGATGAGATTCTCACCCTCGTGGGGAGGCACGCCAACTAAGAGCTGAAACAGCGTTGCCCCCAGGAGATAGACATCGGTGCGAGGACCAATTTCGTCGAGTGCTCCGGAGGCGAGTTCGGGAGCCATGTAGGCGGGAGTCCCACCAATACTTGTGCTGGAACTCTGGCCATCGATTGGCAGGGGATGCGGTAGTGCCAGCCCCCAATCGGCAACGAGAACCTCACCGTAGGGACCCAACATCACATTGGCCGGCTTGATGTCGCGATGCACTATACCGCGAGAATGGGCGTAGCGAATGGCATCCGCAACTCGCAGCAAAATTGCCAAGTTCTCATCCAGCGATTTGTCCGCCAGAACTTGCCCCCATGCCGTACCGTCGATTCGCTTCATAGAGTAAAAGAGTCGACCGTCGTCACCCGCTGCCAGCTCATGCAAGGCAATTACGTTGGGGTGATCTAATCCACCAATTGTCCGTGCCTCAGCCAAGAAGCGTTGTCTCGCAGCAGGATCGCGTCGCAAATGGTCGCGCAATACTTTGATCGCCACTTCGCGATTGATTGCCCGTTGGTGGGCTTGAAAAACGATCCCAGTTCCTCCACGGCCAATCGGACCAATCAGCCGATAGTCAGCCCGCGAGTCAAACTCACCGGCCGGATCGATCAACATTCTTCGAGGCAATTCCTGCAGATCGGCTTCGTCCTGAACATCTGTCTCGGCGGAAAGCAGTTGGGATTCGCGACTGAGATTGACTAAATCGAATCCATCGCTTCCGTCAAGTGTTTGTTCGAGTGTAATGGACTCAAGAATTGAATTGCCTGCCGATCGAGGATCGGCCAACATCGTTTCCAACAAATTGGGAGACAGCTTAGGAATTGACATAAAATGGGGCCAGCGGGCGGGTTCACATGCACACCTTATAGTGTCGACTGCGATAGACGCTTGGTCAATGCGGCGCTGTCAGGTGCATTTTGTCGCGAACTACTGGTTCCCGAACTACTGGATCCCTTAGGTACCACCCGCATCTCTACCTTCAATTTGGGCGATCGCTTTCTCCAGCCCACTGCGGCCTCGTCCACGCGTTTCCTTCAACAGTTCATTCAACTTAGGTAATGCCTCTTTCGCCTCGGGACCCACCTTACCCAAAAGAAAAATAGCTAACCCGCGAATTCGCTGATTATCCTGATTTAACGCCGATATCAACGTCGGTATTGCTGCACTGGCTGCACCATCAATCTCTTTAATCGCGCCTGAGAGCGATGCATTCTCTTGATCTTGTAGCAGCATTTCAAAGAGCCGGCCTGATGCCGAGATCGCTCGCGGACCTTGGCCCCCAAGCAATTCTACCGCAGCCTGGCGCACTCCCCAATCGGAATCATCCAGAGCAGCGATCAACATGGGGACGAGGTCTTCCCTTTCGGGTTCTAGAGCGACCAATGCGCGGTAACTCCCTTGCCGTATTTCGGGTAGCTCATGATTCATCAATGGTGCAATCTGGTCCCGCATGCTGGCCGCAGCGGTTCCAATCGCACACATAAAGGCAATGGCATCACCCTGCACCCCCGAATCACTGTCCTTCAGCAAGGGTGCAACCTGAGGCAACGCAGTTGCTGCGGCGCTACCGATGCTCGTCAACGCGACCAAAGATGCCCGTCGCACCTCCACTTGCTCGGCTTGCAAATTTTCAGACAAAGGTCCAATCGCTTCACCCGCTTTCTCACCTAACTTTGCAAGCGACTCGGCCGATGCAGCACGTATTTCCGGCAAATCATCGTGCAATGAATCAATTAATCTTGGCAACAATGTCGACGGATCGTCCGCCGTCAACGAAAGAGCGTGAAATGCGGCCACTCGAGCTAGCGGTTCGTCGCTCGCCAGCATTTGCTCGATCAAAGGCATAATTCGCTTGTCCTGCGGTGCAATGCGAGCCAATGCCACGATTGCCTCTCTCGCTACAACTGGCGAGCCTTGACCGGCGATCACAATCAACTCATCCACAGTCGCGCGTCCGGCAACACCAAAGTTACCAAGTGCAGCCGCCGCGCGACTCGCTACTTCGGTATCGCTGTCTTGCAGTGCCTTCCGAAGAGGAGGCAGCGCATTGCTTGGCGGCGGATCGAGTGAGGCCAAGGCATGCACCGCAACTCGCTTAATGGCGACATCGTCTTGAACCATCATTGCTTGTAGTGGTTCGACACTCTGCGGACCCATCCAACGAATGGGAGAAATGAAAATCGCAGAGTCACCGCTCGCAGCGGCACGGCGCACTAGAAGTGGAATTGCACTCACACCTACGCCGGCAATCGTTCTCACCACTGCATCATCTTGATCAGCAACCAAAGCTTGACTCGCTTTGCTGTTGGCCCCTAGCAAATCCATTAGCGAGGGCATCACCGACTCAGCAGAACCGGTGAACGAGCAAATTGCGACGCTGGCGCTGGTGCGAACTCCCGGGTCCGAGGATTTGAGCAATTCAACCATCGCGGCAAGCGACTCCTGAGCAATACCGGGTTCAACTTTTCGAAGAGCAACCAAAGCTGCATCCCGCACCGTAGCCGATTCATCCTCGAGCGACGTCAGAATGAGAGGCATAAGTTGTTGATCATCGAACTCCGCAACGGCAAGTCCTAGCAAGACGTGAACACGAGTCTGTTCGTCATCGGATTGAAAGAGCTTTTGAAGTTCTTGGGCGCTGTCACGATGCAATTTGGACATGCCGGCAAGCGCCGCCAGCGCGCTGCTCTGCTCTGTTTTATTCCCTTCGATCAATCGTTGCAGAACCGCTAATTCCACCTTATCGGAATTACTTGCGGAACCGATTTGAGCCAGGCTTTCCGCAACGCGACTACGCACCTCTTGATCGCCGTCACCCAGCATACCGACTAATTTTTCCATCGCAGGAATCGCATCGTTACCCATCCATCCACAGGCGCGGGCCGCGCCTTGTCGCAACTTGGCATTATTGCTCGACAGCGCTTCAATCAGCTCTGGCAGAACTGCGGCTCCCAATTGACTCAGCGCATGCGATGCCCGGTATTGTCGTTGCGGATTCCAATTGTCGAGCCCCAGGATTAACTCGGGGGCGGCTGGGATCGCAGCGGAACCTATCGCATCGATAGCGCGAAGACTTTCTAAGACAACCTGTTCGTCTTTGTCCCCCAGTGCCTTGATTAACGAATCGAGGGCCGGCAATGCGTCGCCCCGTAACGCGGAAAGTGCATACGCCGCATCGCGTCTCACGTTTACATCACCATCGGACAAATCTCGGGCGAGAGATTCGACAGACGGCGGATCGTTCTCTTGAGCAAATAAAGGTTGAGCAAATAAAGGTCCAGTGGCGACGACTAAGCCAATCAACACAACCAACGAGCGAGGCAAATACCGCTTCATATTTAGACCTTCAGCCCCGACAGGCGACCGGTGCTGTCACCCATCCAGTCGGTCGGCGCTCCCATAATGTCCAGCATCGAGAGGAAGAGGTTGCAAACCGGTGTTTCTCCTTCATAGCGAATATGTCGACCGGAGGTAATCTCTCCGCCGCCACCTCCACATAAGAGCAATGGCAGATTGTCATGGTTATGACGATCGCCGTCGCTCAACCCGCTTCCGTAACAGATCATCGAATGATCCAACAACGTGCCATCCCCTTCGGGAATACTGCGCAGTCGCTGCAAGAGATACGCCAACTGAGCAATGTGGAACTGATTGATCTTGCGAATCTTGGCGTGCTTGCGAGCATCGCCACCGTGATGTGACAGCTCATGGTGACCATCGGGCACATCGAGATTCTTGTAAGGCCGGTTGCTTCCTGCATTGGCGAACATCAGGGTGGCGATACGAGTCGAATCGGTTTGGAAGGCCAGCACAACCATATCGCACATCAGTCGCATGTGTTCCGCATAATCGCTCGGTACTCCCTGGGGCACAGGGTATTCGATCCCATGATTGGGCAGCACGGCGTCATTTGATAAACGACTTCGTTCCACACGTCGCTCGATCTCGCGAACGCTGGTCAAATACTCGTCCATCTTCCTCTGATCATTTCCACTTAGCTTCGTTTGCAGGGTCTTTGCATCGTCGGCGACATAATCAAGGATGCTACGACGCAGCGCCAATCGCTGCCCTTGGCTCGCATCCACATCGCTCTTTTTCCCGCCAGCAAACAAACGTTCAAAAGCTAGCCGCGGATCCACTTCTTTACCCACAGGCATGCTAGACGATGCCCAGGAGATATTTGAAGAATACGCACAGCTATAACCAGAATCGCAATTTCCGGCTCCTTGACCTCGCTCGCAACCCAATTCCAAGGAAGGAAAGCGCGTCAGGTGCCCAAGCTTTTGTGCACCAATTTGATCGACAGATATTCCGGAGCGAATATTGGCGCCATCGGTTTTGCGCGGTTGTGAGCCCGTCAGAAAGACCGAGGCACTACGCGCATGGTCACCGGCACCATCACCGTTCGCCCGACCTCGATCGTGAGTCAGTCCCGAAAGGACCGATACGCTTTCTCGAACACCTGCTAAGGGTTGAAGTGTAAACGGCAGCTCGTAACCGAAGCCTGTCTGTTGCGGCGTCCAATCGGGGACATGCACTCCATTGGGTACAAAGATAAACGCCATGCGTCGCGGAATGTTCGACGTTTCCGCTGAGGCCGCGCGAACCGATTTTGTTGCCAACGAGGGAAGCAGGGGCAAGCCGAGCGATAGCCCAAGTCCGCGAAGTGCTGCGCGGCGTGAAAAGGCAGATGTTGATCCCATCACTCTTTATCCTTAGCTTGGCGGTACAAAAACGGTTCGGAAAGGACGATCCCTTTCACCAGTGTTTGAAAACGGTAATCGTTTTTCTGTAAATCATCCATGATGGTATTGACGGCACATCGATCGCTCGAGGTAACACCTCGCCCCAATGCATAAGTCAGCATCTTCTTCGCTAAGCATCGTGCGAATGCTTCACTTTTTTGCTCCAACAATATTTCCATTAACTCGGCTGGACCAGCAAACGTAACTCCACCCCCGAGGTCACCTGACGGATCAATCGATTGCTTTCCATCTTCACTGCGCCACGCGCCGATGGGGTCGAAGTTTTCCAGTCCAAATCCGATCGTATCCATACGCTTATGACACGATGCGCATGTCGGGTTCGTGCGGTGCTGTTCCATTCGCTCACGCAATGTACCAAGCACTTCGGCTCCTTCCTCCAATTGGACAACTCCAGCGGGCGGCGGGGGTGGTGGTTCTCCCAAGATATTCTCCAACACCCATTTCCCACGCTTCACCGGTGATGTGCGAGTAGGATTTGAAGTTAACATTAAAATGCTGGCTTGAGTCAAAACACCCCGCCGTCCTGCGCCCAATCCAATGCGTTGAAATTCATCCCCTTCAACCCCTTCGATACCGTAGTGATTGGCAAGACGCTGATTGACAAAGCTAAAGTCAGCATTGAGAAACTCAAGGATGCTGCGATCTTCTTTCAAAAGCGTTTCAAAAAATAGCTCCGTCTCACGACGCATACTTTGCCGCAACGCATCATCGAACTGAGGAAACTTCTCCGCATCGGGCGTCAATCGCGAAAGCTCTCGCAATTGCAGCCACTGTCCTGCAAAATTATCAACCAAGGCACGCGATTTCACATCGTCCAGCATTCGTTCTACTTGCTGAATCAATGTTTGCGGCTCATGTAGCTGTCCGCTGCGTGCCAGTTCAAACAACGTTTCATCCGGCATGCTGCTCCAAAGAAAGTAAGACAGACGAGTGGCAAGTTCCCAATCGCTCAACGGACGGATTCCGTCCACGGCACCTTCACCTTGGTCCGATTCGGCTCGGAACAAAAAATGGGGCGACACCAATACCGCTTGAATGCCTGTCTTTAGTATCTGCTCTTCGCTTGCTCCCTGAGAAAAGGCAAACTCCATCACACGAAACAAACGAGCAAATTCTTCATCACCGACTGGGCGTCGAAAGGCGCGATCGGCAAACTTCCGAAAGGCCACTCGAATCGCCTCTACCTTGGCCACAGGCTCATCGGGCAGCGACGAATAAATACGCTCACGCAGCTCAATATCTAGCCAAACACGGTCAACAATTTGTTCCGCTGCGCCGAGGTATTTTTCTAACAACAATGTGGGCATCGAAAGGACGTCGCCGATGTTGTCGAAACCATTGCCGACGTCGTCCGCAGGAAAATCGTCTGCCGGCCGAAAATCAACTCCCAGCAAATCTCGTATCGTATTGTTGTATTCGGCGCGATTGAGTCGGCGAATAGTAACGCGTCCTGGAGCAGAAACTCCTGCGCAATCAATCGCAGCCAATTCGCTATGCACTGCCTTGACCAACGAAGCGATCTCCTCATCGCCAGGCTGGACTTCGTCAGAAGGTGGCATCTGTCGTTCGCTAACGAGCCGAATTACTGTTTCCCATAACTCGGTATTGCTACGAATCGCCTCAGCGCTGCTCAAGCTTGCTAAATTCACCCCCCCCTCGCCATCCGATTCGCCATGACACATGGTGCAATGGTTTTCCATGAACGGAACGATCGTGTCAGCAAACGCAGTTTGACTAACGGGAGCCTGCGCTGCTAAATCTTGAGCAACTAAACTCCGTGACGCACTTCCTATAGCCACCGCAAAGGCTATTGCCAGCCCGCATGACACAATTTTCGTAACGGAGTGATGCCCAGCGTTTGAAAACATTGAGTATTAATTCAAGGGAGGATAGTGGCGGGACGGCATCGGGATGTTACGGAAGAAAAAAGCTTTCCCTGTGTAAACACTGGGAGCTTCTTTTAGTTCTTCGGACTTGCCGCTAGTCACAAGCCAGTTTAGCAGGCGGCCAAGTCGAGGGTCAATGAAGTTCGCCGCCAAAGTGAACAAACATCTCCTCTAAATCCACATCTATGAATGGAAAACTCCCTTTATTGGCCAAAATCGAAGCCCCCACATGAACCGCTTGCGATAACTTTTGTATCGCGGGAGGAATCAAAGAATCGGCGAAAAAAGGCGAGCTGCATCCACCAGCATCTGAAACAGGTAAGGCCGTCTGTTGAGCGCACCCACCGCGGACTGTATGGATTCGGCAAAGTCGGTTGTCAACATTCGCTCCACCGCGCCTGTGAAAGTGTGATCGCTCGAGGCAACCATTAATTCGAAGTTTAGGTGTATCGAGCGGTTATCCAAATTAGTGGATCCAACCGCAGCGATACTTCGGTCGACAAGAACCACTTTTTGGTGCATGAATCCCGGCTGATAACGGTAGACTTTGACGCCCACCGCAGTCAGTTCGTCTTCGTAGTAGATACCGGCCAAAAAGGCAACGTAGTGGTCGGGGCGGCTGGGTATGAGCACGCGCACATC
Source organism: Pirellulaceae bacterium (assembly GCA_041749395.1). Lineage (GTDB taxonomy): Bacteria > Planctomycetota > Planctomycetia > Pirellulales > Pirellulaceae > Laterigemmans. Next base: position 22,928 of record JBGTBJ010000139.1, read on the forward strand.
GACGCCACGCGCTGCGGCCGATTCCAAGGCGGTAGCAACCGCTTCATCGGGCACAAAATACGGAGTCGCGATCCACAACCGTTGGTTCGCTGCGGCCGCCATTTCGCAGAACATCATTGAACAATAATGTCGTTCGTCTGCAGGCCCTGTCACCAGGACGCATGCTTGTCCGTCCGTGTTTCCAACGGGTTCAGACTTCCACACCAAGTGAGCTAAGGCCTCGTGCCGTGACCAATACCAATCCATTGCAAATGCGGCTTGTATTGCTTGCACGACGGGTCCCCTTATTGATACGTTCGTATCGCGCCAGACATCAAAATCAGGCCCCTTTCCACGGTACTCATCACCAATGTTCAAACCTCCTGTAAAGGCTCTTACGCCATCCACTACTACCACTTTGCGATGATTGCGAAAGTTCACCTGCAGCCTGTAGCGAAAACCTTCCCTCATGTTGAATGACGAAACGACGACTCCTCCCTCGATCAGTCGCCGTAGATACGAACGGGGTAGCCATTGACTGCCGATATTGTCATACAGCAGACGAACTTCTACTCCAGCAGTAGCCCGCTCGATCAGCGCATCAGCAAAGCGGCGACCGACATCATCGTTCTGGATGATAAAGAACTGAGCCAGCACATATTTTTTGGAATTGCGTATGGCCTCAAACATTGCTTCGTAAGCCACATCACCATCGATCAACAACTCCAGTTGGTTACCCATGGTAACCTTGCGGTCAACGGTCAGTGAGAGGCGATGCAAGGGGACCGCACTCTCTTGCAGGTTGACTGCCGTATCGGCGAGATATTCTTGGTAACGCTGCGCTGGCGTGCTTTGTTCTTCCATGGCATGCCGCATCAATTCACGATAGCCAAAGAAACGTGAGCGGCCAAAAATCCAATAGCACGGCACAACCACAATGGGCAGCGTAATAAGCCCCACGCTCCAGGCAATGATCGCTTGCGACGTACGCACACGACGCAAAGCGTGTAAAATACTGAAGAACCCCAAGCCCTGAAACGCAAACAAAACTAACGATGTTAACGTGAGCGTATAACCGTCAATCAAATCCCAGTTCATGGACGAATCAAGCCTGGTCGAACGTTTTATCGAAGTGGGTTTTCAAGAACGAATGGAGATGCCTGTTGCGCAATTGGCCAACTTCAGTGAAATGAAAGGTAATCACTGTTTGATGCTCTGCATTCACATTGACGGTACCTTTCGTATCCATCTTTTCTAGTGAACGCAGATCGATCGCATCAGCGGGCCCTGCCAGCATGACACTCAGTGATTCAGGTTCTTTGGTAACCACGTGCGCCCAAGGTTCACGGTGGTCGTGCGGCCGAACGGTGACTTTCTCTGCGGCTTCGAACCGCAACGCCTGAGGACCTGCCAAAGACTCCAAAAGCTCCAACGTCTTGTCGGCCATTTCCAAAGGCCATTCCGGTTGTTTGCCAGGCGGAAATCCTTTTCGCAACGAATGCCAGCGGCGTCCTAGAACTTTCCATGGTTCGGATCCCTCAAGGAATCGATTCGAAGGTCCCATAGAGAATAGACCGGAGCCCCCAAAAACTTTACCGCCATCAGGCAATCCGCTCGACTCCGTCGCTGACGACATTCCAGAGCCAGGAGTATCAACGCCACTGTAAGCATTAATGGCCGCCGCAAGAAATCTCTCGAACGTACCTGTCAGCACCTCCGCTTGACGAAAAATACGAAGCTCTATCTCTTGAAACTTATCATTGGAAACAACGCGAACTCGAGGCTCTGTTGAATATACACCTGGCAAGTTCATTTGATTCAACGTTGGTAAATCAAAGTCGTCGAGCAGGGTCTCTTTCTTAAACGTTTTCAACGGGACTCGGAACTTGAGTTTCAGCCATAATGATTCGCTGGTAAATGCGTGTAAGAACCAATATTTCTGATGGAAATGGACTTTGCGCTCCAGGCGTTGTTCCGCAGAGTCATCAATGTCATCCGAGAAGAGCCCCAATATTTCAATGATGCTAGGGTGCGTAAAATTTGTCGGAGCTAACTGATCGCTTGCTTCAATACGCTCAATCACCGTGCGAACAGCTTCCTTCTCCCACTGCACGGGTTGACCGGTTCGATCTTTGGGATCGACAAGATGCCATTTGCGTCCATCCGACTCCCAACTTGTTTTGACATTGGGGGAAGGCTCAATCTTTGCCTGTTGGGCTTCCAGCAATTTCCTCGCATGTTCATCGGGATCATACGAATCGCGGATCACATAGGGTCCTGCCTCAAGCACTGGACTCAAAAACTCGCCCGTATAGCTACGCGGCCTATTCGCAGTCGCACTTTTGCGACGTCGACGCGAATCCTTTAATGCATCTGCGCTATACTGGACAACTTGCTCTGGAGTACCGGCGACAACCACGGTGCCCCCTTCTGCACCAGCTTCCGGCCCCATATCGATGATCCAATCTGCGGTTTTGATGACATCAAGATTGTGCTCAATGACAACGACCGAGTTCCCTAAATCGACCAGCCGTTGCAAAACACTGAGTAGCTTGGCAATGTCATCAAAATGCAATCCGGTGGTCGGTTCATCCAACAAGTAGAGCGTACGCCCTGTATCGGGTCGCGCTAACTCCGCTGCCAACTTAACACGCTGGGCTTCACCTCCCGACAAAGTGGGCGCGGGCTGGCCCAAAGTAACATAGTCCAAACCGACATCACACAATGTTTGAATAATACGAGTGATTTTTGGCTGTGCTTCGAACAATCGGACTGCATCGCCGCACGACAAGTTAAGTACGTCGTTAATGCTGTGTCCGTGATAGGTAACCGACAACGTTTCAGGCTTATAGCGCTTCCCTTGGCAATCTTCACACTCAATCCAAACATCGGGCAGGAAGTGCATTTCAATCTTCTTTTGCCCCGACCCTTCGCAAGCGTCGCAACGTCCACCTGGCACGTTGAAACTGAATTGTCGTGCTGTGTAACCATGTGCCTTGGCTTCCGGCAATTTGGTAAATAGCAATCGAATGAGATCAAAGACGCCGGTATATGTGGCCGCGTTGGATGAAGGTGTGTTTCCCAGCGGACTCTGATCGACACGAATGACCTTATCAATAGCGGCAATACCACTGATCGATCGATGCCGCCCCGGTCGCAACCCAGCGCGATGAAGTTTCCTTGCCAGGACAGGATAGAGAATGTCATTGATCATTGTCGACTTACCACTACCCGAGGGCCCCGTCACTGCGACAAATACACCCAGAGGCAACACGAAATCAATGTTTCTCAAATTGTGCTCACTCGCGCCACTTACCTTGATCACCGATTGAAATGTTGCCCCGCCGGAAGTGCGGCGATTGCTTGGAATGGCGATCGACTTGGTGCCCAACAAATAGGGCGCGGTCACACTCGCCTCAGCAGGTACAACATTATTCGGTGGCCCGCTGGCGACGATTTGGCCTCCATGTCTGCCCGCTTGCGGACCAAAATCACACAAGTAGTCCGCCCCTGCAATCACTTCCGAATCGTGCTCCACAACTAGCAGTGTATTGCCCAGGTCTCGCAAGCGATGCAGCGCGCCCAATAATCGCAAATTGTCTCTTGGATGGAGACCAATCGTGGGCTCATCCAAGACATACAAAACTCCACAGAGTCCGCTGCCAAGTTGCGCGGCCAAACGAATGCGCTGTGCTTCACCACCGGAGAGAGTTGCCGCCGGTCGTCCCAGGGTCAAATAATCCAGACCAACATCGAGAAGAAATTGCAGCCGCTTGCGGACTTCACGAATTAGTTCACCCGCGATCCGTCGTTGTCTGGCGTCCAGTTTCCAGCCTTGAGTTACTTTATCGAGTCTACCCAAGGGCATGCGGACCAAATCACCAATGGTCATTTCATTAAAACGAACTGAAGCGGCGACATCTCTCAAGCGGGTCCCATCGCACGCCGCGCAATCCACTTCTTCTGTAAACTTCTCTAACTTGGTCCGCAAGCTTGGACTAATCTTCGCCGCATCTTCCAGGGCTGGATACAAGCCCTTGAATTGATAGCGAAACAATACTCCTGTTCCGCTTGCCGCCGCGGTAGTCGTTTCCGATGGAGCCACCGTTTCCACATCACTCTGCCGCACATCGATCCACTGGTCGCCCGTGCCACGATAGATTTTGCGACGTTGATTCACCGACAATTCATCGACAGGCAAATCGATCGGAATTCCCGTATGCCGAGAGAATGCTTGCAACATCCAGCGCGATACGGTGTGTTCCAGATTGGGCCAGAGCAGCAATGCACCATCGCCAAGTGTAGTTCGCCCATCCTTAAGCAGGGCTGCCGGATTGGTTCCCGTTTGCCGTCCTAGCCCTTCACATTGAGGGCACCATCCAGTTACAGTATTGAAGGAAAAATGGTGTGGAGTAAGAGGCTGAAATGATCTCCCACAACAATGACATGCCAAGTGCTGACTATGGGATATTGTTTCCCACAGCGGTTCATCGCGATTTTCATCCGCGATCGCCAATTGGATAACCCCATTGCCGATGCTCAATCCTAGTTCAACACTCTCAGTGATTCGCGTTTGATCGTCGGGTTGTAAAGTCAAACGATCGACCACTAGTTGCAATTGATGCTGCTGCCGTGGATCGAGGTTCGGCGCGTTATCGAGCGACACCGTCTTGCCATTGATGCGAACTCGATTGAATCCCCCTTCGCGCAGTGCGGCCCAAAACTCTTGAGGATCCTGGGCCGGGTCGCGGCGCAAGGGTGCGAGCAATAGAAACCGAGTGCCCTGTGGCAAGGTGAGTACCTTGTCGACAATTTGATCGGCTGTCTGCGTTCCGATGGGAACCTGACATTCCGGACAGAACATCGTCCCTAGTCGAGCCATCAAAATGCGCAGATAGTCGTAGATCTCTGTGACTGTGCCTACAGTGCTGCGTGGGCTATGCCCTAAATTCTTTTGCTCAAGGGCAATCGCCGGAGAGAGTCCGTCAATGCGTTCTGCCATGGGCTTTTGCATCTGGCCAATGAACTGTCTGGCATAGCTAGAGAGCGATTCGACATAGCGCCGCTGCCCCTCGGCATATATGGTATCCATCGCCATCGAAGATTTACCGCTACCCGACGGACCGCAAAAAACAGTCATTGCATCGCGAGGTATCGTCACATCCACAGACTTGAGATTGTGCTGCGTGGCGCCCTCGACGATCAACTGAGAAGACAATCCATGGGACTCGCTGACTGGCCCAGCAAGATGCGAGCGATAGTGAACATGGGCCACATCGCTCCGCATCACTCGCTGCAACGCGCGTCCGGTATGCGACTCCTCACAAGCGGCGATTTCTGCAGGAGTTCCACAGCAGAGCACACGCCCTCCACCATCGCCCCCTTCGGGTCCCAAATCCACAACCCAATCCGCAGTTTTTATCACATCCAGATTGTGCTCAACAACAACAACGGTATTGCCGAGATCGACTAACCCATGAATCACACCAAGCAACAATTTGATATCGGCAAAGTGCAAACCGGTGGTCGGTTCATCTAACACATAGAGAGTCCGTCCCGTCGACTTTTTCGAAAGTTCTCGAGAGAGCTTAATTCGCTGAGCCTCGCCACCTGATAACGTCGGTGAAGGCTGACCCAATTTCAAATACTCCAAGCCAACATCGACCAACGTCTTCAAGGAGATAGCAATTTTAGGGACGTTTGAAAACAACTTGTAGGCTTGAGCGACATCCAACTCCAACACGTCCGCTATCGAGTGTCCTTTGAATTTAACGGCCAGAGTCTCACGATTGTATCTATGACCCTCGCAGATAGGACATTTGACCCAAATATCGGCAAGAAAGTCCATCTCCAGCTTGGTTGCGCCGTTACCATCACACGCGCTACATCGTCCACCATCGACATTGAAGCTAAAACGACTTGCCGTAAAACCGCGTGTCTTTGCATCGGGCAATTTGGCAAAGAGATTGCGAATTTCATCAAAGACTTTGACGTACGTTGCAGGGTTCGAACGAGGAGTCCGACCAATAGGCGATTGATCAATTCCAATCGTCTTGTCGAGATGCTCCAGTCCCTCGATGCTTTGGTGCGCTCCCGGTTCTTCCTCTGCACCATTGAGCGCGCACCGCAACGCGGGCTCAAGGATATCGCCAATCAAAGATGACTTGCCACTACCTGACACGCCCGTCACACAAATTAACTTGCCTAAAGGCAAGGCCACATCAATGCACTTCAAGTTGTTATGAGTAGCACCGCGAACGACGAGCTGCTCTCCGGTTCCGGCTCGCTGTGTAGCCGGGATGTCAATCTTCTCCGTTCCTGAGAGAAATTGCCCCGTGATGCTTTGAGGTTCCGCGGCAATATCGTCGACAGACCCAGTGGCCACGATTCGACCTCCACGCACTCCGGGTCCCGGGCCAAAATCAACGACCAAGTCGGAAGCACGCATTGTGTCTTCATCGTGCTCTACGACTACCAAAGTGTTTCCACGATTTCGCAGCGTCAACAAGGTATCAATGAGGCGATCATTATCGCGGGCGTGCAATCCAATCGAAGGTTCGTCCAGGATATACAACACTCCCGAAAGCCCGCTACCGATCTGGCCCGCCAAGCGAATCCGTTGTGATTCCCCCCCCGACAACGTTGGCGCTGTCCTGGACAGCGTCAAATAGTCCAGGCCTACACCTAACAAAAATCCAATGCGAGTAAGGATTTCCTTAAGCACTTCACTAGCGATCGTTGCGGCCGTCCCCTGCAGATCTATTGCTGAAAAGAAATCATGCAAGCGATTGGCGGGTAAGTCGCATACTTCAGGAAGGGTCAAGCGAGGTTTGTCAACAAAAAGTTCATGCTGGCTGTGCAGCAATACAGCGCGAGCTTGTGGATTTAATCTCGCTCCATGGCAATCGGGACAGGGGAGCGTATCCATATACTTTTCGAGAGATCGCAACATCATCTTGTTCTTGCCGTTGCGATACTTCTCTAACAGTTCGGCAACGATGCCGTGAAACGACCCACCGTATTTCGTAGGATTGGCACCACCCTTCCACGTGTAGGTAATATGAAGCTCTTCTGTTCCCCACAGCCAAGCCTTGCGTGCCTGTTCAGGTAGATCGCGCCAAGGCAAAGCCAACATGGAACCCGATTCCAGCCCCCACGCATTCTCGACCGTTTCTGCCACACTTTTATAAACGTGTTTCTTGAATCTTCCCATGTCGGCCCAATCGCCGATCAAATGAACCGCACCCTTCTTAAAGGACAACGAAGTGTCGGGGACCAACAACTCCGGAACGAACGTATAAAGACGTCCCAATCCGTCACACCCAGGGCACATACCCTGAGGACTATTGAAGGAGAAGAGTTGAGGCGTGGGAGGTGGAAATGATGTGCCGCAATGAGTGCATGAATATTTAGAAGAATAGAGAACTTCAATCCCCGATCCGCTATTGCCAGTCTCCGCATCAACAACGTCAGGAGCAGATGCAACGACAAGAACGGAGCCATCCCCTAACTTTAATGCCGCATCAACTGCTTCCGCCGCACGACCTCGCGTACGAGCCTCTTCGGTTAGTCGATCAATAACGACGTCGACATCATGACGACGCGAGCGATCCAGCGAAGGGGCGTCATTGAGTCGAAAGACCTTTCCATCCACCCGCGCACGCCCATATCCCTGCTTGCGCAAATCCTCAAACAGCTCCCTAAATTCACCCTTCTGAGCCCTAGCGAGCGGCGCCATGATCGACAGGGTTGCCTGCGGATCGAGCTCCAAAATGCGAGCCAAGATTTGTTCGCGCGTTTGCGCAGTAATCTCTTTATGACAGGTAGGACAATGTCCGGTCCCGACACGCGCGTAGAGGACTCGTAGAAAGTCGTAAATTTCCGTAATCGTGCCGACGGTACTGCGCGGATTGGTCCCGGTCGACTTCTGGCTGATCGATATCGAAGGACTCAGCCCGGTAATCAGGTCGACGTCCGGTTTGGGCATCTGCCCCATAAATTGACGCGCATAATTGGACAGCGATTCAACATACCGACGCTGCCCCTCCGCATACAAAGTGTCAAAGGCTAACGATGATTTGCCACTTCCAGATACTCCCGTAAAACAAATCATTTGGCCGCGCGGCAATCGCAGATTTACGTCACGCAGGTTATGCTCGCGGGCCCCTTTGATCGTAATTTCAGTGGTCGTCATGCCGTTGCTAAGGTACGCGTACGAGGAAGGGCTCGAAACTGTGCAAACCGATAAAAGTCGAGAGGTCAAACTGTGGCGGAAAGGGCAGAAACAGGGATCACTAAAGCCATAACATTGTTGGGTGTTGGCTTACTCTTCTGCTTTAGCCTAGCCGTTTTTGCGATTTATGGCGTTCCCACACACAACGAGATTATTGCCTGGAGCGAGCGATCGGGGCCCTGGTTCCCTATTGCGTTCGTCATCATTGGCATTTGCTTAATCTCCTTATTTGTTCCCAAGTCCATTCTTTCATTTGCCGCCGGCGCATTATTCGGCACCCTGCAAGGAACCACTCTCATGGTTGTCGTAGCCACCTTCGCAGCAGTGATCAATTACACAGTTGCTCGCTGGTTGATGCACGATTTGGTGATCCGCTGGGCTCATCGTAGCGAAAAGGTCGAAGTTGTGCGTCGCATTGCCAAGAAAGGGGGTTTCAAAGCTCACTTGTTGTTGCGTCTCACACCCGTTCCCACAATGCTAGTGAGCTACGCTTGCGGGGCTTTTGCGGCACGAACGGTCCCGTTCACCGTCGCGGCCGCTGTGGCGGTCGCGGGACAAGTCCTGTGGGTCCATTCAGGACACTTGGCGAAGAATCTGGCGGAGCCAAGCACTTCACGAGCGGCCACTGCCACTGGACTTGCGATCAGTATAAGCGCATCTCTTGGGCTATTGTGGTATGTCGGACGTGCCGCGATGCGATTTCAGGAAGAGAGGGCCGCGGATTCCAACGCAGAGACGAGCCGAGTTCAAGATTCGGCCGTTAATTTTTCCGAGCCTCGCAATACAGCGTAAAGAACCACGGCAAAGAGCATGCCCGCAATGGGTGCTGCGACATACAACCACTGACCATCCAGAATTCGACCGACAATCGCTGGTCCGATCGACCGTGCTGGATTCATCGAGGCGCCCGTCGCCGGCCCGCCCATCATGGCTAACATCGCTACAGTAACTCCCACGGCAATCCCCGCCGTGATGGATTTCTCTTTGGCACCAGTGGATACCCCAAGAACAACCAACATCAGTATCGCCGACAAAATGAACTCCACCATAAACGCGGCGACTGTGGGTATCGCTGGAACCGTTGCACCCAAACTCCCTTGCCATTCGATAAAACAGTATTTCAAAGCAAGCGAAGCCGATATCGCGCCAATCACCTGAGCCAACACATAGCCTAGGCAATCCCAAACGGGAAATCTTCTCGCGACCGTGAAAGCAATCGAGACCGCCGGGTTAATATGCGCGCCACTTAGATCACCCAATGTGTAAATCATTGCTGTAACGACCAGCCCAAAAGCGATCGCAATTCCCGGATGCCCAAGCCGCCCGGTGCCTCCATCCACAACGGCTGCACCACAACCAATCCAAACAAGAATAAAGGTGCCGACGAATTCCGCCAGCATCCGTCGCCAAAGTGAACTGTTCATAGATGGGAAGGGGTAAGGTGTAATGTGTAATGTAGGTGTAAGGTGTAAGGTGTAAGGTGTAAGGTGTAAGGTGTAAGGCTTGAAGCTTACCGGTTTCACCTTAAAGCTCAACGCATACACATTCAAACGATCATTTTAGCAAGTTTTTTTCTAAGAAGTCATTGCCGTTTGCGTATTGATCTGATTTCGAATATCCAGGAATCAACAGATGGCATTCGTGCCCAACCGAGTCCGATTTTTCTTTTAGCTTTACGCCATAGACGGGATGATGTATGCCGTGTCCAGCATCTCGGGAAGGAAGGTCCATGTCGGCCTGATAGGTCATAAATAGCGGCGGATCCTCGCCATCCACGTGACTGATAGGTGAAAACTCTGCATACAGTTCCTTGTACTGGTCATACTTTTCCATCGCTATCTTCACGTCTAGTTCTCCCACCGCGTGGGGGATCATCCGATGCTTCAATACGTTTGGTCCTAGCCAATCTTCGATGATCTTGGGATCGATAGACGTTTGCCCGGCGATTGCCAATGCGGCACAAACGCGAGTTGACTCACGCAGCATCGGATCATCTGCGTCCGGGTCGGCCAAATCGTCGTGGAGCAATAACCACATCGAAGTACAAGCACCAGCGCTGGTTCCCATAACGGCAATGCGTTCCTGGTGAATAGCCCACTCATTCGCTTGCAAACGCAAGAATTGGATCGCTCTCGCTGCGTCGTGGACCGGCGCTGGAAGCGGGTTCTGAGGTGTCAAGCGATAATTAAATGCGGCAACCGAAATCCCTTTATCAAGATACCGCTGGATCGCAGCCCCGCTTGAACTCTTGTCACCAGTCACCCAGCCACCGCCATGAATGCCAACCAACAGCGGTCGCGGTCCCTCACCATTGGCTTTCCAAAAATCGACTACGTTTCTCGCATCTGGGCCGTAGGGCACATTTGAAAAAGTGGGAGACGGTAATGGTCTCCCTTCCTCCGCCGCAACGGGAACCTTCGTCAATGCCAACGACACGGCAATAGAAATTGACATCCAAGCGATCACGGCAGCTGCGTTGTATTTCATCAGGGACTCGCGAAAGCTAGGCGAAGAATTGGCGAAGATAATGATAAGACTGTTTGAGGGATCGGATGCGATCATTGAGCGAGCCTTCGAAGGCGCGGTCCTCCACTTCCACACACACTGGACCACGGTAACCGGAATCCGTAAGCGCGCTAAAGAATTTACCCCAGTCTACATCTCCCATTCCAGGCAATTTTGGTGAGTGATAAAGGTTGGGGTGAGCTAGTACGCCAACCTGGTCCAAGCGATGTTGATCCAGGCGAACATCCTTCGCATGAACGTGAGAAATGCGATTCGCAAATTCGTAGATGGGCTGCAGGTAATCCATCTGCTGCCAAATCATATGCGACGGATCATAATTGAGTCCGAAATGAGGATCGGGAATCGCTTCAAACATGCGTCGCCAGAAAGTTGGATTTGAGGCCAGATTTTTGCCACCGGGCCATTCATCGGCAGTAAAGATCATGGGACAGTTTTCAATGCCAATCCGTACATTCCTTTCCGCTGCAAATGCGACGAGCGGTTCCCATGTGGCCAGAAAACGGGGCCAGTTGTCTTCCACGGAAAGGTGCCAATCTCGTCCCACAAACGTGTTCACACGATGAACACTCAAACGGGAGGCGGCTTCAATCACTCGGCGCAAATGACGGACCGCGATTTCTGATTCTTGCAAATCGGGTGTGAGGGGATTGGGATAATATCCCAGCGAGGCTAGCGAGATATTGGCATTGGAAAATTGCATCGCAATTTCATCCGCCATGGTCTGCGACGCGAGCATTTTTTCGACATCAATGTGAGTAATGCCTGAGTAGCGTCGCTCTGCTTGGGAAGGTGGCCAACAACAAACTTCCAGACACTCGTAACCGATATCTGCGGCAATCCGAAGTACTTTTTCGAGATCCAATTCTGGAAGAATCGCAGTGAGAAAGCCTAGTTGCATGTGGGGGTCCCTATGTTGATTTTCAGTGTTTGGGGGTGGTCAAGTGATAATCCATTTGTATGCCCTTTACGCCATCCATTCATGCGTTCACCATAGTGCGACATTTTTTGCTGGCTTTTCACTAGGTTATTGAGATACCATGGTCGAGATCTCCAGAGATACACATGCATTGTGCTTGAGCAGTGGGCTCAAGAAAGGAGGCCATCGATGAGTGCAGATTGGTTTTTTCTCCGTCACGGATGGTTTAAAAAAGGGAAGAAGATTGGCCCGATTGACGAGCACGATTTTTTAGTGCGGATTGATCGCGGCGAGATTCAGCCCGACACACTCGTGCAGAGTGAAGTGAAAACACGAGGGCGCTGGATTCGCATGGACAAGGTTAAGCCTGCCATGCAGCGATGGCAACAATCGCATCCAATCCCATAGGGTTAAATTTCGCTCAGGACGATAGGCTGTCATTCAGATGTCAGCATTCGGGCAAACCCACATTTACAGCTAACCCGCCAAGACTTGTTTCTTTGTATTTGTTAGCCATATCAAGCCCCGTTTGTCTCATTGTTTCGACGACTCGGTCCAATGAGACACGGTGACTTCCATCACCGTATAAAACAGCCAACCGTGCTGCGTTAACAGCCTTTACTGCGCCAATGGCATTTCGTTCGATACAGGGGACTTGCACTAGCCCACCGATGGGATCGCAGGTCATGCCCAGATGATGCTCCATTGCAATCTCTGCAGCGTTTTCAATTTGAGCGTTTGTTCCACCGAGGACTTCGGCCAGTCCGGCTGCCGCCATGCTGCTGGCAACCCCCACTTCGCCTTGGCAACCTACTTCGGCCGCGGATAGCGATGCGTTCCGTTTGTAGAGCGAACCGATAGCAGAAGCAGTCAGCAGGAATCGTCGAATGCCTTCCGATGATGCTTCGTCAACAAATCTCTCGTAATAGGCAATGACCGCAGGAATTACCCCTGCGGCACCATTCGTCGGCGCCGTCACGACGCGATGTCCCGCTGCATTTTCTTCATTGACCGCCAACGCAAACAAGCTGAGCCAGTCGATCGCCTCTAATCCATCACCTCGACCATCCCCTTCGAGACGTTTTCGAATGCCGGCCGCCCGTCGACGAACATGCAGCCCGCCCGGCAACTCCCCTTCCGCTTTACAACCTCGCTCGATTGATTCACGCATCACACGCCAGATACCATCAATTCCCTGCTGGGTCTCTAACTCGGGACGCCAGCAGGACTCATTGGCAGAAACGAGTTGCCAAATTTTCTTGCCGGTGATACGACACAGCTTGAGCAACTCTTCTGCCGAAGAGAAAGGATAGAGAAGGGGCTTGAGTGGAGGATGATCACCACCGCCTCCAGCTGCGGCTTCCGCTTCACTAACCACAAATCCGCCACCGACTGAGTAGAAGGTTTCTTCCAAGAGGCATTCCCCGGAGCTGGACCAAGCTGAAAAACGAATTCCATTGGGATGCCGTGGAAGGGATTCACTCGTATGCCAAACCAAGTGCTCGCCATCACGCCACGGAATCGAACCACCGTTGGCTAATGGCAAGCGACCACTCGCTACGACTTCCTTTGGCAATTGCTCCACAATGGAACTGGCAACTGCATCGGGTCGATAGCCAGCCAGACCCAAGATGACAGCATTGTCGGTCGCATGTCCGCGCCCTGTAAGGGCGAGGGAGCCAAAGAGATCGACCACGATGCGATCGAGCGATTCACCAACGGGAATCATCCCTAAGAGTTGGTCTGCGAATCGCTCAGCAGCTCGCATAGGTCCCACGGTATGACTGCTCGAAGGTCCAATTCCAATTTTGAAAAGATCAAATACGCTATACATGATCGATCACTTTGATTGTTGCAGTAGGTGTTATTGCTGTAGATGTTTTGTAAGGCGTTCTGCCGCGCGACGGGCGGCTCCCACTACCGGCGCGATTCCAACTCCATGAAGCGCATTGCCAGCGACTTCCAGGCCACTCAATGCTGCGATCCCCTTTTCAATCTGCTCGACACGTTGCAGATGTCCGACGTGATATTGTGGCATCGCCTGGTTCCAGCGTTGGACTGCCGTAAAGGTAGGCTCGCCACGAAGTCCGATCAATTCAGACATTTCCTGCAAGGCGATTTGCACCAATTCACTGTCATCATGCAGCAACATCTCGGGTGAAATTGCGCCTCCGATGAAGACGCGGATGAGCACTTCTCCTTGGGGAGCGCGACCGGGGAATTTTTGGCTTGCAAAACTAGCAGCCAAGATACGTCGCTTGTCCTCGGCAGGAACGACAAAGCCAAATGCACTGGGGAGCTTGGCAATCTGTCGCGTGGGAATACCAATCAATACAATCGCACTGCTGGCATATTCGATCTTGACAAGCTGCTCTGCCGCAACGCTGGCAACGGGTTGTAGCATTCTCGACAATTGAGGACCTGGCAGGGCCAGTAATACACCGTCAAAACGTTGCTTGCGGAGCGGCGTGTCAGGAGATTGAATAGATAGATCCCAGCCTCCTTGCGGCGAAGGGGAAATGCTGTTGACGGGTGACCGGAGATGAAGACTGTGCTCCGGCAAGGTATCAACTAGTGCATCGAAAAGACGCGACATACCTTCTGGAAATACCCTAAATTGTCCGTAGCGCGCCCCACTACTTTCACGTTCAAGCGATTGCGTCTTCCCATCCGCATCTTTCATCGCAGCACCAATCAGGCTGCCATACTTCTTTTCCATAGCGACAAACTGCGGCATCGTCGCTTGCATGCTGAGCTTCTCAGAGTCGGCCGTGTAGATGCCTGCCACCAACGGTTGCACCAAGCGGTCATGCGCTTCATGCCCCAACCGCCTCCGTACAAAATGGGCCAAACTCTCGTCTTCGTTTGAGGTCGATGGTTTCACCCACTTTTCGGCGACCAATCTCAATTTACCTGCCCAAGAAAGAATGGGCGACTTGAGCACTTGCCAGACCCGAGTCGGACGCATCAGTACAAAGCCTTCGGGCACATTGTGCAAGCGCGAGCCGCGACTGATCATGGCGCGACGCCCCTGGGGCTCCGGTTCAATCAATTGCTCAGCTAATCCTAAATCCTTGCACAGCTGAAATGCATCCGGGGGGTTAACCGAAAAACAATCGGCACCGTGCTCAATGAGCCAACCGTGACGATGTTCCGTGGCAATGACCCCGCCGACACGATCCCCCCCTTCAAACACTTGAAGATTGGCTTGGGGAAGATTGCGATGTAGGTAATAGGCGGCTGTTAGGCCCGATAATCCCGCACCTACGACTGCGATCTGCATTTACGTCCCCTGTGTCATTGCGTATACATCACTGCGAAATAACTACGCGTCTAGATTGAAGATATCGAGTTTAACGCCTCACAACGCCTCGCAACGACGTGCGAGCGAACAAGAAGTGAGTCGAATCGACGCAAGCTTCCTACCCGAAAGTCATTCCAAGTTGGTACGCTATTGCTGACCGACTACCTTTCTTATCGCATAGATCGACTCAAGGGAACGAGACTGAGGAATGAACGAGCAAGCACAACAAAATGCGCCGGAGCCCAATAGCACAACCCAAGCGGCGTCCAAGCCAGCCAATCAGGTGTCTGTGGAACGCGACCCGGGCACCATGCGTAAGTACTTGGATCGCGCGTTAAACGTACTCGATCGATTTGGGCTCTCCGCACGGGACGATACCCCGCAAGAAATGATCCACTTACTGGAGAGCGTCAAGCACATTGACGAGGCCAAAGCGTTAGCGATTGCTGACGTGATCAAACACATGAGTACCTTCAATGAAATGGTGCGAGAAAATGTAGCGAGCGTTACGGTAGGAAATCGCTACATGGAAATCACACAGATGTTTGACTCCGTTCGCGAAGATAGCAAGAAGCTCATCGCTCAGTTGGATGATGGCAAGATCAGCGGTACCGAAAAAGTCTCCAATTGGTGGATGAAGCTTCGTCGTGGTACTCCCAGCGATCGCTTTGAAAAGATTGCAGAAATTTATACCGACGTTTCCAAAGACACGCGGAAGCAATTGGAAGTCGAAGCGGCGATCATGGATGCCTACATTGATTTTCGCTTTGCCTTGAAGGAAGCCGAAGTACTGGCTCGCGATCTCCTCGTCATGCATGCGCCTACCCTTGAAGCAGCGAAGCAGGGATTGGCTGATACCCAGGCCGCCGTTGATGCAGCGGGTGAAAACGCGGACCAAGCGTCGAGGTCGCGACTGGAACTCTCCCGTGATGAAGCACGGTTTAAATTTGAGGCGGAGGATAAAACCTATCAGTTGCTGAAAGATATCGCAGAAAACTTGGAAATTGGCTACGACGTCGGCGAAACTCTGGTCACGAAACTCAAACAGACGCACGACGTAAAAGATCGAGTCTATCGCAGGGCGGTGACGTTCTTTACTACCAACGAACACGTATTCACAATATTGGGGACGGTTTACACTTCACAACATGGACTGCATGAAGTCACGCAAGCCACGGAAGCGATGAAAGAGGGTGTGAACAAGGGCTTGGAAGACGTCGCTGAACTTGGACGAAATCTAGAGCGTGCAGCGCTAAAAGCCGGCTATGGCTCAACGATCGATCCCAAATCGGTTCAAAAATTGGTCGATGCGATCAGCAATTTCCAAATAGAGTCGCTAACCATGATTACCGACTTGCGTAAAGAGTCTGAAGAGAGCACGAAAGAAATTCGTCGTGTCGTCGAAGAGGGTAAACGCAAATACCAATCGACTCTGGCTCGATTCGCCCGAGGCGAAACGAAGTAACGTCCCCTTGTCGAAGGCAGGAAACATTCTGAGACCGTTGGGACAATCATGCGAGGTTGTCCCAACGATCGGAGTTCCAGAGGTTATTGAACAACTATTTGGGAACAACAACTATTTGGGAACTCTGTTGATTCTTCGCGACACTGTTCCGGGCGAAGAAGTGTTACTCGGAATTCCACGACTCTCGAAACCGGCGACCACCGATTCGTACTCTCGCGCGGTCATCGTGAAAATCTGCGAACGATTGGTGGCTTCATCCTTGACGACATGGAGATAGCAATCCACGTAGGGTTCGGTAACTCGCGCCTTGGCATCGAGAGGTGCCACAATCAGCAATTGCAGTCCAAACTGTTCAAACAATCGCATCGCATATTCAGCGTAGCGGTCGTCCACTTTAGAAAACATTTCATCGACACACACAAACGCAAACCGTCCTGGTACGTGTTCTGTGGGATCTAGGTCGTACTGATATGCAATGGCAGCGACGAGGATCGTAAAAGCAAGCTTGGCCTTCTCGCCCCCAGATTGGCCCGAACTGTCTTCATAAAAGCTGTGCGTTTCCAGAGTTTCACGGTCAACTTCGCGTGCTGCAAAATCGTACCAACGGCGCACGTCAATGACCTTGTCTCGCCAACGCGTCTTCTCAGTGTCGGCCAAGCGATTCACCAGACTCTCGATTCGCAAAAAGCGATCTTCATTCGCCTCATCGGATTTATCGAGCGAATCGTCCAAGCACTCCCTTAGCGACCGTTGAAAATCTAAAATCTCTCGATCCCTGACTGGCCTGGGCTCCAGACGCATCGAAGTACCAGGCCGATATTCTAGTTCACCTAGTGCCTGATTGAGCTGACTGATCTTATCCTCAATTTGCTTTCCTTCATTTCGCAACGACGCGTAAAAGAGAGCCACTTCTTGGCTGACTTTATCGTTCAATCGTTCCTTGAACCGTCTTTCCAGACGCGGCAAGTCCTCGCGGCGGATGTGCTCTAATCGTGCCATAAAACTGTGCAGTGAAGTAGTTTTCGCATCGAGGTCTTCACCTTCCAATTTGAATTCGCGTAGGTAGCGAGTCATCTGCGAGATCAGTTGCTGCTGTACTGGTTCTAACTTGCTCCGAAGCTGGGCAAGACTACGACCTGCAAATGTCGTCAACTCCTGCTCGCTGACCACTAAATTTTCAATAGTCAGTGGTTTACCATCGAGTTGTTGATCGATTTGAGAAAACGAAGCTTCTAATAATTCCCAAGACCCATTTTGTTTGGTCTCTTCAACGGTACGCCTCGCTCGATCAACAATCTCTTCTGCCGATGCAATCGTTTTAGTTAGATCGCTAACTTCGGCTACCGCTTCGTCTCGTCTTGCTTGTATCGCAGCGTTTTGTCGCTCTATTGCCACAAGCTTCTCTCGCAGCGCAGCGATACTCGAATTCGATATTTCGATTTCTCTTTGCTCGTTCTCAAGATCGGCAATTTCACGTAGATGATGATTAACGTCTAACAAGTCAAAATCGCTAGTGAGAAGCGCAGATCGTGCTGCTTCCATCTGATTGCGAAGTCCAACGATCTGTTGCTCTAAGTTGTCCCACAGACGATTGGCCTGATCGACCTCATTCTCAAGCTTTGTGGCGTGCTGCATCAATAGCTTAGACTTTTCATGGTTCTCCCAACCGAGAACAAAATTGCACGGATCAACCATCCAGGGTCGATCGTCTTTCTCATGTCGTTCTTGGCCTGACTTGATGTGTCGGTTGACGGTCATTGCCAAACGTGGTGCTGAATCAAATTCCTCGGGTGTTTCGCAACACACGTAATCGAATCGCTGTAGTAATTGTGTATGCACCCAGGCTGATAGATCGTGAGCTGGGTGTAACTGAAGTTTTCTCAACAGGCTCTGCCGATGCAATCGGTCCCCCGAGTCTTGTTTGCCGACAATCGGTTTCACACTCAAGTAGACTAGCTTTTGCCCGACCCCTCGTTGGTCATGCATTCGAGAACTCTCGACGTAAGCACGCACTTTACGATAGTGTCGAATGGGCACCAGTAAACTGAGTGCGAACGAGCGCAGCACCATTTCAGCCGAGGCCTCCCAGGTTGCTTCTTCGCTGCGTATAGAAATCAATTCGGCCACGAACGGTAGCTCGCTTTCTGGTAACATAAGTTCGCCACACAGTCTGCTTCTCAAGGTCGCCAAGTAGTTTGGCAAGTTTGAGGGGCGTCGCCGCAAAGCATCTAATTCACTTTGCGCGGTGCTAAGTTCGCGTTTGCATACCACTCGATCGACAGCAACTTGTTCTTGATGAGCAACGAGCGACCCAAGCGTAGCGGCAGCCGCAGCAACGCACTCTTTCAAACGCCGCATGATGGCTGCGAAAGCTTCCTGATTAGCCGGCGCGCTGTCGATCCCACAAGTTTGAATTGCTTGCTGGAAACGGGTGAATTCTCGCTTCTTTGGCTCCAAAGCCGCGAGCTCACGTTCAATCAATAGAGGAATCAAACGTAAACGCTCGCCCCCTGATTGTTCGAGCTCATTTTTCAAACGTCGACTATCTTCGCTCCCTTGGACCCATTGCTTGCTGAGGCGGTCTTTTGACTTCTTTGCCGTCGCCAATCGATCTTGAAATGAAACTAATTCAGGCTGATAGAGTCGAATTGTTTGAGCACGAAAATAGAGTTGCGATGCATCGATGACTCGCTCAAATTGAGCCATTCTCTCCGACTCTTGCCGGTAGCTATTGCCCAGGCGTTCGATGGGTTCGAGCATTTCCTGAGCTTGTCGGATTCTCACCAATTCACGATGTGCCGTACTTAGCTCATGAAAGTGCGACAGCAGTCTGTCGACCTTCTCTCGCCAATCGTGACCCTCCAGCATGTGCAAGCGAATAAAATCATTGAGGCTTTGGATGTCCTTAACTGCCACGGTTTGATTGAACATGTCCATGGCCTTGCTGCGAACGCCTGTACGCCGAGCAAACCACTGTCCGTATTCGCTGTACTTTTTGGTTGTACGATAACCTAGTTTATTGAGGTGCGTGCGAACCTGATCCGCGCGGGATAGACCTGTCAAATCATGCGACAGTCGTCTTGCTTCATCGCTAATAGAATAGATTTTCTCCACACCTCCTTCGGTCGTTTGATGCAAGACTTGACAGACCGTGAAAGCGCGATCGAGCTCCTCGTCTTTGAAAACGGCCAGCAACGCAGAATATGTTTGCGGTTGCGGGCGAAGGAATTGCGTGACAGTTCTGAGGTCGCTATCACTGCTGCGTCCACATGCGCCACGGATATAGCTGCGCTCATTCCGCTCCGTCTTCTTCGCGCCGGCGGCAACGTTGTAATTGCGAATCGCGGAGGGAACCAGCAAGGTCAGAATGGCATCAACCAGCGTTGATTTCCCAGAACCGTTCTGGCCAACCAGCAAGCATGTTCTGCCATCGGGCTGGGCGGTGTAGATGGTTCCCGCAACACTGTCAAACGTGCCCCAGTTATAGATTTCTAATCTTTGCAGTCGGTACCCGGGTCGTTCAGGTCGTAGATGGGCTTGTTCGTGCATGAGGAATCACATTTCTCCTGAGCGGTTCTCGTCTTCGGAATCGTCCAGAATCGATGGACTCTCCACAGCAGCTAACAATTGCAAACGAAGCGTCTCGAGCTCTTGAATGGGAAGCTTTGCTTTAAGGATGCGACGAATCTCCCAAGCGTCGGTCTCGCGGTGAAAAGGTCGCACGAGTTTTAGTTTTTCTAGCTTGGCCAGCGACGCATTCAATCGCCGACGCAGCCTGACGTCATCTTCCGTATTTGGAAAAAAGGCACGCCAGGACTCAAACAGCACGTCGCTCTCAACCACACATCGTTCATTGTCGAGATCCTCATCCTCAAATCGCCGGAATTCATCTCGCAATAGGACACACAGTAAGGTTGCTTCATAGCCGAGTGTGGTGCGACGAAAGAGCCGAGGCAATTGCTCGTAACCGTCCGTCTTCTCGTCATCGCTCAGCTGGCGAAGGTAGGCCAAACCGTCTGTAGTATCAATGATCAACACTAGCCCAATTCGTGCAAAGTAATCGATCAGCTCCGACTCGTTGGCCAGCAGAGCGTCCCAGGCTTGTGCGTCGTCGGAATAGATAACTCCTTGCAACAACTGCACCGCTGGAAGACCCATTTCACGATAGGTTGGCAACGAATGAGACAGTGATTCGTCCATTAAACGGACTCTGCGGCTGACGAGTTTGGCTTTAGAAAGGTAACGCGGGGCAAGTCAAAGGCAAGCTGGCGGTTGAGTGATTCCACCGAAATGCGGATCGTGTCAGTAACCTCAGTGCTAACAAGGTGTCCATCATCATGAGCGATTTGAAGATACCCGAGAACTTCGATCACTCCCGTTTGTGGCGGATGTTCAGCAAGCAGCTCTGTCAAGGTCAGTGAAGTTCTGTGGGCAAGCGAAATTGAGATCGTCTTTCTCAGTCCTGACCAATCAAGCCGTTGCATGTGGGCGAGCGATTTAAATGCCGCCATACGATCATCCTCGTCGTACTGCTCATCCTTCATGGCCGGTTGCTGAAAATTCAGATGCGGCGCCCAGAAAGTCCTTTCGCTTAAGCATGTTAGATCGAGCTCAGAATCGATTTGCACTCCAATGTGCTTGAGCAATTCAGCTTGGCCCACGGAGTGATTTTCTGCGGCCCGATTGGCGAGCTGTCGGATCTCGCGAAGCACATCGGCTAACCTTTGGCGTCCGGCCGCGGAACGGGTGTCGAGCACGCGCCGCAACGAGGTGCTGAGTCTTTGCGTTGTTTTTAAGACCTTCTGTGCTTCGATCAATAGCGCGGGCACCATGCCACGCATGCGCCGCAGACCATCGCTCGAATCCACGAGCTCCGCCATGGACGACAGCCGCACGATCATCTCCTCGAGCTCTTCCTGTTTGGCTGGAGACAGCACAAGACGCACAAATTCTTGAAAACTAATCCCCTGATCGTTGTTCTGAAGATTGTCTTCTGCGTCCAACGCATATCCTAGAATCTCTCCCCGGGAACCACTCGCTGCCGCTTGCCGACGCTGCACTTTACGCGTGATATCCTTGAATGACTCCTCCACCGAACGAAAATCACTTTGCAATTGAACTAAGTCCGATACCGCATCCGCGAATCGTTCACGGATCGCAGTGGGCGAATAGGTAGTCACCACACCAGCTTGCTCAATGGATTCAATTTCGGCGTCAATGCGAGCTTTTTCCTGGCGAAGGAAATCGAGGCGTCGCTGTGGATCGTCATTGCCACGCACGACGATATTGGACAACGTGTCAATGATCCGCCTCAAGCGAGACTCTGTACCAACAAATCCAAGACGTTGGCCTAAGATCTCACGTAGAAACTTGAGCACTTGTTCAGCGTGGACCGACAATTCGTAAACCGGTTCAGAAACAGCACCTTCCAATCGACGAACTAACCAACGACTCTGACCGCCAGCCCAGTCATTGAGATAAGTCTCGGTGCGGTCTCGCAACGTCTCCGCGTTGCCTTCTTGACGCAGCCGCGATTGAAACTCAGCAAGACGTGCTAGCAATGCTGAGTGGGCCCAAGTGATCTCGCCCGACTCTTTAAACTGGTGCTCCAGGAAATAAACGATGTAAGGCGCATGGGTAGATCGCAGCAAGCGAATCGCTGGACTTGAGTCGAAGAACGAAATGAGTCGTTCCAGTTGCATGCTGCTTCAGAATCAGAGTGAGGAACCCACCTCTTTGGGGAACAACAACAAATGTCCGGTTGGTGGGATGGGCGAACGGCAGGGCGTAGCTTGCCTGCTACTTTGCATTGTAAATGTGCGATAGAAGCAATTGCACCAAAAAGAGTGGGAAATGATGGATTCGTTTTTGTCTCGGACACGAAGAACTTGATTTGGGTAATTCGTTTCGTTGCCCTTGTGGAGGTGTCCTGTGATAGGTAAACTCCGCGATTCCTTCGGATAACCCCGAAAGTGCGTGGAGCTCCATAGCTCGAACGCTGAGAAATATTTAGCCGAATACGTATTTGCAATCGGTGCGAGGTACCGACCGTGGTTTCACAAAAGACAACCGTTGCCAAAACTGGCCAAGTCGAACAGAAATGGCATCTCGTTGACGGGACCGATCAAGTATTGGGTCGTTTGGCCAGCGATATTGCTATGATCCTGATGGGCAAACATCGTCCCGAATACACCCCGCACGTCGATTGCGGTGACTACGTTGTGGTTACCAATATCGAAAAGATCAAGATGACCGGCAATAAGATGGCAGTTCGCCATTATACTTGGTTCACCGGTTATCCTGGACTCAGGCTGGAAAGCTATGGCGATCGTCAAGCTCGCAAGCCTGAAGATTTGCTCTACCATGCGGTCCGCCGTATGTTGCCAAAAAATCTGTTGGCAGCCCATATGCTGAAGAAGCTGAAGCTGTACACAGGAACAGAGCACCCGCATCAAGCTCAACAACCGCAGCCAATTGTTAACATTGGCAAGCGAATTTAGTTTTTAAAGACCAATTTATTCCCCTCGCTTTCTGAAATCCTTTGATTCCATGATCGTAGTCAAAAAAGACAAGATCAGCGGCGATGCCTTGGGCACCGGCCGCCGTAAAAGTAGTGTTGCTCGCGTTCGCGTGCGTCCCGGCAGTGGCAAGTTCACTGTTAATGGCAAGGCGATGGAAGCGTATTTTGTCAACGACCAAGATCGTCGTTGGATTATGGACACATTGGCTATTGTGGACCACACAGGCAAAGTTGATGTGCTTGTCCGCGTCAACGGCGGCGGAATGACGGGGCAAAGTGGTGCCATTCGCATGGGTTTGGCTCGTGCTTTGGTCAGCTACAACCCAGAATTACACGATCCATTGCGAGCCAATAGCTTCCTCACGCGAGACTCCCGCATGAAGGAACGCAAGAAATTCGGTCTACGTGGCGCTCGCCGCGGCGTCCAATTCAGCAAGCGATAATAGTGGGACCCGGTTGGCTTCTTTCAATGAAGTCTTCCTCGATCACTCCTTGCTCCTAATGTTATTCGAAGGGCTCTCTTCTCACGATGAGAGCCCTTTTTTCGTTTCTGCCTCGAGAGGTCCCAACGCCATGCAACGTGTGCTCATCATCATTGGAGACGCCAGCGAAACCCTGGATACCATGTATCCCTTCTATCGCCTGCAAGAAGCAGGGTTTCAACCCATTGTTGCTGGACCTGAGCGACGTAAGTTCCAATTGGTGATGCACGAAGTTAAACCTGGATGGACCATCACCAAAGAGTGGGAAGGCTACACCATTGAAGCGGATATTGCCTTCCGCGATATCCAACCTGAAGAATATGTAGGCATCATGTTTTCAGGTGGCCGCGCCCCTGAGTACATTCGCTATGACGAAGATCTCCTGCGAGTGACTCGGTATTTCTTTGAAACGAAGAAGCCCATCGCCAGCGTTTGTCATGGAGTAGAAATTCCGGCCTACGCAGATTGCGTACGGGGACGCCGCATGGCAACGGTCGCAAAATGTCGGTTTGACCTAGAGATCTGCGGCGGTATCTTCGTCGACGAACCCTGCGTCGTCGATGGGAATCTGGTCAGCGGCCGCACGTTTCACGACAACGGCCATTACGTTGGACCCTGGATTCGCCTGCTGGAAGAACAACGGCAGGCATGAGAAGTGAAGAGTTACGACAATGGTTAGCAAATGTTGAGCGCCTTAACGACGCACGCGAACGGCTTGCTCGGCAATCAAATGAGGTGTTTCCAAACTGGTATCGAACGCCACACGCCCGTAGAGTCCTACCTCTTGGTTCAAATAGCGCCGCAGATTGATGCCGGGGACCGGAGTGACGTAGGACAGCGTCTGTCCTGCGGAATCCACGATCGCATAAGGGGGTGCACTTGGCCGAGCCGAATAGACTTTTACTAACCATCCCTGTCGATCGAACTGAGTTCGTTCCCCAGTGCCAGCGTCAACGCCAATATTAACGGGCACGCTGGGTGCGAGGCTGGCGGATGTGGTGGCGGATGTGCTGGCTGGCCCCAAATTTTGTTCGTGTCGTTTCCTCGCCACTCGCTGATATTCGTCGATCCGCTTGAGCAACAAACTAGCTCGGCCTTTGCTGACGGAATTGGGCGAACTGTCGGCAATCTGGACAACTCGCTCGCGAATCGGCTCGGCCTCCGCTGCCGTGGCACCGGCGACCATAGCACGCGAGAGCTCGATGCCAAGTGCATCGATGTTTAATGTAGACAATTCGGCTGGAGCGACATAACCGCTGCGGGTTAGGGCCGGTTGTTCGAAGCTCGCCGCAGAGACAGGTGAACCTGATTGGCTCCACTCGCTTCCGCTAACGGTTCGCACTTCGCCAAAGGATACCCAGGATGAACCCTTCGTGTCGTCGCTGGCGGCGACGCCCGAGCCAATGGGTTGATCATCAAGCGGATCAATAGCGTCCTGGGTGCTCGGACTAGGGGAAGCGAAGGCAAGCGAATCTGCAGGGGGCTGAGGAGGCGTTAGGGGCATTTCCTCATTCGATGGCTTAGGTGCAACCTCGGTTGTGGCCGATTCTCGAGATGCAATCTGTTGCGACGAGGAACGGGGATTAGCGACAACGGGGGTCAGTGCATCGTCAGATATGCTTTGAGAGCGAGGCTGGAACGACACTTCTGCACGCGAATTGACCACTTGCGATCGATGCAGCCAACGAAACTCACCAGCAGGGGGAACAATTCGATACCAAACCTCGTCCCCCTCTGGCCCCGCGCGTTTAGCAGTGCCAATGATGGTAACTTCTTCATCCTGCTGTAAACGGATTTGCCATCGATATTGCCTAGCTTTTCCGAGGTGTGTGCCAATCCAAACGACCGCCGACGCTTCGACAATAGTACCCCTAGATTGATCATCGGCTACTTCAACCTGATCGGATTGGAGCCAACAAAAGCTATTGTCTGGGGGCCTGATACCCAACCAGCCGTCGTCGGTTTCCAGATAGACGTCGACGTCTTGTCCGGGCGCTAGCGGATCGGCTTTATAGTACTCACCAGACGGACCACAGCGAGTGTATTCGCCATCGCGGGCAACATATACGACATAGGGTTCGACGGGCCCATCTTTACCGACCGTCGGTTCCCCAGCTTGCACCTCGTCCAACGACGAAGCGAGTGTGAAGGTAAAAATGACGATGGCGATTGCACGAAAACAGAATTGAAACATGGCGCACCTCCCTGCGATTTCCGCGTGTTAGCGAAAATCTTGTGGCCGCGCCAAGAGTGATTTTCTCGAAAGGGGTCGATCGCCCCCGCAATCGACCCCTTTCTCGAAAATCTCAGCAAGCGGCGTTTGAAGTACCAGCATTCCACCGGCTCCCGATTGCCGGTACTTCAATGCACGCCTGCCATTCATAGCCCCCCGGCTATGCGAAAAATAACCATTTCGACAAGACCAAGGCCTGGATGCCAAAGTCAAAGTCTGTAGCCGCATTCCCACCGGCTCCCAGAGTTACATCAAATGAATCCGTCCCCGAGGTCACACCCGCGAGTGCTCCAGCACCTGTTTCATCCACCCCATCGATGAACCCGGCTGGCAGAGTCCGCGTGACGCGATAGTTACCAGCGACGAGACTGGCGAAGCGGTAATTTCCTGTCGCATCGGTCGTGGTTGTCGTAATCACGGCGCCGGTGGCTGGATTGATCAAGCTAACCAACACGCCTTGTCGTCCCAACTCACCCGCGTCGAGAACTCCATTGTTATTCGCATCAACGATGACCCGTCCTGTGATGGAGCCATTCGCATCCACAACCGCAATAGTGACTGCGTCGTTGTTGGTCAAAGGTGCGGCGACTGGTTCACCCGCCGCAGCGACTGTGGAAGGGCTATTGAGATTTGTGCCCACCACCGCGGTATTCGCTACCGTTCCAATCACCGTGAACATTTGCGAGGCCCCTGGCTCAAGGGTACCCACGGCAATGTTCGTGAGGTTAGTAATGGCACCGTTGGGACCCGTGGCGCTGACAAAGTTAATACCGGCTGGAAGAGTGTCCGTAAGCGTTACACCTGTCGCGGCAGAAATGCTGGTCGCTGAGTTAGAAACCGTAATGGTGAATGTCAGTGAATCACCAATGATTGCGTTGGCGCTGGTACCAGCTGCCCCCGAACCAATACTAACTGTTTTGTCGACCGTAATATCAAAGTCGGGAACAAGTGGTGTGTCTTCCGAATCGGACAGGGTACCTGCAGTCGCCCCGGTCCCCGCGACGGTCACAGAGTTGGTCAACGTGCCCCGTGTGGTTGTTCCGACAGTAACATTGATCGTCGCGGTGGCTTGACCGCCAGACGCAATCGTACCGAATGGAATCGTCAGAACATTTCCAACTTGTGTCACCGCTCCGCCAGGTGCAGTACCGCCGGCGAAGTTCACACCGGCAGGCAACGTATCCGTAGCAATCACGGTGGTCGCATTACTTGGACCCGCGTTGGAAACTTGTATGGTGTAGCTGACCGTGCCACCGGGAGTCGCCGAGACAACGTTATCCGATTTCACAACGGTCAACACCGCAGTCGGATTGACTGCCGTTGACTCACTATCAGAATTATTGACGAGGTTGACTTCAGCCGCTTGTTGGTCGCTGCGAATGGTCACATCATTAGTGATCGTGGTTGTGGCGCTGGGAGCCACAGTTGTCGTAATCGTAAAGACCCGAGCAGGATCGGTTGGCGCCATCGTTCCAAGAGACAGAGTCACGATCTGGCCAATGGTGGTCGCCGTATTAGTAATATTGACTCCATTTTCGAAGATCGAAACCAATGCCAGGCCCGTGGGTAGAGTGTCTTCGAGCAATGCGTTGGTCGCATCGCTGAGTCCTAAGTTGTCCACCGTCACTGTGTAGACTAGCGAATTGCCAGGAACTACTGGGGTAACCGAGCCAACCTTGGTGACCGACAAGTCCACGGAGCTAACGATTGCGGTCTGAACCGCGCTAGTGTTGTCGTCATCCGTTGCTGGGAGCTCAATTTCAGCACCTGAAATCTCTGCTGTGTTCGTAAGAGTTCCTGTTGCGGAAGGAGGTACCAATACGGTCATTGTCAGAGTCGCAGTACCGCCGATAGCGAGCGAACCCACATCGATCGTCACTTGACCTGGAGTGGTTGCGTCAAACGTTCCGCCGGTCCCTGACGTGAAGATCAATCCGGCGGGCAGCGTATCGACGATGGTCACTGCCGTCGCTGCGGCTGGTCCGTTGTTACTCACATTAAACGTATACGTCAGAGATCCACCGGCGGTTGCCGTAGTTGGCGAAGTCTTGGCAATCACCAAATCAACCACTGCACTAATGGCAACGATTGCCGTATCGGTGTTGTTATCGGTCGGATCGGTTTCGTTGAGTGTTGCGGTGGCCGAGTTGGTTGATGCACCGGCGGAGGTTGGACCCGCCGTTACGTTGAGCCGAATCGTGACAATCTCTGCTACTGCCAGCGTACCGACATCGATCGTGACCGTACTTCCCACCACTGCAATTCCAGTGGAAGTAGCAATGCCGCCCTTGGTAATGGTACCGCTGGCAAAAACCACTCCCGTCGGTAACGTATCAACCACCGTTACGCCCGTGGCTGTACTCGGTCCGCCGTTCGTCACCGTGATCGTATAGAAGAAATCATCTCCGACCAGCGCCGTCGTAACAGATGCATCTTTCACTAGCTGGACATCAGCAATTCGAGCAGGATTGAGATCAATGTTGCTGGAGTTGTTGGCCAAATTGGTGTCAAACCCATCGGAAGCCACCGTCGATTGATTGTTGAAAGCGCCGGTTCCATTGGCCGGCACATCAACCGTGATATCAATTACGACAACTTGACCTGCCGTCATCGTGCCGATGGTTGACGTGATCGTAGAACCAACAATTGCACTCGTCCCCTGGCCCGTTGCGACACTGGGATTGGTAACACCGGCTGGCAGAGTATCCGTAGCCACAACATTCGTGACTGATCGAACTGAGTTATTGGTAACGGTCAGTCGATAGGTGGCCGCTTGGCCTGCAACTGGATTATTGGTGAGCACTGTCTTCGCGATTTGAACATCAACCTGAGGGGTGAAACCAAAGTCTAATGTCAAGTTCGTATTGCTATCGACGTCACTATCATCGATGGGCTCGCCCTGGGAAACCAGAGTGATCGCAGCGGAAACAACGCCCTGACCCGCCAGTGCATTCCCGTTGTCGTCATTGTTGATATTGTTGTCTGGATCGGGCGCCGCCACGGTGCTCAGACTGGTTTGGAAACCAGCCAATGTATTGCCCAACGCGAACTGCGATTGGGGAATCTGAACAATGTAATCGCCAGGAAATAGGTTAGTGAATTGGTAAATTCCACCAGCCGCCGTCGTAGTGGATGCGCCAACTTGTTGATCCACACCAGCGTCAAAAACACCATTGGCGTTCGTATCTTCAAACAATGATACCGTGACACCGTTGATACCACTGTCTCCCGCGTCAAAAGTTCCGTTGTTGTTATTGTCTTGAAAGACAAGATTTCCCAACGTGAGCGGAATAAAGTT
The DNA here is from genome assembly GCA_041749395.1 of Pirellulaceae bacterium. Classification (GTDB taxonomy): domain Bacteria; phylum Planctomycetota; class Planctomycetia; order Pirellulales; family Pirellulaceae; genus Laterigemmans. Next base: position 51,884 of record JBGTBJ010000139.1, read on the forward strand.
GGCAAAGTTCGTGGTCACTGTGCCAGGTGCAACGGCTCCCACAACGTCGATGATGACGTCGGTCGCACCGACAGTTGTAGTGAGGAGTCCGCGGATAGCGTTGATGTCGGTAAAGTCCGCTCCCGTTCCTGTATCAACCCAACCAGGATCGTTAAACGCTATGGTGAAAGCGTCAAGAGCTGGGAATGAATCGGTCAACGTCATGGTGAACGTCGAAAAATTTCCCGCTGTGCTATAGAACGTTAAGGCAAACGTTGAGCCAATTTCGGAGGCCCCCAAGTCAACCAACAATCCTTCTGCGCCTCCAGTCGTAAAGTCCTGGCCTGCGAGTCCCGCGAAATCTATGGTTGTGGTGTCGCCATCGGCTCCATCCCATTGAATTTCGGCGGTTCCAAAGCCCGTGGGTGAGGCTTCAAAAATCAGGAAGGCGCCATCGGGTCCATTGACAGAAATAGCGACTGTCCCAGTAGCACTTACACGCGTTGCGGTAAGATCGCGTTCGCCACCAATGGCCTCCGCAGCGGCCGCAGAGTTTGTGGGATTCACTAGTCCAGAGGCTGGATCCGAAACGGTTTGCAAGGTTCCATCGAATGTATCGATCGATAGCTGGCCGGTATTTGTGATTCCTCGAGCCAGAGCGTCAGTAATCTCCACCGCTACAACCGACGCACCGGTACGCATGATGCGACCTGGCACTGCATCCTGTTCGACAAAGTAGTCGCCCGCTTCCAGACGATCGAACAAATACTCGCCGTTGACATCGCTATTGGTTGCCTGAAGGAAAATATCGTCGCTGCCACCCGTACCAAAATCAAAGATGCCATCGCCACCATCTTGGTAAAGTGTGACAGGGACAGCGGCAATTATCGGGTCCGCTCCATCGAGTCCGTTCCCCGAAAGATCCGTGAACACTGTTCCACTGATTGCCCCAAAGTCAGCGACGAGCAATTCACGAGCAAGTAGCTTTTCAAGCTGTAGCCGACGACGGGCTGGTCGAGCGCTGCGTGGTCCCTCGGTTCGATACTTTTTTAGCAATCGACGAAACATTATATTGTCATCCTTGATTTTCGATCGGGCCCGTCTTCATGACGCGGCGTCCGCTTGTTTGGGCGCAGGTATTCTTTGGTATCGACAGGTATGGAACTCGCAGTTCAGCAAAGCAGCCTTAACCGGTAGAGTCCCCCACACTATCGCTACCAGCGGAATTCTCCACCAAAACTAACTCCCTGTGCCCAATAGTCTGTTTCGCGAAAGCGGAATTCAGGACGACTCTGGCCGGTTGCAGCAACCTGGGCGAGCGGCACCAAGTTCTGGTTAATATTCAAGTCAATTTGATCACCCGGTCGAACCACGTTGGACCAATACATGAAGGTGTAACCGACCGTTGCTTTCAATCGCGGGGTTACTTGGTATCCAATCGTAGCCCCCAACTCTGGCAGTACCGAAAAGCGATCTCGCGAGTAATCACCGATGTTGCTCGACAGGGCGAGCAAGCCACCCTGAACCGGTGCCGCATTGTTGATGCTGGTATCCCCATGGATGCGAACTTGTTGGTGGTTGGTGCCTAGACCAAATCGCCCCTTCATATCCAAATTCCACAGGCCACGTTGCCGAGTGTAGTAGATCCCCAAATCTAACCCGTTGAACTGCGTTCTCGTGTCAAAAGAATCGTTCAAGTCAATCGTGCCGGCCAGTGGTAAAACAGTTTGCAAATCTTCGTTGAAGCTCAATCCTTCACTTAATTGCGTGTAGCGATAGCCAATCCCCAGGTCGACCCGGCTGCGATAGGCTTGCGGCAATCTCATGAACACCGTGTCGCCACATCCAGCGTTGGCGACCAAGAACCGTCGAAACTGAAAACCACCGCTCTGCAATTCACTCGACGAGCGAATATTGAGCGCCCCGGAAATATTGACCGCTGTGCCGAGATTGTTTTGTCCGTTGAAATCAATCAGTTGAGCACGCAGTGGTGCACCGGCCTCCGCAAGATTGAAAATCGGTCTGCCAATACTGTTAATGCCGTTGCTCACGAAGCTGGCATTCGAGGTTATCGGATCCCAACCAAAGTAATCCGCCGATATCGACCACTCGTGACAGCGATCCAACCACAAACCAACGTTGAGCCGCAAACCGTTGAGAGTACCTTCCAGATGATCGGTTGTATCGCCATAGACTAGCGTTGAATTCGCCCCTGCCGGATTGTCTAGGCGTGTCGCACCGCGGCGCACTAGCGGTGGCAGATACATGCCCTTCTGTTGCCATGACAAATATTCAAGCGATACCCAGCCGTCCTGAGGAAAACACAGAGTCAAACAGGGATTCCATCCATTCCCGTGTTTGCCACCGCAACACCCGATGGAATCGCATCCGCCACAGTCCCCAGAGCAACCCATCGAGTCACAGGCGACAGAGCCCATCGAATCGCCATAGTCGGGACCAATGATTTCGCCATCATAGTAGTAATCACTGTCGAGCACGCTCATCGGCAGCGCGTCATTGACAGGCATGCCGTTGGCTCGATCGGGCACCGGAGCCGGAACAGGCTCGACGTTTTGTGCTCGTTTGACACCGCTTGCACCACTAGCTTGACGAACCGGCTGCCAGCGGGCACGAGCCACTTTCTCAGTAGGAGAGACGGCAGAGCGTCGTGGCTGCTGTGCTACAGCAGGGGAGACCAGTAAGACGGCAATCGCCATAACGAAAGTGAAGGATCGAGTCGTCGTCACTTCAGCACCAACTATTGATTGTTCGGATTCATCCGGGTTCTCTCACAGTTTGCCCCCCAGCAACCGTGAATCGGGTTAAAAAGCGACCGACGATCGGCCATTCTCTCCCGGACATTGAGACGTATCGACGAACAATCACCTAAACCTTCGACTTAATTCCTAAAAATCGTCAAAATCGTCAAAATCACGCTAATCGGCAAAATCCACCCAGAACCCCCACTTCGCCAAGTCCGCATAGTCGCCTTTCGCTCCGCGAAAGTAGCGTCGGTATTCCCTGCTTTTTCGCATTAGTCGCCTTTCGCTCCGCGAAAGTAGCGTTGGTATTCCCTGCTTTTTCGCTACTTTCGCGGAGCGAAAGGCGACTATCCGCAACTATCAACAACTATTCCGACGTCTTAGATATCGAGATTGCGAACATCTAACGCATGTTTCTCAATAAACTCTCGGCGTGGTTCGACCTTATCCCCCATCAACAGCCGGAACATTTCGTCCGCGGCTCCCGCATCGGTCAGGTTTACCTGCACAAGCGTGCGGTTCTTTGGATCAAGCGTCGTTTCACGAAGTTCCTCGGCGTTCATTTCACCGAGACCCTTAAAGCGAGTGACCGAGAGTCCTTTTTCCCCGGCCGATCGAACTTCAGGAAGCAATTCACGCAAGTCGGGAAGACCACGGCTAATATCCCCTCGAACGAGTTCGAAGCGGGGGGTCGTCAGCCCGGTTCGTTCTTCCGGAATCAAGTCCTGAATATCGAACTGCATTTCGCGCAAATCCTTGAGGCCTGCATTGATTGTGCGAACTTCATGCAGCTCGATCAGGTGAATGGAAACCAATGGCTCGGGCTTTGGAATCACTTCGCCCGCCTCGTCAGTTTCTTCGACAGTGCTGCTTTCTAAGGACAAACCGCGTTCGGCCAACAGCGCTTCGACTCCATCATGATCTTGGAACCAAAAATCTTCGCCACCGACAAAGAGGTGAAGCGGGGGCAGACGTCCTGTTTCGGGATCTTGGCGCATCGCGTGACCTCTCAGCGAGATCCCGCGACGTTCTGCAGCGATAATCGCATCTTCGATTGCGGCCAAAGTGGTGCAAAGGCGGCGCATTTCGTCAGTTTCCACGCGTCGTCCGGATTCAGTGACGAGAACGGAATCGGCGAGCCCACGGTTCAGCAATTGAACTCGCATCTCCTCTTCAGTTTGGACGTAGTACTTTGTCTTACCTTGAGTCACGCGATAGAGCGGGGGTTGTGCGACAAAGACGTGACCACCGGCACACAATTGGTACATTTGCCGGTAAAAGAAACAGAGCAATAGCGTACGAATATGGCTGCCATCGACATCCGCGTCAGTCATGATGATGACTTTGTTGTAGCGACGCTTGCTGATGTCTTGATCGGCGCCGATACCGGTGCCAATCGCCTGAATCATCGACTGAACTTCTTCGTTGGCGAGCACTTTATCTTCGCGGCTCTTGTACGCATTGATAATTTTTCCACGCAGCGGCAAGATCGCTTGGAATTCTCGCATTCGTCCACCTTCGGCAGATCCACCTGCCGAGTCACCTTCGACGAGGTAGACTTCGCACTCTTCCATTTTCTTACTGATACAATCTCGCAACTTGCCGGGCAGACCACCGCCGCCCAGTGCGTCTTTACGCTTGCGCAGTAGATCTTTGGCCTTACGAGCCGCCTCGCGTGCTTCCGCTGCCAAGAGTCCTTTCCGCACAATGGCTTTTGCGGTCTTGGGATTTTCCTCCATGTACTTGCTGAGTGATTCCCCGACAAGTTGATTGACAATTCCTTCGACATCGTTGTTGCCAAGCTTAGTTTTTGTTTGGCCTTCGAACTGGGGATTTGGCACGCGAACACTGATCACTGCCGTCAAGCCTTCACGGAAATCATCTCCGCCTGGCGTGATGTCTTTGAATAGATTTTCTTTTCGCCCATAGGCGTTGAGGGTGCGGGTTAGGGCAGAGCGGAAGCCACTGACGTGGGTGCCCCCTTCGGTGGTGCTGATATTATTTACATAGGACAAGACAGTTTCGGTAAATTCCGTACTGTATTGCAACGCGATCTCATACTGCACACCTTCGCGCGAGCCGCTAAATACGATTACATCGCTATGCAACGCATCGGTCGCGCGGTTGAGATGTTCGACGAATTCAACAATCCCACGCGTGTAGCAGAAGTCACCCGACTCGCCATTCCGCTCGTCTAAAAACTTGATCCGAACTCCCGAATTGAGAAAGGCAAGTTCTTGGAGACGTTTGTAAAGCGTATCGAAGTTGTACTTGGTTGTTTGAAAGATCTGCGAGTCAGGCTTGAAAGTTGTCTTGGTTCCAAGCTTCTTGGTCTCGCGTCCTTTCTTCACTGGTCCCAGAGGAATTCCACGCTCATATTGCTGAGTCCAAACGTTACCGTCGCGACTGACTTCCACTTCGGCCCATTGGCTGAGGAAGTTGACGACCGTAACCCCAACACCATGCAAACCGCCTGAGGTTTGATAAGCGCCTTTTTGAAACTTGCCGCCGAATTTTAGCACCGTCATCACACCTTCGAGCGTGGTAACTTCGCGTTCAAATTCTTCGGAGAGCTGGGGGTGTCGATCGACGGGAATACCCCGCCCATCATCTTCAACCGTTACGCTGCCGTCGTTGTGAACCGTCACGGAAACGTGCTTGGCGAATCCGGCCATCGCTTCATCGATCGAGTTGTCAACCACTTCGTAAACGAGGTGGTGCAAACCTCGCGCAGTGGTATCGCCGATATACATACTCGGCCGCTCACGCACGTGTTCCAAATCCGATAAATGCAGCAAATCTTCGGACGTATAGACAGCATTGGCTGCCGGAATGGAATGATCTTTCGGTGGTACCGGAGTCGGGACGGCAGAATCCGAGACAGCCCCCTCAGGTGGATTGACCTGGGCGTCAGAGGCCGATTCAGGGTTTTGAGAGGAGGGATTCTCGGAGGACGCGGGCTGGTCAGCTTCGCTCATCGAAATCGTCTGCAGTCGAATAGGCGTATGGGGTCGAAACAGCTGAGATTTTAGCGGGTTGACCGCGTTGCTGCGATGCCACACCCACCCGCAGTGATTGGCCCCCAAATGACCCCTTCGATTAAATCCACCAACCGACCACCAATAACACCATAAAGATCACTCCCATAAAGGCTGTGATCCAATAGCCGGTGTGCAGCGATTGCCGAATTATTGCTTCCGTATCTTCATGCCGTGTGGCGCCGTAAACCAGACTGATTGCCAAAAGTAATGGCAAGTAATAAAGCAAATAGGTGGGAGAAACGGACAACAAGGGAGTGGTTCCTTTAGAATTACTTCACAATTTCATGATGCGGTGGAACAACTTGCCTGCAGCTAAACTGAGGCCAGCTAAACTGAGGCAGAGGCAGGCGTTTCTTTGGCTTTGGGGGTGTCTTTCGGATCCGGTTCGGGCTCGTCCGGTTTCCTGCGTCCACTGATGGGTGTCGATAACGGACCGGCAAAAGCGTCGTAAATAACGAGAATATTGAGCAATCCGGCGATCATGGTGTACCAGGTGCCCATCTCGTACCCAGAACCCCACCGCGCGTACCAGGCGGCCACATCGTCTGCGTTGTCTTCGGTGACTGGACGGCGTGGCGGTGCCATCCATCCATAAAACAAGGGCTCGTAGTTGGGGACGGTAAAACCGCCTGGATTTTTGGAAAAGTCCGTATTTTTCCGCATGTGATAGCCTTGCACGAGAGCCGGTACGGCCACCAGGCCTGCTCCCAATTGGCAACCGTAATGCCAGCGGCGATCCCCGGGGACCCAAGACGCATAGACCACATGGCCGCCACCAATCGCAAACCCAATCACATAAGTCGTTAGGATGGCAAAGAAAAACATGATTCCTTTGACTCTTCGACCTTGGTAAATATGCCCCGCACCAGGGATTAACCAGGCCAGCAGGGCGGCCAAGTTGCGGTTTCGCAGATCAAACGTCAACCCGTCGACTTCGATCACATGGGAGGCTGCCGCTTGCGGCGTGGAAGTCTTGGTTGCCATCGAGCCAAAATTTTCGAAGGATAGGATAGGAAGGGGGCAAAGACGCGGTCGCTGGCGGAGAGTATGGTGGTATCCAAACCTGCGTTAACCAGTCTCAACTGGGGCTATTGTGACTGAAAGCGACCGATTCCACTAGGCGGAAATTAACTTGCGTTAACGCTCCGTTGCAAACAGACTCTCGCGTGCTGGATGTTGACGCCAGTAGGCGTGTGCGATTTCTCTCGAAAGGCGGAGTACTAGAAAATGAGCGTTTCTCGTTGTCGAAGATGGATGGGCGTAGTTTTCTTCGGGTTTGCGGCGTCGATCAGCTCGCTGGCCGGTGACGTGATGCAATCCAGCGCGGCGATTGCTCAAGAGGATTTTTCCGTTATTTATACTCCGCCCAGCGACGCCCAACCGGACGACGCCGGGAAATCCATGGCCGGCCTGGGCAAACAGGTCGTATTAATTTCCGGCGATGAAGAATACCGCAGTGAAGAAGCCCTGCCGCAATTGGGGAAAATCCTCAGCCAACGGCACGGTTTCCAATGCACGGTGTTGTTTGCTATCGATCCCAAATCGGGCGAAATTTCTCCTGAAATATCGGACAATATTCCAGGACTCGAAGCCCTACAAACCGCTGACCTCATGATCATCGCCACGCGATTTCGCAATTTGCCCGATGATCAAATGAAGTATGTCGCGGAGTACATCGAAGCCGGGAAACCTGTGATTGGCTTGCGAACGGCAACGCACGCTTTCAATATCCCCAGTGATCGCCAATACGCTCGCTACAGTTGGAATTTTGGCGGAGCCGACTATCGCCAGGGATTCGGACGCCAAGTGCTTGGCGAAACCTGGATTAGCCATCATGGCAACCATAAAGTAGAAAGCACTCGCGGCCTGATTGCACCCGCAGGCAAGGAACACCCCATTCTAACTGGTATTGCGGACGGCGATATTTGGGGTCCGACCGACGTGTATGGAGTCCGCTTGCCTTTGCCGGGAGACAGCCAACCATTGGTATTGGGTCAAGTTCTGGAGGGAATGGATGCAGACGACGAGCCAGTCGCGGGGGACAAAAACAATCCCATGATGCCTATTGCCTGGACGAAATCATATAAGGGAGCGCGAGTATTCTGCACCACCATGGGTGCTGCTACCGATTTGCCCAACGAGGGTGTTCGCAGACTACTGGTGAATGCCGTCTACTGGGCAGTGGGCCTGGAGAACAAGATCGCAGCCGATGCCAACGTCGACCTTGTGGGGGATTTCAATCCAACACCCTACGGGTTCGGTGGGTATCAGAAGGGTTTAAAGCCTGCGGACTTTCGTTCAGCAGTAGCCCCGTAATCAGAATTGAAGTCGTTTGAATCCGGCAAATTCAAGTGCTTTACTAACACTCTCACCCTTGCCGGAATGGTTGCCTAGTGACTACGCTCGTCATTGACGAGTCCATCCTCCTACTCGGGATAGAGATCAAAGTATATGTCCGACTCCAAGACGGTCGCCCAAAGCGAAGTAAAGCAACTCTTGGGTGAGCTGAAAAACGAAGATATCCCTTCGGATGTTGATCCGGCTGAGACCTCCGAGTGGTTGGGGTCGCTGGAATATGTACTAAAGACCCGAGGACCTGAACGGATTCGTTTTCTTTTGGATCAATTGCGTGATCGGGCAGCGGAGCGAGGGGTAGAGGTCGCACGAGACACCAATACGCCCTATATCAACTCCATTCCGCTGCAGAATCAGCCGGTATTTCCTGGCAACCGCGAAATAGAGCGACGCATCAAGTCAATCATTCGCTGGAATGCAATGGCGATGGTCACCCGCGCCAACATGACATACCCCGGCCAAGGGGGGCACATTAGCACCTTCGCTTCTAGTGCGACACTTTACGAAGTAGCTTTCAATCATTTTTTCCGCGGTCGTGGCGAAGATGGCTATTCGGGCGACACCATCTATTTCCAGGGCCACGCTTCGCCCGGAATGTATAGCCGCGCTTTCCTCGAAGGCCGCTTGACGGAAGAAAACCTGGAGTGCTTCCGTCGTGAACTGCGAGAAACACCCGGTCTTTCGAGTTACCCTCACCCTTGGTTGATGCCAGGTTTCTGGGAATACCCAACGGTTTCGATGGGCTTGGGTCCCATCATGGCGATCTATCAAGCACGGTTTAACAAGTACCTCAAAGATCGAGGTCTTAAAGATACGAGCAAGCAACGAGTTTGGTCGTTCCTCGGTGACGGTGAATGCGACGAGCCAGAATCACTCGGCGCGATCACTTTGGCATCACGCGAAAAACTCGACAACTTGACCTTCGTGATCAACTGCAATTTACAGCGACTCGATGGTCCAGTTCGTGGAAATGGAAAGATCATTCAAGAACTGGAGTCGCTGTTCCGTGGAGCCGGTTGGAACGTGCTGAAAGTGGTCTGGGGTTCAGACTGGGACACGCTCCTCGAGCGCGATGAAACGGGCCTATTGGCCAAACGCATGGGCGAAGTCGTCGATGGTCAGTACCAGAAATATACCGGTATGCCGGGCAGCTATATCCGTGAGCATTTCTTCGGTAAATACCCCGAGCTCCTCGAGTTAGTCAAGAATTATTCGGACGAGCGACTAGAGAAGATGCGACGAGGTGGTCACGATCCAGAAAAAGTTTACGCTGCGTATAAGAAAGCAGTCAGCGACAACGGTGGGCGACCGACGGTGATTCTTGCCAAAACCGTCAAGGGCTATGGCTTGGGTGAAGCGGGTGAAGGCCGTAATATTGCTCACAACCAAAAGCAATTGAACGAACAAGAATTGCTGGAATTCCGCACGCGATTTGGCATTCCTATCAGCGATGAAGAAGTGGGCAAGGCGCCGTTCTATAAGCCACCCGCATCGAGCCAAGAGATCAAGTATCTCATGAGCCGACGCAAAGAGCTTGGCGGCTTCGTTCCGTCGCGACCATTGACTTCGCCCCGCACCGAGATGCCCACGCTCGAAGAATTCAAAAAGTATGCAACGGGGAGTGACGGCAAAGAAATTAGCACGACTTTTGGTTTCGTGCGATTACTCACGGGGCTCTGTCGCGACAAGAAGATTGGTAAGTACATCGTGCCAATCGTGCCAGATGAATCACGCACATTCGGAATGGAAGGAATGTTCCGACAAGTGGGCATTTATGCTCATACCGGACAGCTCTACGAACCAGTCGATTCGGCCGTCCTGTCGTACTACAAAGAAGCAAAAGACGGCCAAATTCTCGAAGAGGGTATCACAGAGGCGGGCTCAATGAGCAGCTTCAATGCTGCGGGAACTGCCCACAGTGCCCACGGCATCAACATGATTCCGTTCTACATTTACTACAGCATGTTTGGCTTCCAACGAATTGGCGATTTGATTTGGGCCGCAGCCGACATGCGAGCCAAGGGTTTCTTGATTGGTGGAACCGCCGGCCGAACCACGCTGAACGGCGAAGGCTTGCAACACCAAGATGGTCACAGTCTGCTCAACGCAATTGCCTTCCCCACCGTTCGCGCGTACGACCCAGCATGGGTTTACGAAACCACGGTGATCGTGATGGATGGCCTCAAGCGAATGTATGAAGATGGCGAGCAAGCCATTTATTACATTACTGCAGAGAACGATAATTACGTTCATCCCGATATGCCCGAAGGATGCGAAGAAGGCATCATCAAAGGGATGTATAAGTTTAAGTCGGTCGAAGCGGATGGCGCGAAAGCGAGAGTGCAACTGTTTGGCAGTGGTGCGATCCTCAATAGCGTACTGGCAGCTCAACAAATTCTGGCAGAGAAGTATGGGGTTGCCAGCGATGTGTGGAGCGTTACGAGCTATACCCAGCTACGTCGCGAAGCGGCCGATTGCCAGCGCTGGAATATGCTCCATCCCACGGAAGAACCTCGCGTTAGCTATCTGGAAAAATGCCTGTCAGGAGTCAAGGGCCCCTTCATTTCAGCGAGCGATTACGTTCGTGCCTTGGGCGAGCAATTGACCCAGTGGATTCCTGGCGACTACTACGTTCTGGGGACCGATGGAATGGGTCGTAGCGAGACCCGAACAGCGCTCCGACGTCACTTCGAAGTCGATGCGGAATCGATCACCATCGCCACGCTTTATCGCCTCAGCAAGCAAGGGGTTTTCCAACCACAAGACGTTGCTCAAGCGATTCAAGACTTGGGGTACAACCCTGAGAAGACCAATCCCTACTTTGCATAATTCCCACTGAAATTATTGATATGGCCATTGAAGTAAAGCTCCCCGAATTGGGTCCCGGTATTGAATCAGGTGACGTTCTTGAAGTGCTCGTCAGCGAAGGTGACACCATCGCGGCCGGCCAAGACGTCATTGAAATGGAAACGGATAAGGCAACCGTGCCTGTTCCCTCCAGTTCGGCGGGCAAAGTGGTCAAGATCCATGTTCAAGTTGGTACCACGCTAGCCGTAGGCGGAGTCATACTCGAAGTCGAGGCAGCGAGTGGTGCAGAGGCCGACAAGCCAGCCGATGCGGCACCTGCCGCGCCACAGCAGCCAGCACCTACTGCGCCAGCACCCAGTACGCCGGCCGCCAAGAGCGCTGATGCGGAACAATCCAAGCCAACCGAAGCGACACCACAACCCGTGGTCACTCCGCCCGCTGCTCCCGCTCCGCCGGCACAACCCGCGACAATGCAGTCAGCACCCGCAATCAAAACTTCGGCACCTGTCGAAGCTCGGCCTGCTGCGGTCGTCGATAGCGATGACGCGGCATCGGGCGAAGTGATTCCAGCCGGCCCAGCCATTCGCCGTTTTGCCCGTGAAGTGGGTGTCGATTTGGCCCGCGTCCAAGGAACCGGCGAAGGTGGTCGCATTTCCCGTGAGGACATTTTGGAAGTGGTGCGGAAGGCGAACCAAGTTGCCGCAACGGGTACAAAGGCACTCAGCACTGCAGGCGGAAACGTAGCTGCACCTTCAAGTCAACCAGCGACAAAATCAGCCACTACCTCATCCAGTCCAGCATTGCCGGGCACTGCCGACACGGATGACTACGGTCCCGTCCGTATCGAGCGGATGTCCAAGATTCGCAAGACAATTGCCAATCAAATGCATCTGAGTTGGAGCACGGTCCCCCGTGTGACAAATTTTGATGACGCAGATATCACAGACCTCGAAAGACTTCGCTCCAGCAGCAAAGACGATTACGCGGCGCAGGGTATCAAACTGACAACCATGCCCTTCTTGATCAAGGCAGTGGCCACCGCACTTCGCCACCATCCTGGCGTGAATGCCATCATCGATCAAGAAAAAGAACAAATTATTTATAAGGATTATGTCAACGTCGGAGTCGCTGTTGACACAGACCGCGGATTAGTTGTGCCCGTAATGCACAATACCGACAAAATGGGCATTCCCGATATTGCGCGTGGTCTCGCACAAATGGCGGCTAATGTTCGCAGCGGTCAATTTGCAATTTCGGATTTGCGTGGCGGCACCTTTACAATTAGTAATCTGGGTGCGATCGGTGGTCAATACAGTACTCCCATCGTCAATGTTCCCGAGGTCGCTATTTTGCTCGTAGGACGGAGCCGCAAGCTGCCCGTTGTGATGCCCGACGATTCCATCCAAGCCCGTTTGATGATGCCACTGAGCTTGTCGTACGACCATCGACTCGTAGATGGCGGGACGGCCGCACGGTTCCTTAACGACGTGATTGGTTTCCTGGAAGCGCCTAGCCGACTGCTGTTGGCTCTCTAACAATTCCATCTGTAGACGATGGCTTGAATCGAATCACTATGCATGGAATTGTACCTCCACTTGTCACTCCCCTGACCGACCGCGACCAACTGGATCACGCCGGTCTCGAACGACTGGTGGATCATGTCATCGAGGGTGGCGTTCACGGCCTATTTATTCTTGGCACAACCGGCGAAGCGCCGAGCCTCAGTTATCGCCTGAGGCGTGAATTGATCGATTCGGTCTGCCGCCTCAATCGACAACGCGTTCCAGTATTGGTGGGAATTACCGACACGTCATACGTAGAATCCTTAGGAGTCGCTCAACAGGCTGCCGATGCGGGCGCTACCGCTGTTGTCTTGGCTACACCCTATTACTTCCCTGCCGGACAGACGGAGTTAACGGGCTATGTCCAGAACTTGGCGGCAGAATTGCCTTTGCCATTGATCCTCTACAATATGCCGAGTCTCACCAAAGTCTGGTTCGAAATCGAGACACTTCGCAAGTTGTCAACGATTGAAAAGATCATTGGCATTAAAGACAGCAGCGGAGATCTAGACTACTTTCGTGAGCTTGTCTCTCTGAAGCAAGAACGCCCCGACTGGTTCATGATGATGGGACCAGAAAGTCTCCTGCCTCAAGCGCTGAGTCTGGGTGGGGACGGTGGCGTGAACGGAGGTGCAAATATTTTCCCAAAGTTATTCGTCGGCTTATATCACGCGTTGCGCGACGAGGATGAGCCAACTATCCAACGCTTAACGGCCCAAGTCGACACGTTGCAACAGATTTATGAGATTGGAAAATACGCGTCACGGTTCATTAAGGCGACCAAGTGTGCGTTATCCCTTCGAAACGTTTGCAGTGATTTCATGGCCGAACCGTTTCATCATTTTTTGCTTCCAGAAAGGGAGCGAGTCGCCGCCATTCTAGATTCTATGTCGACTCTGGAATAAGCCCCATAAGATCCTCCCCAGATGCAACCTAGTTTTTGATCCGAGTACCGAGGTTCCAAGGTGTTGCTATGAAATTAGATTCGTTGGCTTTTCGTCTCATGCTGTTGGCATCTACTTCGCTAGTGAGTGCGACAGCAAGCCATGGTTTTGGGCAAGAAACTGCAGGAGCAAAACAAGTGACTACAACTTCGATTCTATTAAAGCCATGGAGCGGTCCGTACGGTGGCGTTCCTCCCTGGGACCAAGTGCGCACCGATGAGTTCATCCCTGCATTTGACGAAGCGATTCGTCTTCATCGCGATGAAATCGAAAAGATTGCGAACCAGACATCTCCCGCGACCTTTGAAAATACTATCGTTGCTTTAGAAAAAGCTGGGCGAGCACTGCAGCGTGTTAATACCGTGTTTGATGTTTATTCGTCGAACCTCAACATCGGTCCCATTCCCGACATTGAAAGAGTCGTCGCTCCCAAGCTGTCAGAGCATGACGATGAAGTCATTCAGAATGCCAAGCTCTTTGAGCGGATTGCTGCGGTCTACGCCACGCTAGAAAAAGGTGAGTACAGCGAAGCGCAGCGTCGCTTGATCGACGATCGCTACAAGGGTTTTGTGCGTCGCGGCGCAAAACTAAACGATACTGAGAAAGCCAAACTTTCCCAAATCAATAAGCGGCTCGCGAGTCTGTTTACCGACTTCAGCCAAAACGTCCTCACAGACGAAGGTGGGTACGTCACTTGGATCGAAGATTCCCAGGATCTGGCTGGACTACCGCAGAGTCTTGTTGCCGCGATGGCCGGCGCTGCGAAAGAACGCGGCAAAGAAGGACAGTGGGCCGTTACCAATACTCGCTCGTCAATGGATCCTTTTTTAACCTATTCAGAAAACAGAAAACTGCGTGAACAGGTTTGGCGCAATTACTACAGCCGCGGCGACAACGGCGATGAACACGACAACAACACTATCATCGCGGAAATCCTCAAGCTGCGTGCTACCCGTGCGAAAATGCTTGGCTATGAAACGCATGCTCATTGGCGATTGGAACCGCAAATGGCGAAGAAGCCCGAAGCGGCTATGGCCTTACTGCTCAAGGTTTGGCCTAAAGCGGTCGCCCGAGTTGCCGAAGAAGTGGCCGACATGCAGAATATCGCCGACTCAGAAGGTGCCGGAATCACGATCGAGCCTTGGGATTATCGCTTCTATGCCGAGAAAGTTCGCAAGGCAAAATACGACCTCGATTTCAACGAAGTGAAGCCCTACCTGCAATTGGAGAAACTTCGTGAAGCCATGATGTGGGCTGCCGGCGAACTCTATGGCTTTCAATTCGTGCCCATAGATTCGATCCCCGTTTTTCATCCCGATGTGCGAGTTTGGGAAGTCAAGGATAAGAACGGTCAACATGTGGGACTTTGGTATTTAGACCCCTATGCTCGCGAAGGCAAACGAAGTGGTGCTTGGATGACCGACTACCGCGCTCAAGAAAACATCGGGACGCCTGTTACTACGATCGTTTCTAACAATTCCAATTTCGTGAAAGGGGCAGCCGGGGAAGTTGTGTTAATCTCTTGGGACGATGCCACTACGTTGTTCCATGAATTCGGTCATGCACTTCATGGTCTCTGCTCTAAAGTGAAGTACCCCAGTCAATCGGGAACGTCTGTCGCGAGGGATTATGTTGAATTCCCCAGTCAGTTAAACGAGCATTGGCTGACAACGCCGGAAGTCCTTAGTCGATTCGCAGTTCACTATCAGACTGGCGAGCCCATTCCCAAAGTATTGCTCGACAAAATCGAAAAGGCGTCAACTTTCAATCAGGGATTCTCGACGACAGAATACTTGGCTAGCGCTTTGATTGATATGAAACTCCACTTAGCGGGCGACACTCCCATCAATCCAGATACCTTTGAACGAGAGACGCTCGAAGCATTGGGAATGCCCAAAGAAATCGTGATGCGTCATAGGACTCCTCATTTCAGTCACATATTTTCCAGCGATGGTTATTCGGCCGGCTATTACAGCTACCTCTGGTCCGATGCATTAACGGCGGATGCAGCCGAAGTGTTTGAATCAGCGGGCAGCTACTACGACCCGGCAGTTGCCAAAAGTCTTCATGACAACATCATGTCGGTGGGGGACACCATTGATCCTGCACAGGGTTTTCGTGCCTTTCGTGGACGCGATGTCGATACGACTGCATTGCTGCGAAAACGGGGCTTCCCCTTGGAATAGTGCTGATCGCGATGGGGGGCAAGGCAAGTCTCTCGTTTTTATTTACCGAACCTGACAGGACATAGCCATGTCCTGTCGGCAGTGGCAAATTCTTGGTTTCCAGATGACGTTAGGTTGTTGCTTCGATGTCAGATCCTCAGTCCATGCCTATCAAGATCGGTATTCTCACCGTATCGGATAGGGCCAGCCGAGGTGAATACGTAGATCGAGGCGGGCCGGCGATTGCGGCCTATATGCAGGAAGTACTTTCTTGTCAGTGGCAGCCTTGCACGCGAGTCGTTCCGGATGAAAAGGAGCAAATTGCGTCTGCATTGTGCGACCTGGCCGACCAACATGGCTGCTGTCTTATCGTCACAACTGGTGGCACTGGGCCCGCACAGCGCGACGTCACTCCAGAAGCGACTGCCCAAGTCTGCGACAAGCTGATGCCCGGCTTTGGCGAACTGATGAGACAAGTCTCATTGGCAAAAGTCCCTACTGCTATATTGTCGCGTCAGACGGCTGGTATCCGCGGATCGTCATTGATCGTCAATCTCCCCGGCCAACCGCGTGCGATCGCTGAGTGTTTAGAAGCAGTCTTTCCAGCAATCCCCTATTGCATCGACCTGATCGGCGGTCCGTATTTGACGACGCACGAACAACGCATGCGTCCCTTTCGACCGGCCAAATGAGACGGTATGTCTAACCAGTTGCGACTCCCCATTGGGTCGATCTATGCAATTTTGGCGCATGTGCTTTGGGGGCTTTTTCCACTTTATTGGAAACTACTAAAAGAGATCCAACCTCTTCCGCTAGTATGCAATCGGATCGTTTGGTCCTTTGTAGTCCTTTCGCTAATGGTGCCCTTTCTTTGGCGGTCGAATAACGATTTAACACAAATACAGCCCACGACTCACTTGCGTGATCGGAAGATCTGGATGGTGTATGGTTTTGCGGGCATTCTTCTCGCAATCAATTGGCTGGCGTTTCTCTGGGCTGTAAACAACGGTGCGATTTTACAAGCATCGCTCGGTTACTACATCAATCCATTGATTAGTGTCTTGCTCGGCGTTGTTTTTTTGGGCGAGCGACTAGCTGGCTTACACTGGCTGGCCATCGCCATCGTCACATCGGGCGTCACGGTCATGACCGTTACCGGGGGTGGTCTTCCCTGGGTTTCACTCGCCATGGCCATCTCTTTTTCGCTCTATGCATTGGTAAAAAAGGGAGGCAAGCTTCCTTCATTGCCGGGACTTTGGGTTGAGATGATGGTCTTGGCACCTATTTCATTGGCGTATTTGGTGTTCAATGAATATCAAGGGATAGGGGCAATGCGAACGGCCTCGCTAACAACATGGATGCTCCTTTTGGGAGGAGGCTTTGTAACAATTTTGCCACTCGCCCTCTTCTCGAGTGCGGCGAAGACGGTCTCACTTTCAACGATGGGAATCTTGCAATACGTCGGCCCTACCTTGCAGTTTCTGGTTGGCGTGCTGATATTCCATGAAGATTTCGGTAGTGGACGCATGTTGGGATTCGCCCTGGTCTGGCTAGGGGTCGGGCTCTACCTTTCTCATTCGTTCCGAAGTTCGCGACCGCATGGAACAAATCGATTATGACGTTGTCGTTTTCGGTAGTATTCGGCCAATTTACCCGTGGCAACAAGCATTGTTGTCGCCTTTAAGGTAAATGCTAATAGTATTCAAGCGATACTAAAGAATTGAATATTGGCCTTCGAGACCGGCCATCTCACGAACGGAACAATCCCATGTCACCGATCTACTCAACTTACGCCAATGACGAGATCATGTGCGAACTGATCGAAATGTTCGTAGATGAAATTCCAAATCGAATGGAGACACTTCGCAGTGCGTACCAAGCAAATGATCGCAAAGGTCTGGCACTGACTGCCCATCAACTGAAAGGTGCGTTTGGCAGCTACGGATTCGGATGCATGACCGCGCCCACGAGAGATTTGGAACAAAGTGCGGTTGATGCGTCCTGCCCATTCGATCAAATCGAAGCGTATCTCAATGTCTTGATTGCCGAAAGTGAACGACTTACAGCGGGCCAACCGCAGCAATGAGTCTTTCGCTCCGATAGTCGCCTTTCGCTCCGTCAGTCGCCTTTCGCTCCGCGAAAGTAGCGTTTGTATTCTTTTCTTTTTTAGAACCTTCACGAAGCGAAAGGCGACTTTTTTTCAGATACTTCGCTCTATTGCCATTGCCACAGGCTCTTCGCCCAGAGCTTAAGGTCAATCCCCCGGGTGCTATGCTGCCGCACCCTCAGTGGTTTGTTACCATAGCGACGTCAGTCGATTTGCAAACCCACTATCGCGCCCACGGAAGCATCGTGAAAAGTAACCTTGTTAAACGAGGCTTTCTGAGTCTCATGGCGACTCAGTTTTTTGGCGCCGCTAACGATAACATTCTCAAAACAGTTCTCACCTATATGGTCGTCGACGGAGCTTGGCGAGGCGAGCTTGGGACGGGTGGACAGGGTTTAATCGGAGTATGTTTTACGGCTCCTTTTATTTTGCTAAGCGGTTATGCAGGGCAACTCGCCGATCGATTCTCAAAGAGAAGCTTGAGCGTCATTGTCAAGATTGTAGAAGTTCCGATTGCTCTTGCGGCACTAGTCGGCTTTTGGACTGACAATTTATGGCTGACGCTTTTTTCTCTGATAGCCCTCACCTGCCAAAGCGCATTCTTTGGTCCCGCTAAATATGGCATGATTCCAGAATTGGTGGACGATTCCGATCTCAGTCGCGCCAACGGCACGATCAACATGATGACGAATATCGCTGTCATTGCTGGAACGTTGCTGGCAGGCTGGGTTGCCGATCGCTACTCGCCTCAAACGACCGCAGGGCAAGAACCACTTGCGGGTATTTTGTGGTTGCCAGGCGCAGCCATCCTGCTCACTGCCATTGCGGGTCTCATTTCCGTACTCTTCTTGACTCCCTGTCGTAAAGGGGATCGTACGGTACGGTATGAATGGAATCCACTGAAGACTTATATCGATACCATTCGAGAAATGAGCACTTCGCGCATCCTGATGGTGATGATGGCGTGGGGCTATTTTTATCTGCTTGCCGGGCTTGCGCTATTCATCATTCCTGAATACACCAAGATCATGCAGATCGAGCGATTCGAAGCGAGTGTGTTAATGGGGGTAATGGGTGTAGCAATTGGTGTCGGATGTGTCGTGGCGGGACTTATCTCCGGTCATCGAATTGAGCCTCGATTGATTCCAGTGGGAGCTGTCGGCTTGACCGTCTTCTTTCTCTGCTTGGGATTGATCACGCCATCGATGCCCGAAATGCGCCCCATGCTGCGAGTCGCCTTGAGCAATGTCTCAATGTTCATTTTTGGCGCTGGTTTCTTTGCTGGTTTTTATATCATTCCACTACAGTCATTGCTGCAAAAATTATCGCCTGACGATGAACGGGGGCGGTTTCTTGGTACCGCCAACGCAGTATCTTTTGCCTTCATGATGGCAGCATCACTGTTTTATTGGGGCATCGCCCAATTCTTTTCCGAACAGCCCCAAAGAATGTTTGTGATCTGCGCCGCCTTGATGGCTGCGGGGACTGTCTTCTTTCTTTGGCGTCTTCGTGGGACAGGAATCATGATCGGCAAGGGCACTGATTCGAATCCAGCAAGTGAAACAGCCATCGAAACGAATAACGATGAGGAGAGCCACAGCTCATGAACCGCTATCGTATGCAGTTCGCCCCAGCGGTTTGGAAGCCCAAACTGAATCCGCTTGTCGTTCGTCTCTTCCGACCATTTCGATTGCGTCATCAACAGAACTCGCAGCGATTGATGCAATTGCAAGTCACCGGGAAAGAACCCGTCCAGCAGCTTCTAAAGCAAGGTTGTGGTGTGATGGTGATGCCAAACCACTCCAGCCATGCCGATCCCTTCACAATCTATGCGGCAGCTGATGAAGTGGGCACGCCTCTTCATATCATGGCCACCTGGCACGTCTTTCATGATAAATCTTGGGTCACTCGGTGGTTGCTTCGCAATCATGGCTGTTTCTCAGTCGATCGCGAGGCAAACGACATCGGCGCTTTTCGACAAGCCATCGAAATCCTTGAAAAACGTCCTGAACCATTAGTCATTTTTCCCGAGGGTGAAATCTATCATTGCAATGATAGAGTGACTCCCTTTCGCGAAGGAGCGAGCGCGATTGCCATCGCCGCAGCACGTCGCGCCGATCGCCCTATCTACTGCGTCCCCTGTGCCATAACCTACTCATATCTATCCGATCCCACACCCGACTTAATTCAAGCAATGGGTGACTTGGAAGAAGCAATACTCTGGAAAAGGCAACACGACCGACCTCTTCCCGAACGCATCTATCGCTTTGCTGAAGCTTTGCTTGCAGTGAAAGAACTGGAGTATTTTCGCCAAACAAAACAAGGTTCGCTCCCAGTCAGAATTCGCGAATTGGGACAACACATCTTGCAATCAGTGGAGACCAAACACGAAATCAAAATGGCGGACCAAGGTCTTCCGGAACGAGTGAAAGCCGCGCGACGTACGATCCTGGAAAAAACCGAAGCCTGCCGAGAGAATCCTGACACCACACTTCTGAGCAGTCTCAGCGACGACCTCGACGAACTTTTTTTAGTTGTGCAAACCTTCAGCTATCCTGGCGATTACGTTATCGAGCTACCGTCGATCGAACGACTCGCAGAAACAATTGACAAATTTGAAGAGGATATTTTGCGACGTCCCACTGCATCGATTCGTGGCGAACGCGCTGCGGTGGTCCAATTTGGTGAACCCGTTGCGATACCTAAAGACAGAAAACAAAAAAACCTCGCGACCGAAATTACTCGGCAGGTGGAGAGTGAAGTGCAACGCTTACTAGCGAGTCGACTTTAGGCAAACTTGCGTATTTTCCTTGAATAACGAATCGCGACTAAAACGATCGGAAAACGTCCACTTCTTTATCGTTTGTCTGCCAAAAGCCTTGCCTTTCCCGAATCATCGCGCATATTTGCCCAGTCGCTTCATCATTAGCATTTGAAGGAATTGAGCAATGCGTTCCTGCGTTTTGCAACTCTCGTTAGCCGCTGCACTCTGTTTATCAAGTGGCTGTGGTGCTGTACGTTGTATCGAGCAATGGAAGTGTGACAACTTTGGTATGTGTCACTTTGGGATCACACCAAGCGTTGCACCTGGCTATGCCCCCAGCCCCGATCCTTGTGCTCCGCCACCCTATTACCCACTACCCCCAGCAAACTGCGCCGCACCACTAGAAATCCAGTCCCCCTACGGCCTCTAGCAAAAAGGTGTCAGGTACCTTTTTCACGCTTCTTCGACGCGTGGAGCGTATTCGTCCAGCGGATAGTAGGCTCAAAACTGTAGCCCCAAACAATCTTGGTTTGCACCACCGAGCATTGGCGCGGCTACAGGAATGTGAGGCCTCCTATTTCTACGATCCGGACGCCGCGTGAGTAGGAATCCAATAGGTGCCACCCACCTACTGTTGACATGCGGGCGGGAGTTTGGCATATTGGTGGTGGAGGTTTTGCTATGGGTCGTCCAAATCGCTCAGAACAGTTTGATCCACTTGAAGTTTGCATCGTGCACGCCGTTCAACGCTGCGTCCGACGCGCTTTTTTGGCGGGTAAAGATGCACCGTCCAAAAAAGATTATTCCTTTCGCCGAGAATGGATCCGGCGACGCATGGAGGCACTTGCCTCTGTTTTCGCTATCGATGTACTCACCTACGCAATCATGAGTAACCACTTGCACGTGGTGATCCGCAATCGCCCCGATGCGGTGGCCAAGTGGTCCGATCGCGAAGTGGCGATGCGATGGCTCCGCGTTTATCCGGGCAGAAGACTCGAAGAACATTTGGCAGAACCCACCGAGAGCGACGTGGAGATGCTGGTCAAGCAAACCGAGAAACTTGCCAAAATTCGCACACGACTCTCCGATATCTCTTGGTTTATGAAGGCACTCGCGGAGCCCATTGCACGCATGGCGAACCGGCAAGACGAAGTGACCGGAAGATTTTGGGAAGGTCGCTTTAAAGCACAGCGAATTGCTGACGAAGCGGGCCTTCTTGCCTGCGCGATGTACGTCGACTTGAATCCGATTCGAGCGGCTATGGCGGAGACGATTGAGGACTACCTTCATACGTCGGCTTACGATCGGATCGCAGGAGCGAACGGAAAAACAATTCCGGCTGCCGCATTCGATCTTAAAACAGTCTCCAACGAAGAAGCTGGCATAGCCATCCGCGAAACGCCCGTTGCAAAGCTTCGTGCGCTAAAAAAATCCAAACGTGCCAATCCAACCGGTCGACAAATAAAGCGCGACGGTTGGCTCGCTCCGCTAACACTATCGCGTGAATCACTGTCAATCGACCCGCAACTACATAACGATGGGCTGCGTGCCAGCGACATGGGGTTCTTAAACATCAACTGGAGCGATTACTTAGCGTTGCTCCGATGGACGGCCAAACAAAAAACGCAGGAAGCCACCGCCAAAGTTCCCGCACAACTACAGAAACTTCTCACGCACTTAGGAATCGACGTGGGAATGTGGAGTGACTTAGTGTGGAACTACAAAAAGTACTTTGGCAAAGGGAGCTGCGCCGGCTCTCCAAAAGCCATGGCCAAAAATGCTGAACGGGCAGGCCGACGCTGGCACCGCGGCCAACAACAAGTCCGGCAGTGCTTTGCAAGCTAGGACGACTAAACTCCGTATTCCCCGCCTTTTACCTCGGCGGGGGTTTCTTTCTAGGAAGAGCCGACAGTGTCATTCGTGCAGACGCTGACAACCAAAGACCACTCACGGCATTGCTCTCTGCGACGTGCGATCCTATGTCGCGATTGCTAGGCGAGGCGATCTTTGCGGCTCAGGAGCATTCTTGCCTTAGGCCAAGTATCTCGCACGTATCGGTTCTCAATCACTCTTCAAAGTGAGTCCCGACCGTTTGCGATTGGGGTGCCTGGCGTTATCGCTTGGTTAAAAAAATCCTTTCGATAGTCAACCGCGAGGCCGTGGCGACAATCTTGATAGGTGCGTGGCACCTTACAGACACGTGGCAGCTTACAGACGGTGGAAGCGGGGTTGGTTGCGCGGGAGGCCCTCCCCGGGCTTTAGCGCCCGACCCTCCCACTCGCCGCGGACGGCGACTCGGGAGGGTAAAGTCCAGCAGCCCTGCCACGGTCTGCGGCTCGGGAGGGTTAAGTCCAGCAGCCCTCCCACTCGCCGCGGACGGCGACTCGGGAGGGTGTAGTGTAGTGGCCTTACAGTGAGAACGCGCCGCTGTTGCCATGCATTGGGACATAACGATAAGGAGTTTCTAAAATTAGCGCACACATCGCAGTGGTATAGAGGCGTCCGCCCACACTACCGTATCGATCTTTAAAATGCCACGATCCCGACTCGTGACCGCCGCTGGCCTGAGTCTTAATCAAGTACTCTTGAAGGCGTCGTGCGAATGACATTCGTTCTCTGTGTCGACTGTGATGCAAGGCCAACATGGCGTAGTAGTTATAATAGACGTTGGTTTCCGACGGTCCCTGATCGGCAATCCAATCTAGTCCTTCCCGCAGCGATGTTTGGCCTGGCAGCATGCCAAAGTAAAGTTGCATCAATAGTCCAATCGCCGTGGTTGAAAGTTTGGGCTCCGGCGTTTTGTAACCGAATCGCGTCTGAGCTTCATTGGCTAATGTGAGAACAAATGCATGGGCTTTGGGAAACACTTCCGTAGGAATCGAGATTCCTTTCTGCTGACTCGTTTTTAGCGCAATAACTTGCCAAGCAGTGAGGGTAATGTCGGGCGGTCCACCCGGCAGATATCCCCAGCCTCCCGAAGTGTGCTGTGCGGAAGCGCAAAACATCGTGGTCCCTTCCAACAACTCGCGAAACTCCTCATCGCCAGTAAGCACAAAAGCTTCGGCGATTGCCAATGCAGCGATGCCTTGCCCGTACATGGATCCTGTTTGCAAGTCATATCCACGTGACGTGCGATTCGCATGTCCGCGCAGAAAATAAAGTCCCCGACGAACGGTCTCTGCGTACTCTCCCGATTGGTGCGTATGCCCGGCCCCCATAAAAGCCAACAGACAGAGCCCTGTGGCTGCGGTCCGAGGGACTGGCGCATCGTCGGGATTTTCACGCAGGTGGTCACATTGCCCATGACACGGACCATTGGGATCTTCTAATCGGAAGGACCATCCACCATCATTGTGCTGATGTTCTGCCAACCAGCGCAATGCTCTCTCGAGTGATTCCTCTGACCCCGCACTTGTTTCACCTTGACTCAAGGCGCCTGCGCGTCCTTCTGGACTGCGATCGCCAAGCTTGCCTGAACTCAGCGGTGTCAGCAATTTTTGCATCAAGTCCTGCTCCGATCGAACTGCTGCTTCATGGACCGTCGCTCGTTCCAACGGATTCGACGAAGGCGAGGGGACCTCGATCACCATCGACCCAAGCTCGTTCAAGGGCTCACGCGGCAGTGGTGTATCAAGCGGTGCTGTTTCTTCTAGAGGTAGATCTTCTTGATTCGCAGGGGTGATTTGAACGAGAGCAGCCGACTCTGTTCCCGATTCCAATTGCATAATGAGGACGACGCCGCGATTTGCTGTATCGGTTGAGAAAGTCCAAAACGCAAAGAGCAGGATTAGCCCCATGTGTATGATCATGCTGATCAACCACGCGGGCGCGCGATCGTCATGCAACAAACCTCGGCTGACTGAGTCTCCCGTGCCTACATCTACCGCTGGGATTGTCTCCTGACTTTTAGGAGGCGGTCCGCTGGGCAAATGCTCTGGCACAATGCGTCGCGCAAAAGCGCGGTCGGCCAAGACTTCTTCCGCAAGCTGTGGAGTCACCTTCCAACGATGATATCGTCGTTTCGGCGCAGCTCCCGATTCGAGCGAGGCTCCGGATTCGGGCTTAGGTGAAGATGACATTCGTCAGGTCAAACAGCGGAACAGGAAGAGTCAACTATCGACTATAGTTCGAATGACTTTGCTCTTCCCCAGTTTTCTACCTAACGATTTTCGCCTTCGATTGGGACATCCGCTACAGTCGATGTTTTCGGCATGGCGTAAACCGCAAAAACCGAATTTTCGTTAAGTGTTGCAGGATATACCTGTAACAACGGAACAGGAACGCGGACGACACGACGATCAATCAGGATATAGTTCGCCCCCCAGTCCCGGGCAAATTGATTGAGCGATTCGATATCAACGGGGGGATGGCGCCGGCCCAGTTCACGCGGAAACACAAGATTGACGCGACAAGCCCATTCAATTAACGACTTCGCGTCTTGGGGAATGTCTTTCCAGTTAACGACCTCTGACCGCTCGGCATACCACTTAAAAGTCTGTTGGTGACGAGGAGTGATGAAGATCGCTTGAGACGCGGTTGATTCGCGCACCCACTTGCAGACATCGCGCCATTGAGCTTGCACATTGGGCGAAGCAATCTCGATCATTGTCTCGCGAGTTGGAGCTCGCGCTAATGACAATTGACTGTCGAACTCCAGTACGTTGAGAACACGATTGGCCAAGACAAGCACGCATGAAAACAATGCAACGATCGATACTGCGCGGATCAATTTGTGTTTAACTTGTACGACAAAAGGTCGTTCCAACGGGACCGTGATCCAGCCGATCACCATCAGCGCGACAGCCAACCCAGTGAAGGCATCCGTCATGCGAAACCAATAGAATCGTAATAATTTCGCTGCCAATCCAGGAACAACTGCGGGTAAGACACCAATCAGCAGCCCAGTCGATGCGATGCCCAGGGTGCCAACCCAAAACCAAGCGAAGCTGCGCCACTTGAGCAGACCCTGCGATTCCATTCGTTGTGACAGCCAACGATACGAAATCGCAGAGAAGGCAATCAGACCACCGTGGCATGCAAACCAGGTCCATGGGAAACTAGCGGGCGAAAGATGATGTGTTAGTCGACCATAGGCATAAATGTGTGCAGCGATCAATGCTTCTGACGACGTCGCTTGACCATTCAATGCCAAGCCGGGAAGAACTCCGATCAGTGAAATAAGCCCACCCAGGCAGAGCGTAGCCAGCTCTTTTCCCAATCGAATGTCTGGAAAGTCTTTTCGCATTGCGACGCGAACCAACATGGCACAAGCAACGCTCCAACCGCCAACCAGCACATGAAATGCGGCAGCCACTCCTAGCAAGGGCCAAACCAGAAGCCATCTACCCCTAGCAATTTCGCTGAGCGTGAGCAACACAAAACCGTAAGCAAGCACCTTGGCTTCAATCCCTCCAACGATCCACTCGCCAGCAAGATTTGCATATTGGACCGCCACAATCCAAACGACGCCAACTCCCAAGGACGCGTATCGAAGCGGGATCAGCTGACGGACAAAAAATTGCAATCCTGTCGCCAGCAAGGTCCATCCAATGAACCGACCCATCCACGCAGCATTTGGCAATGAGGTAACTTGAGTGAACCAGCCAATGGTGCTGTAGAACAGCACATGTTCCTTGGGAGACGCAACAAAGATATCATGGGCCAACCAATTGGGTTGCCAATAGCTTTTTGCCTTGATCAGGTAGTGCGCTTCGTTAACACTGGGTGGCGAGTCTCCAGCGGCAACAAAAAATAGTGTAACCAGCAACATCACCTCCCAAACGCGTCGACCTAGGTCGGGATAGCGAGATTCTGGGTCAAGGTTCGATTGCATCGTTTTCGCTATTTGTCGCGGCTCGTTTTGAATCGGCACTTAAGGAAAGATAGAGGAGTTGCCTTGACACATGTTGACGGGGGAGGAATAGTGTCAACATGATGTCTGGTTTGCCAAAGAAAAGTAATCGTCCCCGCTTTGACTCGATGGAGCAAGAGGTTTTTCTCAATCTCTGGCGGACTTATGACTGCTTGAAATCTCTCGAAGAGCTGCTTTTTAATCGCTACGAGTTATCTGCACAGCAGTATAACGCATTGCGATTGCTCAAGTCAGCACATCCTGATTCTTTGCCAACATTGACGTTGGGACGACGATTGATCTCCCGTGGACCCGACACGACACGGATGTTGGACCGATTGGAAAAACGGGGGCTGGTCACTCGACAACGCCTCAATGAAAATCGCCGCGTTGTTGCTGTGGCGATTACTGACGCGGGTATCGAGTTGCTGGATGTAATGAGCCTGCAGGTGCGTGAAATGCACCATCAACAACTCGGACATCTACAACGTAAAGAACAAGAACAACTCGTTCGTTTGCTTCGTAACGCACGTCAACCTCACGAAGATGCATCGTGCGATTGGTTGGATGAGTAGCCCAGCTCACATTGTTGGTGAGCCCGGCAGTACAATAGCCAGATCGATGTAGCGTACGATTGTCGCTCTTAAGCAAGTCCTTGCGAGCAACAGTTTTTGCACGGTTATTGTTTTCCGAGGTACCGATGATGATGAAGCATTCGCGACGCAAGTTTTTAAAAGCGACAGGATTGACTGGTGCGGCAATCGCAACTTCCGCGCTGAGTTATTCGCGAGTTTATGGTGCCAACGAAAAACTTCGCATCGCCTCCATCGGGACCGGCGGCAAAGGTTGGTCCGACTTGACAGCGACGGCAGCCAGTCCCTACGTCCAGGTCACCGCACTCTGCAACATCGACGAATCAAAAGAGCATCTTGGCCAAGCAGCGGAGAAATTCTCTGCAGCCAAGACTTTTACGGATTGGCGTAGATTGTTGGACGATTCAAAAGATGTCGACGCAGTCATCGTTTCTACTCCTGATCACATGCACGCGCCCATCTCGCTTCCCGCGATGCAGTTGGGTAAGCATGTTCAATGTCAAAAGCCACTGACGCATACTGTCTTTGAGGCTAGGCAAATGCAATTGGCGGCGAAAAAGTATGGAGTGGTTACTCAAATGGGAAATCAAATCCAATCGCATGAAGCCTATCGTACGGCCGTCAAATTGGTCCATGATGGGGCCATCGGCAAAGTGCGCGAGGTTCACTCGTGGCAAAGCGGGGCGATGGGTTGGATTCTTGCCGATGATCGTCCGGCAGGAAGCGAGCCCGTTCCGACTGGCGTTCATTGGGATCATTGGCTCGGTGTCGCCCCAGAACGCCCCTTCCTTTCCAATCTCTACCATCCTTTCAATTGGCGGGCGTGGCAAAACTTCTCCAATGGGCAACTGGGGGACTTCGGTTGCCATATTCTCGATCCTGTGTTCATGGCGTTACAGCTAACAGCACCGACTTCATTGCGCGCGGATGCACCTCCGATTAACAGTGAAGTCTGGACGAAATCATCCACCATTTCGTACCAGTTCCCTGGCACAGAAATGACGGCTCATCGCTCGATCCCGGTAACCTGGTACGACGGCGCGGGGCACTTCCCAGCCATCGAGGCTTTGGGCCTGCCAGCTGATTACACACTGCCCAGTTCGGGGTCGGTGCTGATCGGCGAGAAAGGTCAATTGGTGATCCCTCACGTCGCGATGCCAATACTATTTCCTGCTGAATCGTTTGCCGAGTATCAAATTCCGGTAGTCCCAAGCGTTGATCACTACACTTCGTGGGCCGACGCCTGCCGTGGTGAAGGGACAACAACTTCTCATTTTGATTACTCGGGGCCCCTCTCAGAGGCCGTCCTGCTGGGGACCATTGCCATTCGCAACCCTGGGGTCGAATTAGCGTGGGATTCGGCCGCTATGCAATTATCGGGTGCATCAGAGGCTCAGGATTTATTAACCAAGCCTTATCGTAAAGGCTGGGAACCGAGCTGGCTGTAAAGTCGCAAACCGCCAACGATACCCATTGCGGCTTACACTTCGGTACCGCAAGGAGCCCCAGTTTTTTCCACCCCGTGATAATTGGCGTAGAATGGAGTGGGGCCCGCGAGATGAATGGGTTATGGTATGCACCTGCATGAAGGCAGCGCGGCCCAAAGTTCGGCAAAATAGGACGAACCGATCACGATGGATAATTTGGTGACCCAAACTGGAGGAGCTTCAGCCAGTGCGCAACCCCCGATTGCCGCCGCCGCGGGTTCAGCGTTTTTTGCATCCTATCGCCCCCCCAGCACCGGTTTTGATGAGCTTTATGGCGCCAGCACGGTAGAGGCCGAAGGCCGTCCCCGAGTGCTACGAAGCCACTGGACGGGACTGGAATCCACGCTCACTCGTTTGGGTGGAGAGTCGTTCGAGCGTCGTTGGGGGCAAGCGGGGCAGATGCTGCGTGAGAATGGGATTGCCTATGGTAGTCCTGGTCAGCCAGCCGGTATGTCGCGGCCTTGGATTCCCGATCCCCTTCCTTTTCTGATTCCGGCTGCCGAGTGGGATGGAATTGCGGCCGCGTTGGAGCAACGGGCTCATTTGCTTTCGCATATTTTGGCTGATCTTTTTGGGCCACAAAAGCTATTGCGGGACGGACTTATTCCTCCTGAAGTCCTCTTTCGCCACCCTCATTTTCGACGACCGTTGTGGAGCGATCAGCCCCGCAAGCACTCGTTTTTGCAACTCTATGCTGCAGACATTGCGCGGGATGCAGCGGGAAATTGGTGGGTCTTAGGAGATCGAACCGAAGCCCCCAGCGGGCTAGGCTTTGCCCTGGAAAACCGCTTGCTCGTATCGCGCATGATGCCCAATCCATTTCATTCTTTGCATGTAAAGCGATTGGCTTCGTTTTTCATTCGCTTGCGAGAAACGATTGCCAATCTGGCACCGCGCGCGATGTCCGTAGAAGCGACTCCAGAGCCCCGCGTTGTTTTGCTAACCCGTGGGGAGGGATCGGCTCGCTATTTCGAAGATGCATTTCTCGCACGCTATCTCGGTTACACATTGGCAACAGGACAAGACTTGGCCGTACGTGGCAATCGACTGATGTTTAAAACATTGGGCGGTTTGTTACCGGTAGACGTTGTCTTAAGGCGTCCTGACACAAGCACACTCGATCCCTTAGAAATCGTGTCGGTCGAGCGTAATGGAACGGCCGGCTTGCTGCAATCTTTGCGACTAGGACATGTTGGCATGGCCAACCCTCCAGGGAGCGGCATTGTCGAAACACCCATTCTGATGTCTTTCCTGCCAACGTTGTGTGAAAAGATTTTCGGTGAACCGCTGCGATTGCCGGCGGTAGCCACGTGGTGGTTGGGTATCGAATCGCAACGTCGGACGATTCTCAAGAGACTGGACGAAGTGGTCATTCGGCCTGCCTTTGAACGACCAGGTCCACGAGTCGATCGTGAAATTGCTCGCTTACGAGCCATGTCGCGACTGCAATTGATCGACACGATTGCCGCGAGACCCTATGACTTTGTGGCCCAAGAAAAAGTCCTCCGCAGCACGGTCCCGGTCTGGAACGGCGCGCGACCGAACGGCCTTAATCGTCCTTGGACTGGATCGTTCCGCAGCGGGCACGCCGTGGTGCGAGTGTTCCAAGTTCGTTCTCAGGACAACCAAGGATATTTCACTATGTCCGGCGGGTTGGCTCGCGTGAAGTGCGAAGAGGACGATTCAGCAGCAAGTCCCACTGGTATCGATCCTGCTGGAGATGAACGTTGCAAGGATGTGTGGATACTTTCGGACAAGCCGGTCCGCCATGTGACCTTGCTGGGAGAGCGAACCGATCGTATTCAATTGCGTCGAGGGGGTGCCGAACTTCCCAGTCGTGTTGCCGACAATCTATTTTGGGTCGGCCGACATCTGGAAAGAACGGAAGCCGTAGCGAGATTATTGCGCAGCGTCGTGTTACGTCTGACAGGCGAAGACGAAGCCATGCTGCTGCCAGAAATGTCGATCCTTCTGCGTGCCATGGTCGGTCAGGATCAAATCGATCCCGACTATGCGGTGCCAGCAATGACGGGCACGCTGATACCTTTAGAACAAGTTTTGCCACGACTCGTTTTTGATCCGCGTCACATTGGTGGCTTGCGGTCCAGAGCTGAAACGTTAGTTCGTACTGCGTCCACAGTTCGTGATCGACTCTCCTTTGATTCGTGGCGAGCGATTCGAAAAGTGGGAGACATCTTCGGTGAATCCAGCTTGACCAATGTCAGCTTGGGAGACTGCTTGGAATCCTCTGGTGAGACCATCCTTTCTCTAGCCGCATTTAGTGGTCTGGCCAGTGAGAGCATGACGCGAACACCTACTTGGCGTTTCATGGATTTGGGACGACGAGTTGAGCGGGCAACGCAATCCGTT
The DNA here is from genome assembly GCA_041749395.1 of Pirellulaceae bacterium. Lineage (GTDB taxonomy): Bacteria > Planctomycetota > Planctomycetia > Pirellulales > Pirellulaceae > Laterigemmans. The sequence goes on from JBGTBJ010000139.1 coordinate 82,672, forward strand.
GCCATCCTCCACTTTGCTTGCGAGGTCACTGAATCACTAACGAGCCCGATGTTTGTTGCACTTCTGGAAAACGCCGACAGCATCATGACCTATCGTTCGCGATATCAAAGCGGTTTCCGGTTAGGTCCAGTTTGCGATTTGCTCATGCGCGACCAATCCAACCCTCGGGCAATTGCTTTTCAGCTCGTGGCCATCAAAGAACACATTAAACAACTGCCAGTCGAACTGCATCGCAAGCATGATATCCATCTGCAGCAGATGTCGGATCAAATGCTGAACTTGGTAGAATCGTTTGACATTGCATCGTTGGATGTTGCCAATCCACAAGGCGTCCTGCTGCCGCTGCTCAGCAAACTTGAAGAACTACTCCCTAAGTTCTCCGATGCAATCAATCACCGCTATTTTGTTTTGACTCCTCAGTCTCGTCCGCTTGGTGGATTGGAAGTTAAGTCCGACGATATTGCAACTGATTTGGACTACGAGGTTCAGGAGTCAACACCAACGTTATTTGATCCCATGGATTGGGAGAGAGACGCACCGTGATTCGTTATCAAATTACTCACCAAACCACTTACGACTATGCAGACGCGGTACCCATCTGCCATAACCTGGTCCATTTAATACCACGAGTTTTGCCCCATCAGCTTGTCGAATCGGCAGAGGTTCGGGTGCAGCCAGAGGCCAGTCATCGAAGCCAGAGAGTCGACTACTTTGGCAATACGACAGACTACTTGGGTATCGAACTGCCCCATCGTCGCTTACAAATCACATCGCATTCTCTCGTCGCCATCGATAACGACCTGAGGTCCCCAATCACCACCGATATACCTTGGGAGCAAATGGCAAAACGAGTTGCAGCAGGTGATTCCCGTGAATGGTACGAAGCCTATCAATACATTTTGCCCAGTCCCCGAATCATCGCGATCCCCGAATCCGCTCGTTACGCTCGCCCCAGCTTTCCGCCCGGGCGAGGCGTGATCGCAGGTTCGATCGATCTGATGCACCGCATCAAACGGGACTTTGTTTTTGATTCGAGAGCAAGCGACGTCTTCACACCAACAAGCGAAGTTTTCCGGACCCGACGTGGGGTCTGCCAAGATTTTGCCCACTTGCAAATTTCCTGCCTCAGGGCATTAGGGTTAGCCGCTCGATATGTCAGCGGATACCTTCGTACCTTTCCCCCACCCGGCCAAGCAAGACTGGTGGGTGCAGATGCATCGCACGCCTGGGTGGCCGTCTTTGCAGGTCCTGACCAATGGGTAGAACTCGATCCAACGAACGATTGTCAGCCCAAAAACGACCATATCGTTGTCGGTTATGGTCGTGATTTTTCCGATGTCAGCCCCATCGACGGAGTGTTCGTTGGTGGAGGCGACCACACCCTTTCAGTTTCCGTGGATGTGGCTCCGTTGGATGAATGACGTTCACCCGTTTAGTAATTGCTTGCGCGAGGTTACTATCGGCTCTTTGGGAGTTCGACAGACACTGGGAACTTCCCGTCACCTCACTCGTAAACAGGCGTATCGGCCAAAATGGAAGCCGGAATTGTGGGTCTGCCCAATGTTGGCAAGAGCACGTTGTTTAATGCCCTGACCAGCAGCCGCGCGGCTCAGAGCGCCAATTACCCGTTCTGCACGATTGAACCCAACGAGGGGGTCGTTAGCGTTCCCGATGGACGGTTGGAGCGAATTACGGCAATTGTCACAACCCTGAAGATTATTCCGGCCGCCCTTAAACTGGTCGATATCGCAGGGATCGTTAAGGGTGCCAGCGAAGGAGAAGGACTTGGCAATAAATTTCTCAGCCATATTCGTCAGGTCGATGCCATCCTGCAGGTCGTGCGTTGCTTTAGCGATCCTGACGTTATCCACGTCAGTGGCTCGGTAGATCCGCTGGCAGATATCGAAACGATCGAAGCCGAATTGATGTTTGCAGATATCGAAACACTCGACGGGGCACTTGCCAAGGCCGAACGAACGGCACGCAGTGGTGATAAGGAAGCCAAGCTGCGTGTCGCTGCAATTCAGAGTTGCTTAGCACACTTGGCAACAGAAGCTCCACTGCGAACTTTAACCTTGAAAGAAGACGAAGCGAAAGCGATTGGGAGTTTCGGATTGATGACGGCCAAGCCCATTCTCTACGTCGCCAATGTCGACGAAGATGACCTGGATGGCCAAAGCGAGATGGCGCAACGCGTTCGCGATCACGCAGCGAAAGTAGGTGCGGGATTCGTTCCAGTTTGTGCGCGACTAGAATCGGAAATCGCTGAACTGGATGAACCAGATCGTACGGAAATGCTGGAGGGAGTGGGCCTACAGGAACCGGCCCTGACGGCGCTGGCGCGCGAAACCTATCGAACCCTAGGCTTGCAAAGCTACTTCACAGCGGGCGAAAAAGAAGTTCGTGCTTGGACGATTCCCATTGGTGCAACCGCCCCACAGGCAGCCGGTGTGATCCATACCGATTTCGAAAAGGGTTTTATTCGAGTCGAAGTCTATTCTTTGGAAGACCTCGAAACTTATAAAAACGAAAAGGACATTCGAGCTGCAGGTAAGTTACGGGTGGAAGGAAAAAGTTACATCATGAAAGATGGTGATATCTGTCACTTCCTGTTTAATTAACATAGGAGTGCGTTTTCCAGCAAGTCCTCACATCGGAGCTCGTTTCACTATGGCTACACGTTTCGCATTGGGCTTGATGGGGGCGGGTCGCAAAACACGCCTAGCGATTCTCCTGTGCAGCCTCTGTACTCCACTCCCTGCATACTTGACCACGGACGCTAGTGCCGCAGACCCAGTCGATCCAGGGTTGGCTACTTTCATTGAACGCTTCTCGACCGACCGAGAGGCGTTGCGGTTTAAATACCGCGAACCTCTCTCCACAGTTCGCAAGGAGCGATTGCAAGAATTCTACCGGGTCCATCAGGCCGATTTGCAGTCGCTGGACGCGGAGAAACTGAGTGTCGCAGGGCAAGTGGACCATCGCCTACTTTCCAATGAACTGGAGTACTTGCTGCGGACCGCCCAGTTAGACAATCAACGCGACGCTCTCGCGCTGCAGTTATTGCCCGGCGTATCCACGCTAGTCGAACTGTTGGAACAACATGAGAAAACACATGAAGTAGCACCCAAAGATACTGCAGAACTTTTTGTACGTGTCCGTCAAGTGATGCTGGACTCGCCCGAACCCCAGTCTGCGAAGTCCAACAATGAGAATGCCGAGGTGCAAGCATCTGCAGTTCGCGCCGTTGAAGCGATCGATTCGCTACTCCGTCGACTGCATGCCTTTCATGTTTTTTACGACGGCTATGACCCAAGTTATTCGTGGTGGTGCAAGATCCCCTACGAACAGTTGATCAAACAGATTCGCACAACTCGTGAACGCCTCGCAAAAATTGCTGGGGGCACCGATCCTGACAAGATTATTGGTCAGCCGATTGGCGAAGAGGCTATGGCCATTGAATTGCGCCATGAAATGATTCCCTATTCACCTGCGGAGCTCATCGAAATTGCCGAACGGGAGTTTCGGTGGTGCGATGCTCAGATGCTGGCCGCATCGCAGGAAATGGGATTCGGCGATGATTGGCGCGCGGCGATGGAAGCCGTTAAACAACGCCACGTTGAACCGGGCAAACAACCCGCCATGATTCGCGGGCTGGCAGAAGAGGCTGTCCAATTTCTCAAAGATCGACAACTCGTTACCGTGCCCCCTTTATGCGAAGAAATCTGGCGGATGGAGATGATGACACCCGAACGTCAACGCCTTAATCCTTTTTTTCTCGGCGGCGACACCATCATTGTCAGTTATCCAACCGACACCATGACTCACGAAGAAAAAATGATGAGCATGAGGGGCAATAACGAGCACTTTGCGCGCGCCACAGTGCATCATGAATTAATGCCCGGTCATCACTTACAAATGTTTATGAACGACCGCTATCGACCGTATCGCAAAGCCTTCAATACTCCGTTTTGGATCGAGGGCTGGGCACTCTACTGGGAAATGTTGCTGTGGGACAAGGACTTTGCCCGTTCGCCCGAAGATCGCGTTGGCATGCTCTTCTGGAGAAAGCACCGCTGTGCAAGAATCATCTTTTCGCTTGGCTATCAGCTAGGTCGAATGACTCCTGAAGAATGTGTCGATTATTTGGTGGATCGAGTGGGACACGAGCGGCTCAATGCGGCCGCAGAAGTGCGTCGCAGCGTCATGGGAGGATATGGGGCACTGTATCAAGCCGCCTATATGCTGGGCGGATTGCAGATTCGAGCCCTACGAACTGAATTGGTGGACAGCGGCAAGATGACTGAGATGGAGTTTCACGACGCCATCTTGCAGGAAGGCCCGATTCCCATCGCCATGGTTCGGGCCATGCTGACCAATACGCCTCTCAGCCAGAACGATGCGTCGAATTGGCGTTTTGCTGATTGATCAGACTTCAGCCAGTGGCGACGTTGCATCGCCAAACTGCTCTTTCTCGATTCCCACTTTGTTCATCATGCTGAGGTACAGTCGGCACATTTGACGATTCTCTTGACCCGAATAGTCCAGCACACGGCCACCCTTCAACTTTCCTCCACCTCCACCCACGAGGATCACAGGGAGATTGGTGGCATCGTGTCCTCCATTCAGCATGCTTGAGCAAAATAAGATCATGGAATTATCAAGCGCCGTTCGCTCACCTTCCTGAATAGCATCCAGTCGCCGAGCGATGTAGGCAATTTGCTCGAGGAAAAACTGATTCACTTTCAACCAGTCTTCTGAGTCTGAATGGGAAAGCAAGTGGTGAATCATATAATCCACACCCAAGTTCGGAAATCGCAATGACGAGTGGTCATTGTTTAATTTCAAACTGCAAACTCGTGTCGAATCAGTTTGAAAAGCCAGGACAAGAATATCGCACATCAATCGCATGTGCTCGGCAATATCCTGAGGAATGCCGTCTCCAGGCCGAGCGATGTTGGGTTGCGTTGTGGCGGGACGCCAGCCTTGCAATTCACCCCTGTTGCCCGCTTGTCCGATGCGTGCCTCTACATCCCGGACCGAATCTAAATACTCGTCCAACTTGCGTCGATCGGCAGTGCTAATTCCGCGTCGCATGTCTTGAGCATCTTCGAGTACCGCATCCAAAACACTTTGATCTCCCTTGGTCACCTCGTCCTTGAACAACCGATCGAAGGCGAGGGCCGGATAAAGCTCCAGCGGAGTCGGTGTGGTCGGAGAAGTCCAAGAAATATGGGAACTGTAAAGCATCGAATAGTTCTTATGCACAGACGGGTTTGATTTTTCGCACGCCAGTACAAGGCTGGAGACCTTTGTGTTTTGGCCATGGTGCTGTGCGATAACTTGATCAAAACTAGTCCCTGATCGAATCTCGCCACCCGAGGCTAGAGGTGCGCCGGAAAGCAAGTTGCCCGTCTGTGAACTGTGAATGTTACCCTTAAGCGCTTCCTCATTAAACAAACCTCGGATCACTAAGAGTCGCTCGCGGAAGTCTTGCAGAGGTTGTAACACGCGGCCCAACTCCATCTGGGCTCCTTCTCCCTTGGCCCACCATTCACGACTGTGAAATCCGTTCCCGGAAAAAAGCACAGCAGTGCGGATCGGAGCTTCCGAACTGCCACCGTTCGATACGTCATCGGCCCACGAAGAGACGGACTCAAAGAATGGCAGCGCCATCGATACTCCAACACCTCGCAGCAACGTTCGTCGTGAAAAATGGAGAGGTTGTGATGAGGCAACTGTCATAGTGTTGATTCCTTACCGAGAAGGTGATGTAATTGTGCGGAAGAGAGGACGAGATTTTGAGACTATTTGTTAGTGACGTCGACGCGAACGTACTGAAATTGTTGACTATGGAGTATGGTCTTTACTGCGGCGCTGAAACGATAATCGTTGCTGTGCAATTGGGTCAGCATTTCATCCAATAGCGGCTTGTCAGATAACTGAACCGCACGTCCAAGCGAGTATCCCAACAGCTTGCGGCAGAACTGTTTAAGAAAATCATCTCTGCGCGTCTCCGATATATATTTGCGGAGATCATCCAAGCCATCCACCTTGGTCCCATCAAACAAAATGGTCGAGGTGTCATGTTGTTTTGGATCACGGCGACGCCCAATGCCATCGAAGCCTTCCAAGGCAAATCCGTAAGGATCGATCTTGTAGTGACACTTCGCGCAAGCAGGATCACTACTGTGCTGCTCAATCAATTCGCGTTCATTCAATCCCGCTGGAGGTGTCTCCGGCAGCACGGGCACGTTAAGAGGTGGCTTGGGCAATTTGTCGCCCAACAACACTTCTGTAACCCAGTTACCTCTTAGGATGGGACTCGTTCGTGAAGCACCGGATTGCTTGGACAATGTGGAAGCTTGCGCTAGAATGCCACCCCGCCCGTATTTACGAACCCCTTCGATGCGCCGCCACGCTTCATCGCTACCAACCGACTCATTCGTAGACAAAACGGCCGCAGTCGATGCGTCACTCCAGGGAATCTCGTAATGTTTTGAAAGCGCCTCATTCACAATCACATAGTCTCCGTCCAATAACTGAAGAACGGAGAGATCGCGTTGCATTAAGTCCAGCCAGAATCTTATCGACTCCTCATACATGTCTCCACGCAGCGACGTAAAAGTTGGGAATGCCGCATCGCTTTTCTCATCGTGAGAGGCAAAGTCATAGATATGCAACCACTGACAACCAAATTCAGTCGCAAGGTTTCTTGCCAAACTGCTCTGCAACAATCTCTCTGCTTCGCGATCTAAGGCAACTGCATCATGCAAGTCTCCTCGATCAGCGAGCGCGAGCAACGCATCATCAGGAGGTGATGCAGTGAGAAAATAGCTTATGCGAGTGGCCAATTCATGATCGCTGAGACGCCGCATCTGAATTTCTCCATCGGCGATTTGTAAGGTTTCTTCATCGCCTGCCTCCATCCGATATAGAAATGCTGGGGAGACCAAGATGCGAGCCAACAGCAAACGTATAGCAGCCTCGTGATCGACTTCTGCCACGATGAGGTTCGCGTAGAGTGCGTGCAGATCCGAGACTTCTTTATCAGTTAATGGCCGACGGAAGGCGTGTCGCGCAAACTCAACAACGGCTTGAACATGGACCGGCTGTACATCCAATCGTTGTTGTCGATAGGCTGCAGCTCGATCTAAAATGGGCTGCCGCAAAGGTTCAAAGGCGCTCGGATCGGCATCCTGTGTTGCATACTGCCATAGTTGCTCATAAGCATCTACAAGTGCCAATGCATCACGCGAAATAAAATGCAACTCACTCCACAATCGATCCAAAGTTTGAATTTCCGAATCCGACAACATCAATCGCCGTAAGACTTCGTCTTCACGATGATAAAGCGTTAATGTGACAACTTCGTCGACGGGAACAATCTTGGAATAGCAAAGAGCAGCCGGAAAAAGGTCCCGATACTCGGCAAAACTTGCTTCAATCCGCTGCCTGGCGGTACCTTCATTAGAAACAATCACCGGTTGCTGGTAGGAGATCACGCGACCGCTGGAAGTCCATGGTCCTGCGTTCTCTACGGCCTCGGTACCGCTTGCTGTTAATCCGTCTGTGATGGAGGGTGCTTCGTTCGAAATACTCATCTGTACCGAGCCCTCCACACCATTCGGATCAGCCAACAATCCTGATGTTACGAATTCTGCTCCCTCTACCAATGATGCTGGTAAACGAATCTCGATGACACTCGGCGCCGTCACACAAAGACTTGCTGGTTCAACCGCTGTACCATCTGGACGCGTGCCGAACCGATCAGCGGGAAAGCCGAGAGTTGTCTCCTGTGGATTTTCGATAGACTTCGACGCCGAATTGCTTTCACTGGCAAGCCGTCGTAGTGTTGCCGCCATCAATGGCCCTCCCAACGACTTCAACTGGTTAACCAATTGAACGTCAGCGTCGGTTCGAACGGCATTCGCATCCCCTGAGTTCAATTTGCCATCGATCAGATGAGCCAGTTCCTCAGCCAATTGGGCACGCTCTGATGAATCGCCACTTGCCTGCCAACGGGCAAGCAATGAACCAGTTGGAATGACAGGACCAGTGGCACCCGTTGTAGGCTCACCAAAAAAATTCCAGACGCCCGCATTTTGGTACTGATCTGAATGAGGATTACCAGCGAGGATGTCATTGGAAACATCCTTTGCCAAATTCCAAACTCGGAGCTCCGCATCGTTTCCTATCGCACCGCTGGCTACTTCGTTAATTACTAATTGGACTCCCGTGAGGTCACAGGAGTGGTTACCGTCGCCTGGTGAAATGACTAGACACAAAACATCGTCTTTGTTCACCGCAATACTTTGTGTAACGTCGATATCGACTACACCACCACCTTGTGCCACACCGCTTGCCAGCGTCTGCAACGTGTGTCCGCGACGCAATTGCAATGACCAAACCACCCCGTTACCACACTCTGGATGTGCGTGTTGTACTGTCCCGCCGATGCGAACGACACCGTCGATGGGTGAAGCCCATCCTATGGCAACTTGAATGGTAGGGGAGGGATGGACGGCAATGCTATGAGGTGGCAAATTGCCTGGGATTCTCACGTGCGTATCCGAGGAATTCGCGACGACGCTGAGCGCATCATCTCCTACCCATCCACCGACGAAATCATAGCCGGAGGCACCAGCCATCGTGCGACTGAGATGGCCTTCGATTTGATGAGATTGCCCACTTCCAATTCCTAGATATTGAAACCAACCAAGCAATGATGTTTCGTCACATTGAAATTGCGAAGCAAGCGCAGCGGTATCAACGGGAGATTCCCCCTTGTGCTTCATCACCCAATCGGCCGCCGCTAGCACTTGCGGAATGGAGTCCAGCAAGTGATGGTTCTCCTGTAAAAGAGATTGACTAATTCGGCGACAGTCTTTCAGTAGGAGATCGGGGCGTCCAGCAGCCACTAAACGAGGCCGCTCCCAAATTGCTAAATCACCTGCGGCTCCGTCCCCGGCGTCATTGACGGCCAAATAGAAGACCACCTCACCTGTCTCAGGATTTGCCGCTGGAAGTGGTGAACGAAATTCCTGCCGCGTAACAACAGGTGTAACGGGTTCCATCCAGGCCGCGGGACCATTCACTTTGCCAATATGACCCACGCTAGAAAATTTCCACAGCGACTGTTGCCATCTCTGTATGTCTGCAACGAGACGTGGCACATCTTCAATACTTGCAACTTTCCATTCGTTCGATAGTTGACGCAAAATCTGAGACTGGGGTGAATTCAACCCCTGCCACAACAATCGCAGATACTTGGCACTCAAACCTCGCTGCTGAGCAATCACTTCAAAGGACTTTGCGCTTTCCGCGAGGCTGGCACGTTCTTCGATGGTCGCCCGCAAGTAAGCGGCGATTGGCAATCTTCCTCCATCATTAGTGCTAAAAACAATACCTTGCAGGTTTACTTCTGTTCCTCCATCGGCTGCCGAATACTTCGCATAAAGTTTGCGAATTTCTGTAAGTGTCTCCTCGGTCCAGTCACGGCGAGAGGTAGATTCCGAAAAACGAATTCCCGTGGGAAGCAGTACGGCATGCTCAGCGACCTGCTTTCCCGCATCGAGGTACTTCGTCAACAATGAGGGGGACATCACTAACGCATTTCCCGCATTTGTGAAGCCCTCTCCCGAAGCACCATCCACTGGGAACTCGCGTGCTGGCTGCAGCGAATCAATAGCAGTCAACGCTTGGATCGAGTTGGTATACTCCGCATTGCTTAAACGGCGTAGCAGGATCGGCCCTGGGTCTCCCGCAAGTCGCTTGGCTTCTAACGTAAGCAGCCCATCGATCCATGCTTGCATAGTGGCGCGATCCCTATCCGTAGGCTGTGGTGAATCCTTTGGAGGCATTTGCTGCGAGTGAAAAACGTCGTTCACTCGCTGCCAAATATCCACACGCGCCCGCACATTCGCCACAGAAGCAAACGCCGTTAGATCAATCTCGGCTTCATCTCGATCGGGCGAATGACATTCAGCGCAGTACTGCGCAAGAAACGGTTTTATCTCTTGATCAAACTGTTGCTCCAGTGAATCCAGCGCGTCGACCTCCTCTGCGAAAATAGGTGGAGCATCAATCAACGCCCCTGCAATAACTCCCATTGCAAGTACTTTGAAACCGCGACGGAAGCGAATTGAAAGAGAAAGCCAAGTATTCATAGCTATTTATTCAGCCAATCGAGTGACGCGGAGATGTCGATCATAGTGGGAAGTCGCAACAAGCAAGCCATCCGCCGAGAGATCCATATCACGTGCTAAAGCAGGTAATTGGAATTTATGTGAAGTTAGATCTTGATCCTGATTCCAAAACAACAACCAGCCGCCCGTGCTTCCGCCGCTGATACCCATCAAAGTTCCATCCGACAAATACTGGACACGCCACAGACCACCACCAGGAATCCCTTCCGCGGTATGACTTCGCAACAGCGTTTGCCCATCCACAGCAAATCTCAGCGCCAAAGGTTCATGAACAGCACCAAGTGGATTGGTCGACTTGTGCAATCCCCCTGCCGCCATTTGCGACATATCGGCATTGGAGGCAACGGATCGGACACCACCAAAATTGACTTTCTGTCCATCATTGAAAGAGTGCAATGTGCTCGCATCAAACTTGGCAAGAGGTTCCTCTTGTTCCACATCCCAGAGGTACAGGCCTCCTTTGAGATCTCCCGAAAAGAAACGTTTACTATCGGGAAGAAATTGGACTGAGTAAACATTCATTTCGTGCTTGTGCCACGAACGCACTAGAGCGCCCGATGCTACGTTCCACAAATGAATTGCACGGTCGTATCCTCCACTTACCAACCACTGTCCATCCATACTGGCCGACAGAGAACGGATGTAATCAGAGTGCGCATCGATGGTACGAATCGCGGAAATTTCTGTGGACTGCAAATCCCACCAAACCAAACGACCATCCCCGCCGCCACTTACAACGGTATTTCCATCGGGCGTCACCACCAACGCTTGCACCCAACTATCATGCACGACCGGGAATGCTTGTACGGTACCGTCTGCCATAGAAAATCGTTGCAGCAAATTATTCTCTGCCGACGTAACGACATAACGACTGAGTGGATCGAACCGACAAGCGAGCAATGGCCTATCATAGGTCCAATCATGAACGACATGAGATTTTGTAATGTCTAACATGGTGGATACTCACTTTTTATGATCCGCTACCTTTCAATTGTTTACTCGCAATTTTTTACGTGAGCACCGACCAAACAGGTTCAACCGCTGGGTCCGCCAATGGCAATTCGCGTCCTCCTACGGCAACACTTTCCATCGATTCAACGCCTACCGCCTGCAGGTACGTATGAAACAATTGACTATGGTCCACTTGGCCATCGACCACTTCGGTCCCATTGGCATTGGTTGAACCGTAAACTGCACCACGCGATACGCCGGCGCCACCCATCACTACGCTCCAAGCACGCGACCAGTGATCGCGGCCCATGTAAAGGTTGATATTGGGTGTGCGACCAAATTCAGAGAGCACAACAATCAGCGTATCTTCCAACAAGCCGAGTGTACTGAGATCGGATACGAGCGTTGCGAAAGGCGCGTCGAACTGGTGTACCAACTCATGGTGAAAATCGAAATTCTCATTATGAGTGTCGTAATTGGAATGTGTGACTTGGACAAATGGCACATCGTTTTGCAATAACCGTCGGGCCAGTAAACAATGGCGACCGAAGTCGTTTCTTCCATAGCGATCGTGGTCAGCAGCCGACTCCTTCTCCACATCAAACACATCTCGTTTGAGCATGAGTTGTTCGGCCGAATCGTAGCTATTAAGAAACGCATCTGTCATCGCGGAACGATGGCGATTAAGAAACGCGGCATCCGTTTGTTCGCGAAACGATTGACGACGCATTTCGCTCGCTTCGTCGATTCCGTCAGGCCGAACCGTGTATTGAGGGGGCTTACCATTTCCCAACGCAATACTTGAATATCGCGGACCTAGGTAGGCAGCGTCATTTCCCCTGCCACCTCCGCCCCATGGGACAATGCGAATATGGCCCGGCATCGAACTCGTCTCTGGCGACAAAGTCTTCGCTGCTACAGCACCTAACTCAGGATAATCGGCTGCAGGCGACTGACGCCGCCCGGTCATCATCAGATAAGCGCCTTTGCCATGATCGTCTTCGCTCGTGTTGACACCACGCATCAGACACAAATGGTGCATTTGCAGGGCGGTTTTGGGTAACAATTCTGAGATATGTATACCGGGAACACTCGTTGGAATGGCGCGAAAGGGGCCACCGGTTTCAGTTCCAGGTTTTGGATCCCAAGTTTCCAACTGGCTGAGCCCGCCTTGCATGTTGAACAACAGGATTTTTTTCTGACGCTTTGCCATCGATTCAGCGGCATGACCCTGAGTCAATACACCTAAACCACCGAGCAACGCAGCACCTCCTGCAACCGTACCCGCAAGGAAACGTCGCCGCGCTTGAATGTGCTCCATCGAACCACATGCATAATCTGCTCGCATCATCGAACTCCATTGATGTTCTATTGGAGAAACCGAAATTCGGCGCTGGCCATCAGGCTCCACACCATTTCTTGGGCTAATCGGGGACGACTATCGGGAACTTGACCGAGGAATTGCTCAACCGCGGCGATCTCACTGGCGCTTGGCTCGCGACAGAAAAGGCCACGATATAAAATGTTCGCGGCATCGGTCGCATTGGGTGCTTCGATGATTCTTTGCGTTACATTTCCCGTGGAAGGGGCAGCCCAGGCGAAAATTGCTCCGCCATTGCTGGTATAGAGCGCTTGATCGGCTGTCGCAAAGAAATCATTTTGCGGCTGCCCTGCTCCTGCACCGTACAGACTAATGAAAACATTGATGTTGCCTTGCAGCTCAGCTCGGGCGCGGCGCACTGCAGTGCTTCGCCGCAGATTCACAAAAGCTGGGTCCTGAAGTTGAGCCTCGGTGGCAGGGGATTCTTTCTCTAATTCCGCAAGGTGTTTATCGACGTAATTCCGATATACGTTGGTTACCCCTAACGCTGACCAACCAATTTGCTCGGGAGACAATGGTGTTAAGCGGGCCGCCTGAAAGCGCTGACCAACCACCTGCTGTATGGATTGCAAGACAGCCTTTCTTTGCTCTTGCAATCCTGCGATCTTCGATTCTTGTTCAGCAAGCTTCGACATCGCAAGATCTTGCTGTTGTTGCAAATCGATCAGTTGTTGTTGCAACTTGACAAGTACTGATTGCTGTTCTTTCACTTCCTGTTGTCGAGCCACATGCATCGCGGCCTTATCATTGAACGCGCGTTCGGCGTCACTTCGCCCCTGTTGAATCGACACAAAGGTTGTTTGAATTTCATTGACAGAGGATTCTAGATGCTGTGGCGACTTCACCAAACTTGCGACTGTTTGCAGCGATTCTTTGGCATTTGTCAATTGAGAAAGCTGAGTATCGAGAGTCGCCATTTGTTGGCGGGCGGAGGTCTCTTCGGCAAGTGCACTTTCAACTGACGCACCCAACTTAGAAATCTGCTCAAGCGTTGCTGTTACAGCGCCAGTCCGCTCTTCTTCTTGGACCTTTAAAGCGTTGAGGGACTGTGCTGCTTGTTCGTGTTCACTCTGCGCTAGCTGCCATTGGTTGCTCCAGTCGGTCCACGCTAGAATCGTTTTCAATTGACCGTTGACCGATTCGAGCTTTGCTAAGTGACCATTCACTTTATCCATCGCGATACGCGCATCGCGAACGGCAACGGTCGCCGCCTGGTATCTTCCGTTCGCTTCCTCGGCAACACCCTGTGCTGCCAGCAGTGTTGCCCTTGCTGCTGTGACCGCATCTATCGGAGCTTGCAAAGCGGCAATCTTATCGTTAAGCGTTTGTTCGAGAGGAGCAATGGTTGGCAGTACCACGGCAACCCGACTCTTGAGCAACTCCACTGCTGCGCTCAGCTCGGCATCCTCACCAACAGATTGCAATGCGAGTGCGGTGCTATCAGCGGCCGCCTGCAATTTCGCTTGTTTGTCTTTGGCGACCTGCAACGCTTGTTCTGCAGCAACTTTTTCCGCAGTTACCTTATTGAGTGCATCTACGGCTTGAGCATGCGCAGTTCGAGCTGTATCTACGTTGCCAAACAATGTAAGGCGTTCGGCCTGCATTGGTGCTACCGACTCCAAAGCAGCCACGAAAGAACTCTCTGCGGCAACCGACTGGGATCTTACGCTTTCGATCTCACTGGGAAGCGTCAACATTCTTTCGGAGGCCGCAGAAATCGTTGACCGCAGCCACTGAGGTTCATCGGCCGAGTCATACTCCACATTCAAGCTGCCCCGTCGAAACGTATCCGTTAACGCTATCTGACGCAGGGTTCTCCTTAAATCAAATTCTTCCTGCACCAAGCGATTTGTAATGAGCTCAAGCATTGGCTCACTCAGCGGTGGATTTGCTGCATGCTGTAGATCGACAGGCTCGACAAGTCCTCGCCCGAATAAACTTGTCCAAAGACGGTTGGCCAAGTTGCGATTGAAGGGCTCAAGATCACCCTTTCGAATCGCATCGGCCAGTTGTTGTCGTCGACTGTGAATCGGTAGTACAGGATGGCCTGGTGTGGAAACGGGTTGATAGTCTTCTCCCGGAATGGACCATGGCTGAGCCAACTCTTCCGCATCGAAAAGGTGTGGTAATACCCGATGCATGGTGCCACGTCGAAAAACAGATTCAAACGGCGCATCGCCCGAGGACTTTTCTGCAATCATTTGCAACTTAGTTTCCCCTTCAGTCACCTCCGTGGACTGCAGCGAAGCCACAAATCCAAGTAAGCCGTGGTAGTCCGTTTGCAAATAGGAGTCGATTGAAGGATGGTCATGACATTGGGCACATTGCAGATCTCGCCCAAAGAATATCCGACCGATGTCGCGTGTAATCAGATGCGGATCCGCTCCTCGATCCAATAGAAATCTCGCTTTGGGTCGTTCGGCGCCCGGAGCGCCATCAGCGACAATTAAGTCGGCAAAAAGCTCGTTCAGTGGACGCGATGCAGTGACTTGATCCCGTAACCATTGGATCCACTGGTCCTGTGGAATATTCGTATTGGCACGTCGCTCCATCAATAGAACATCCAAGCGATCAGCCCAATGCTCGCTGAATTCTGCACGATCAAGCAAATCATCAATCAGTTTTGCGTATCGATCGGGAGACGGATCGTTGAGGTAGTTATCGATTTCATCCAGACTGGGTGGCAGACCAATCAGTTGAAGATAGACGCGTCGCAGCAAAGTAGCGTCGTCTAAGGGCAGAGCTGGCTGCCCCAAACTCTCAAGGGTAATGAGCGAATCGATTCGGATAGCAACTGCAGGAACTTCGCTATCCAGCGCTGCCTCTGATTCGGCCGCATCCTGTGCCTGAATTCGAACCGCTTCAGAACTCAAGAAAACCAGCACCCCGGCCACTGCAAACGAAACGAATACTCGCGTGAGACCGCTTTTTAGGCCTGGCACATCAGGCATTCGGACCGAGGACCGCTTTGCTTCCATCGGAGGACTCGGAAATGGTAGGTGGGAATTTTAGGCGGGAGTCAAGCGAAAGATTGGTACTTCAATGCTACCGCTCCAGTGCTTGATTACCGTTAGTGTCCGGGATGACAGCCCTAAAATCAAGTATTCGGGGGCAAGAATGCTCAACTACCCCCAGCCCCCCTCCCTTTGGTGAAGCAATTCGAGATCTTTACTTTGTTACTTTGCCCTGCCTGCGCTTTGCGATAATTACGCCCATAGTCAGTGCGCCGCAAACAAATCCCAACGCGGCGGCCAGAAAGAGGCTTCCCGCCTGCGGCATTGAAAATTTAAAGAACAATAGTGTCGTCTCAATTTCCTGCGTGTTTTGCAGGGTGATGATCAACAGCAATAAGAACCCAATGCCGAGGAGCGCCAATTTTAGTTTTTGAATCATGTGGGTCTATTCCTGACGATTGGCCGAAAGTTTGCTAGCTAGATCAATTGCAGCAAACATGCTACCCCCGTCCGCGACTCCTTGCCATGCGATATCAAGGGCCGTCCCATGATCGACGCTGGTCCGAATGATGGGCAAGCCTAGGGTAATGTTGACCGCTTCATCAAAAGCAATTGCTTTGAGCGGGATGAGTCCTTGGTCGTGATACATGCAAACATAGACATCCGTTTTCGCTCGCCATGCGGGGATAAAGGCCGTATCTGCCGGTAGAGGGCCGGTCACTTGCCAGCCACGCTGCTTGGCCAACTTGATTGCCGGTCGAATCATCAATTCCTCTTCCTGATTCCCAAACAATCCACCCTCACCCGCATGCGGGTTGAGACCACACACCGTGATCGCGGGTGGCCGCTGAAGAATTTTGGCAACTGCATCACCCGCCAGCTCAATGGTCTCCAAGATTCCTTCGACACTGATTGCTGCCGGAACTTCTGCTATTCCGATATGCACCGTCAC
This sequence comes from Pirellulaceae bacterium, assembly GCA_041749395.1. Classification (GTDB taxonomy): domain Bacteria; phylum Planctomycetota; class Planctomycetia; order Pirellulales; family Pirellulaceae; genus Laterigemmans. The sequence continues at coordinate 99,118 of JBGTBJ010000139.1, forward strand.
CAGCGCACATCGGATTGAAGGCGCGGCGAGCATCATGCAATGTCGAGGCGCATGAGTACGCTGTGCGAGCAATTCCGTATGACCAGGGAACGGCGATCCGGCAACCACCCACGCTTCTTTATGAATCGGTCCAGTCACGATCGCCGCTGCGTTTCCGGCAACCGCTTGATCGATACTCCAGCAGACATAGCCCAGTGACGCACGCCCCGTTTCCACATTCACTATGCCCGGCTGAACGCTCGCCGCATTCAACTCCTCAAAGTCAACAATAACAGGAATGTTTGGCAAAAATTGGTAAGCAGCAAATGCCTCAGGAAGAATGCGCGAAGGCAACGCCAACGACAGCTTACTGGCCACTCTCTGCAACACGCCAAAGGACCCAGCGATAGCAATCGGTACGCCTGCTTTTGCAGCCCACCACGCACCTCGCAAAGCCAGTTCTGGACCAACACCAGCGGGATCGCCCATCGTAATAATCAACGGCCGCGTCATAGATGGCTCTGTCAACTCCATGAAAGTAGCAAGATCAACAACGTCGAGTATGAAGCTCCCGCACGCCATCCGACAAGGAGTCCATCAATTGCTTTTGTGAAGGATTAACCGGAAACAAGAAATTCACCCAATCAATCCGCCCCGGTGACACACAAACGCTCGAAATACAAACCGTATCCTCCCGGCAAATCATTCATGGCCTTCGTGGCTGTAAATTCCCCTGCAACGACCAATCGCCAATCCAAGTACCCGGTGAGCAAGTTGGCAAACCACGAATCATACGAATGAAAGAAAGAAATGCCACGAACATCCAAGACAGTTCAGCACGGCAACACGCGACTGAGACCCAAAGCACGATACTCACGTGCATTTTTATTCGTGTCATTCGTGCTATTCGTGGTTGGCAAATCCTCTGCAAGTGCCGATCGACAATCCAAGTAACCGGTGGGCAAGTTGGCAAACCACGAATCACACGAATAACACGAATGAAAGACAAAGATGCCCCGAACGTCCAAGACAGTTCGGCACTGCAACACGCGACTGAGGCCAACACACGATACTCACGTGCATTTTTATTCGTGTCATTCGTGTTATTCGTGGTTGTCAATTCTTCTGCATGTGCCCATCGACAATCCAAGTAACCGGTGGGCAAATTAGCAAACCACGAATCACACGAATCACACGAATCACACGAATGAAAGAAAAAAATGCCCCGAACGTCCATGACAGTTCGGCACTGCAACGCGCCACGTAGGCAACACTCAAGATTCTGGTGGCAGTCCGTACGTGGCTCTTTGAATTTGCTTATGCAGGCGGGTTGACCAGAATGTCTTTCACCGGCGTACCATGAATATCGGTGAGGCGAAATTGGCGACCTTGGAATTTATAAGTCAAGCGTTCGTGGTCGATTCCCATCGTGTGCAGAATGGTTGCTTGCAAGTCATGAACATGCACTGGATTTGTCGTCACATTGCAGCCTAGATCATCCGTTTCGCCGAAAGTCATCCCGGGCTTAATTCCGCCCCCAGCCATCCAGACGGTGAATGCATAGGGATGATGATCACGTCCCCAGCGTGGTCTATTCGAAATATCGCCTTGAATAAATGGAGTACGCCCGAATTCACCGCCCCAAATTACTAGAGTTTCATCTAGCAATCCACGTTGGCGTAGATCCTGGACCAAGGCGGCACTCGGTTGATCGGTATCTTGGCACTGCGTATAGAGCTCTGTGGTAAGACTATTGTGCTGGTCCCATCCCGCGTGCATCAGTTGGACGTAACGCACTCCACGTTCCACCATACGACGCGCCATAATGCAGTTATGAGCAAACGTGCCAGGCTCGGTTACTTGTGGACCATACATCTCTAATGTTGCTGCTGTCTCTTGCGATAAATCGGTTAGCTCGGGAACGCTAGCTTGCATTTTGAACCCCATCTCATACTGGGCCACTCGCGAAGCAATTTCAGGGTCTCCAAATTCACTGCGATGTAGCTCATTGATTTGATTGATGGTATCGAGCCAGGCTCGACGCGATTCTCGCGACACACCGTTTGGACTGGAGAGATAAAGCACTGGATCACCACCGCTGCGGAATTTGACTCCTTGAAAACGTGATGGCAAAAAGCCACTGCCCCAGTAAAAGTCGTAAAAAATCTGACCACAGCTCGTACCTTTACTAACTGATGTCATCACCACAAAAGTTGGTAGCGATTCGGTCTCATTTCCTAATCCATAAGCAAGCCATGCACCGAGCGTCGGTCGGCCAGGAATCTGTGCGCCACTGAGCAACAAGCTGATTGCCGGCGCATGATTGACGGCATCGGTATGCATGCTTTTAACAAAGCATAACTGATCTACCACCTTTGCCGTGTAAGGCATTAGGTTACTGACCCAAGCCCCACATTCTCCATACTGCTGAAAAGGCTCCACGGGTGCTAGAACCAGCTTACCATCAGCCTTACCCGTCATCGTGCTGAATCGTTTACCACCGATATACGAATCAGGAATAGGCTGGCCATGCAGTGCTTTCAACTGGGGTTTCCAATCAAAAGTATCCACATGTGTTGGCGCACCATTCTGAAACAAGTAGATCACGTTTTTCGCAGTTGACGCGTAGTGAGGCAGTTCAGGCAGTCCGCCCACTCGAGTCGACGATGCAGCAAAGCCTTCTTTGCTAAGCAAGGATGCGAGTGCAACGGAACCGATTCCCGTCGCAGTACGCCCAAAGAACTGGCGTCGCGTCGACTGCAATTGCAATGATTCAGACATCGGATTGATCATCGCTATTCCTTGGTCAGGGTTTCATCAAAATTGAAGATTGCCAAACACAAGGCAGTCCATGCCGCATGTTGCCCTTGATCAAGCGTAGCATCGCGTGGAGCTTCGCCTGCCGACAACATTGCAGTGGCCAATTCTGGTTGTTGTTGATATTGAACGAGAGAATCTTGCCAAGCCGCTTGCAGTAATGCTTGTTCCGCTCGGTCCGCGGGCCGACCAAGAATACGTCGATAAACAAAATCTAATCGCGCTAGGAAATCGTCAGAAGCAGTTGCCATGCACTGCTGAGCCAACACTCGCGCTGCTTCGACATAGGTTATGTCGTTGAAAGTCATGAGGGAATGAAGTGGTGTATTGGTTCGAATCGCCTTGACCTCACATGTCTGACGCGCTGCATTATCAAAAAACATTGTCGGTGCGGCGATCCTTCGCCAGAACACATAAAGGCTGCGTCGATATAATGCAGCCCCATGATCTTGTTGATATTTTTTGTTGCCAAAGGTCGCTTCCTCCCAAACACCCTCGGGTTGATAGACATTGACGCTGGGACCCGCATACGTATCCACCAGCAAACCGCTCGCGGCTAACACTTGGTCTCGGATCATCCACGCTGGCATGCGAAACCGTGCACCACGTGCTAACCATCGATTCTCTGGGTCGGCAGCGTAGTCATCAGGGGACGCCTGCGATGACTGCTGATAGGTATGACTGCAAACAATCTCTCGCACCAACTGTTTCGTATCCCAGCCATTCTCGCGATAACGTGAGGCAAGGTAGTCGAGCAATTCCAAGTGCTGAGGAATTTCCCCCTGTACGCCAAAATCTTCGCTCGTTTTCACAAGTCCAATTCCAAACAACATCTGCCAGATGCGATTGGCTGCGACACGAGCCGTTAGAGGCTGCGCTTCGTCCACCATCCAAGCGGCAAGTCCAAGACGATTGCGCGGTGCATCGTCGGGGAATGCCAGAACGCTCTCTGGAACATCGGGTCCTACCTCCTCACCAGGATCCGTGTAAAGTCCTCGCGTTAAAACAAAAGTTTGGCGCGGAGTAGGTAGGTCTTCCATTACCATGATTTTGGGGATCGAATTCCGTAGCCCTTGCAATGCCTCCTCTGCCTGCAGTAGCGCCGCCGTAGCTTGATCTTTGGCGGGTGCATCCAGTTCGACATTGGCCTGCGCCGCTTCAGAGGTTGCGCGAGCGTTGTCCACGTTGCGCTGCAGCAAAGCAAGCTGCTCAGATTGTGCTCCTGAAGGCCACTCTAAAACGGGCGGAGTTTGCGGATTTCCTCCACTCCCATCCACGGAAGTTTGATTGAAGAATGCAGTGAGTTGATAGTAATTGCGCTGCGTCAGCGCATCGTATTTGTGATCGTGACAACGACAACAGTTGAGCGTTAGACCTAACCAAACTGTCCCAACGGTTTCCGACATGTCCATCACGTAATCGACTCGATTCTCTTCGGCAATTCTTCCACCCTCACCGTTGATGGGATGATTGCGCAGGAATCCTGTGGCTAATCGCGATTCGCGCGTCGGCTCAGGAAGCAAGTCCCCGGCGATTTGCCAAATCGTGAATTGATCAAAAGGCATACTGGCGTTAATCGCATCCACCACCCAATCCCGCCACGGCCACATGGTTCGTTCGCCATCGCCTTGGTATCCGTTGGTGTCGGCATATCGAGCTGCATCGAGCCAATTCCATGCCATGCGTTGACCAAACGCAGGAGTAACCAACAAGCGGTCGACCAATCGCTGATAGGCATCAACGCTATCGTCATGTAAAAATTGATCCACCTCCGCGACGGTGGGCGGCAAACCAGTCAGGTCCAGGGTCAAGCGGCGAATTAGCGTGCGTCGATCCGCAAGTGGTGCAGGCTTTAAACCATCACTTTTACCGAGGCGATGTTGCACAAATGTATCGATCGTGTTGCGTGACACAGATGCTGGACTTTCCATCGATGTGGTCACCTCGACAGGTTGGCTTGGTCGGCGAAGCTCAGCCAATGACCAATGCTCCCCCCAGGTCGCACCTTGATCGATCCACGATCCGATTCGCTCAATCTCCTCAGCAGTTAACGATCGATGCGAAGCTGCAGGTGGCATCTTCATGTCCGCATCATCAGTAACTAATCGCTGCATGAGCGGACTCTCGCCCCGATTGCCGGGAACGATGGCCATGAGTGCGTCCTCCGCCTGATCCAGCCTCAAATCGGCTTGACGATTCCCGGCATCGGGACCGTGGCAAAAGAAACAATTCTCTGAAAGGAGTGGGCGTATCTCTTGGTTAAACGATATTGCGTCATCTCCCTCAGCACTGCTGCAGGAAACGAGCCACAAGAGACCGACGACAAACTGGATTTTGCGGATGTCCATGCATTCCATGCTACACCAGCCAACCGCAAACTTCACCATCCAAACGCAAACCGCCACTGACGGAACGGTAAACTCCCGCAAAAGAACAGGGAAGGGAGCCCCTCAACGCCCCCCTAAAGAGCAAGATGGCGATATTTTAGAAAGCGGGTGAAGGGAATCGAACCCTCGTATCCAGCTTGGGAAGCTGGTGTTCTACCATTGAACTACACCCGCAATAGTTTCGCATCTCGCCTCAGAATACTCATTCTTTCCTCCTCTGAGTAGAGCGGACCCCGTCTAGAATCACCGATTCGTATTGGACCCAGGTGGCTGGGGCGTTATCGTTGGTACATTCGCTTCACCGGCAAATGGATTCACTGACAAGGTGAGCGGGCGCCCAAGTACTATCCCATATCGAGTACTCACCCCAAAAATATAGTCATGTTCGGAAAACCTGGAATATTGCTCGCATGCTGGTTGTTCGTCATGCCGCTTGGCGTGTCCCAGTCATCTGAGATAGCTAGTGCAGGAAAAAACTGTCTCGTTGTCTGTCCCCCAGCCTTTCGTGAAGCGATCTCTCCGTGGGAGCAGCATCGCTTAGCCGAGGGTTTTCGGCTGACCTTTGTTTCCTCTGCCAGCACAACACAAGAGGTAATCGAGCAGCTCGATTTAGCAGGCCGCAATCGCGAGACGGACTTTATTTTGCTTGTCGGCGATTGTCGTATCTCAGCTTCGGACGCAGCAAATGCGGAGCGAGAAGTCCCTACTTTTTATCGAAAACCCGGCCCTACAGCCCGCTTTGGCACAACGGCGAGTTTAGCGGGAGACGCGCCCTATGGTGACCTGGATGGCGACGGGGTTCCGGAAATTTCCGTGGGAAGACTTCCCGCATCTACGCCAGAACAGTTATCGGCAATTTGCCAGCGGATCATTGCTTACGAAACTAGCTCCGATTTCGGGCCTTGGCGTGACACCGTGCAAATTACGGCTGGAGTTGGTGGATTCGGCTGGCTGGCCGATTCCGCCATCGAATCGGCGACCCGGTCCATTCTCACCACTGCAATACCAGGACAAATACGCCTAGGGGTGACTTATGCGAGCCCTAATAGTCCTTTCAATCCAGGTGCATCGGACTTTTTCCCTACGGTCTTACGTCGGTACCGAGAGGGAGGCTTGTTCTGGGTCTATATGGGACATGGACAAGTCACCGAGCTGGACCACGTTCCTGGTCCAGGTGGGACTCTGCGACCGGTGCTAGCCAGCGATGACGTTCATTTGCTGGAACGACCTGCCAATAGTGCACCGATTGCCTTGGTCTTTGCTTGCTACACGGGAGCCTTCGACGCCAACGTTGACTCTCTCGCAGAGCGGATGCTGTTTGCGAATGGTGGGCCCATCGCTGTGATTGCAGGTTCGCGCGTCACGATGCCCTATGGTAACGCCATTGCCGCTCAGGGGCTGATTGAAGCCTGCTACAGCGATCGAACGGAGCGATTGGGGGATGCTTGGCTGCGGGCTCAGCACGAACTTGCCACCCCTACGGATTCCAATCCAATCGTGGCCGAGCGACGCAAGCTACTGGACATGGTTGCTGCTGCCGTCAGTCCCTCTGCCGACTTATTGCCGGAAGAACGATTGGAACATATCCATCTTTATAATCTGTTGGGCGATCCCACTTTAAAACTTCAACACGCTGACGCGATAACGCTAGAGGTGCCTCGAGGCGTCGCTCCAGGAACGACAATGCTCGTACGTGGGAATGCATCACAAGGTGGCGAGTTGACTCTCTCCATCTGCTACGTCCCCGGCGGCGCTGCATCCGACGTCGGTAAATCCGCGCTTCAACAGTACGAGCAGGCCAATTGCGTCGACGTTGCCAGAGTGGTTCTGCCCCAATGCATTGCGGGCCCATTCGAAACGACCATTGAAATTCCGGCCAACGTCAATGGACCAATGCGAGTGGTTGCCAGAATGCAGCGAGCGGATGGCTGGTGCGCTGGTTCAACCACTGTCCTGGTTCGCCCTGAATAACATTTCACGAATGCGATGCAAACGGCACGGTTACAACTCGACAAATTTCCGCTCAAGCCCCACTTGGTTGCTGGTCGAGTTATGCCGAAGATAGCGATAATAATGCCCTTAGAAGTACCCCCTTCCAGGATTTGCTAACATGCCACGCGGAAAGACCTTCGACAACACAGCTCAGGCGATTGGCGACACCCCCATGATTCGCATTAATCGGTTACTGCCCGAAGGGGGAGCAACCGTGTTTGCGAAGTGCGAATTTTTTCAGCCGCTGAACAGCGTGAAAGATCGTATCGGTGCTGCGATGATCGCTGCAGGTGAGCGGGATGGGAAAATCAACGCAGATACTCACATCATTGAGCCGACCAGCGGCAATACGGGAATTGCTCTCGCTTTTGTGTGCGCCGCGAAGGGATATCGTTTAACGCTGACGATGCCCGAGTCTATGTCGGTGGAACGACGTGCATTGCTGCGAGCCATGGGGGCCAACCTAGTGCTCACTCCGGCGGGTGAAGGCATGAAAGGTGCCATAGCTCGCGCCACATCGCTAGTGGAGGAAACTCCCAATTCCTTCATGCCTCAGCAGTTTGAAAATCCTGCGAATCCAGCAATCCATGAAGCAACAACGGGTCCGGAAATCTGGACCGACAGCGGCCACAATATCGACGCAATTGTGGCCGGCGTGGGGACGGGGGGCACTATTACCGGAGTCGCTCGCTATTTGAAAAGCGTGAATCCTAATTTCAAAGCCATTGCAGTCGAACCCAAACACTCACCCGTGATCAGCGGTGGTGCACCAGGAAAGCACCGTATTCAAGGAATCGGCGCGGGCTTTATTCCAAAGAATCTCGACACTTCACTCATCGACGACATCATCCAAGTCGACGACGAAGATGCGTTTGCATGGGGTCGTCGCTTGGCAAAGGAAGAAGGAATTGTCGCAGGCATCAGTAGCGGAGCCAACATGTGGGCAGCCGCACAGGTCGCTGCTCGCCCCGAAATGAAGGGCAAAAGAATCGTGACCATCATGTGCTCGCTGGGCGAACGTTACCTGAGCACACCTCTGTTTGCCGATTTGGGGCTCTAGTTCAGTCCAGATAGTCGCAGATAGTCGCCTTTCGCTCCGCGAAAGTAGCGTC
>JBGTBJ010000140.1:0-9720 GCA_041749395.1 Pirellulaceae bacterium
TTGTTTGAGTACCTCACTTACTACAATGAACTTCGTCGTCATTCATCGCTCGGCTATCTGACGCCGATGCAGTTCGAAGCAGCCGCATAAGTAGCGCAAGCTTCTCGGTGGCCCCCGAAACCGGCACCACCTCAACGAGCAGGAGCAGGAGGAAGGATACTTTCTATCTTTTTCGCTGCGGGGAAGATCCAATTTTTTGGATTGACCCTTTTTGGCAGCTGAGATGTGCGAATTGGATTCGACTTAAATCAGCTGAGGATTTTTCGCGCTCGTGCTCGTGCTCAGTGAAACGGTGCTCGTGCTCGATCGATTCGCAGTTTTCGTCGCTAGGGAAGCAACACTCTGATTGACGAAAAATCGATTTGGATGCTGTGGGTGGGATTGATACGGAATCGGGTCGGAATTTGGGGGTGGCATTTCGAGCACGAGCACGAGCACGAGCACGAGCAGGAGCAGGAGCAGGAGCAGGAGCACGAGCACGAGCACGAGGAAGGGTACTTTCTATCTTTTTCGCTGCGGGGAAGATCCAATTGTTTGGATTGACCCTTTTTGGCGGCTGAGATGTGCGAATTGGATTCGACTTAAATCAGCTGAGGATTTTTCGTGCTCGTGCTCGTGCTCAGTGAAACGGTGCTCGTGCTCAGTGAAACGGTGCTCGTGCTCGATCGATTCGCAGTTTCCTTCGCTAGGGAAACAATACTCTGAATGACGAAAAATCCACTTTGCTATTGTGCGTGGGATTGATGCGGAATCGGGTCGGAATTTTGGGGGTGGCATTTCGAGCACGAGCACGAGCACGAGCACGAGAGGATGAGGGCTTCCCACCACCCTTTAAATAGTGCACAATTGTCCGCAGGGGATCACTCATCCCAGGCGGAAAGAGGGAACGGAACGCGGAAAAGTACTGGAAGCAAATTCGGCCGGTTTACTGGCCATTTTACCGCTTACAATTCGCTTGCCACACTATGCACCCAATACTCAACCAACGCCCCAATCAGCCAGTTTCCTCTCTCGTCAAGCTACCCGGTAGTTCGCCTGGGCCGGCGGCCAACGATTCGCCTGAACCGCCCTACGGAGAAGCAGAATTGCAGCTCGAACTGCAACGCGTCCGCTCAGCAGCCGAAGCAGCGAGACTAGAGGCACGAGCCGCAGAGATTGAATTGCTGCTTAATCGCTGTCAAGCGAAATCGAATTGCGTTGCTAAGAACCCAAAGCAAATCACACCAGCAAAAACACCGAGCGACTTCACCTCGCCAGCTCCTGCCACGACACACTCCATTGGCGCCCAACTCACATCCTGGCAAGATCTGCTCGACGCGGCAGAACGACTCGAGGAAACCGATCCTTCGGTGCGACAAAAACTTGCCCCGCCTGTGCTCAGTACCGTGGCTCCTGTAACCCTAGAACGACCATCGATAGATATTGATGTTGATGTTGCGCAGAAAATCACTGGTCCGAAGCAAACAGCGCCAGTTCTTCGCAGCGAACAGGTGGCAACTCGACATAGCAAGCCGGTTATCAAACCCGCCGCGATCGACGAGCAACCCGCACCGCGCCGTCGCATTCGGCCAGGAGCGTGGATCAGCAGTCTCGTAGGACATGGCATTGGGTTGGCAATACTTGCCTGGATTACTCTCGCCGTGGCCGAGCCAAAAGATCAGATTGCGCTCAGCGCTGCCATCGTGCCGAACGACGAATCCAATATTCAAACCATCGTCATCGAGCAGGCGGACCAGCCCAATGAAACAGAGCCCAGTGAAACAGAGCTGGAATCGATGGCAGAGGCAGCACCGACAAGCGATCTGGTTTCATCCGTCAGCGTGTTGAGTGTGTCGATATCGGCGCCACAGTCTGCAGCGCCCGCCATGACCTCTGCATCGTTGCTAGGCGATGCATTGGGCCAAAGCCTGGCGATGGGCGTATCCGGAGCGTCGGGTGCGGCCGGAGCTCTGAGCACCCAATTCTTCGGCGCCGAAGGAGGCGGCAATCACTTTGTTTACTTGGTCGACAATTCAGGCAGTATGGACAACATTTCCCGCGATGGCTTCGATGTGGCCAGAAACGAAGTGCTTCGCGCGGTGGCGAGTTTGCGATCTGAGCAGCGATTCTATGTTGTGTTTTTTGGCGAACAAACTTTAAAAATGCAGCTCGATTCGACGCAGCCACCGAGTTCGCAATCCGTTTACGCGACAGATGAGAACAAAGCCGCATTGAGGCGTTGGGCGTTGGGCCTGACGATGCAACCTGGTAAATGGCCCGAAGAGGCTTTGGAGTTTGCTTTTGAACTACGGCCCGATTGTATTTTCTTGCTGACCGACGGTGCTATGCCCAACTATGTGGGCAACGTCATCAAGGAGGCCAACACCATGGACACTTTGTTCTACGGCCCCAAACCTCGCTCGATCATTCACACCATTGGGTTCCACAATAGTGAAGGGGAAGCCCAATTGCGTTCTATTGCCGAATCCAATGGTGGAACGTACCACTTCGTTCCCGCTAAACCTGCCCGACAATGATGCTGGCGTTGTGCCCGCCGAAACCAAAGCTGTTGCTCATAGCGATCTGCACTCTACAGTTCTTGGCTCGTAGCGCCGTATAGTCCAAATCACATTCTGGATCGGGATTTTCCAAGTTGATCGTCGGAGGGATGATACTTTCCAAGATCGACTTAATGGCAATGACCAGTTCGATTCCGCCGCTGGCTCCCAACGAGTGTCCGAGAGAACTCTTGGTGCTACTGATGGCAACGTTATGTGCCGCCGTGCCGAAAACGCTTTTAATTGCGCGAGTCTCAGCTTTATCGCCCAGTGGCGTACTCGTGCCATGTGCGTTGATGTAGTCGATTTCGGAGGGACTCAGATCGGCATCACGCAGCGCTTCGGCCATTGCCGCAGCAGCGCCTGCCCCTTCTGCATCGGGCTGAGTGATGTGCCCGGCGTCGCAGGTGCAACCAAAGCCGAGAACTTCAGCCAAGATGGTAACACCACGTTGCCTGGCATGCTCAAGCTCTTCGAAGATCAGAATTCCTGCACCTTCGCTGAGGACAAATCCGTCGCGATCAACATCAAAGGGGCGGCTGGCTCGTTGCGGATCATCGACTCTTGAAGAGAGAGCTTTCATGTTCTGGAAACTAGCCAGACCCACGCGTGTGATCGCCGCTTCACTGCCTCCTGTGACCATCACATCGGAAATTCCGTAGCGAATGGAATCAAAAGCATTACCCATGGCATTGGCCGCGCTAGCGCACGCCGTGGCCACACTGTAATTGGGACCTCTCATGCCGTAGCGAATGGAGAGATTGCCACCACCCGCGTTGAGCATCATCTTGGGAACGGTAAAGGGGCTAACTCTATCTGGCCCCTTGAGAACCATTTTCTCGGTCTGAGCTTCAATCTCCGCCAGTCCACCCACACCAGAACCGAGAATTACGCCGCAGCGGAGAGTATTTAGTTGGGAAAAATCGAGCTTGGCTTGCTTAATCGCTTGATCGCAACCATGCAACGCGAATTGAGCAAAACGATCCAGCCGTTTGGCCTCTTTGGACTCAATCATGTCTCCCAAATCGAAATCGGGGATATCGCCACCGAATTGGATTTTGAAAGGTGCAGTATCGAGCACAGTCAACGGGTGAATCCCACTGCTTCCAGCAATCAGGGCGGACCACATTGCATTTACATCACAGGCCAATGGCGTGACGACGCCCATCCCGGTGACGACAACCCTGCGTTTCATCGCTTAGACTCGTTTCGGCAGTCAATTACAGAAAAGAAAAGGAAAGAAAGTCTAACAGCCACCGGGCCTCACCTGCCGATCACAAGCGTGTGAGCAGGAAACCGCGGCGGCTGCGTCGAGTGGAGGTGCGAGAAATACACGGCCGGTTCAATCCAGCGGTGTCATTTCCTTATGCATCGTCGCCTTTTTCGCGTTCGATGTAATCAATCGCTTCACCCACTTTTTGAATTTTCTCCGCAGCATCATCGGGGATGCTAATATCGAACTCTTCTTCCAACTCCATCACCAATTCAACGGTATCAAGGGAGTCAGCACCCAGATCGTTGACGAACGAGGTGTCGCGGGTGATCTTGTCTTTGTCCACGCCGAGTTGTTCAGCGACGATGTCTACTACGCGTTCTTCGACCGATGCCATCGATCTTTCTCCCAAGTCGGGGTGGTATAAATAAATCTCGGAGGTGTTCTGAGTTTTCAGTAATTTCTTCTAGAGCCCCGCCGCCGGCCGACACTTCGCGATCCGGATGAATTGAATAGCTCGAAAAGATAGGGGATGCGTGTAAAACGCGTCAATACGCGCTCTGTGGGTAAAATCTCCACAACATCCTTCTAGAAGCTCTTTTTGAGCCAGATTGCCTTATCCCGTCATGCCCCCATCGACCACCAAAGTTTGTCCGGTGATGTAAGCAGCAGCGGGACTAGCCAAAAATAATACAGCCGCAGCGACGTCTTCGGGGCTTCCGGCCCGTCCGGCAGGAATGCGTTTGCGTACTTCCGCCATCACGACTTCGCCCAATTCCTTGGTCATGTCGCTCTCAATAAATCCAGGGGCCACTGCGTTCACAGTAACGCCTCGGCTGGCCAATTCTTTGGAAAGTGTGCGAGTGAAGCCGATCATTCCCGCCTTGGACGCGGAATAATTGCATTGTCCTGGGTTCCCCATGAGCCCCGAGATGCTGGCCATATTGATGATCCGGCCCCCTTTGGCACGACGCATAATGCCAGCGGCCGCCCGACAACACACAAAACAACTGGTCAAGTTGGTCGCAATCACGTCGTCCCATTGTTCGTCGGTCATCCCTCTCAACAATTTATCGCGGGTGATGCCTGCATTATTGACCAGAATATTCAGCCGTCCGTATTTCTCTGCCGTCCCTTCAATCGCAGCGGCTGCCGCCGCGCGGTCGGTGACGTCACAGGCCAGCGCTTCGGCTTGGCCACCCGCTTGCTCAATCCGAGCCACTGTTTCGGCCAGCTTGTCGACGTTTCGCGCTAAGCAAACCACCGTGGCACCATTGCTCCCCAACGCCTCGGCGACTGCTTTTCCTAGCCCTTGCGAAGCTCCGGTTACGACGGCGATTTGGCCCTTCAAATCCGCTGTGATCGACAATTGCATGCTGAAGTTGCTTGGAAAGGAATTCGGAAAAATATTGGAACAACTATGACGCTAAAACCAAACTGCGCTGACGCTCGAGATGTCGATTACCCCATAGGGTCACTCGTCACCATAACCATCTGCTTTCGCCTTGCGATCGATTCGCTTCAAAGTGCCACGCAATACTCGACCCGTACCGACTTCGAGAAATCCATCGACTCCTTCGGTAATCATCCGTCGAACCGAGTCTTCCCACAATACGGGGCTAACCACTTGACGCCCCAGCAACTGTCGAAAGTCGCTGGCATCCTGATGCGGTGCGGCATCCACATTGGAAATGACGGGAAGCCGCGATCGTGAAATATCCGTTGCTGCCAGTGCATCTGCCAGCGAAGCAACAGCCGGCTCCATCAGCGACGTATGGAAAGCGCCGGCGACGCTGAGCGGAATGACCTTCATCGCTCCTGCATCCAGCGCAGGCTGCTCCAGTCGAGCCAATGCGGCAAGGTGACCAGAGACGGCAATATTTCCAGGGCAGAGCAGGTTGGCCGCTTGCAGAACTTCGCCTGGCTCGCGAACTTCTGCACATAGTGCTTCGATTTTAGCGAGCTCCAAACCAAGCACGCTGCACATGCCGCTATCCACCATGTCGGCAGCAGCTTGCATCGCCTGCCCGCGTTTTTGAACTAATTTCAGCCCATCTGCGAAGCGAAAACCGCCGGCGAAACAGACCGCCGTGTATTCACCGAGACTGAGGCCAGCCGTTAAATGGGCTCGTTCCAGCCATTCGGGATGCTCGATTCGCATCGCCTCAATCGCCGCCATGCTCGTCACAAACAAGGCTGGCTGGCTGAATTCCGTCATCGCCAAACGATCGGCCGGTCCGTTGAAACAAATGTCTGATAGATCGTAGCCGAGCAGCGACGAAGCTTCCTCGAAGAGCTCACGAACCACTGCATGACGCGCATGCAAAGCCTGTCCCATGCCAATAGCTTGGGCACCTTGGCCAGGAAACAGAAACCCAATCCGCTCAGCGTCCATCAACGATCAAATGCTAGTTCGTGGACCGACAAGCGGCTTACTCGGGGGCCGACTCAATCAAGGTACGACCTTGATAGTAGCCACATTTCGGGCAAATCGTATGGGTTGGGGCAGGGGAGCTGCACTGTGGGCAATAGCCCAACTGTCGCGGCTTGATGTGGTGATGAGAACGACGCTTGTTGGTGCGGCTGTTCGAATGTCGACGCTTTGGGACGGCCATAGCAGGTCCTATCCAGTCCGAAATCTAAAGGGATACGTATGGGTCTGTAATTGAGTGTGCAGCCGGACTTTCGGCGCAGCTCGGTATGGTAGAAGGGAATAGCAAATCCTGTCAACGCATTGATTGGACCGTTTTTTGGGATACGAGCATGCCAAATCCCTGACGACTGGCCGCCAAGAACACAAATTGACACCTCGAAAAACCACTTTCCATCAACAAATCTCGCACTTTTTCTGCATCCCGGATATGCCCAGCCGGTGTTCCCATGGCTATCCGAATCGCCTCCACGGATTCTGTCAGATTTGGACCACTACTCCCATTTGGTCCACGAAATAAATCCACCAAAACGAGCTCACCACCCTCTTTAAGGGACACCTGCCAACGCCTAAACCGCTCGGCATCCTGCTCCGGCGATAATCCGGCAACCCGTCCAGCGACCAGAATCAAGTCAAAATGGTCCTGGGGCAGAGGCACACTCGCCGCCCCTAACTGCTCGTCATCGCTGGCTTCCTGGAACTCAAATCGCTCCGACAACTCGATCGACTGAATCGTTCGCCGCGCTGCGGCCAACCGTTCGGGCATATCGATCACCGTGACCGTGCAAGTTGGATCGGCATACGCGATGGCCGCACTCCAGACGGCCGACCCGCCGCCATAATCGAGAATCTTCAGACCCTTACGCTCGCCGCCAATATCGAGAATTTCCGCAACTTGCTTCGCAGCTCCCGTATGCACCCATTGGGTGGCTGTGGCCGTGTCAAAGTACTCGGCCGTCTGCCCCCGAGGGCCGCCCTTAAGCTGCTCTGCCCAAAGTGTCCAATGACGGTCTCCCAGATCGGCGTCGTACTGACACAACAATCGAGTCACACCCGCCAAAGCGTAGTCCTCGCGATATTTCTCCAGCACCTTCATTGCCACCAATGCATCGAGCAATAACTCAGCGAGGGGCGATTGCAGTCCAAGCCGCTCGACCAATTGCTCAAGAGTCGCCTGCCCACTCTGCAAGACATCCAAAATCCCCACCTCTCGCGCCGTCCGCAAGAGATGAGATTGGGCATTGACCTGCATCAATGCTTGATAGCGATCCAGCATGTCATCCTGAGCACTCATCCCGACACCATGTACCTAAAAAGTCAATTAAAACGTAGCAATTTCTTGATCGACCGCCTCGGCCACACGACGGCAACGCTTCATCATCAAGTCAAATCCAGCAAAGTCCAGGGATTGATAACCGTCACTCATCGCCGTCGCCGGTGTGGGGTGAACCTCCACCATCAATCCATCCGCTCCTGCCGCAATCGCCGCGACGGCCAAATCAGGCACTAAATAGGTATGCCCCGTGCCGTGGCTGGGATCGATGATTACCGGCAAGTGACTTTTCTTATGCAAATAGGTTATCGACGCCAGCGGCAGCGTGAAACGGGTATGGGTTTCAAAGGTCCGAATTCCACGCTCACACAGCATCACTCGAGAATTTCCCTCATTCAAAATGTACTCTGCTGCCAACAAGAATTCGTCCATGGTGGCACTAGGCCCACGCTTAAGCAGGACGGGGCAGCGGGTCCCTCCCACCGCTTCCAGCAAGCGATAGTTTTGCATGTTGCGCGCACCCACCTGCAACACATCGGCATAACGGGCGACCAACTCAACATCTTCGGTACTCATCACTTCCGTTACAACAGCCAATCCTGTCTCTGCCCGAGCATTCGCCATCATCTTCAGCCCCTCTTCTTTTAACCCCTGAAAACTGTAGGGGCTCGTTCGTGGCTTGAAGGCTCCTCCCCGCAACGCCGTGGCACCCGATGCCTTGACTGCATGAGCCGACTTAATGATTTGCTCTTCACTCTCCACGCTGCAGGGCCCAGCAATGATCCCCACCATCTTGGCTCCAGCACTAAAACGATGCACAGAAACGCAACTCGACTCCGGCCTCACTTCACGACTCGCCAACTTATAAGGTGCCGAAACAGGCATCACTGTGGAGACTCCATCCCCTCCCGACAATGCCTCTTGCATGCCATCCCTTTCCTCACCAACCGCCGCAATGACGGTACGCTCCGTCCCTTGAATCACGTTCGCTCGCAACCCGAGCGTCTTGACCGCCTCGACCATGTTCTGGATTTGTTCGGGGGTCGCGGTGGCTTCCATTACTACGATCATTTGTGGCTGAATCCTTGTGAAGAAGAGCAGGGGGGGGTAACAAAAAAACCCCGGAGATCACGTGGATCCCCGGGGTTTCGTTTTCAAAAGTGACTAGTGAACTAACAAGCACCGCCACCCAACCTCGGACATCCAGGATGGGTAAACGTAAATCGATACGCAAAATCTCGGTGTTGCATGCCCCTAATCTTAATCCACATCCCAACCGAATTGCAAGCTGTTGCAAATGGGGAGGTGAACAAAACGGGTTTGTCGTCTATACTGATGGTACATTTTGCCTAACACCAAAGCTCTCAGTAACCACAATTACCGATGAAATCGCTCTATCTCACGTCGCTAGTTGCTCTGGGGCTGATCGCCCCTGCGCTGGCATTGGAATCAGCCCTCGTCGCAACCCCAGCCGCGGCAGAAACCTCAGCGGCTGCGGACTCGGACTCTGCGGAAATTGCCGCTGAGGGGGCACTCGGGATCGCTGCAGAAAAGCCTGCAGAAGGCCCGAGCGTTGCCGTAGAACAGGGCTTTATGGTTCCGTATACGGAACGGATTCCGGGGACAGATGTCACCTTCAATATGATTCCCATTCCGGGAGGGACATTTCTTCTCGGTAGCCCCGCTTCGGAAGAAAACCGCAATGAAGACGAAGGTCCACAGGTGCAGGTGGAAGTTCCTCCCATGTGGGTCGCCGTCGAAGAAGTGAGCTGGGCTGAATACAAGCAGTTCATGAGCCTCTACGGAACTTTCAAGAAATTTGAGGCACAAGGCATTCGCCCCGTCACCGACGACAACATGGTGGATGCTATTACGGCCCCGACTGAACTCTACGAACCGAGCTTTACATTCGAATACGGCGAAGAACTGGACCAGCCTGCCATCACGATGACTCCCTATTCGGCTCGCCAATACAGCAAGTGGATGAGCCGCATCACGGGACGCCAGTACCGCTTACCCACCGAAGCGGAATGGGAATACGCTTGCCGCGGGGGCACTACTGCCGCGTACTCTTGGGGTAATGACCCGGCCGAAGCAGAGACCCACGCTTGGTTCATTGACAATTCTGATGGCGAACTGATCCCCGGCGCACAGAAAACCCCCAACCCATTCGGCCTCTTCGATATGCATGGCGGTGTCGCCGAATGGACTGTGGATCGATACTCGGAAAATGGTTATGCCGACCTGCCCACCGACCGAGTCGTTT
>JBGTBJ010000141.1:0-52557 GCA_041749395.1 Pirellulaceae bacterium
TTTTCAGAACTTTCGCGGAGCGAAAGGAGACTATGATTGCCTTCGATTAATAAATTCACAGCCTATCCGCGAAAGTAGCGTTGGTATTCGCTGCTTTTTTAGAACTTTCGCGGAGCGATAGGAGACTATGATTGCCTTCGACGCTACTTTCGCGGAGCGAAAGGCGACTATCTAAGGCGACTATCTTTTTATTGTTGCAGTATTTCCACAATGAGGCCGTCGATGACCTCATTGCGGTTAATGCCCAAGATGATGGTGTGCGACCCTGGTGACAGATCGAGTGCAGTCGCTTGCTCCACCGACATTGGGCGACCATCGACCCACATGTCCACTCCCTGAATCGCCGACAAGCCTAAGCTCAACTTACCTTGCCCGCCAACTTCCGCGTTAAAGCGAATGTAACTTGTGGGAGGTACACCTTGATGTTGCTGATATTTGTCCATCTCGGCTGCAGGCAGCACGCCGTCGACTCGGCTGACCAACGGTTTCCACTGGAACGCTGGGTCGGAGGTTGCCACCGCGTCGGTGCTGGTTCGATTCATGATCGTGTTTGCTTCTGGTGAATACATCAGCGATTCCACTGAACGCACCAATTGGCGAGTGGAAACGGTGTATTCGGGCGTCCGTCCCAGTTCGGTGAGAAAGCGAGTCAAATCGACCAATTCATCCTTCGTCAGTGAATCAACCAATCCAACGGGCATCAGTGATTGACCATTGGTTTCATCTTCGATATCTCCTTTTGCAATTGCCACAACGGTTCCTTCGGCAGTTCGCAATTGCAGCGTATCTTGGTCGCCGCCTGCAGGAATACCTTGGATAACGCGACCATCCGTCGTTAATAATCGCACCGTGTTGAATCCTTCTTTCAGCTTGTCATTCGGATCAATCAACGACCTGAGCACATACTCGGGCGTTGATCCTCCACCAAGGCTCACTAAATTTGGACCCACTAAACCGCCCCCCGAGCCGATCGCATGACATTGAATACACTGCAACGATGCGCGACGATAAATCGCTTCACCTCGAGCCGCTGAACCGTGATCCATGGCCGCATTTAGCGTTTCATCGCGAAGTGCATCGGACCACTTCCAACTCGCTTCCGCCAATGAGCCGGCGGTTCGAATCGCCTCGATCAGTGGCTCAGGAGCCGAAGCCGTGCGAGCAACACTCACCATGCGCCGCGCGTCGTCAGCCGGCAATGAACGGCCTGCAATGACGCGCATCACTTGATCGGCAGCTCCTTCTCGGGAGAGCACGTTCCCCATCGATTCAATCATTGCAGCGCGAGTATTTTCGTTGTCGAGCAACTTGCCTAATTGATCCAGTGCTTGATCGCGATCCGGACCGAATAACGCTACCACAGCGGCAGCCCGCAGAGCGCCGTCGCGATCCACATCGCTGGCCAGTTCGCGCAGTGTTGTGATTGCATCGGGACTGGCGATTTGCCCCAGTGACTGCACGGCTCCAATTAGCGACGCATCACTACTATCGCCCGACGTATTTGAGACCATTCTCTGCAACGTTGGAACTGCTTCGCTTACTCGCCATGTCGATGCGGCGCGCACCATTGCGTCTCGTAAATTTGCTTGCTGTGTGCTAGCGAGCAACTCGGCGATGCCTGAGTCAACGCCGGCGGGTCGCACGCCGCGACGTGCCGCCATGCCAACCAAGCCATCGATGAGGCTGGCACGCGTGGCAGCCTCCCAGCCTCTCCCCGTCAGAACCACCTTGACGAGCTCAGTCATTTGCGCGGAGTTCACGATGCCTGCTAGGGGCACAATCAGAGTGGCCGCCTGGGAGTCATCCATTTGCAGGCTACCAGCAACACCCGTCACTGCTCGCAGCACGGGCTCCGCAGCTTCGGGAGATCCCGCAGCAGAAATTAAAAACACCAGTCGATTAGGTTGATTTCCGTAATCAAAGTCCCCCGCTGCCAAAGTTGGGTTCCAATAGCTAGACAATTGGCGAACCGTATTCCAAAGCGAAAAATCCAAGCTGGCGTCGACTGGTTGATCCAATGCCATCAGTGCGATCTCAGCATCTTCGGCTGAATTTCCACGACCCAACGCGGCCACCGCTTCCAGACGAACTTGTGGATAGGGGTCCGACACGGCAGCCCGTAACATCGCTGTTGAACCGGCAAGACCATCGCGTCGAATTCCGATGGTCCGCACGGCAGCCGCACGAATTCGACCATCATTGGCGGCGAATACTTGGGCTAATCGTTCTGGATCCACAATATCGAGACATTCGTCGATCCACATGGCCTCCATTACCCGCAGCTCTTGTTCAGCAGGATTTTTTGCATCATCAACCCAAGCAGCCACGGCAGCTCGTACCTCATCGGCCGAACGCCGCTTCAGTTCTAAACGAGCAAACTGGCGTACCGTCAAAGCACTATTATCCAGCAATGCAACGACCTCTGCAGTCGGCAAGCTGGCGTACTTCGGAATGGTTAAGAGAGCTCTACCGGGAAAAGAAACCCGCCAAATTCGTCCCCGCGAACGATCGCGACGCTCGTCTCGAAAGTCGACTTCCCCGTGCTGAATGATGGGGTTGTACCAGTCAGAAATATAAAGCGCACCATCACCACCCACACCTGCATCGATGGGGCGAAAGGCGATGTGGCTGCTATTGATGACTTCCGGTTGCTGACGCGATTGGTAACTGGAACCTTCTGGCCGCAAAGTAAAGCGACAGACGCGATGGCTGCGAAAATCGTTCGTCACAAAATTACCCTGCCAGTCCTCTGGAAAATGATCGCCAGACACAATGGCCAATCCACAATGCTTGGGACTGCCTGGATTCATCCCACCGACCCAGCGTGGCGCACCAGGCGAAGTGACAAAGACGGCATCGGGAAAGACATAATTTATGCCTTCAAAATAGGCACCGTCAGTTGCAAACGACTGACCAAAGGCATCAAACGTATGCCCCCAAGGATTGACGAAGCCTTTGCAAAAAATTTCCAACTGTCCTGTTTCTGGCCGATAACGCCAAATACCGCCGCCATCCAAGCTGCGTGTTCCATAGGCCGTTTCCACTGTCGTGTGAATATAGATCGACTGGTTGAAGTAAAGACAACCGTCGTGGCCCCAGCGGAGTGTATGAATGAGATGGTGCGTGTCTTCGGTGCCAAAACCACTAAATACGACTCGGCGCTGATCGGCCCGACCGTCTCCGTCGGTATCTTTCAGGTACAACAGTTCGGTAGCATGTGCGACGTAGGCCGCGTTCGTACCATCGGGAAGCACACCGGTTGGAATCAGCAAGCCATCCGCAAAAACAGTGCTTGTCTCAGCAACTCCATCACCATCAGCGTCCTCCAGCACAATGATTTTGTCGTCCGCTTTTTCACCAGGTGCCAACTGCGGGTACGATTCGCTGCTAGCCACCCACAACCGGCCCAAGGAATCAAAATTCGACTGAATGGGCTTTCGAATCTGTGGATCTGAGGCAAATAAATTCACCTCAGTGGCGGGATCGATTCGCATCGCCTCCCGCTCGGCAACCGGATTTGCTTCGGGCACTACAGCTAAATCTCGCTGTGCAAACGCAAGTCCGGCAATTTGGTAGGAAAAAACGATGGCGCTGATGTAAACTGCACGGCAATGTTGGATAGTCATTATTCGCTGTGACCTAAGAACCTTTCGGATCGATACGATTTGATCGATTATAGGCAGTTGTTAAACAATTGAGACCCGGCTTACGGAAGTTTGACCGCCACAGCGGCAAGTTCTAGCATACTTAAATGGATCAGCCCCATTTCGAAAATGAGACTTGGAATGAATGACGAATCATCTGTTGCAAACACCAATCAGGTCCCCAGGGACACCAAATGCGTAGAAGCAACCCCGCTCCCACACGCAGCCTGTCTGTTGGGGCTGGGCGCTTGGTTGCTAGTCGGCCTACCCATACCATTGAGGGTACCATTGACGGGACCATTGACGGGACCATTGACTGGGCCATTGGTGGCCAGCAACACGCTCCTCCAAGCTCCGCAAGATCAAGCGCCTGCGACGGGCAATAAAAAGAAACCGGATCCGTTAGCCTTTCGATTGGAGACGATTACTACCAAGGACGGAGTCCCGCTGGCGTGTGGGTACTTTCCCTCAGACCGTGGCAAAAAAGCCGTTCCGGTCATTCTCCTGCACGAATGGAAGGGTATGGCACCACCTTACTCACCGCTTGCTGAGGCATTGCAAAAGGTGGGTTGTGCAGTGATTACGCCCGATTTGCGAGGACATGGAGGGAGCCGTAACTACACCGACGCACGTGGACAGGTTCAAGAGTTCGACCTCTCGCGTCTGAAACGTGGCGACGTCCAAGCAATTTTGGCTCGGGACATTGAAGCGGTCAAAGGCTTTTTGAAAACGGAAAACGACGCTGAAAAAGTCAATCTAAACGCATTGACGCTCATCGGCTTTGGGGAAGGGGGGATATTGGCAGCGAATTATGCGGCCATCGACTGGAACTTCTCGGACATCGGCAACAAAAAACAGAGCAAGGATGTCCGCGCTATTGTGGCGGTATCCCCCGAACGCGTTCTGCAGGGATTCAATTTTGACGCCGGAATTAAACATCCATTCGTCAGCCGCCTCCCTTGGCTGATTCTGGCGGGAGAGTCCAGTCCCCAAGCAGCGGAAGCAGAAAAGATGCACAAGCAACTCGAACGGCTCCGCAAAGCGGGCTCTGCCGTTGGTCCCGCGAGTTTAGTATTGTTGAAATCGCAAGCGGAAAATGTTCGCTTGGTTCGTGATGCTCGAGAGACGATTCCGAAAATTGTAGATTTTGTAAAAGTGCAAGTCGTGGAGCAGCAAGACAAATTCCCTTGGATCAAACGAACAGACGAGTAAACTGCTCTTTCTTGCCTGTAAGAAGTTCTGATAAGGTCCCGCAGCACCACGGATGGTGGATTGAACATTGGCTGCGTAAAGATGGATCAAAACATGACTGCACGGACAACCTTGCAAACCTTGTTGGCGGCACTCGCCTTGTTGGCCCCATCACAGGGAAATGCCCAGGGGCCAGCACAGGTTCCCAACCAGGCACCGGCCAACGTCAACCCGCGACAACCAGGCCAGGTTCCAGCAGCAGTACAACCTGGCCGACCGTTTGCGCCACTGGCCGAAGCGGCCCAGGCAAGACTCGATCAATTGCTCGCTAAGTGGGAGGCAGAAAGTAAAGCAACGAAGCTGTTAGCGTGTGATTTCACGTGCTGGAACTACGACAATAAGAGCGCTCCTTTGGGTGTTCACGCCACTTGGTCTCAGGGAGCCATCAAATACGCTTCGCCCGACAAGGGCCTGTTTCGTGTAGATACTTTACGGGCATACCAAGGTATGACGCCCGAAGGTAAAGCTATATACGAAGCGGACCCCAAGAACCTCGGTGATTACTGGGTCTGTAATGGTTCTGAACTACTAGAATTTGACCGTGTCAAAAAGCAATGCGTGGTTCGTTCGATTCCAGAAGAAATGCGTGGACAAAAGATCTTCCAGAGTCCGCTTCCCTTCGTTTTCAATCTCGATGCGAAAGAAATTCAAACACGCTATTGGGTTCGCGAAGTAACACCACCACCCGGCAAAACCGGCGTCTACGTCATTGAAGCCTTTCCCATGCAGCAAGAAGATCGTGCCCAGTATCTGTTTGTCACGATTGTCATTGGCGCACAGTCATTTTTGCCTGAAGAGCTGATTGTTTACGCCCCTAATTTCCATCCGCAGGATTCACCCGTCTACCAGCACTATGTCTTTTCCGAAGCGAAGCGGAATGGATTGGTGGCGAACCTACAGAACTTCACTGATAGCTTTATCAAAGCGCGTCCTCCCGCCGATTGGGAGATTATTCGCCAACCCCTCGTCAATGTGCAGCAAGCAGCCGCTCCAGCCAACGACCCAACGCGGCGATAAGAGGCTTAAGGCTTAAGGATTACCGCTTACGACTTTTCCTTATGCCTTACGCCTTAAGCCTTACCGCCTTAAGCCTTTCGGCTTCACTTCTGCCCACTGAAAGCGGTTCTCCCCCCGACTTTCCTTCTTGGTGCCGGTTTGCAGGGACCCTTGCAGACCCGCTAAACTATTTGCTACTGCCATTTAGTAGCCCAATGTAGGGCATGCCCGCGATTTCGTCGAAACGGTTGCCTTATGCCTGTTCGCTCAGTTGAAAAATCAGAACGGAGTCGCATACTACCCCAGTATTCCTTTCGTTACGCGATGCTGGGGGTCACGTCTGCGGTTGGCCTCGCATGGCTAGCTCGAATGTCCTATCAGGGGAGTCAGTGGGCCACTTCACTACTCGTACCCTGCGCGGTTGTTGTTATCTACTTCGTGGTTTCTTTTTTGTTGTTCGTATTAGCTTGGGTACCAGCCGTTATTCTACGTGACAAAAACGAAGATCTTCGCGAGGGCAATCCTTTTGCTGCCGACCAATTGCCTCCTCAGATATTGCCACCGAAAGGTCATTAAGAATGATGTCTCGTATCGTTCTTGCCCTTTTCCTTAGTCTGGTTGGTTTCGTCCTTGATGATTCGCACCGGGTGGCCTGTGCGCAGGAATGGACGCGGTACAACATGCCAGCTCTCGCCAAGGACCTCGACGGTTTCAATTTTTCGATCGAATTAATCTCACCCGAATCGATGGGTTACTTGGTGGTTCGCTGGACAGCAAATGCCAGCAACGGAACGTTTCCAGGCGATCGCAGTTTGGAACTGCAACTCGTTGCCAATGAGAGTGGAAACTGGCCACCGACGGCGGCTAACTATTCAGCCAACGTGTTTTTGGAAAGCGGCAAGTCACAGGCAGGTGGAGTGTTGTATTTCCCAAAGTACTTTGAAGGCGCGAGTTTAAGGGCGGTGCTGTCGGAACTCTCTGAACCCCTTCCGGGATACTCTGTCAATATTCGTTCAAGCGAAAGTACCTTTGCCTACACGGGTCAAGACTTGTCCGATTTGACTCCACGCTATGGCATCCTTCTACCAGACAGTGCCAATGGCCAACCCCAAGCCATGCCGCTCGTGCCCGACTTGCGTTCCATCGATTTCATGTTCTTTCCCGACGCGAGCTACTTGTTGCCCACGAGTCCCAAACGACTAACTGATCGCGAGGCATTGGACCATTTTTCTTCCAATTCGCTGTTGGTCAAACAAGTTATTCACGTGTCCGATGCCCACGAAGATTGGCGAGGCTATGAGCCCATCGACATATTAATTGTTAGCTATGACGTAGTGTTACAACTGCAGCAATCGGGGAACCCAAAGTGGAATGCAATTCGCCAGTGGGTCTCATGTGGTGGGGTGCTATGGCTCTACAACGCCACCAGCCGCGAAGCACTCGGAAAACTGCTTGACGTCCGTATTTCAGCGAATCCAACTTCAAAGGAAACGGACGAGTTTGCCAAAGCAGATAGCAAACGAGACTTTCTCAAAGACGCGCCCGTCGATTCATGGATGCTCAGGCAAATCAAGCCATCAGGTGTCACCAAAGAAGACGAGATTCTGCTGACCACCGGAGCCGACAGTATGTTGAGCCAATTGCAGCAATCGAACAATCCTTTGGCGGATATCGAATCGTTGCAATCGTTGGAACAACGTATCGTACGCGTACCACTCGAAGCCGGGGTGGTCATCGGCTTGCTGGATGATCCGTTTCCGGGCTCGCATCAATACTGGCACACGGTCAACTATCTTTCTGGCGCCAACCAAATTTGGAGCTACCGGCGTGCGACTTCGTTATTGCAAGGATCTGGTAATTATTGGTCCTGGTTATTAGCCAATGTCGCCCGTCCTCCCGTGTATGCCTTTCTCACGTTGCTTTCGTTCTTTGTACTATTGGTGGGCCCGGTCGCTTATTATTGGACGCGCAGAATCGGGCGAAGCTATCTCATGTTTGTGCTAGCGCCGGCATTAGCTGCTCTAACAACGATAAGCCTTTTCGCTTACGGCTTAATCGCTGACGGACTCGGGGCCCAAGCTCGCATTCGTCAAATCACCTGGATGGACGCTGCTACCGAGCGTGCCTCACGTCAAACCCGCAGCACCTACTTTACAGCCTTTCGCCAGCCTGAAGGACTTACATTCCCTGACGACGTGGCTGTCTACCCCATGTCTGACCCCGGTGTGGCTCTTGATGACTTTGACTCGCTTGGTCCTTCCCGCGAGCGACGCATTCACCTGTCCCAGGATTCACAAAATCTGCTCGGAGATTTTCTTCCCTCGCGGAGCCAACGCCAATACATGACCTATAGGCCAATGGCTGGAAAGAACTTCGTCAAACTACAGCAACAGCAGCAGGACAACTCACTTAAAATTCTCTGTAACACGGACGTCAGAACGACCCAGATAGTCCTGCGTGACGGAGATGGAAAATACTGGATGTGTGGCTCGCCCTGCGATCCTGGCGAATCGTGCATTGCAAAACGGTTGACGCAAGAAAATGTGGGTCGAACCCTTCGCGCCGTCTACATGGATTACCAACCCCAGACCCCTATGGGTTACTCATCGTCAGGCAATTCGCTGCGGAATCGCTACGGTTATAATTCGTTGCAGACATCGGGTTTCACAGAAGCTGGCCGCTCTTGGGCGCATCCCAATGACGAACTAGGGCTGTACGAAGCGAAATTGCGCAGCATGCTGCTGGATGTTGGCGAGCTGCCCAAGAACTGGTTCGTGGCAATCGCCGACCTTAGCAACGAGGCGAACGCGATCCCCTCAGCCGCGCCGGTGGAGTCCGTTCATTATCTCATGGGAACCTGGCAATGATCGCTCCCCATACGTCCGTCGATTCGGTCATCGAATTGCGCCGCATCCACCGTTTTTTCGGCAAGACTCGCGCTGTGAACGATGTCTCGTTTTCAGTACCTCGCGGTAGCGTTTTCGGTTACATCGGGCCTAACGGCGCGGGCAAAACAACGAGCATGCGCATACTTGCGACGTTAGAACTGCCCAGCTACGGCGATGCCTTCGTTGATGGTTTTTCAGTCATCAATGACCCCGACAAGGTTCGCAAGCGACTCGGTTTTATGCCGGATGCCTTTGGTACCTATGCCAATGTCAATTGCGAAGAATACCTTGACTTTTTTGCTCGCGCTTACGGGCTTGTAGGCCGCGAACGTACCGACCGCGTTCGACGAGTGCTCGATTTTACCGGTGCGACGCGAATGTCGGAAAAACCGCTTCGTGGTCTTAGCAAAGGAATGAAGCAAAGAATTTGTTTGGGCCGAGCACTCATTCATGACCCGGCCGTGCTGATCTTGGATGAGCCTGCTGCTGGCTTAGATCCTCGCGCCCGCATTGAATTGCGACGGATGATTGGCACGTTGGCCTCCGAAGGAAAAACGATTCTCGTCAGCAGCCATATTTTGACGGAGCTCGCCGAAATGTGCGATCGCGTTGGAATTATCGAGCAAGGTACCTTGTTGGCCACCGGAACCGTGGAAGAAATCCAACACCAGCAACAGGCCCACCGCATGTTGACCATTCGTGTAGTCAATAATGCACAAGGTGCTGCTCAAATGCTTGCCACGCGCGATGATTGTCAACAAACCATTGTCGATGGCGAGCTCATACAAACGGAGTTCACTGGAGACCTCCACACTCAGAGCGCATTGTTGAGAACACTGATTGAATCGGGGTTTGAAATTGCCGAATTTATTGCTCGCACGAAATCGCTTGAAGATGTCTTCTTGCAAGTCACGGAAGGGGTTGTGCAATGAGCTCAGCTAACGCAATCCCAGCCGATTCGAGCGGCACAGAAATCCCTGCGTCCCCCAAACCGCTCTGGCTTGAGTCACTGGATAACGGCATTCGACGCGCCGGTGATTGGCTCAATCCTATTTTGGTCAAAGAAGCGAGACAAGCACTTAAGAGTCGCCAGTTTGTCATCACCTTCACATTGTTGTTATTGGCAGCATGGGGTTGGACCGCTGGTGCAATTCTGATGCTCATGCCGCGCATCTACTATATACCGTCGGGTCAGTTTCTACTGACCGGATATTACTTCGTGTTGGCGGTGCCGATGTTGTTGGTTGTACCTCTCGCAGCTCACCGCTCGCTCGCTTCGGAAATCGATGATGGTACGCTTGATTTACTCAGCGTGACGACGTTGTCCTCCATGCAGATCGTAACTGGAAAACTATCCAGTGCTGCATTGCAATTGATGCTCTACCTGGTAGCCCTGTTTCCGTGCGTCGCTTTTTCTTACGCGCTGCGGGGTGTGGATATTTTTAGTATTTCAGTTCTGATTCTGCTGACTGTCTCCGTTGCCCTGCTGCTGACCGTCGTCGGTTTGTTTCTTGCATCTCTTCCTGGTGGACGCGCTGGTCAACTCGGCATGCTAGTGATGATGCTGCTGATTGTGGTCGGAGCCCAATTTGCGTTCGGCCCTATCGCCGTGGCCATTATTCAGGAAGGATTTGAAGGTGACTTGGATGGATTTGCATTTGTTGTGATTAGCACGCTGTTATATGCGACGACAATTTCAGTCATATTGTTACGCGCGGCGGTCGCACAGCTTTCTCCCCCCAGCGAGAATCGTTCAACTCCCGTTCGTCGCGCAATTTTCTGGCATCAGGCCATCATGACGGGCTGCATCGCTTACGCGTTCTGGGCTCTGGATTTTCAGCTCAATGAACTTTTTACGTTGATTTATTTTGCCGCCGCCTTCTGGATGATTATGGGAACGTTGTTGGTGGGTGAATCTCCCATTTTGTCACCTCGCGTTCGACGTAACCTGCCTTCGTCGTTCCTGACTCGTTCGCTTTGGATTTGGTTCACTCCGGGACCTGGAACGGGATTGGTCTTTGCAATCGCGGGGTTTGTTACCTTTGCGATCTCGATTAATTGGATCTACGAATGGGCCGTGATCTCACAATTAATGATTGTTCAGCCTCGCTACGAAGTACTACCTCATGCGATGCTACTAGCTGGCTACCTCATGTTCTTCCTCTCCCTTGGTCGCTGGGCAATGCTGACCATGCGATTGCGGGGTAACATTCATCCTGCCGTTTCCCTGGCCGTAATGGTAATCGTTGTAGGGATTTTTGCCTTAGCGCCTTATTCCATCGAGTTGTTCCTGAACGACTACCGGGGAATAAATTGGTCTCGATGGCAAATGACCAATTGGGCCTGGACCATGGAAATGCTGCTATCCAATCGCCTTCCTGATGACGTTCCATACTTGGTGCTGATCATGGGGAGCATTACCTTTATGATCGCTCTGCTGACTCTTGGCCGCGTGGTAATGCCTTTAAAAATGGCCACTCCACAGCGTGTCCTCGATGAACAAGACGACGAACGTTTCGAGGAATTTTCGACCAGCGATTCGGATTTCGACCCCCTGGCGTCTTGATTCACTATCGCTTCGCCTAAAACGCTAGATACATCTTTTAATTCTCCTGCGAAAAGCACTATTTCGAATGACCAATGGTCCCCAATCTGACGAACCGACCCCCGATTCAGCCGACCGCCCACCGCAGCTGCGCGCTCGCGTCCCCGACCATGTGAGCGAAGGGGTGTTCAGCACTGGCGTCATTGTCATGACGGGCCCCAGCGAATTTGTGCTCGACTTCTTACAAACCATGGGACGACCTCAGCGAGTTGCCGCACGAGTGATCTTGCCCCATCCCGTCATGCCTCAGTTCGTCGACGCCCTTAGAAAAAACTTAGAACTCTATACGGGCCGTTTCGGTGCACCACCAGCTCCACCCGCGCCGGCCAATGACGGCACGGAACCCCGTCGCCCCACACCGCAAGAAATCTACGATGACCTCAAACTTCCCGAAACACTGCTGAGCGGTGCCTATGCCAACGGAGTGATGATCGGACATGGTACATCCGAGTTTAGCCTCGATTTTCTAACCAGCTTTTTTCCCCAATCTGCAGTTAGCGCGCGAGTCTTTCTTGCCGCAGGCCAAGTCCCTCGCTTGCTCGATTCACTGCAATCCGCTTGGTCCGGTCTGCGTCAACGGCAACCTCCGCACCAAGACGACTCCTCTCCTCCTGGTATTAATCCTCCTGGTATTAATCCTCCTAGCAATGATCCACCTCCGGGCCCCGCTCCCGATCTGCCGAAAGGAGACGGCCAACCGTGAGCCAGCATCCGCTTCGTTTTCATACCACACCTCCAGCGCCGAGCCCCGACAATTTGCCGCTGATCCTGGCCAGCTCGTCACCGCGACGAAGACTGCTCATGGAAGCGGCCGGGTATGAATTCAAGGTTGTCCCCCCCGACGATGCAGCGGAGTGCGGCATTTGCAGTCGTGAAACCCCTCCCGAGATGGTAGGTAGACTGGCCCTGCAAAAAGCAGCCGATGTCGCCCGCGCTACAAAGCACGGATTGGTTATCGGCGCGGACACTGTGGCTGAATGCATGGGCCAAATACTGGGGAAACCCAAAAATCGAGAACACGCGGCTGAAATGCTCCGCTTGCTCGCCGGGCGCCCGCACAGCGTTTATACGGGGATCTGTCTCTGGAGCCGCCCCAACAACCTGATGATTGTTGATGTGGTGCGAACAAAGTTACAGATGCAACCGCTCGACCAAGAACTTTTGGAAAATTACTTAGAGAGCGGCAAGTGGGAAGGAAAGGCTGGCGCCTTCGGTTACCAAGATGGAAACGATTGGCTGCAAGTGCTCGAAGGAAGCGAAAGTAATATCGTTGGACTGCCGATGGAAAGACTGGGAGAACTCTTGGAAAACTTTTTCGCACACGCCAGCCAAGTCAATCCGGATGAAGTTCGTTAGCAGCGAAAGAATTTCTGCAGATTGGGGTTGGTCAATTTCGACTTAAGCAGACACAATACTATCGCTCGCGCGTTAAGCTGGGCATGGCAGGAAACTGATAACGACTCAACGATTCAATCTGAGACCGAACGGACTGGGCAATGTGGCAATCGCTATTCCGAATCGCTAGCTGTTTGGGACTAATCTGGACCCTCATTGGAACCACCCCAGCTGTGGCTCAGCAATGGGCGCAAAGCATGTTCTCCGAAACTGAACATGACTTTGGCAAGGTAGCCAACGGATCGAAGACTCATTTCACGTTCGAATTTAAAAATAAGTACAAGGAAACAGTTCACGTTTCCTCTATTCGCAGTAGTTGTGGATGCACCACTCCCACCGTTCTGAAAGACACTCTAAAGACGGGTGAAACCAGCGGCATTCTTGCAACCTTCAATACCTCCTCTTTCTCTGGAGCGAAGTCGGCGACCGTGACCGTGGTCTTTGATCGCCCCTTCTTCGCGGAAGTGAAACTGCAGGTCTCGGGGGTCATCCTTAGCGATGTATTTTTTGATCCCGCCGAAATTGCCTTCGGCGAACTTGCAGCGGGAAACGAAGTTGAGCGTGAGGTAAAGGTCTCTTTCGCAGGCAGACCCAATTTACGGATTGAAGATGTTCGCAGCGTTTGCTCAGACTTGCGAGTTCGCTTGGGTGAAGCCGTTCTCAAACCAGGACGAGTCGAGTATGTGATGAAAGTGGGGCTGAAATCCACTGTCTCCGAGGGTGATTTGAGCGAAAGGCTGACGCTCGTAACGAACGAACCCTCGTTGAAAAGTGTCGTCGTTTCTGTCACTGGTCGAATTCGACCCCCGCTGGAAGTCAAGCCGGAATCGATCCACTTTGGCAAGCCAGCTGAAATGGCCGTA
Organism: Pirellulaceae bacterium; assembly: GCA_041749395.1. Classification (GTDB taxonomy): domain Bacteria; phylum Planctomycetota; class Planctomycetia; order Pirellulales; family Pirellulaceae; genus Laterigemmans. The sequence continues at coordinate 13,643 of JBGTBJ010000141.1, forward strand.
GTAAGTGAACGTTTCTTCTTGCGCGCAGAAAAGCCATTCACCGTGAATGACATTCAATGCAGCGACCCACGTGTCACTTTCGAGTATGCCAAGGATGCCAAGGTCGGTCATTTAGTGAAGGTCGTTTTCAAAAATGATGGCTCCGCGTCCGGCCCATTTAAATTGACGGCCAACGTAATTACCGATCTACCTAATAATGCGAGCGCGATTTGCACGCTGACGGGAGAAGTTGCAGCTCCACCAGCTGTAACGGATCAAGCGAGTATCCCTAGCGATAATGCTTCGGAAGCAAAAGCTCCGTAGTAGTACGTGAGAGTTAGCGGGAAAGCGGAGACAGCCAATCAGCGTTTCAGGTTGTATACCTGTGCCGAGTCGAGAATGTCTTGCTCGTCTCGTTTACTCAGCAATCCGAGCGCCAATACAACTCGGCCGCTGGCTAGTTTCTCAGCCTGCTCCACGATGATTGGTAATGGCATTTCGTCGCTGGCGGATCTCATCAATTGCCAACCATCAGATGTTTTGCCCAGCATCCCAATCACGACCGCTCCATGCTTTTCATCTGCGGACAAATCTTCCGCTAAAACGCTCCAAGCAGCGGGTAACATTTCTCGCAACAATTTGACGTCGTCTCCCAACCGGTAAGCGAGTGACTCCAATGCATCATTGCTTTGATCTTTTCTTGCCCCGGGCAGTGAATCTCCGTCGCGGGAAGCCAGTTGAGCCAATAGTTCAATCAACACTTTTGCTGTTTCGGCTCGTTGATCGCTGAAATCTGTCCCAAGTACGTCTGCGCCTCGGCGCTCCTGTTCGTAGGTGGTGAGAACCTTATCCAATTGATCCAACAGTGAAACAGGAGCGTCCACAGTCGGTTCGTTCTGATCGACAACAGCGGGAGACAGGTCGGCATCATTGGGAAAGGCAGGGAGTTGCAACTCTTCGGGTGCTCCCAAGCGGAGATCTTTATTGGGGTCAGCCTGCGTTTCGTTGGCTTGCCAGTCAGGCCGACGATTTCCTCGGCGTCCCCTTTCCAGGAACGGCCGCTCTAAATCCCCCCAAAGACCCGTCCCCGGTCCGCGAAATGGCCAAAAGCCCAGATCGGGCAAACGCTGCATGTATTGCAAGATCAACAATGCAATCAGACAACCGGCCACACCCCCTAAGGCAACCTTAATCACTCCCCAGAGAGGAGATCCACCTCGGCGGCGGCGCACAGGATGACGATCATCTCCTGGCTTTAAGCTCATCGCTGGCAATTCGAAATTGCGGGCCACGGAGGATTTGGGAAGTTCAAGTGGAGCGAATTCATAGGTGTCGAGTTCGCTGCTAACACCGACGATTTCTACCACTTCCAAAATCGGTGGCAGACCTCGCATTGCCTCTTCCAGTGTGTAGGTCTCGCGACACCACGGGCAACGGACTTCGCTCGCTGCGTCTACAGCGGGGAGCCTAACGGGTTCGTTACAACGTGGACAAAAGCTCCCCGACATCAAAGGACTCCGTTTGGTGGATCGAGACACTGCTACGAGTATGTTTCACTCCAGCGTCAATGCCACCATTCTACTCGCGCAATCAGACGAAATGTCGGGGTCCTTCGAGCTCTCCCCCCTGCATAATCGGCACACGTCAGAAGCCGTAGAGCGACGCATAACGCTCACGAAGGCTGGTCACCAGGGAATGACTAGCGGGTTTCTTCCCCGTCGCTCGTTCAATGATTTCATGAGGCCTCATGCGTCGCCCGGGCTGATGAACATGCTGGCGCAACCAATTCAACAAGGGTTGAAACTCGCCTCGTCGAAAGTCGCTAGCCAAATCCCCAAGCTCGCGGCCGGCCGCTTCGAACAGTTGGGCAGCGTAGAGGTTGCCGAGGGTATAGGTTGGGAAATAGCCAATCAGTCCAGCACTCCAGTGGACATCCTGTAAGACACCATCCGCATTGCTGGTCGGATCGATTCCAATGATGTTGCGATAGCGCTCGTTCCAAGCGTTCGGCAAATCCTCGGGTAACAAGTCACCAGAAATCAACGCCTGCTCCAACTCGAAACGGACAATGATGTGCAAATTGTAAGTTGCCTCATCGGCTTCGACGCGGATCAAAGATGGCTGCACACTATTGAGTGCAAAATGCCAATCGCTCAGCGCGACATCCGCTAATGCCGTGGGGAATTCCTTTTTTGCAATTGGAAAAAAGTACTCCCAGAAAGCGAAGGATCTGCCAACAAGATTTTCCCACATACGAGACTGAGATTCATGAATTCCCAGAGACACAAACGAACCAGGCGGTAGGCCATACCACTCGTTCCTCAAGCCCTGGTCATACATTCCATGCCCAGCCTCGTGCAATGTGCCGAACATCCCGCCTGGAAACCAGTGTTCATCGTATCGCGTTAGGATGCGACAATCGTTTGGCCCCAGGCTCGTACAAAAAGGATGACTCGTTTCGTCCAAACGTCCACGACTGAAATCAAAGCCAACCTTCTCTGCGGCGAGTCGGCTGATACGCTGTTGTGCTGGAATGGGAAACGATCGCTGCAATAAGGTGAGGTCAGGTTGGCGAGGCGCCTGTCGAATTTCATTCAACAGTTTCACTAACTCGTCCCTCAGTTCTGCAAAGACAACCTTTAATTCAGTGACGCGGGCGCCCGGTTCGTATTCGTCTAACAATGCGTCGTACAAATCCTGTCCGGGTTGCGCTAGGCACTCTGCCGCCGATTTCTTCAGCGCCAAAATTTCGCGCAGAGCGGGTAAGAATTGCTGAAAACTATTCGCTCGCCGCGCTTCGTCCCATGCTTGCTGGCCGCGTACTGTGGCTCGGGCCAGCGATTCGACCAGCGTTTGCGGCAACCGACAATCGCGCTGGTAGTCGTCATGCATACGTTGCACGGTGGCGCCGATATCTGTCGATGGATCTGCGGCTTCGCTCCATGAAGATAATTCGCTGAGCCATTCACCTAGTTGAGTACTAGTGCGTCGCTGATGGATCATGCCTCGCAGCAAGGTGACTTGTTCTGCCCGGTATTCGCCTGCTTCACGCGGCATGCCGGTGCGCTCGTCCCATTCCAAGGTGTCGGCCGCCGTTTGCAGCAACGTACACTCGTGCATGTATTTCCGAAGTCGTTCTAAACAAGCTTGCATTTCCATCGCCTATCGAACACCCAAGTTGCTTTCTATTTGACGCGCGCGGTCATCGAAACCAGAGGGGGAGAGCCCGCTGGTCCCCGAGCGCAATTGATGCGTAGGAGTCGTTTGATCGCGACGAAACCATTGGCAACCCGATGCGAGCAGCCCTAGAACCAGCATCAACCCAATCACAAATGACTTGCTATAACGAATTCCGTTTCGCATTCGAATACCCTATAGTTGCCTTTCGCTCCGCGAAAGTAGCGTGATAGTTGCCTTTCGCTCCGCGAAAGTAGCGTTGGTTTGTATTACTTTTTGACGCTACTTTCGCGGAGCGAAAGGCGACTTTCTGCGACTATCTGCGACAATCGCGTTCAGTTTCTCTTTTTGGATTTCGCACGGGGATTGGTAGCGGACTTGGCGGGCACCGCTGCGTCCTTCAACTTGTCTGTCGTTTTTTCCATTATGCCTTCACTTGTCGGCGTTTCACTCGGCAACACACCCACAACATCACCTGCACCTGTCGCCAGGGCCAATTCTTCCAATCCGCCCTCCACAGGTGATTCGTAATGAGTCAGCTCATGATTTAGGATTTCTAGTGTTGTTTGTAGGAAGACGACCACCATTGGACCTACCAATATGCCAATGGGACCGAAAACCTGCACCCCGCCCAACACACTTAGTAACGCTAGCAACGGGTGCAATTGCGAACGTCCATGCAACACGAAGACTTTGATCACATTATCGACGGAGGATACGATGACCGCGCCGTAAATGGCTAGACCAATTGCGGCCCCCCAACGTTCTTCGACAAATCCCAGCCAAATGACGCATGGTGCCCAAACGCTGGCCGCTCCAAAAAATGGAATTAGCGCCATGAACGACGTGAGAAAGAACAGCAGAACGATCGAACCCAGCCCGCAAAGGTAGTACCCGGCCGCCGCCAAGACGCCTTGCGCCAGGGCGCTCAACACGGTTGCCAGCACTACCGCGCGACTCGTTCGATCGAATTCAATGAGCAACTTATGTTCGTATCGATCGTCCAATGGACTGAGCCTCATCAGGGTTCGTACCATCGCAGGCCCGTCAACCAAAAAGAAGTAGAGGGCAATAATAAGAATCGATAGGCCAATGGCAGTTTGCAACAAGAACTCCCCCGTCGCACTTGTCAGGGTGACGATGCGGGGTTGCAGATAGGTTTGCAACTGATCGATCAGCGTGTTGATTTTATCGTCTGTTGGGTTCGCAAACATCTTCAACTGTGAGCGAATATCCCCACCAAGAAGCTCCGAAGTAAAGGCACTCGACTTACCATCTAATCGAACCAGCGTGCGATGGTAGCGTTCAGCGGGCGAGCGATAATCGATTTCGGAATCGGGTGCCGCCTCGCTGATCACATCTGCAGGATTTTCTAAGTCGCTGGCACTACCATTTTCACTTGCACCGTCGACGTTTCCATCTTCAGAAATTGTGCTGTCAACTGTCGTTGTGTCCCTCTCAAGACTGTCTTCCGCCAATAGATCCATGTCGCGTTCTAACTCGGTCAACACAACCCGAGACTCATCGAGACTGGTTCTTTGCAACTCGGTCAGCGGCGTGAAGTCTACTTCTAGAGTTCGCAGCAGTTGATCGAACTCACGGAGTTTATCTTTAGCCGCGCGCGTTTGACGGTCATCGGCTAGAACATCGATCTCGCCCATCGATTGGATCAACTCAGGAATTCGCACAAAGGGAGCGATATTCTTGATTTCCAATCCCAATTGGACGCGCGTCCTTTGAATTGCAAATGCCAAGTTATTGTAGTTGAGCCGGGAGACCATGCTGGTCCCCTGTGCAGCTGCAACGCCCATCACCATGACGGCCGGCAATAAGACAACCAATAAAATAGTAACTGTGGTAACCAGCGATGCCACGCGAGGTTTTCCGCCAAACCGATGCACCACCCACTCATGAACCGGTCGAAAAATGACCACCAATAATGCGGCCAAAAACAGTGGAACGAAGAACCCAACCATGACTCGGTAGAATAGAATCCCCACGACCAAGGTGACGATGAACAACATCACAGTCGAGATCATTCGCGACATTCGTATCCCGTTTCTTTCCCACATCATGCTTCCTCGTCACGCAGTTTCAGATTCCTCCAGGATTGTGGAGCATTCGGCTCGAAATGCCTATAGCGTTTTACGTCGAATTGTTGTTCTTACGGTGGTTGCCTTCGCCATTTGGGCGATGATTTCGTCCACTAGTCAACTGCGCAGACGCCATTTGGAAATTGAAACGGAACTAGCCAATTTGCAATCGCAGCGAGATCTGGCCAGCCTCTCAGATTCGCCTCCTACGGACATCGCTTACCTGACGTCTCTTGACGAAAAGCTGCAATCGTTGCAGTCCGAGCGCATCATTCCTCAGAATTTCTCCTGGTTGGGGATTGCCCTCGGAACATGCTCGTACGGTGTGGCCTTGGTTGTCTCCGCCATGTTCTGGTGGAACTGCCTCCGCGCGTTCCATCAACCGGCAACCATTCCCATTACGATTGCCGCACATGTTTTGGGCCAGATTGGCAAATATATTCCCGGCAAGGCGATGGTAATTGTGATGCGAACGGCAGCCACCGCTCGACACGATGGCGTGGCAAAAATTCCCGCCGTGCTGAGCGTCTTTGTGGAAACACTGACCATGATGGCTTGCGGAGCTGCTGTTGCCGGCGTCGCGGCACTCGCCATTCCCGCACCCACATGGGTTCGCCTGGGGGCTTTTGCGTTTGGTTGCTGTGCAGCGATTCCGACGATACCGCCGCTATTTCGCCCCATCTTGGCACGTATCGCGTCGACACGATTTCTGCGGGACTCCCATTTGACCTCGCACGACTATAACTGGCGACTCATGCTCCACGGTTGGTTGTGGATGCTGTTGGTTTGGTTGATGGTAGCTCTCTCCTTCTGGTGTATTGTGCGGGCCACCCCGGGAGCTCATTCGACCATTGTTGGCTTCAGCGGATTTGCCACCACAACGGCCACAATCTCGCTAGCGATGATCGCGGGCTTTGTTTCTTTTGTTCCCGGCGGTGCCGGAGTGCGAGAGCTAGTGATAACTGCCATCCTCGCTCCTGTTGCTGGCGCTGGCCCCGCAATGGTAGCGGCGATCCTTGCGAGACTCGTATTTTTGCTGGTGGAGTGTCTAGCCTCCTCATTGGCTTGGCTGTATCTACAACGCACTGACTCTCGGACGCCGATTCAGTTAAACTAGCATGAAAGCCATTGGCTTTTTTTCAGACGTTATTCCCACCCCCAAATCTGACCTTGTCCGACCTAGACATCCGACCAGAAATCACGATTGTGATTCCTGTCCTGAACGAAGCCGAATCACTCCGTTTACTGCGCTCGCAAATTGCTCAGGTCGCTCTGCAACATCAGCTTGACATACACGTTCTCTTCATCGATGACGGTTCGACCGACAATTCATGGGAGGTACAGCGGGAATTGGCCTGTGAGATTCCGGCGACTCGAGGGCTGCGATTGCGACGCAATTTTGGTAAGGCAGCGGCGCTCGCTGCCGGTTTCGACGCGGCCAAAACCCCCATCGTCATGACGATGGATGCCGATCTTCAAGACGACCCCGTTGAGATTCCTCGCTTTCTCGCGGAACTCAACAATGGTTATGACGTGGTCAGCGGCTGGAAGAAAATACGACACGATCCTTGGCACAAAACGCTCCCTAGTCGCGTGTTTAACTTCTTGGTCAGCCGACTCACCGGAGTTCACCTGCACGATCATAACTGTGGCTACAAAGCTTATCGCCGGGAGATCTTTGCTGAGGTTCGTTTATACGGCGAAATGCATCGCTTTGTACCGGTACTTGCCGCAGCGCGGGGTTGGCGGATCGGCGAAATCACCGTGCAACACCACCCCCGAAAATTCGGTCGATCGAAATACGGCGCAAAACGTTTGCTGAAAGGCTTCCTCGACCTGATCACGATTTATTTTCTCACCGGTTTTTCACAACGACCACTTCACTTCATTGGCTCTATCGGACTGCTCAGCTTTCTCAGCGGTCTCATCGGTATGACCTACCTCACCTTTGCTTGGTGCGGTTCTCGGTTAAGCGACTCTTGGGATGACGTCCATCTTCACGAAACGGCTATCTTTTTCTATTGCATTGTGGCCCTGCTGTTCGGTACCCAATTGCTGGTGGCTGGCTTGCTGGGTGAAATGATTGCTGCGGTCGTTCGACCTAGCAACTCGCCATATGCCATCGCGGAGCGCACCCATGACGCCTCCCAGTAATCGCTCCGCCACCACTAATCGCTGGTGCTGGCTGCTCTGTCTCGGCAGCCTCGCCCTTATCGCCGGCCGCATGGCAACCGTGCGCTCTTCAACCGGTGAAGTCCCCTTCCTGAGCGCAAATGATCGCAGTCGATGGGCGACTGTTTCATCCTTAGTCGATCGACGCACTTTCAATATCGACTACCTGCAATCCTATCGTGATCCCGTTACCAATCGACGCACTTGGCAAACGATCGACCGCGTTCAACATCGCGACGCACAGGGGGCGCTGCATAACTACAGCAGCAAACCACCCCTATTTCCAACGTTGATTGCGATCCCCTACGCAGTTCTCAAAACCATCACAGGTTGGTCGATTCTCAAACAACCACTCCTGGTCGGACGCATCGTACTAGCTATCGTCAATCTGCCGCTGCTAGCAATCCTCTTTGCTGCCACGATCAGCCTCATTCAACGTTACCGACTCTCTCCTTGGTCCACAATCTTCCTGACGGCAATGATCACCTGCGGAACGCTGGTGCCACCCTTTGCCATCACACTCAACAACCATCTTCCCGCTGCCGCCAGTGTCGCGCTCGGCCTATGGCTGCTCGATTCCCAAGCGAGGTTTGGTGCGACATGGTGGAAGATGCTTCTGACTGGACTCTGCATCGCTTTTTCTGTCGCCAACGAACTTCCCTCGCTGGCCCTGGCGCCACTTTGGATTCTGCTCGCGCTGCGAATCCAAGCCGCTCAAATCCCGCTAGCAAATTCAAAAACGACAACCAAGTCTGCGCTAATTCCCACAGCGGTTGCTCTTCTGTCGGGCATCCTCCTTGTCGCTATCCCCTTTTTCTCGACGAACTACCTCGCACACCAAAGCTTTCGCCCTCCTTATGCGCATCGAAATTTGGGGCCGCAATTGGACTCGCTCGATGTCTCTATCGAGCACATAGAAGATGCACTTATTGCTACTTCACCCGCACACTCAGCACTACTCTCCGCGCTGTCGAAAAAACTGCGCGTTCCAACCGATCAAATCACCCTGACTCCCGCGCGACTTGCAGGTGTCGTCCGCGTCGATACGCCCAACAACACGCTTGCCATCAAGGCCCAGGCTGCAACAACTCAGCTCCATCTCTGGGACGATTGGTATGATTATCCCGGCACCTATTGGTCCGATGCCAATCGCAAGGGAATTGATCGCGGCGAACCGTCTCGACTCCGCTACGCATTTCACACAATGATTGGACATCACGGTATCTTTTCACTGACGCCGATGTGGTTGCTATCAGTGCTAGGTACCGTCGGCTGGTTGTTGGCTGGATCTCGCTTTCCAGTTGGTCGGCCCAACGAAGAAACAGACCAGACAAATCGCGACTTGCAGACCCACGCCGCAAACACCCCAGACCACCCATACGCGCCGGACTTCCCAAAACAGATGGCAGCCACACTTTTTTTAGTGACATTGGTCTGCACTTTTTTTTACCTCAGTCGTCCCTTGATCGACCGCAATTATGGTGGCGTCAGCGTGGCCTTTCGCTGGCTCATCTGGATGTCTCCGCTCTGGGTTTATCTAGCGATTCCAGCTATTCGACGCTTTTCTGCCACTCGTATCGGCCGAATCGCGTGCATTGTATTGCTCGTCGCGAGTCTTCTCTCGGTTGGGTTGTCCATGAAAAATCCTTGGTCACATCCCTGGCTTTACCGCTGGATGGACAATCTGGGCTGGATTGCGCGGGGAACGGATCGCTAGTATCCAAGTGGACCGTTGCTGTCCCGTACTTACCCAACCGTGATTTCGGCAGGCCATGTCTCCACGCCGCTACCTCTTCATAACGCTAGTGCTCTTATCGGTTGCCCTGGCAACACGGGTAGGGGTGGCTATTTGGTGGCAGGATCAACTGGCGGCATCTGGCCAACGCTTTGCAATGGGCGACTCGGAGAGTTATTGGGTGTTGGCGCATCAAATTGCCAATGGAGAACCCTATCAGTACGGCAGTCCCGACGCGGCCGTGTTTCGAACCCCGCTTTATCCCTGGTTGCTTTCTTGGGTAGTCGATCCTCAGGAGCGCGTAGTCGATCCTCAGGCGGGAATTCTAGCAGCTCGAGTTATGGGGTGCGTCTTCGGCACACTGGCGGTTGCGTTGATGATGTGGACTACAAAACGACATTTCGGTAGCGCTGCTTCGATCGTTGCCGGAGTCCTTGTCACCTTTTATCCTGGCGGAATTATCTCCAGCGTCCTCGTGCTGAGCGAGGCACCCTTCATGCCGCTGATGTTAATGGTGTTGGTGTGCTTAACAAATCTGCAAAGCGCAATTGGCAAAGGAATTAAGCCATCGATTTCGGCAGGTGTACTTTCTGGATTGGCCGTGTTGGCTCGACCCAGTTGGTTGCTCTTTCCACCTTTCTATTTTCTGTTGCAGTTGGTGTTTTCGAAGCAGCGCCTTCGATATTTCCTCTTAGCGATCGTAACGGGAATTTTCGTCGCACTGACGATGTTGCCTTGGTGGATACGGAATTATCAGGTGACGGGGCATTTCGTGCTGACCACATTGCAAGTGGGTGCCAGCCTCTACGACGGCCTGCATCCGAATGCCACGGGCGGTAGCGACTCGGGCATGCAATTTGTGTTGGAGTTTGGAGAACAGCTCCGCGCCGAAGATGCATTACAGACGATCCCTCCGTCTGGTTTTGAGTATCGGCTGAATCAGAGACTATCGGAAGCCGCGATCCTGTGGGCAAGCGAGAATCCGGGTCGGGCGTTTCAACTTTCTGGGCTCAAGATCGCGCGCACTTGGTGGCCGTGGCCGGCGGTGACGGAATTACCGGGAGGCATGGTTAGTCGAGCCTTGTTTGCGTTGTCAACCTGCAGCATTCTGATACCCGGTTTGTTTTTTGTTGTGCGGCGACGAAGCTGGAACACCGACTTGGTTCCCTTCTTGGTACCGATGGTCTATTTCACATGCTTGCATGCGGTCTTTGTGGGTTCGATTCGCTATCGAGAACCCGCTTTGTTTGCGTTTTCGTTATTCGCTGCCCCTCAGTATATGGATTGGTTTCAACAATTGCGTAAGGCCGGTAAGCGTGACGATTTATTGCGAATCAACAGGGGCAATGCGACTGCAACCCCATAAGCCATTCCTTCAACTCAATTGATCACGGACGACGCGCACGGCATGGATGCCAAAACCAATAACAACCGCCCCTCAAAGCGAATGCGGAGCCTTGGCTCGCTCATTGCGCTAGTGGCTGCGCTGTTGGTGATTGGCCGCCTCCTTTTGCCTGACGCGGTAGGTGAACAAGTTCGTCGTTCGTTTGTCAAAATACTCCGCGATCACTACAGCGGAAAAGACATTTCCATTCAATCGGGCCGCTACGATCCCAAGCTGGGGATCATTCTCGATGGAATCGAGATACGTGATGCCAAGCTTTCGTCATCACATCTCCCCATGCTACGCATTGACCGACTCTATGTGGAAACCGATTGGACACCAAAGGCGATCACATCAGGCAAAGTACCCTTCACGACCAAGCGAGTAATCGTAGAAGGGGTAACACTAAACGTTTGGCGAGATGACGCGAGTAATTTCCCTATTCAATCGCTCTGGCCCGCTCCACAAATGGGTCCAGCGTGCCCCGTCATTGTCGCCACCAATGTGCGAGTCAATTTGTGCTTAGGTGAATCGCACCAGGCCACTCCGTTGGATCTGGGCAACATTCAGCTGGTACTGAATCAGCATGAAGTCGATGGGAGAAATATGAAACAGATGACGGCCACAATCCTGGGTGGCCTGGCAAACAAAATTGTCCTCAAAGCAACCCAAGATGGGGCTACTGGAAAACATACAGTCGAGGGACAAGCCGCAAATTTACATTTCGACCAGCAACTCGTAAGCGATGAATTGCTTGCCGTGTTACCAGCGGAATACTCGCAAAAAATCGATGCTCTGCGGGGGCTCACCAGTTCGTCGGACGCGACATTCCGCATCACTGGCAATCGTCAGCAACCGCTGCAAGACTGGCTGGCCAAGGTGGAGGTTCGACACACCCAATACAGTTCCGCAACGCTACCATTCAAAGTGGAAAATCTTTCTGCCACACTCGTTTGCAATCCTGTTGGAATACAGATTAGACAATCTCAGTGCATGATCAATGGCTCGAAAATCGATGCAGCCGGGGAGCTCTACGGGTTGCAATGGCCCTCTCCCTTGACGATGCGTATGAACGCACACGATTTTCAAATCACTTCCGAGCTTGCTTCGGTATTGCCAGAAAATCTCAAGAAAATCAATGATAAAGTTCGTCCTCAGGGCCCCGTGGATCTGGCTGCTAGTATTAGCTTTGATGGTCAAGAATGGAAGTTTGCTGGCGATGCAATGCTCAAGGCCATCTCGGTTAACATCGATAGTTTCCCTTATCCCGTCCAACGCGTTACGGGTGTCGTTCATTATCGCGACAATGTCGCCTTCGCAGAGAATGTGAGCGGCCTTGTCGGTGATGCCAACGTTGAATGCTCGTTTGAGATTTCTCCGCGCGACTCGGGCAAACCGCTTTGGGTCAACCTCAAAGCAGATCGGCCGATCAATATCGATGAACCGCTAATCAACGCGTTGACTCAGCGCGGACTTGAAAAGTCCAAGATCGAAAAATTCGTGCGTTCGCTCTCCCCTGGTGGTTCCATACTGTTACATGGAGGAAGGTTCGAACGGTCTCAGTCTGGCAAGTTGAGCAAACAACTGGATCTTGAAGTCATCGATGGACGGCTCCGCTATGAAAAATTCCCTTACCCTTTGTATGAAGTGCGGGGACGAATTTGGGTCGACGATGAGGGAGTGCAGCTGACCCATTTCCAAGCTCAGAATCACGGTGGAGCACAAATTCAGTGTGAAGGGGAATGGCGTCTTCTTGAGGATCAAGAAGGAGGTCAACTCGATCTGTCTTTTCGAGGTTTCGGTGTTCCGCTTGATGAAGGTCTGCGCACTGCACTTCCAAACGCTGCTCGACAAACATGGGATACGCTATCTCCCGCCGGCATCTTGGAGCGACTCGAGGTGCAGGTCTCTCACCATCCAAAAGATGCGGCTCCCAAATTGTCGATCGTGGCACAACAGTGGGGCAATCCTTCACTGGCGCGACGCGAGGTGAGTGTCACTCCAGTCGCTCTACCCTATCGCCTTGATATTACGCGAGGCGTCGTCCGTACCGATGGCGATTCGATCATTATTAGCGACTTAGATGGCTATCACGGATCGTCGCGAGTAGCCGCCGAAGGACATTGTTTGCGTCGCCCCGATGGACGATGGCAACTCAATCTTAATCTCTTAACTGGCAGCCGCCTTCGACCCGACAATGAACTGATCAATGCACTACCCGAGGACATTCGTGGTAGTTTTGCCAAACTTCAATTGCGGGAACCGATCAGTTTACGTGGCACCACGCAATTGATCTTACCGTCGCTTGATTTCCCAGCACCTGAATTCAGTTGGGACGTGGTCTTGCAGTTGGAGGGAAATCGCATTGCCGATGCAGGGCCGGTCCACGACATTCGTGGCGAAATACAAATTCAAGGCAACGCGATTAATGGCCAAGCCATTGCCAATGGTAACGTACACCTCGACTCCCTGCACGTCCATGATCTGCAACTAACATCCATCCATGGACCATTCTTAATCCGTGACAATCGCTTGCATTTAGGTACGGACAATCAAGGCAAGCCAGGTAATCAATTGCCGATTGAGGGAAAGATATTCGACGGCAATCTCACCTTGCATGGTCAGGTATACCTTTCGTCTGGTCAGTTCAATGTACGCTCTACACTGAGCCATGCGAATGTCGGGACGCTGCTGGCGGAATTGAATCAAGCTCAGGCGGGACTCTCGGGCATGTTCGGGGGCAACGTCGCCTTGGAGGGAAATCTTGGTGCGAACAATCTATTACGCGGCACTGGCAATGCAACTTTGACTCAGGCTAATCTCTACCAGTTGCCGCTCCTGGTGCAATTCTTTAATCAGCTTCGCCTCACCCCAGCGGAAGATGTTGCCTTTACCGACGGCAGTACAAACTTCACGATAGACGGTGATCTCCTCACCTTGAGCGAGTTGCAATTGCTGGGTGATTTGGTTGCCATCAATGGCGGGGGCACACTCAATGGCCGACGCGAAATTGATCTCTCCTTCAATACGCGAGTCTCGCCACAAAATACCTGGGCCCGCTTGGTTCGCCCCTTGAGCAGCCAAAAATATACGCTCTGGACCATCAACGTTCGAGGCGCTCTGTCCGATCCCAAAATCGAGCGACGCACACTCGAAGCCGTTGGCGAAACTCTGGAACGTCTCTTCCCTGTCATAGAACGTAAAGATAGTAATCTCGAATCCTCCACCAGTGCTGAAGCCGAATTGCGAGCCGCCGCACGACGTGATGCCTACAACGGTAACCCGAAAGTCTCCGGACAATGGTGACAGCATGGATATTCGCCTTACCAACCCAGTTTCTGCCCTAGCAGGCACGTCGCGCGCCCAAGCCACTGGCACCGACAATGATCGAACTCCCGCCGCTGGTGGTGTGGCGGAAAGCCAACAAATCAACGACAATAACGGGCTTGCCGCAGGGTCCCAAACGGAAGATCGGGATGCCGATGGTCGACAATTGCTCGGCCAACTTCCGGAATCAAAAACGGATGACGATTCGCAAGACCCCGAAGACCCTCAAGCTCATTCCCTCCATCGCCCTCACTCGATCGATCCCTCGCTCGGAAACATTCTGGACTTCGATGCCTAGCTCGCGACTTCGCTTTACCAAAATGCACGGCGCCGGCAACGACTATGTTTATGTCGATTGCTTCAATCAGCCTGCGCCAATCGATCCCGCTAAGCTGGCGACGCAAATCTCGGATCGCCGCTTTGGCGTTGGCGGCGATGGCTTGATTCTGATCCTGCCTAGCGCCAGCGCCGACGCGCGGATGCGCATGTTCAATGCCGACGGAAGTGAAAGCGAAATGTGTGGCAACGGTATTCGCTGTGTGGCCAAATATGTTCATGATCATGGGATTGCCACAAAGCCCGCTTTGACAATCGAAACTGGGGCAGGGGTGCTGCGAATGGAGTTGGACGTTCAATCCAATATCGCCACTGCTGCAACGGTCGATATGGGACCGCCGCGTTTAAAAGCTTCACAAATTCCAACCACACTTACTTCTGAAGAGGAACAAGTCGTCAATATTCCCATGAATGTCGGCGGCCTCCAACTCGAAGTCACTTGTGTTTCCATGGGAAATCCTCACTGTGTCTGTTTTGTCCCCGCAGCGACTGACGATCTTGTGCTTCGCGTCGGTCCTCTCATCGAATGTCACCCCGCATTCCCCAAACGCACCAACGTCGAATTTGTAGAAATTATCCATCGTGGCGAAGTGCGACAACGAACTTGGGAACGCGGCTCAGGTGAAACCTGGGCGTGTGGCACCGGCGCCTCCGCGGTCTGCGTGGCAGGAGTACTTACTGGCAGAACCGATGCTACGATTCTGAATCATCTCCGTGGAGGGGACCTCAAGCTTCGCTGGGATGGCAGTTCCCATAGCGTGCTGATGACTGGTCCTGCAACGGAGGTCTTTTCAGGTGAGTATGCCTATGACGATGGCCAATGAATCACACTCGAGAAAATGCAATCTGTTGTAGTCATTATGACAAGTTAATCGTGTTTTAGAAATCGCGTATTACTTGTCGCTCAACGGGAGCGACGTAGCACCTTTCCAACGACTCGTTTTACCTAACGATCATCATGCGGCAATCCTTAATTGATTTCGGAGGCCTTGCCCTAGCCACCTTTATCCGCAATTGGATGCGGTCGCTTCATTATCAATGCGCCTTCTATCAACCAGAAGTCGATCCCGCGCACCCTCGATTCCGTGGACCAGCGATCTATATCTTTTGGCACGAGTACATTCCTTTCATGTTCTACCTGCGCGGTCATTGCAATTTGGCGATGCTGGTCAGCCAGCACCGCGATGCCGAGTTGCTATCGCGGGCTGCAGGAGTGATGGGATTTGAATTGGTACGAGGTTCATCGCGCCGCGGCGCGATCAGCGCACTGCGGACGCTCATACGACGTGGGCAAGGGATGAACCTCACGCTCACTCCGGACGGCCCTAACGGGCCTCGCCGCGTTTTAGCACCAGGCTGTCTCTATCTTTCCGCAAAGCTAGGCATTCCGTTGGTACCGTTAGGTCTGGGTTATGATCGCCCCTGGCGGAACCGCCGCGCATGGGATCAGTTTGCGATTCCTCGGCCATGGTCCAAGGCTCAAGCCATCATCGGTCCCGCGATTCAAATCCCCTCGGATATCGATCGCGATGGAATCGAATTATGGGGTCGTCGCATCGAAGCGATCATGAATGAATTGACAGAGCTGGCGGAGGTCGCAGCAGTGGGCAAGCTGTCCATCGCTCATTCCGTTCCCGCCTATCGAAGTGCAATGCCGCTGAGTATCTATCGCACTCCCATTGCCTCACTCGTTGTCGATCCAACAAACGCGAGACATTCGAGTTTATCCCAATTGGACTCGGCGGCTGCATGTGGGATATTCAAAGCCAACGCTGCCTGACTTCCACATTATAAGCATTGACATGTCCATCAGAGATCGCGATCAAGCTCTCACCGTTACCGAGTTAACGGAACGCATCAAAGGAACCCTTGAGACATCTTTCTCTTCGATTTGGGTATCTGGGGAGATCAGTGACATCGCGCGCCCCCACAGCGGTCACGTCTACCTCACGCTCAAGGATGGGCAAAGCCAAATTCGTGGTGTCATGTGGCGTTCCGTTGCCCAGCAAGTCCCCTTTGAGATGAAGGATGGTCAGGCGGTCCTGTGCTTTGGTGGCATCGATGTTTATGGCGCCAGGGGTACCTACCAGTTTGTCATTCGCAAGGTCGAGCCCCAAGGAGTCGGCTCCCTTCAGCTCGCCTTTCAACAACTTCAATTGCGATTAGCGGCCGAGGGACTCTTCGATCCCGACCGAAAGCGTCTTTTACCTCCATTCCCACGGCGTATTGGTTTTGTGACTAGCCCCACGGGTGCCGCCGCCAGAGATTTCTTGGAAGTGGCTTCGCGACGTTGGCCTGGAGTGCAAATCATGATCATCCCTGCGCAAGTGCAAGGGGCAGCGGCTGTTCGGTCCATTTGCTCAGGTATCATCGCGGCCAACGCCATTACTCCCTCACTGGATGTGTTAGTGATAGGCCGAGGTGGCGGCAGCCTGGAAGACCTGTGGTGCTTTAATGAAGAACTAGTCGTCCGTGCTATTGCCGCCTCATCGATTCCAACTGTTTCGGCTGTTGGCCATGAAATCGACGTAACGTTGGCTGACTTTGCGGCGGACGTTCGCGCCCTCACTCCATCGGCAGCGGCTGAAATCGTAGTTCCCGATTCGAACCAGCTTCACGCGTTGCTGAATCAATTGCAGAAGCGATTGATTCGACTGATTCGGTCGCGTGTCGATCTACTGAATTCGCGTCTTCAGTCCCTATCAAATCGACCTGTTTTCGCACGTCCACTCGATCGAGTCCATGATCAAGCTCGCCGTTTAGACGAAATCGATTTGCGATTAACACGGGCAATGAAGAACCACCTCGCCTTTTCTCAGAACCGGCTGCAGAAAACTTCCGCGACGCTCGCCGCGCTCAGCCCCGTTGCTACACTTGCTCGCGGATACTCCATCACCACCGATAAAGCAGGAAACGCACTGCGAAGTCACACGCAGGTACAAAACGGCGACACACTCACAACCCACCTGCAAACGGGTCAGGTAACCAGCGTCGTTACGGATCGCTCGGAGCAATCGGTATCCAATCTAACTCGGTAAGCTTGGCTTTAATTTCTTGAAAGGCAATCTCGTGTCCCCAAGCGTTCCAATGTGTGTCGTCGCGAAAGTAAGGGAGCAATGTCTCGCTTCCCGCGTTCAACGCATGGCTCAAGTCTAAATAGGCAAATCCGTACCTTGCCGCAGCGTCACTTATCCATTGCTCAAAAGAATTCTCTGCTAGCGTGGGAAAGCCTTCAAATTGACTTCCCAGTAAATGCTCAGCAGAGGGTGCAAAGACTATCAATGTATGCCAGCCCAGCTTGCCCGCTTCTTGCTGCATCTCACCAAAAACTCGCTCGATTTCTCGCAGCGAGGCATCGGCCAATATGTCCTTCTTGTCGCGGCACGCTTGGTAGATGTAGGGAGCATAAAAAAGCTTTGCTCCCAGGCTTGCACTTCTATACAGCGGCGCGGGCAACAATTGTTCATTGAACCAATACGCCGACTCGTATCGCAATGGCCTCAGCGTCCCATTGCGAACGCGCGACAAAACGGACTTATCGCGAATGGCTTCGATCGTGCGCAATGGCCCGACGAGAAACGTATCTGCGACAACCTGACTGGAGTCCTCGCTAAACTCGCTCGCCGCGGGTGAGTCGAGATCGTTACCACCAAACACCATCCAGACGATTGTCTTCAATTGCGGGGCGGGAGACCTCTGCAATTGTTCGCGCAACCGTTCCCATTGTCCTGCAGGCGCAGTCCCCGATTCTCCCATGTTGTAGAGCGGACTCGCTGCTTCGCCCAATCGCGAGACCCACGTAGCGGACGAATCAATGGATGCTCCGAATACAAACGAATCTCCCAAGGCTAACCACGCGGCACTCTCCCAGGATTGCAGCTCATTGCGATAACCAAATTCATCGATTCGATACTCAACCCGACGTGTCTCAACCACTTGCTGGCGAAATTCAGGATCGTCCACCAATGCCGGCGGAACGAGTTCACCGAATACCAATCCGCCGATCATAGAATTCGGTTTATTGCGCCCACCATCGTTGACGCGATATCGTGGGATATCGAGATTAATTTCCAACCCACCCGTCGAACTCGTCTTTTCAAAAGCAAAGGGGAGGGGAGTGGCCACGCGATGGAGAATGATTTGATAGGAGGTATCGAAAAGCAAAAATGCAAACAGTATGGACGCAGCCACAAGACTCCCCAAGGCGACCATCTTTTTTCCGCTCGGCTTTTGAACCAGCCTCCCCGCAATGAACCCCAGCAAGAACATTGCGCTAACATTGATCAACGCCCAAACCCGCAACGACACCCCACTTGTAAAACACTGCGTCACCAGCGTGAGATAAGCAAAGAGGAGCGTTCCCCAAACGACGAACATTCCCCGTATCCAAGCATTGCGAGTTGATTCATTGCGAGTTGATTTATCCATTGCCATCGTTCCCCTCACCTTTCGCAACGACACCCAATAGCTCTTCTAGAACCGCATTCAAACGACTCGCTACCTGCTTATGCCAAGCTGCGGTTGGATGGCCATCGTGTGGGAAACGCTCCAGGGAAAGATCGGAAAAATCCATCGTTTCGATGTTTCTTGCTCGACAAAAATCAAGCATAGACTGCGATGTGATAGTCGCTGGCGTATCAGGCATTCGATCGGGCCCTAGGATCAAGCAAACGAAAGGAATACCGGCACGTTGGCACATCGTGTTCATTTGTTGGACACATGCCAAGGTGACGCTGACTTCATCCGCATCCAGGTCCGGACCCTCCCGCCGTCCATCCGCCTCACCCACCAAACGATCGAACAACCAAATTCCATTTTCGGATCGCAAAACCGGTTTTTTGCGGCCACTCTTGGCAAGCATTTCTAACCAACTGGCTCGATCGGAATTTCGATTCGCATGGACCGGAATGAACCCATAGGTAATACACTTCGGTGCATCCTGTTCCTCTAAGACTCTTTCTAAGTAGAGCATTGCTTGAACAGTCCCCCAGCCATTCACGCCAGCATTCCGAACATTGAGCCCATCCTCTCTGAGCCGTTGCAGTTGTGCCGGATACGTCTCTGGGTCGTCGACCCCTTGTCCAAAGGTAAAGGAACATCCCACACACAGTAGATAGGGAGACGGGTTGGTGCTTTCGAAGCTATCCGACGCTAGACCCATTTCGTTCGCCACGATCTTAGTCCTGCGATCGCCAATCTCATCGATGTGATAAGTGGCTCGATAATCATAATGGAGGTCAACCGCCGTGGCCCCAGGGCGATTCACCCAGCCAAGAATGGCATCATCCTGATGAATCTCTAGCGGCTCAGGCGCTCGAAATCGCCCCTGCAATTGCCAGAGCATCCAGCCAACATCGGTGTCGCTCAGCGTAGCCAAGCCAATAAGCCCTGCCAGAGAAGCAAGGGTGATGAAGCCGGCAATCAGGAAACGCCCATCCAATCGGCCTAATAACAATCCTACCAATAAGATGGCCGCACCGAAAACCAACATTGCTACTTGCATTCCACCCAAACCCGGTGCTCCTACACCGACGATCTCGGGAGTCATAGCGACAATGAAAATCGCGAGAAATGCAAGAACCGCTAATATGCGAATCTTTTGATATCGATCACCTCGTGCCAAGGTTTCCTACCCCAATGAAACTCGCCAAATGATGGAAGCCACTCACGACATCCTTTCACAATCCACACTCTGGTCCAAGAGCGTGCCAGCGTCAACCCAACATCCAGTCACGGAATACTCGCTGCATAAGAGCTCTTGAACTCCAACGCCGGCTCGTTCGTTATACTGCTGTGCTCCGTATGAAAACCAGCCTTGCCCAACGCTCGACTCTATGAATAATCGACCACTAGCCCCAGGAATTCGCCTCGGCATGGTCGCTTGGCATGCATTGCCTGCCATTTTACCTCAACTCGGCACTGCAATAGGCGGTTTGGAGACGGGCGCCTGGACACTGGCAAGGGGCTTGAGCGAATTCACCTCAGTACATCCTATTTTTTTTGTACGGAGTACACAGCTAACTATCCCCAAAATGGTCGACGGGGTCCGTTTGATTCCCGATCGTCAGCTTCTGGCGAACATTCGCAGACAAGTTTCAGAAGCTGTTGACGTGGGGCCCCCTTTTCGCATTCGTCGTTTTCGCCCCCGTCTCATTTGGCAACTTCCCTTGTTGGCGGCAGCACGCTGGTCGAAAAATGATTTGCCTGCACCCACGCTGCCAGACCCACGATTGGAAGGCATTGCGGTCGATGCCTGGGCTGGCTTCGGAGTGAATGCCGATTCTGCTCGGGTCGCTGCAACTGCCTGCGCTCAGCGCCGACCGATGTTTCTTTTCTTGGAGTCAAACGCCGACGTTGATCCCAAGATAGCGTTAGACGAAGAAAGTATGAATTCTTATGGCGAATCCTCCCACGTGCAAAGATTTGCCTTACAACATGCTTCCGTGATTGTTTGCCAATCAGAATTCCAATTGCGTCAGCTAAACACTGGCTTTGGTCGAGACGGCTTGTTGCTTCGTAACCCTATCGATCAGAACCAATGGCAAGTCCATCCACAATGCGAACGCACGCATGTTTTGTGGATCGGTCGCTACGATACCTTTCACAAACGTCCCTCTCTCGCCTTAGAGATAGCGAGTCGCTTACCCGATTTGCGTTTTCGCATGATAGTCAATCGCCATGCCCCGGACGTCGAAGCGATTGTCCGCCGAACCGCACCTGCGAATGTCGAATTAGTCGACTATGTTCCGTTCGATCAAATGCCTAGACAATTTGCTTCGGCACAAGCATTTCTATGCACCGGCAGTCCTGCTTTCGAAGGCTTTCCCAACGTGTTGTTACAGTCGGCTGCCGCTCACACACCCATCGTATCACTCTCTGATTTTGATGATTTTTTACAACGATCACAAGCAGGTCGCGTATCAGAAGAATCCATCGAATCGGCCGTCTCTGCACTTCACAACCTCTGTCAAAAGGATTTGACTCCATGGCATCACGTTGACGACTATTTGGATCGCTACCATTCTCTCCGCGCAATCTCCCTTCAGGCAGCCGCTGAGATTCGGAATGTGTGCGGTGCCCCATCGTGACCAAATCGCTGCCACCGGGGTCCTCCCTACCGCCTGCTACTGAACGATCGCGTTGGCAACGCGTTGCCTCGATCCGCTTCGGAACGACTGAGCTGAATCACACTGTCTTAGCGGCTATTGGAGGTCGACTTTGGCAGTTTATTTCTGGCCCGCTTACGGTCTATCTTATCGCGCGGCAATTCACTGAAATCGAACAAGGCTTCTTCTACGCATTCGGTGGCTACTTGGGCATGCAAGCCTTTTTCGAACTCGGCCTCAGCGGCGTACTCGTTAGTATTGCTGGCCACGAACAAGCAGCGATTGAATCTCATGACCCGGAGATCGCAAGACAGGGTGCCGCAAAACTCGCCGACTTAACCACCAAATCGTTGCGCGTCTACGCTATCTGTTCGCTTCTATTCTTCCTCATTACAGCAATATCGGGATATTACTTTTTTGCTCGACAACCATCGCAG
The DNA here is from genome assembly GCA_041749395.1 of Pirellulaceae bacterium. Lineage (GTDB taxonomy): Bacteria > Planctomycetota > Planctomycetia > Pirellulales > Pirellulaceae > Laterigemmans. Next base: position 35,389 of record JBGTBJ010000141.1, read on the forward strand.
CTCTCTTGGACCGCACCTTGGATCGCGTTAATTGCGGTAGCGGCATTCAATCTTTTGCTGACACCCTTGTTAGCAATTCTCGAAGGAACGGGTCACGCCCGGATGGTATATCGAGGGCGATTCCTACAAGCCGTGATGGGTAGCCTCGCCGTCTGGATTGCATTGCTGGCTAATGTATCGCTGTGGGTGGCGGTCATCAGCGCTGTTGCGCAGTGCGCGGTACAGTGTTTTCTCATCTTTGGACCGGCAAAATCCACACTGCGGCGAATTCGTACGTCGGCAGATAGTAGCATTTCCATCAATTGGCGACATACTGTTTTGCCCATGCAATGGCGAATTGCCATCCAGGGAATCGCTCTCTACTTGGCCACACAAGCACTGACTCTGGTGCTCATGGAAACTCAAAGCATTACCGTGGCGGGGCGATGGGGAATGACATGGAGCATCTTGCTTGCGCTGCAGAGTATGGCTATTGCTTGGGTCACAGCAGCCTTTCCTCAGGCCACTCGATTTTCTGCGAATCAGCAAGACCAAAAATTAGCGAGTTATTGGACGCGAGTTTCCTGGGCTTCGGCACTATTACTCGTCACAGGACTCGTCTGTTTTGCAGCGGCGATTGGATTGCTGAAGTGGGTTTATCCATCACTTGCTGACCGCTTTATCGATCCCTACAGCGTACTAATCTTTGGTATTGGGATGACCGCTTACCATTTGGCTGCCTGCTTAGGGTACTTAGTGCGTGCTCAAAAGCGTGAAAGTCTCTACTGGGCCGCGACGCTGGGACAACTTGGAGTCGCAGTTGCTTGTTGGTCCACTTGTTACTTCGGTGGTGTCAACCTGTTGTGCATCGCTTATGCCGCGACCAATGCATTGTTTCTGCTGCCGCTTCATTTGCTCGCCTATCGTATCGACCACCTCAAAAATCCCCGCAATTCTTAAAACAGCGTGTAAATAAAGGGGGCGACAGGCGACAGTGAAAGCACAACGAGGAACATCAACAATCCCACGACAACCAAAATAGGAATTAACCACCATTTCTTGTTGTGCTTAAGAAAGTCAACGAATTCACGCACCAAGCTCGCATCTTTCTCCTCCACCTGTGAACGAAAGTCCGCGTCGTGTCGTTCGCCCTGTGGCGTTTGTTGATTATTCATTAGTACAACCGAAAATAGCGTCTGGTTTCTTTGGCCTGCGGGTAATCGCTCCAGTAACTTGCTTTGCTACGATCCGGACGCTTGATCAAGGGATCGCGTCCGAGTCCACGCATAACAAGCCCGATGGGCATCATCACTCCGTAAAACAATACGGCCAACAATACGACTGAGACAACAAATTGGATAGGCCAAGTCACCCAACGAAAACCCTGAATCACCCGGGTCTTGCACCCCGGAACGACATAGTAAACGAGCAACAAGGCGGCCCCTATGACTACTGAGATGAGGGCCAACACCGGTTGCGAATACCGCCAGTAAATCCACCCGCCTACGCACCATAACATTATCGCCAACGACAGACCGAACCAGCGAAGCTGACTCGGACTGATTCGATCATTTCCACCCAACATCTGCAAATCCTCTACCGTTGTGTGACCACTGGATATTCGCTTCCCTAATGCTAGTCTAAGGAAAATTTTCCTAGATGCTGCGCAATGTCAACCGCCTGCTGAACTGGCTGTTGATCTTTCAACATGACAAATCGGTCGACTACCAACACATCCATGTTGGTCGCCATGAAACAGCGATAAGCATCTTCCGCAGTGCAGACAATTGGCTCTCCCCTGACATTAAAACTCGTGTTGATCAACACAGGGCAACCCGTTTTTGCTTCGAACGCTTTTAATAATCGGTAGTACTTCGGAAATCTCTCTTCATCCACCGTTTGCACTCTGGCCGAATAGTCCACATGAGTAATCGCGGGAAGACTTCCTCTTACATCATTCACACGATCAAGCCCCTGTCGATTTGCCAATTCGCTCGACGTGCCTGTGGTCGCATGCGTCTCTTCCGTAGCGCCCTCCTTGCGAACATCGCACACGAGTAGCATGTACGGGCTCTCCACGGACGGCTCCATGTCAAAATACTCGGCGGCACGTTCGCGTAACACGGAAGGAGCAAACGGGCGAAATGATTCTCGAAATTTGATTTTCAAATTCATCACAGACTGCATCGCCGCACTTCGTGGATCACCGAGAATACTGCGGCTCCCCAATGCGCGCGGACCAAATTCCATTCGCCCCTGCACCCAACCAACAACTTTTTCATTGGCCAACAGGTCGGCAACGCGATCCACCAGCAACTCCTCGGTCTCATATTCTTCGCATACAGCATTCGCTTTGCTCAATGAAGAACGAGCCTCACTCGTCTTAATTTCTGGCCCCAATAGCGAACCGCGCTGTCCATCACCAGCAGTAATTTGGCGATTATTCTTGAGCAATTGAAACCAAATAAGCTGAGCGACTCCCAACGCGCCTCCCGCATCACCAGCGGCTGGTTGAATCCAAATATTCTCAAAGGTTCCCTCGCGTAACAGCCGTCCATTGGCAACACAATTCAAGGCAACTCCACCAGCCAAGCAGAGATTTTTTTCGCCCGTCAACTGCTGTATGTGGCTGGCCATGCGCAACACGATTAACTCGGTCACACTCTGAATCGACGCGGCCATGTCCATATCCAACTGGCGCATCGGCGTTTCAGGGTGACGCGGCTCTGCGCCAAACAACTGATGAAAGTGCTTCGATGTCATGGTCAGTCCTTGACAGTAGTTGAAATACTTCATCTCCAAACAAAACGATCCATCCTTCTTGAGATCCAATAGGTGATTGAGTATCAGATCGACATATTTTGGTTCTCCGTACGGCGCCAAACCCATCAACTTGTACTCTCCCGAATTCACACGAAAACCCGAGAAGTAGGTGAAGGCCGAATAGAGCAATCCCAATGAATGTGGAAAGCGAATTTCTGCCAACATCTCCAATCCATTCGCCACACCGTGACCGTAACTAGTGGTGGTCCATTCTCCGACCCCATCGAGAGTAAGTATCGCTGCACTTTCAAAGGGTGATGAATAAAAAGCACTGGCAGCGTGCGATTCATGGTGCTGGCAAAAAACAATTCGCTTCGTATATTCGGAACGCAACCCTAGCCGAATCTCCCGCCGCAAGTGGAGTTTTTGCCCGAGCCACTGGGGCATCGCTTTCAAAAACGAATGAAAACCATTGGGCGTATAAGACAGGTACGTCTCCAACAATCGCTCAAACTTCAATAGTGGTTTCTCATAGAAGCCCACAAAATCAAGCTCACTGATCGTCAGCCCTGCTTCTGCTAAACAATAATCAACAGCGTTGGCGGGAAATTCTGCATCGTGCTTCTTTCGTGTAAATCGCTCTTCCTGCGCAGCAGCTACGATCTGTCCGTCCACAATGAGTGCCGCGGCCGAGTCATGATAATAAGCTGAGAGTCCCAAAATAGACGTCATTTCCAATCCCTTCTTTCCCTCGCTACTGAGGAACCGCTAAACATCCAATCCACGCAGACAAATTTCCCATGCCCGCTGAAGCTCTTCGACGACCATCGGATCTACCTCTGACGCCAGCTGATGTTTCAGCAACAACTTTGCTGCGTCGTTTCCAATTTGTCCAATCGCCCATGCGCATGCCCCACGAACCAGCGGCTCAGTGTCTCCAAGTCCCAATGCCAAAGCGGCCAGTGATTGGGGCTGCCTTTGATTCCCCAGAACTATGGCCGCATTCCTCAGGATTCCCCTACGTTTCGCTCGCCACAAAGGTGTTTTGCGAAACCGACTCCGAAACTGCATATCGTCCAATTCAAACAGTGAATCCAACTCTAGCCAGCGCCACTCACCTGATGCATCGCTTAATGCATCGCTTGATTCACTGTTTGATTCGCTGCTTGATTCACTGTTTGAATCATCGTTTGCGTCCTCCGAAGTCACCTCTTCATAACGTGGCTCTTCGAAAACGTGATTATCCCTCTTCGTGTTCCAAGGACAAACCTCTTGGCAAATATCGCAACCAAAGAGCCAGTCTCCCATCCCCGATCGCAATGAGTAAGGCACAACACCTTGGTTTTCAATCGTCAAATAACTAATACAACGCCCCGCGTCCAACAAGCCAGGTTGCGGAAAAGCCTGCGTTGGACAAGCGTCAATGCAACGAGTGCATGTACCACAATGGTCCGACTCGTGAGGAGCATCATAGGGCAATTCGGCATCGGTCAATAAACAGCAGAGAAAAAAGTAGCTGCCACTCCACTTGTTGATTAGCAGTGTATTTTTCCCCTGCCAACCCAAGCCGGCGAGACGCGCAAACTCTCGCTCGAGAATCGGTGCGGTGTCGACCACCCCTCGCACTCGACATCCAGGCACGACTTGCACCATCTCTTTCGCCGCTCGCCGCAAAATCTCATGCAAACGATCGTGATAGTCGTCGCCATCCCAGAGATATCGAGCCAATCTACCCCTGCCTTGCGGATCGGTCGAACTCCCCTGTGAGACAATCGCGTCAGGGGACTCCGCCCTCGTTGCCCCTTTTCCCGCAATGACTGGATAGGGAAAAGCCATAACGACAATGGACTTAACACCTTCCATGACCCCACTAGGATGCTGATACGCCGGCAAACGACGTTCGATGTAATCCATCCCCGCCCCATACCCCAGCTCTATCCACTGCACCAAGCGAGAAAATCCGGTCGCCTCCACTGCCGGCGCAATACCGCAGTGGATCGCGCCGAGCTCGGCAACGGTGCGCTTCAATCGTTCAATTTCCATGCGTTACCGATAGCACTGCAATCCTGTCGCTTCCACGCACTCTGGCTCAACAATGGTGTCCACCAACGAAACCAGCACAATAGGGAAAAATCAATACCACTCAGTGTAGCGAACAATGCTTCAGTTCGCTGACATTCGCGGTTACTGCACTATTGTAATCCGGTTATACTATTGAAGTCGCTTTTCACCCATCCGCGACAACTTTCCCCTCCCCAAAGTTGCCCCGCCTTTTACGCAGCTCTGATATGCGTCGCCATTATCGAGATCGCTCCTTGTTGTTTTTCCTGTTCGCCATCGCGTACTTTCTGACAGGGCCGCAGGTCAATGGGCAAGTTCAGCCAGATTTACAGTCACAGGACTTACCGATTCAGGCAATCAATGACCTCATCTCGCAGAAATGGGATGCGGCGGCTATCTCGCCAGCACTTCGCTGCAGCGACGACGTCTTTGTTCGCAGGCTTTATCTTGACCTCGTGGGACGAATTCCCACAGCAGAAGAACGGACGAACTTTTTGGCAGATGGGCGAGATCACAAACGTGAGTTGCTGATTGATCAACTGTTGATGTCGGAAGATTACGTTCAACACTATGCCGACATCTTTGATACGTTGCTGATGGGACGTGTGAACCGTCGCAAGTATGAGGAACGCAGGGAAAACCAATGGCGCTCGTGGTTGGAACGAGTCTTTCGTGACAATCGTCCCTGGGATGCCGTTGCCTCAGACATTCTCCTCGCCCGCCCTGACTCGGCCGATGATCGCGGTGTTGTCTGGTTTCTTTATGAACGGAATGATAACCATCAAGCCATTGCAGAAGCGATAGCTCCTAATTTCTTTGGCATCCGAATCGACTGTGCTCAATGCCACGATCATATGATCGCCTATGAAATCGAACAAAGTCACTATTGGGGTCTTGTTGCCTTCTTTAATCGCAGCAAAAACGAAAAAACGGATCATGGTCCGCGCGTCGCTGAATCTGCCGTCGGAGGTTACTCAGAATTCGCCAACTTAGAAGGGAGCAGCTCGCCTAACTTGCTGACGTTTTTTGCATCAACAACCGTCGCAGAAAGTCGCCCTGAAAAGGACGCTAAACAAGAAGAGTCCGACGACCTCTATATTGCCTCAGATGTTCCTGGCGAACCAAGGATTCCTAAGTTCTCTCGACGACAGATGTTTGTTGAACAAATCGCGCGAGACAATCCGCTCCTGGCTCGGTCCTTTGTCAATAAAATTTGGGCTCTGATCATGGGCCGAGGCATCGTTCATCCGTTTGACCAAATGGACTCCGTACATCCTCCCTCGCACCCAGAGTTGCTCGACCTATTGGCCGCTGATTTTCGCAATCATGGCTACAATATCCGTCGACTTGTCCGCACCATTATCTCCTGCGACGCTTATCAACTCGATGCGCGTCAGCCCGCCGGAGCCGAGGACCCCGCCTTGTTCGCGTGGTATGTACAACGTCCGCTAACAGCAGAACAGTTCGCCCGCTCCATGCAATTGTCATTGCGTAACAAGTTCGATAACAATTCACCACTCGTGGCGAAATTGCGTGATAAAGTCCCTGACGTGATGCCTGAAATAATCGTCACCGGAGTTGCAGAGTCGCTTTTCCTGACCAACAATCCTGCTCTGAATGAGTTCCTCTCAACCAGCATTGAATCCGAGCACTTATTGGGGAAACTGACTCATTCAGGCTCGATCGATGACGCGATCGATTCGCTCTGCGTTGCCATCTTAGGACGAGAACCCGATGCAGAGGAGAGAGCTTCGCTGCAGTCATTCTTGCAGCAACCTACTGCTAGTGACGACAGCGCATCCGACGCGACCGTTTCGCTATCTCCCACTCGCTTGCAGAACGCGGCTTGGGCATTACTCATGTCGGCAGAGTTTCGCTTCAATCACTAATTCGCCATACGATCATGAATCGAAGCAATTCCAATACTAGTAGCGGCCATTCCCAATCGCGGTTCGATTGCGGTAGTGTCGAACACACCATCCACCGACGGCTATTTTTACAGGGTACGATGGCTGCAAGTGCGGCTTCCGTTGCCAGTTTCAATGGGCTTTTTTCCATTCCGGCGATTGCGGAAGAAACCAAGAGACAAGGCAAGAAATGCATCCTGCTGTGGCTATGCGGTGCACCCAGCCAATTCGAAATGTGGGACCCCAAGCCTGGCACGGAAACCGGCGGGCCATTCGGCGCCATTAACACGTCCATTCCAGGCATCCAGATCAGCAGTTTAATGCCGCAATGCGCTGGCATCATGGACAAACTGGCCGTTATACGTTCCATGAAAACAGAGCCGAACGAACACTTCCAAGGTGTCGATGTGCTGACCCGTGGAGAAAAACCACGGCCTCCTTTCACTCGTCCAATCCTCGGCTCGGTCGTTGCCGAACAACTCGGCCACCTCGATAGCCCGGTGCCCCAGTTCATTTTGCTCGATCCGTGTCCCGAAGGGAATGAATTCAAAGCCTTTAAAGCGGGCAACTGGGCCGGCTGGCTAGGTGCTCAATATGGACCGGTACGCGCTGGGGGCGAATACTCCATTCCAGATATTTTGAAACCTGAAACAATCGCTGCAGCAGATCATGAGGATCGAGAAACACTCCGCAGATTTTTTAGCCGCAAGTTTGAAAACGAACAGCGCAGTGAAGCTGCCTCCGGATACAACGCGGCATTCGAACGGGTCAAGGGTCTGATGAGCTGTGCGCCTCTGTTCGACCTCGACAAATTGCCTCAGGAAGATCGTCAACGATATGGTGGTGGTGCTTTCGCACAGCACGCACTCCAAGCCAGGCATCTCATTGAAAATGGTTCAACATTTGTCATGGTCGCAAACGGCATGCCTTGGGACAATCATGTTTTCCAACACGAAATGCACCAGATGCTTGTCCCCGAGCTGGACAACGTTCTTTTCCAACTTATCTCTGATCTCGATGTTCGTGGCATGCTTCAAGACACACTCGTCATTGCAATGGGTGAATTTGGTCGAACTCCGTGGATCAATGAAGCGCGTGGGCGTGATCACTATTCCAACGCCTGGAGCCTAGCAATGGCGGGCGCAGGCATGCGAGGCGGCGTAGTCTATGGTGCCACGGATGCACATGGAATTGATGTGGTGGAAAATCCTATCGACAATCGACGACTCTTTGCTACCATTTTCCGCGCGTTAGGCATCGACCCACAAGAAGAATACGAACTTGGCGATCTGCCCACCTTCCATCGCGTCGAAGGTGACGCCTTACCAGTCGCCGAACTTCTCGTTTAATCAAACATGCATCCGACTGCACGACAACTCCCATGACCTCCACAACACTAACACGTACGATAGATTTTAAGCTGCCGACGGCAATCCTAGGTGCGACACTCGCAGCGGACGATCGCTCCATAGTGGCCGGTTGCATGGATGGAGTCTATCAGATCGACTTGTTAGATAAGTCATTTGAACGCGTTGGGCAGCACGATAGCTATGTCAGCTCAGCTGTGTTTCTTGAGAATCGAAATCTCTTCTTAACTGCTGGCTACGACGGTCATATTCAGTGGATTGACCGCGAATCAAAAGAACTCAAACGCAACATCAAAGCGCATGATTTTTGGTCTTGGGACATGGCATTATCACCCGACCAAAACTTAATCGCATCGGTTACCGGACAGTATCTTGCGGGAGGATATAAGTACGAACCAGCACCCGAGCGTGAACCCTGCGTGCGATTACTTTCGACCGAAACGGGCGCTGTCCTGTTCGATTTTGCTCATGTCCCTTCCGTTCAAGCGGTCGCATTCAGCTACGACAACCAATTCGTGGCGGCCGGAAACCTGATGGGTGAAGTCCGTGTCTGGAATTGCCAAACAGGCGATCTGACTGCAACTTTCACCACGCCCGATCTGACCAGTTGGGGCATCATCAAGAGCCACTGTTACCTGGGCGGTATCTTTTCGCTTCGATTCACTCCTGATAGCCAAGCCATCATCATTTGTGGTATGGGTGAGATGCGAGATCCCATGGCAGGCAATGGACGCCAGCTATGGCAAAAATGGTCTTGGAAAGATACCTCGCCAACGAAGCTTGATGAAACTCACGCTGGCGAATCGGGCGAGGGGCTCATGGAAGCTCTTGCCATTCATCCCCACGGAAAAATCTTCGCGATGGGTGGACGTCTACGCGGAGGCGACTGGAACGTGGCCCTGTTTGATCTAGAGGGCGGTCAGCGTATCGGCACCATCAAGTCAGGTTATCGGGTCACCGAACTTCAGTTCACGACCGATGGAAAAAAACTTCTTGTCGTCGGCGGTCAAGGACAACCAGGTAAAAATGACGAAGGCAAGTTTCCGGACTTTGGTCGAGTTGAAGTCTACGAACTTTCTTAAGAAACTCCCTATTCGTCTTTTGCGCAAAACTCTCGTCAAGTCAATTGCGTTGAGTTATCAATAACCACGTTTAGACACTGAATTCAGCATCGCATCGAACGCGTGTGGCTGCAAAAATTTCTCAATTTGTTTTTATGCATGGTGAACCGCGGTTACGATGGGCGTTCAAATTTCAATTTCTGTAGGGTACGACTCCTGGGACTTGTTACAATGTTCAGACGCAGGCCGTGCTATTGGTATGTTCAAGTCATTGCTGGAACTTTCTTGCTTACTGCCTGCCTGTTCCCAGCATTCGCAATAGCGCAGCCCGTCACCCCCTTCGCCGATCTCGTCTGCATCGGTGAGCGAGTCATTACAGCCACAAAGAACAGTGGCGAGTCCACGGCTCAATCAATACAGGCCGTCGCGGTACAAGGGGGTCGTATAACTGCCATCGGTAGCCGCGAGGACGCCCAAAGTTGGATTGGTCCCAACACGCGTGTTATAGAACTTGCCGAAAACGAAACGCTGATGCCCGGACTGATCGAAAGCCATGGCCACTTTGTTGGGCTTGGCCAGTCCCTGATGATGCTTGACCTGAGAACGCAAAAAACGTGGCAGGAAATTATTGATGATGTAGTTACGGCATCGCGTCAATTACCAGAGGGATCGTGGATCATCGGTCGTGGCTGGCATCAATCCAAATGGGAGGCTTTGCCCAACCCTAATATCGATGGCTATCCAATCCATGACGATCTCACCATGGCAGTTCCAAACCATCCAGTCATGCTCGTGCATGCCAGTGGACATGCAACTTTCGCCAACTCCGCCGCCATGCAACGAGCTCGGATCACCGACGATACGGAAAGTCCGTCCGGAGGAGAAATCGTGCGTGACGTACGAGGCCAGGCCACTGGTTTATTTCGCGAGCAAGCTGCCCAGTTGATCCAAGCAGCACACAATCGAACTCTTAGGCTTCAATCCAGTGATGAAAAGCGCGACCTGCTGCAACGGACTGTTGCTTTAGCAGCACAAGAGTGCCTTCGCTGGGGAATCACTTCGTTTCACGATGCGGGAAGCGACGTGGGAACCATCGATAGCCTCCGCGCACTGGCCGAAGAAAAAATGACAGGTGTGCGGCTCTATGTTATGGTTCGCGACTCAAATGATGCGCTTCGCGAAAATCTCGATCGACTTCGCGTCGTTGATGCAGCCAATGGTTTCTTCACAGTTCGCGCTATTAAAAAGAGCATTGATGGTGCACTGGGGCCCCATGGCGCGTGGCTGCTGAGCCCGTACGAAGACATGCCTCAAAGCACGGGCTTGGCAACACTCAGTATGGACGAGGCAAGAGAATCGATAGAGCTGGCCAAAACACATAACTATCAAATGTGTATTCACGCTATTGGCGATAGAGCCAATCGTGAAGTGCTGAATTTGTTTGAAAGCTCGATGCCCCCGAAACAGCTCCGCGACGCCCGCTGGCGAATCGAACATGCACAGCATTTAGACCCTAGCGATGTTGGACGTTTCGGCAAATTGGGAATTATCGCCGCCATGCAAGGCATTCATTGCACCAGCGATGCTCCGTTTGTCTTACAGCGTCTCGGCGAGCGCCGCGCGGCAACCGGCGCCTATCGCTGGCGCGAACTCATAGATGGTGGTGCTGTCGTATCCAACGGTACCGACGCGCCTGTCGAACCTCTCAATCCCTTCGCTTCAATTGCGGCCAGCATCAGTCGTCAGCTGTCCGATGGCACAACGTTTTTCGCGGACCAAGCGATGACGATCGAGGAAGCCATTCAAAGCTACACAATCAACGGGGCCGTTGCCGCGTTCCAAGAAGATCAGTTGGGCAGCATAGAAGTCGGCAAGCGAGCAGATTTGATCATTGTCGACCGCGATCTTCGTGCGTCATCAGTCGCTGAGCTGCGTCAAACTCAAGTAGTGATGACGATCATCGATGGTAACATCGCTTACTCAAAAACACCTTCCCTCGTTGACCATCCTGACTGACCGCCCCTTGCTGAACTAATACCGAATTATAGCCGAGTGGTAGGGCTCTGCTCCAATCTACGACATTCGTCGTTGACAATGTACGTCAATCGTCGTAGGATAGCCAGTATGAACCAGAAACATACATCCTCACTACCGATTCCCACCGACGCAGAACTGGAATTGCTCCGCGTTCTTTGGACACTGGGACCGACGACAGTGCGAGAGATCCATGAGTCACTCCCCAAGTCGACCGGATACACAACCACTTTAAAAATCTTGCAAAAGATGGCGGAAAAGGGACTTGTGACCCGGGATGAATCGCACAAGTCGCATATCTATACGGCCGCTTGTGAAGCAGAAGTGACACAACGCCAGTTGGTAAAGCGATTATTGAATGCTGCATTTGGTGGATCGCCCGGAAAGCTAGTAATGCAGGCATTGTCGGAAGAACATGCCAGCCCGGATGAACTGCAAGAGATACGGAGAATGCTCAAACAACTCGAATCACGGAGTCGCCCATCGTGAATACGGACTCACTGATAGATGCCGTTGGCTGGACACTGTTGCACTTTATCTGGCAGGGTGTCGCCGTTGGTCTCGTGCTCACTCTTCCGGCGCGTTCTGCAATGCGGCGATACGGTGTTCTTGTACTGGCACTCCTGCTACTTGCTGTCCTAGCAGTGGGAACATTCGGTTGGGAAGTGGCACGCTATGAAGCGTCTGTCGAGTCCGAGTCACTGCTATCGTGTCTCCCGGATACGATTAACGAAAGCAAAACATCCCTTCATCCTCCAACCCCCAATTCGACTCAAGATGACATTCAGAGAACAGGGCAAATAATTTCCAGTCCTTTCGTTACGTCAAAGCAGTCGCTCTCAAACGAACCAAATGCAGTGGCCTGGAAAGCCCCCTACATAGAATCGATTTTGCAACGTGGACCAAGCTGGATGGCACGGGCATGGCTTGTCGGTCTCATCATTTGCAGCATGAGACTACTGTGGCAATGGCTGTCCCTGCGCAACATCGTTCATTCAAGTGTTCCGCTAGCCAACGATTCGACTTGGACAGAGAGAATGGAAAAGCTGGCGAAGCGATTGGAGATACGAGTACGAGTTCAATTGCGCATCTCCCAGCGAATTTTCGTGCCACTTGCCGCAGGGGTATTGCGCCCCATGATCATCGTTCCGATGACCATGCTCACCAGCCTTCCTGCATCACAGATTGAAACACTCTTACTGCACGAATTGGCTCATATCCGACGGAATGACTACGTAGTCAATCTATTCCAAATTTTCATGGAGACCGTTTTTTTCTTTCACCCGGTCGTCTGGTGGATCTCTCGCGCAATTCGCACTGAACGAGAATTCTGCTGCGATGCAATGGTGAGCCGCGAGTGCGACGATGTGACAGTGTATGTGGGAGCGCTGGCTAACTTAGAAGAATTTCGATCGCGTCGTTCGTTAGTATTTGCCACTGCTGCCGATGGCGGAAAAGAAGGCTCGTTGCTTTGTCGCGTCGAGCGATTACTTGGAGTTCAACACAGTACAGATCCAAGAAGATTTGGCTTTTTGCCATTATTACTTGTTGTCGTGGTCGGATCGGCAGCGTTGCTTTTACCTCAAAATACGATTCTGGAGAAACCCCTAGCCGCGCCATCGCCAATCCCACTAGACGGCGACGACAAAGAAGAAGCCAACGTGAATTGGAGCAATCTTCAGGTTGCTGACTATGCAGGGGAGGGCAAGCATGTCGTTGTTCTACATACCGATGAAGCGATCGTCGCAGTTGTCATCGCTACACCACCTGCCGAATGGAAGTCACAGAAGGTGCAAAGCGGTGTCTCGACCCTGGTGGAGCGGCCCCAAACCGTGACCGCTTTTGCCGACCTAACCTTTGACACAGCCCACTTGCGAGTCGACTTTAGTAGCGAGCAACCGATGTATCTGGAACGCTCGCTGGGTGAACAAGATTGGATGAAACGCCCTCGTCGCGATCGACTGATCACACTACCGTTTGGGCGAGTGCTGTACTGGGATATGAATACGAATCATATCGAACAGCGCGTGGATCTTGCTGAGCCATTGCCAGAGATTGGCAACTTGGAGGCGGAACTATTGAAGACACTTCAGAGTGTTCGCAAACGGGTCGAGGATCAATTTACGGCGAAGTTTGATCATCCAATCGTTGCGAAGGTTCCAAGTCGCAGGCTTCTGGCCAATGGCGTCACCTTAGAAATTGAACGCCATCTCTATCATGCTGCCGATCTCAGTACTGCAGCCATACTTCATTGGCCTGCTTCGGAATTGGAATCAGCGCGTTACGCAAGTCTTTCGGTGGCTGCAGATTTTTTCGCGAACCGAGTTCCCTGGATCGTTGTGAGCGAGCCTAGCGAGCCAATTCTATGGATCGTTATAGGTGAGCCTAATGGACCGCGAGACTCTCTGGCGGACGAACCATCCAAGGCAACTTCTGTTACCAAAGTAGATTTCCGTGATTCGAAACGAATTGTACTTCGGCACTACAATGGTTGGCCGCAAGCAGACGATTCGTCACCCTGCCGTAACGCGGTCGAAGCGCAGTTTAAAATATCACTGACGACCCAAACTCCCTATCGGTCCTATCAGTATGCGATCCCAGGCAAGGTTGCGCCGGTTGAGAATTGGCGACAAATACCTGTCTATCTCGACCCAGCGGGCCAAGTCCGTGTTGGTGTCAACGAAACTGCTGGAACCTTCAACTCACTTCAAGAAATGCTGTCCCGGGCTGTAACAGACGAGCAAGAGAAATGGGACGCGTGGCTCCGCTCCATGGAACCAACCCAGCGAAATGCAATCTTGACAACTCCACCGATTCCACATGTCTACATCTACGCGTTTCCTGAATTGCCCGAAGAGAGAGTGGACGAAGTCATTCGGATGTGCGACGCTTTAGGGATGGGGCCTCGCGGTCACCACGCAGTTAACATTTCATTGCCCTAGGTGGTCGCCATGCAAGAAGAAGTGAGCTACATCTGCGACTCTTGCGGAGAAGAAATCGTTATCCCGGTTGACCTAAGCGAGGGTTCTCACCAACAGTACGTCGAGGACTGTCCCGTTTGCTGCCACGCCAGTGTCATTCATGTCGATATCGACGACGAAGGGGAGGCGAGGGCGTGGGCCGAACCCGAACAAGATTATGACTGATTGCAATTGGCGATCAAAAATATTGCAGTGCCACCCTCCACAGTATCACTCAGTTACTAAATCTTGTGTCTCCGCTGGGTGGTGGCGGGAGAGCAAGGGGAAGTTCAGTTCCAGAGACTTCTTTGGCCAGCGCGCGTACTTCGCCGATGGCGTGTTGGAACTCGGGAAGCACTCGTAACGCATCAAACTGAGGATTGGTTTCCACTCGTTCGTATCGAATCATCACAGGATGCACATCGGCTTCGGTAAGCTGCTTGCCAGAAAGCCAATCTCCCGGGAGAGCCAAATACTGTTTCCATTGGTCATCGACTCTCACCTGCAACGCAATGACCGCCTGCGTTAACTTGGTAGCACGAGGGTCGACCGATATCGTCGCGGAATTCTGCAGACCACCCAATGACGAGGGCACCGGCGCCGCAGTCCTATCAATAGCAGTTTGCGCCGACTGAATGGCCGTTGTGTACTGCATCAATTCATTTACCAAAGCGACCGCCGATGGAGGCACCACGCCTGCACTTGTCGGTGAAATTTGGTAATAACGCTGTGTTGCTGTGACATCCATTTGCAAAACGGATCCACCGAGGGAGACCCCTGCGAATAAACCACGACTACGTGAATAGGTGAGAATCTCGGCTTGCAGTCGCGCGTCGGTCGCGGCACTCGTGTATCGCCCCACTGGCCCCGCTGCCGCGGATGCATCCACACCTAAAGTCAATTTTCCTTGACGAATATTATTGAGGCTTCTGGGTGACCGAAAGACAAGCACCAAATCCGTTGACTGAACACCCACCTGCCACCCAAAACTTCCGCCCCCCATGGTGATGAATTCGGGTGCCATCCAATTTCCCGCGGGATCCTTTGTTAATAAAACCCCACGGCCACCTCCCACGCCAACGACGAATGCACCCCGCATAAAATGGGGAACAATCGCAATCCCGTGAGCATCGGCTAAAAGTCGCTCCGGAATTCGCTCAGCCGCAATTGTCGCCAATTCCTGTAATACTACAGCGGACTCATTCACCACACCCGCTTCGGAGGAAATCGGACTGCGATCTCCCGGAGGCAACAAACCCTGCGCACTAGACTCGGGAATCCCGCGCAACCAAATTGCACCTAGAACCGCACCAACCAACGCCCATTGGACAAATTTCATTGAAAGGCTCCATCCGTCAGAAAAATGGCGGTTGCACAAATGCAATGACCCACCTCAGCCAAATTCGCAATCGTCCAACGCAGTAAGGTGACCAGTATACTTTGGGACTAGCAAACTTCAGAACCCCAGTTCCTGGTCAACGCCAAGTCAATTCGCCGTAAAACCGCCAGCCAACAACACCAACAGGGCAGGGGAATGCGCTTTCAAACGAGATACCCAACATCAGAAAACAAGGAATATCGATGCCCATAAGCAAAACAATGATCCAACGCCTTATTCACATTACAAAAAGCATTCCCAACAGCATAATCTCCGACAACACGAAACATGGAACTCACCACTTCTTGAAGATCGGAAGCAATTGCACACGCAGCCGTACCTGCACCGCCATCAAACAACGATATCATTTTGGCTAGCTGCGGCGCGAACACATTTGCTGTGCTGAGCAAAAAACCATCATAGGGACCTCCCGCATCTTTCAACCAAGTCGCATAACCTCCTTGTTATGCGCCACGAAGCAACACTAGACCGGCAAAATCCAAACCGCTCAAAGCAACTTGATCCGTTCCACTGCTGTCTTTGAAATACAGCAAATTTGGAAATACTGCAGCAAGTGAAGCAATGAGCTCACCGCTCAGCTCATTCTCTGTTACTTGCGGAAGCTGATAAATAGAAGTTGGCCAACCAAGGGATAGAATTTCTTCGAAACATGCTCGCAGCACCGTCTGGCACTTATCCCGTCCTTTAGGACCGCAAACAGTTACTCCCACTCCGGTGGAGCCAGGAACAAGGAGACCATGGACATACGGTGACAGATGCTCAAGATGAGCGCGGATTCGCTTGCGATCGAACTGTGCCGCAGCCTTGAAATGGGTTAGTGGAGGGCACCAGAGCTTAGGAAAACCATCTGGAAACGATTGAGCAATTAGTTGGTTCCGTTCAATTTCCACTGACATCCCAAGACCTTTTAAGAAAACGGCACAGGCGGTAGTGCATAGAAAGCACACTGGGAGCGATGATGACAAGAAACGAAAAAACCCCTGTTGAGCAACGCTCAACAGGGGTTTTAATAAAATCCGGCGATACCTACTTTCACGCTGGTATGCACTATCATCGGCTCAGAAAGCTTAACTGCTGTGTTCGGGATGGGAACAGGTGTGACCTTTCTGATATGTTCACCGGAAAGACTAAGGCTGAGATATTTCGCTCAGCGATAGCCGTGGATGTTGGGTAAATTGCGATCTATAAGAGTGTTTATCCGTAGTGGATAGCATTACGAGTGCAAGATAGTGATGGTCAAACGTTCGCCCGTTAGTAATGGTTAGCTCAACACGTTACCGTGCTTACACATCCATCCTATCAACCTGGTAGTCTTCCAGGGGGCTTTCGTTAAAAACTACGAAACCTAATCTTAGGGCGGGCTTCACGCTTAGATGCTTTCAGCGTTTATCCTTTCCGTAGTTAGCTATCCAGCCGTGCCACTAGCGTGACAACTGGGACACCAGAGCTACGTCCAACTAAATCCTCTCGTACTAAAGTTGAACCCCTTCAAGTTTCGAACGCCCACGGCAGATAGGGACCGACCTGTCTCACGACGGTCTGAACCCAGCTCACGTACCACTTTCATTGGCGAACAGCCAAACCCTTGGGAGCTTCTGCACCCCCAGGATGTGATGAGCCGACATCGAGGTGCCAAAC
>JBGTBJ010000142.1:0-44952 GCA_041749395.1 Pirellulaceae bacterium
TGTTTACGCTTCAATACAGGACTTCGGCCAATCTAGTTTGCCTTATACCTATACTGCAAAACTCGATACTGGGCTTCTTGCTAGGAGCTACCCAGGCGGGATCTACCCCCGCTCGTCATCAAACCATTTCCAGTCCGCACGAGCAAAAAATTGTTAGTAGAAGTACCAGTTGACCTGACACGAAAGAATTACGGGCGGGATTTACCCTACAACCAAGTTGAACCAACGTAGTGGTTCAACCCTATTGAGACATAACGTCGCGCATTATCAGTGACTCAATACAAGTAGCGAAATTTAAGTCACGGAATCAAATTAACGCGACATCCCGAGGCGAGCATTGTTAGATACGCCCTCATTGCCAGTGAGAGACTAGCAGGATGCCCGTTGCAATGATGCACACAGGATTCGCACCGAGAAAGGAGGCGACGAAAAAAAGTCGCTCGGAATTAAGGAGTGAGTTCCGTCAAACCAAATCGACGAGCAAACTGAATCACGGCCGCACGATCTGCAAGGCTATGCTTTCGCATCACCCGAGCGCGATAAGTCTCAATCGTTTTGACGCTCAGAAAGAGCTTTTCAGCGATTTGTTTATTGGTCAGACCGTCAGCGACCATGGCAATGACTTCCCGTTCCCTCTGACTCAATGAGTCATTCATTGCGGGTGCACCCCCATACGGCTTTTGCGGCGTGAAATGGGGTGTAGCGTGCAGCGGAGTTGACCGCTCGGGGCTGTGGCTTATGAAAACCCTGCCGTCATGCAAAGATCGGATGGCAACGGCGATTTCTTCGAGGCGGGCCGCTTTAACGAGAAACCCAGAGGCGCCCGCAGTCAAATACTGATAGGCGAGTTCCGCATCGTCCTTGGTGGAATAAACCAAAATCCGAGAATTAGGCAGTTTCTCAACGAGTATGGCGATTTGATGGCTTGCCGTTTTGTCGGCTTGATCGAAATCGATCATCACCACGTCGGGAAGCAACTCCAGAAGTTTGGGTTCGGCGAGGGGAAAACTCTCAGCTTCCCCGACCACCACAAGGTCTTCATTGGATGAGCATAGCAAACGAACGCCGGCACGCATGACCTCGAGCGGGTCGATTATAAACAAACGTATAGGCATAAGGGCAGACCGTAAAGCTGTCGCTTGAAACCCTTGCCTGCCCCGCGTAGGTTTCAATCTTTGGCGATAGTGATGTAAAGTTCAGTGATGCAAAGTTCAGTGATGTATAGTTAAGTGATGTGTTCCGCGGATGCGGTTTTCCATCAATCGACAAATGGTAGCATGTTTTTCGGTTGTTTTACGCTATTGGATCTTGTTTACCACGCGGAGCCCCTGCCCACCAGACCAGTAATCGCCAAACCACTGATTAGAACGGCCGTCAAGGAGGTCCTAATCGGCCAACTCGGTAGCTCGTTCAATGCGGTCAATGAGCAGCAAATTTTCGTCAAAGAACTCAGTTAGTACCCCACTAATTTTCCAATTACGGTCTTGGGGATCTTCCGCAATGGATCTGGCGATTCGTTCGAGGGGTTGATTTTCCAGCAGGCGATAGGCGACCGCCCCATCCGTCGTGGTAAACGTCCAGCGTCTCCCTGTCTCCCGCAGCGATCCCACCAAGTCCGTCACTCGACTCCCTTCGCGGTGCCGTTGGTTTGCATCACTGAGTTCCGAGCTTTGACGACCGCTGCTCTCCTCTCGATTCTCAGGGTTCCCGCCGCTGGTTGGGCCCCCGAGAGTAATTCCGACCAGAAACAGAGTGAGCGCTGCATAGCGGGCGCGATTGGAGAAGTGATAGGGCCGTCGTGCCCAGAGCACCATCAATGGCAGAAAGATCATTTCCGTTATTCCAAAAGAAGAACTACGGCCGATCCATCGGCGAACAGCAGATCCATCTCACTTCGACTTATATTGTCGCTATGGGAGCTAATGTTGGTTTTTGGGTATTGCCAGTGCGTGCAATGCAACCACCGTGCCTACGGCAATAAAGGCAAGTCCGAGCCATCTTGGGGGCGCAACTCGCTTGGTCGGCTTGGGGTGCACTTGCAAAATCATCGTCGACATAAAGTCGTTATTGCTAGCGATGGGAGTGTTTCGCGTCACGCGTGCTAGTGCGCGAGTTGTCGGTTCGTTCAGTACAAATGATTCAACCATTCGGAACTGGACCCCAAGGAGAACCAATAGGACTCCTAAAAGGAAATATCGGTTACGCGTCATTTGCATAATGAACCCTTACGAACGCAGTGACACGAGTGACAATTAACTTAGTGTCTTGACTCACTGCTTTCTCATCGGCACAACGCACTGGACTGCGCTAGTGAAGAGAAACATTTGATTGGTTGCGCTACGCAAGGCGATCGTAGCGATACTGCAGCGGACAACAGCCATGCGGATCGCTCCGGCTATTTCCGGGGAGAGCTTCTAGGCAAGCGATGCAGATTTTCAGCAATGGTGAGGTGTCCCCAATGCAATGCTTGGTCTTGATTGTATTGCTTGCCAAGTTGCAAAGCGACTTGAGCCTTGGCGAGTTCAAAACCCAAATAGAACGCATGCGTAACGTCTACATTGCTGGAACGCGGATCACTAAGGAGTGAATCAAACAGCAGAAAGGGATCGGCAGCGTGCAAATGGATGCCGGCCGAGACGAGATGAAGCTCTTCGTCTTGGGCAAAGATGCGATAATTATTGTCACGAATGGTCGCTGCCAGATGCTCAAACATTCCTGGTGGATAAGGCTGCAACTTAGGATCGCGCAACACGACGAGCCGGTCGTCAAGTCGTTTTGGAGGAACGTGATGTGTTACGGCATAGTGGACGAGTCGTCTCGCAAGATCGCATTCGCGGACACTGGTGCTGGCCCAAGGAATAACCTGCGTGGTCAAGACACTGCGGATGTTCCATTCCGCACACATACCGAGCAAAACCATATTCACGCCCGCTGAATCAACGTCGGTTAGCTCCGTGAGGTTGCCAATGCCCATCATGAGCTGGGCCTTGGGATATCGCTGCCGCACCGTGTGATAACGTACGATGCTATCGGCCAAGCCCATGCCAATGGGTTCTAGAATTGGGTCTAGTCGATAGCTTACACCTGTATCCTCAAGAACTTGAATGGTGCGATACAGGGAATCGAGCTCCCTTGGCGAGTCAGGAATCGCCACGACTTCCGTGCCCCACTGGTGAGCGAGACTAGCGTTTTCCGAATTTACCGAAAGCACTAGTGAAGCGCCATGCTGACAAGCCAACTCCACTTCCACTTCATCAAATGAATCGATTGAAACGGTATGGCCATCGGCCACGAGTGCGGCGACAGCAGTTCCAACTTCCATCCATTGGTAGCCCGGCTCACACCCAACATCGATTCGATCCGCCCCTGCATCGCGTAGTAGGGCGGCTTGGCGGAGCAATTCCCGACTGCTAAGGCGGGGTGCGTGATTGATTTCCGCAATAATCTCGATGTCGTAATCGAGCAACTGGAGAGGTAACCTTTTTTTTCCACAAATAAATTCTTCGAGATCTCGCAAGTCGCGCGGACCTAGCGTCACAGTCGCATTAGTTAGCTGTCGAATGTCGTCAAGCTCTGCGCCGACATAGCCAGGTAGAATGACCTCTGTTGCCTCTGAAGGTACCACTAAATGTCGAGCCAACCAACGAGGTGTCATCAAGGCAGCGACCGTGATCGGCATGACGCCAATTGAGTAATCAAAACCCTGCTTTTTTGCGATTTCTTCCACTGTCATTTGCAACGCATGAGCAGCTAGTTTGCCTGTAACGAAATGGCGATGAATGCGATCGGTTCGACTGTCTTTCATGGTTCTCTTGATTCCTTTTCGTACCGCATGCGCACGCCCATTGCAAAGCCTCGGTAGTATGCCATTTGCATCGTTACGGGCCAGATCTTTGCACCCACAAACGTGCACTTTAATCACGAATTGTGCGCAGTCGCTCTTGACCAATACGGAACGCAGAATAAAACAGGCAAAACGAGAGTCTCGCGAATCGCAGTTTGCATGTCACGGAAGTATGCAGCTCGTCGTGGCCGGAGACTCTCGTTTTTTTATTTATCAACGCCGATTTATTTATCGATGCCGAACTTGATTGACCTGGGACTTTATACAACGTGTCGATAGAAATCTTGTGGGAAGATAAAACAAGTTTGGTAGTAAACAAGCCCGCCGGAATTTTAACGCAAGGGGCGATCGGCATAGAGACGCTGGAAACTCGACTGCAGTCGTTTATCAAGCTTCGCGATCAGCATCCCGGACAGCCCTATATCGCGTTTCCACATCGTATCGATCGGCCAGTCAGTGGCGTCGTGCTTGTGGCACGTAATCATCGTGCCATACAGAAATTTGGCGGTCAATTTCAGTCGCGTAAAGTTTTGAAAAAGTACTGGGCCATCGTTGAGGGAGAGCTCCCCGTTGAATCGGGGACTTGGATTGATTTTCTTCGCAAGATTCCCGATCAACCGGTCGGTCAGGTCGTTGATTCAACTCACCCTGAAGGTCGTCAAGCAGTATTGCATTTCACAGCTGCAGAGCGATTGAGTTATACCAAAGCCTTGCCTGTGACGCGTGTGATCATCGAATTGGAAACGGGTCGTATGCATCAAATCCGTTTGCAGTTCGCCTCACGCGGATTTCCACTGCTGGGGGATTCTTTGTACGGTTCACGTGTTCCCTTTGGCCCAGCAGTGGAAGATGAAAGGCAGAGAAGTATCGCTCTGCATGCAAAATCCATCTGCTTTCGACATCCAACTAATGGCCGTGAAGTATTGGTCGACGCGCCCTTGCCAGAATCATGGAGCCCAGAATCATGGAGCTCGAATTTTCCTCTGCTTGAGCAATAATGCTTCTCAACGCTGTTCATTGGTTACTGACGGCTCTTCCTTTTCGGTTTACTCTGTACTAATCAAGCGTTATTAATGAAATTAGTGAAACAGAGCAGCGGTTTTGCGACCCACTACCAACAAAGTGCATAATGCGAGTCGGCGCAGTCTCCTACTTGAACACCCGCCCACTGGTCTGTGGCCTGTCCGATCGTCTGCGCCAAAGTTTCGGTAGCGACGCGTCCTTACAATTTGACTTGCCCAGTCGACTGGCTGATCGACTGGCGAGCCGTGATTTGGATGTTGCCCTCATTCCCACCGTCGAATACTTTCGGGGGAACCATTATCAGCTTGTCTCCAATGCCGCGATTGCCTGCCGTGGTCCTGTGTGGAGCGTCCGTTTAATGAGCCGAGTAGATGTGGCAAAAATTCGCACCCTCGCCTTGGATGAGGGGAGCAGGACAAGCCAAGCGCTGGTTCAAATTCTATTGTGGAAGTTGTACAAACTTCGGCCTGAACTCCGTCCCTTTCCCATCTCTGTATCAGCAGATCAGATCCATGCCGATGCACTTTTGATGATCGGAGATCGGGCAATGCACCCACCGCAGGGTCAATTTCGCGAGATTTGGGATCTGGGAGATCGCTGGTGTCGCTGGAGTGAAAGGCCCTTTGTATTCGCCGTGTGGGCTGCGCGAAGTGGGGTGGAGATCGAAGCGATCAGCACACTTCTCAACGCATCTCGCGACGAGGGCATTGAACAATTTCAAGAAATCGCAGAGCGAGATGCCGGACCACTCGGGTTGACGGTGGCCGATTGCGTCTCCTACTTTGCACATAACCTGCATTTTCATTTAGGCCCCAACGAGTTATCGGGACTAGAACTATTTCGCCGCTGTGCTGCAGAGTTGAGTTTGGTCGACGTTGGCGCAGAAAGAGTTGAGCAACAATGATGATTCGAAATATTTTAGACAAAGCTATTGCAGGCGAGCGACTTACGTCCGAGGAAGGCGTCCAACTGCTGCGAAGTCACGACTTAACAGCGATTGGTGGGGCAGCTGACGAGGTCTGCCGCAGACTTCATCCTGAATCCGTTCGGACTTATAACATCGACCGAAATATTAACTACACCAATGTGTGTACCGCGGTGTGTGACTTCTGCGCGTTCTACCGAGGGCCAAAGAGCGAAGAAGGTTACGTGTTATCGCGCGATGTATTGCTTGAGAAGGTTCGTGAAACGGCAGAACTAGGTGGAAATCAGATTTTGTTGCAGGGTGGCCTACACCCCAAATATAAACTCGAGTGGTACGAGGAGATGCTCGCGGATATCAAACGAGATTTTCCTCAAATTAACATTCATGGATTTAGTCCACCTGAGTTGCATCACTTTACGAAAGTCAATCACCTCTCATTGGAAACGGTCCTACAGCGCCTCAAACAAGCTGGGCTGGGAAGCATTCCGGGAGGGGGGGCAGAAATACTGGTCGACCGCGTACGATCCGAAATCACTCGCGGTAAAGTGATGACTGATGATTGGCTTGAAGTAATGCGTGTTTGGCACAAGATGGGCGGCAATAGTACAGCAACAATGATGTTTGGCCACGTAGAGTCCCTCGAAGAACGGATTGAACATCTGGAGCGACTTCGGCAGTTGCAGGACGAGACAGGTGGTTTTACCGCTTTTATTTGCTGGACTTTTCAACCTGATAACACGCAGATGCCGGATACGCCACCGGCTGGTGCTTTTGAGTACTTAAAAACTCAAGCTGTTGCGAGGCTGTACCTCGACAACTTTCCCAACATCCAATCGAGCTGGGTAACGCAAGGTTTAAAAATTGGACAACTTGCTTTGCTGTATGGCGCCAATGACATGGGCAGTTTGATGATTGAAGAGAACGTTGTAGCTCAGGCAGGCACAGTACACTTTCTAACTCTGCGTCAAATTCGGGAAGCGATTACTGAATTGGGCTTTATTCCTCGTCAGCGCGACGTTTTCTACAACCTGGTTGGGGAGGAAGCAGAGCAACGCGCGATGCTAGCAAATGAACGCCGCGACGATCCGTCTTTGGTAGTGTTAGGGGGATAAGTGTGCGGCCGTGCAGATACCGGGAGCAGTAGGAAGAGTACTTCCCTCGAATTCTTTTTGACCGTTCGCGAGGACGCGGGTTGCCAGACTGCTTGCTCGGTGTGACACTCTGCGGCTTGGAAATCAACGATTCCCTTCGAGCGAACCATGAAGTACGCAATCATTATTCCGGACGGATGTGCAGACGAACCGCTTGAGTCCCTAGGAGGGCGCACGCCGCTCGAGGCAGCGAACACGCCCAACATGGACAAGATTGCTCAGCTTGGAATATGCGCCTTGAGCAATAATACGCCGCTGCACCTACCAGCCGGATCAGAAGTTGCCAATCTATGTTTATTGGGCTACGACCCCGACCAATACTTCACAGGGCGGGCCCCCTTAGAAGCGGCCGCACAAGGAATTCAGCTTGGCCCTTACGATTGGGCCATTCGCTGCAATTTAGTAACAGTCCTCGATCAGGTGATGGTCGATTTCACCGCAGATCACATTAGTACCGGCGAAGCGACTGATTTGCTGCAAGCGTTGCAACATGACTTAGGGTCCGACCGGTTCACCTACGTACCTGGGGTCAGCTATCGCAATTTGCTGATTTACCGTGGTGACGCTAGCAATCAAGCTCCTTTTACCAGAGACACGCGAACGCGCGCACCACACGATTTAACCGATTTGGCGGTTACGGATGATTTCCCAAGAGGGCCGGGGAGCCAAATCTTACATGAGCTGATGTCGCGCAGCATGTCGATCTTTGCAGATCATCCGGTTAATCAGAGTCGTATTGCAGCTGGAAAAAGTCCAGCAACAAATGTTTGGTTATGGGGCTTAGGCGGAGCGCCCCAGTTGCCATCATTTAAAGAACGATGTGGTGTTCAAGGCGTTATGATCACAGCAGTCGATTTATTGCGTGGGATTGGTGCACTTGTCGGTTGGCCGAGGATCGAAGTAGCTGGTGCAACCGGGTATCTCGATACCGATTACGCCGCGAAGGGCCGAGCAGCGATCACCGCGTTGGAACAATACGACTTAGTCTGTGTGCACATCGAAGCTCCCGATGAAGCATCGCATGAAGGGAGACACGACGCCAAAATCGAAGCGCTGGAGCAAATCGATCGATGCATTGTGGGTCCGCTGGTCGATGCACTGCAGCAACAGGGTGAGTATCGAGTTCTTGTAACACCCGATCATCCCACTCCCTGCTCAACAAAAAAACATAGCCATGGTGATGTGCCTTTGGCGATGAGCGGTCAGGGGATTGTAGCGGATCAAGCGAGTGATTATTCCGAGCGATCAGCCCAAGCAACGGGACTTAGATTCGCTCATGGTTGGGATCTCATGAATCGGTTTATTCAAGGTTAATAGGGAATGTCACTAATCGTTCAAAAGTTTGGCGGTACCAGTGTTGCGGACGCCGAGAAGATCCGAGCAGCGGCAAGGAAAGCGATCCGTGCCCAACAACAGGGGCATGGAGTTGTCGTTGTCGTTAGTGCGATGGGCAAAAATACCGATCGACTATTAGAGCTTGCCAAAGAAGTCAACGAGCGCCCTCCAGCTCGGGAACTGGACATGCTTGTCTCGACAGGTGAGCAAGTTAGTGTTGCATTGGTGGCCATGGCAATCGATGCATTAGGTAGTAAAGCGGTTAGCTTGACTGGTGGACAAATTGGTATTCGCACGGACAATACTTTCACCAAAGCACGCATTCAATCAATCAGTACGGAACGCATTGAACGTTTGCTGAGCCAAGGCTTTATTGTCATTGCTGCAGGCTTTCAGGGTATTGACGAGGATCTCAATATCACGACGCTCGGTCGTGGTGGGAGTGATACCACGGCTGTTGCTTTAGCTGCCGTGCTAGGGGCGGATGCATGTGAAATTTTCACAGACGTCGATGGTGTATATACCACGGATCCTCGCGTGCTACCTGAGGCGAGACGGTTGGAGGTGATCAGTTACGACGAAATGTTAGAATTGGCCAGCCTAGGTGCGGGAGTAATGCACAGTCGTTCGATCGAATTTGCGAAGAAATTCAACGTCCCCATTCATGTTCGCAGCAGTTTCTCTGACATTGAAGGAACGATGATTGTCGCCGAGAATGAAAGCAATTCGGCGGCTGTTTCTGGAGCAACGCTGACGCGAGATGAAGCGAGGGTAACCGTGCATGGCGTTCCCGATGTACCAGGCACAAGTTTGGAGATATTTTCTCGTATTGCGGCCCGTAAAATTGCTGTCGATATGATTGTGCAAAACGTTGGTCGAGAGGGACGTGCAGATATCTCGTTTAGTGTCCCTGTGGGTGAGCTGACCTCGACTCTGGAAGCAGTACGCGAGGCAGCAAAAACCATTGGGATTGAGCGAATTACTCATGACGACAACGTTTCCAAAGTTTCCGTGGTAGGGTTGGGAATGGCGCACCAAACAGGTGTCGCCCATCAAATGTTTCGCTCGCTAGCAGACGCAGGCGTAAACATTCAAATGATCACCACCAGTGAAATAAAAATCTCCGCGATGGTGGCTCGTGAGCAAGCGCAAACAGCATTGCGCACGGTCCACGGTATTTTTGAGCTCGACAAAAAGCCTAGCGATACAAAATCGTGGGCTCAGATTCGCGATGCTAGAGTGAGCCGTACCGATGTGGAAACGTTGGTCTCGCGACTCCGAGATGACGCATTGGAAGAACTGACGCTAACGGGCATTGCGATGGTGGATGATCAAGCTCTGGTAACGCTCCGTGGCGTTCCTGACCGCCCCGGCTTCGCCGCCGAAATGTTCGATGCGATCGGTCGCGCAGGTATCTTTGTCGACATGATCGTTCAAGGAATCGATGGGAGAGACGATCGTACCAGCATCAGCCTGACGGTCAAAGAAGAACAACTAGAAGCTTGTCTGAGTGTCGCAAAGGGCTTGGCAAGCGAGTATCGACTGGACGATTATCACGGAACCAAACACATTGCTAAGCTCACCGTTAGCGGTATCGGCTTGCGAAGCCATACCAGTGTCGGAACGATTATGTTTCGCGCTTTGGCAGATGCGGGCATTAATGTGTTGATGATCAATACAAGCGAATTGCAAGTTAATGTGGTGGTCGATGCAAGTAGTGCCGTCGATGGTTTGGCCACTTTGAAGCAAGCTTTTGCAGCCGCGTTATAAGCTCCTTTGACTAATTCTAACTCGATCCGATTTTTTCTCGTCCGCTATGGGAGTCTTGGACGAGTTGGTTGGTTTGGCACAATCCGCCAATGGCAGATTGTGCGGGGCGATCGGGTTGTCGTTTTGACCGACACTGGACGATGGTCTGGTGACGTCTTGGGGCAACAAGAAGATTGTAGTGCCCCACAGAATTTTGTTCCTGCGGGTGAAATCGCTTTCGTCCATGCGGTTGCAACGAGCGATTCGGATTTGGTCGACACGTTGCCCCAGTTCTTGGTGGAACGCGAGACTGCAAAACAACTCGCAAGAAGTCTAATTACCGCAGCAAATCAGTGGTTGAAGGATCAGGAACCTGCAACGCCTGATACCCTTCACGACATATCTTCTAGAGACTCCCTTCAGAGCCATTCGAAAGGTAGTTTCGATCCCGCACAGATCACGATTCTCGATTGTGAAGTCGCGTTAGATGGCAATGTTGGCGTCATTTTGTTTCTCGGCGATGCAGTGCCAGCGTTAGGAGTGGCCGCATCCAAGCTTTGCGAAAGCGTTGGTTTAGTACGAGTGCAATGGCTATCACCAGTGGACATACCGCGGGAATTGCCGCAATCGGATGCTCTCAACAAAGAAACGCTGAAGAGTCAGCAGCAACAGCAGGCTTGGATGGAATTGGCGAACGGACTTGCCAGTGATGACCGACCGCAAATAGAGCGAGTTGCTCGCCAGCATCGTTTGGAGTTGGGTTTAATGGGAACCTACTTGCAAAAACTGCGACACCCTCGTGTCGAGCCAACTTCGATTAGACAGTGGATGGTTCGTGTCAAAGCGACTGCAGGGGGTTTAACAAAAGGTCAGTTTCAACGCTTGGCCGAGTTGGCAGTACAGCTGGGAGATGGCACACTTCGGTTGACGATGCGACAAGGTTTGCAATTGCATGGGGTGACCAGTCAGCAGCCGCGTGAACTTTTACAGGCGATTCACGATCTCGCCTTGACTACGCAAGGAAGTTGTGGCAACAGCGTTCGCAACGTAACTTGCTGCCCCTTTGTTCCAACGACAGCTTCGGCGATTGCTGCACGCGAAATTGCAGCCGAGACCGGGAGGCGTTGGCTGCCCCAATCTCGCTGGCTCGAGTGGATAATCGATCCCCACGATACGGAACCGCATGACGCCAATGACGTAGCGTATGTCGATGGATATTTGCCACACAAATGGAAAATCGGTGTCGCCACGAGTGAGCACGATTGTGTGAATGTCCGCGTTAATGATTTAGGACTCGTCGTTCATACGGACATGGATCACCGGTGTTGGATCGATTGTTATGTGGGCGGCTCATTAGCCTATCGCCCCGATGATTCGCGACGAGTTGCCTCACTTGCGGAGCCTCTGGGTCGTATCGCTCGCGAGCATCTAGAGCCTGTGATTGCGGCGTTGATGAAAATGCATCGCGAGCAAATCCAGGAGGGGCCGCGGCCAAACCAGCGATTGAAGTCCTTGGTTGCTGCGAAAGGGATTGCCGAAATCGCTGATTATATAGAGCGAAGCTTGCAATGCCCTAACCTGTTTCGGACTTGTGTTAGCGTGCAGGATCAACCGGAGAGACAACATCCGCGCTGGACGAAAAATGAAAATGGAACGTGGACCGCGATGCTCCCGATAAGGGGCGGTCGCGTTCGTTTTAAAGCAGACGCAATTCGGACGGAACAACCGTTTTCCGATTGGCTGCGGCTAATCCGACTTGGCCAGCGTATTCGTGTTGGTCCCCAACATTCCATACTGCTCGATGGGATTGCGCGGAAAGATCGCGCGGAAGCTGAGCAAATTATTTCGGAGTCAATTCTCTCCGCACAGATTGTTGGCGATTCCGGGATTGCCTGCACCCGAGTGCTGACTTGTGTGTCGTTTCCCACCTGTCCGTTCGCCTTGGGAGAAGCCGAAAGGGCAGAACATGTGTGGAGGGAAGCCGTCGCGAAGTGTGAAACCGAGCTGCGGAAATTGTTATTTGAAAAAACCGGAGTCGCAGCCGCGGACCGCGGCTTGATCGTGGCCCTGAGTGGGTGTCCCCACGGTTGTTCACAATCGCTTATGGCAGACGTTGGAATAATTGCCGAGTCGGCAGATCGGTATCGAGTGTTCTTAGGTGGGGGACCGGCGCAGCTAGCCAAACCACTATGCAGCCTGCTGGGACCTCATCAATTGGTCGAAACGATTCAACAGTTAGCGCGGGCCACTACTGGGCTGTGAATTTATAGTGGCAGCCTACGCTCCGCCGTGCCGTCCGCATCAACAAAGCAAAGGTTAGCGCCGAAATTGGGGGGGCATGTGAAATTTTTGCTTGGCTCAGCGACGTGAACCGACTATTCTAGTGACGCTATGCCGGAGGTATCGCATGCTCCATGGGGAAGCCAGATTCGACTTGCGAATTGGCTGGAGATGGCGGTACAGGTGCCGGAATAGCTCTTTTCAACGATGTTGTGGTCCGGGTGGTCCGGCGACAACGCACACGGAACGAGGCGCCTGAGGGGTCCCGAGCAATGAAATTTGTAATGATTACCCGGAAATGTCTACCGCTGCTGGCTCTTGGAGCCGCAGCATTCTTTTCGCCGTTGGCACGAGCTGTCGACACGAAAAAAGCAATAGATCCCGCGACCAGCGTCGATCTCTTTCAAGCAATTGAAGATGGTAAAGTGGATGTGCGATTTATTCCACAAAATGCCACGAAAGCCAACATCGTGGTCAAAAATTTGACCAATGAAGAAGTGCTGATTCGCCTCCCTGAGACCTTCGGTGCAGTCAATGTTAATGCACAAATGATTGGCGGCATGGGTGGCGGCGGCATGGGTGGAATGGGTGGCATGGGTGGCGGTGGAATGGGAGGAATGGGCGGCCAAGGTATGGGCGGTGGCATGGGCGGCGGCGGCATGGGTGGCATGGGCGGCGGCGGCATGATGGGTGGCGGCGGAATGGGTGGAATGGGCGGCATGGGTGGCATGATGCGTGTTGCCCCCGAGAAGTCCCATAAGATTCGCGTTAATACCCTTTGCCTAGAACATGGCAAGAAAGACCCTAATCCCAAGATGGCCTATAAAATTGTTCCTCTTTCCGAAGTGAATGCCGATCCACGCGTTTCGGAAGTTTGCAAAATGTTGGCCGGCGGTCGAGTGACCCAGAATACTGCTCAAGCAGCAGCTTGGCACTTTACCGACGATTTGGATTGGCAAAGTTTGGCTGCCAAGAATCGCGTAGAGAGCGAATACACTGGCAATATCCCCTTCTTCAACGCCGTTGAATTGCGTCAAGCCATTGTGGTGGCTTCTGAAGCGCAACGATTGGCCGAAGAAGCATCCGCCAAGGCACACTACGCGGAAAACTAGTCGCTTCAAATCAATTAGCGAATTGTATTGACGCTAGCATGCAGTCGTTGGTTTTGGTTTTCAGCCAACGCCACGACTGTTCGCTAGCGTCTGTTCGTTTCCATGATGACATTGCGTCGAACAGCAGATCTCAATTCGTGTTCATGCGCGATTGCAGCCCGTGTTAACTCTTCAATTTCTGCGGTTTGACTGTTTGACCATTGCCGGAATTGCCGTTCTTGTAGGTCTTGCAGGGCTGACCTCGCATTCAATTGAGCTTCTCTGGCATCAATTTCCAAAGACCACCGTTGCAGATGCTGCACGAGGTCGGCCGCGTGCAAATTCAGCAACGATTCGTGCCAGGCTTGCTGTGACTCGCTCGACGGTTGCGAGTCTTGTTGCCCGACATGAACCGCTGATGAATCAGAACCCTGAGGTTCCGCTGGGCTTGGGGGGGCGTGACCGTTTTGGAGAGCATGCGGGCGATCGATGCGCTGAGCTGATAGTTCGCGACGGGGCATCGCTTGCAAGTCAGGATCAGATTGCGTGATCATCGATCGGAACAGTAGGAAGAGTAGATTAGCCCGTAAAACATTTACGGAATCAACGTAGCTAATCGACCCCACCATCAGTAGGTCTTGAGTTGAGTCTGTGTAGTTCACATTGTTCCGAATCTTCGTTGAACGATTTATTCGCCAGTCGCACTGTTTATTCCAACATCGCACGTGAAGGTGATAGAATGGTGCGCTGCGCGATTCGGTGCGACGGGGCCGGTGCTACGATCCGGAGCGAGGGGCCGGTGCGAGGGATAGCGTAAATCAAAATATTTTGCGGGGAACACAACGATATGTCTGCGATGAAACGATTGGCATGGCAATTTCGACCATTTCGATTAGCGAACGGGCCACGTGCTGGCAAGCTATCAGGAACTTCAGCCTCGCAGCGTTTGTTGTTGGGGCTGGCGATTTGTGGTTCGTTCTCGATCGATATACCGCCACTAGCGGCGCAGGAGTCGGAAGCGGTACAAGCATCACAGACGGTAGATCCAGCCGAGTACCAAGCAGTGGTCAACAACGCGATCAACTTTTTGAAAGTTCGCGCAGAGGAGGAGGGTGGCTCGTTGGCTAAAGCGAGCGGAACAGGTGTCAATAGTTTGTGTATTGCGGCGATTTTGACTCATCGTCCGAATGCCGTATCCGATCCTGCCGTGAAACAAGCCATCGCCTTCCTCACCGATAATATCCGCGAAGATGGTGGTATTTATTCCGACGGTTCAACGCATCGCAATTATGAGACGTGTCTAGCGATTGCAGCGCTTGTAAAGGCCAATCGAAACGGTCAGTTCGATCAGGCGCTTGCCAATGCAGAAGCGTTTATAAAAGGAATTCAATGGGACCAAGGTGAGGGCATTGAGTCCTCTGATCCATCTTATGGCGGAGCCGGTTACGGAAGCCATAAACGACCTGACTTGTCCAATACGTCCTACATGATTGATGCGTTGAAGGAGTTGGGCCGCGGTGGCGACGATGAAGCGATCAAGAAGGCGTTACAGTTCGTCAGCAGAACTCAAAATTTAGAAACCAGCTACAACGACACTCCACACGCCTCCAAAGTGAATGATGGCGGGTTTTACTATACTCCCGCCGCAGGCGGAGAAAGCCAAGCTGGCAAGAATGCGGACGGCAGTCTACGTAGTTACGGTTCGATGACCTACGCTGGGTTGAAGAGTATGCTGTACGCTGGCGTGACTCAGGATGACCCACGCGTGAAAGCAGCGATGAAGTTTATTCGGTCCCACTACGATCTGGACTCCAATCCTGGTATGGGGGCTGCCGGATTATTTTATTACTATCACACGTTCGCAAAATCACTGACGGCGGCCGACGTAGATGAGTTGGAAGATGCGCAAGGTGTCAAGCACAATTGGCGAGTCGACCTCTTCCGTACGCTTGCTGACAAACAATCTGCTGATGGCTCTTGGGTCAACACAGAAAATCCAAGATGGATGGAAGGTGAAAGAACATTGGTAACCGGTTATGCGCTGCTCGCTCTGGCTTATTGCAAGCCTGAATAAAATGGCTCCCCTCCTTTTTGACTCCCGCCCGGTGATGATAACTCCATGACTACGCTCAATCGAAATCCTGTCCCATCCTTGTTGTTCCGATCGCTGACCTTTGTGATGCTGGTATGTGCTGGGCTGGCGGGTGCTTCAGTACCCCTTGCTGCTCAGGAGCCAACCGCACCTTATCCTGAGAATTGGCCGAGCGAAAGGGCGACATCTGTGGCGATGATACCCGGCGGCAACGAATTGATTGTAGGTTCAGCGGATGGTTTACTGCTGCGAGAATCTTCGGTCTTGGCAACGTCATTCGACTCACCTGCCATGGTTCGAACGTTGTATAAGCATCCGGCAAGTGTGTGGGCAGTCGTCGCGAATGATCAGTGGTTTGCCAGTACGGATTACCGTGGCAACTTGATGTTACAGCGCCGCGAGAATGGTGAAATTCAGAATCGCGAGTTGGCCTTTGAACGCTGGACCAGAGCATTGGCATTTGCCCCCGACAATCAACATCTCGTCGCAGGCAATGAAGCGGGCAAGTTGTATGCTTGGCAAATTGACAAAGGCGAGTCTATCAAAACACTGCAATTGGACGCACAGCAAATTTTCCACCTCTCCTTTTCACCGGCGGGAGACAGCCTGGCGGTCGCGGATGGAGCAGGTCATGTGCACTTGGTCTCTTGGCCTGCTCTGGAGTTAGTGCGAAAAATAAAGCTCGGTGACCAACCGGTGTGGGGTGTTCAATTTACAGCCGATGGCCAATCTTTGTTGGCTGGTGGATCAGAGCGAAAATTGTGGCGAGTTTCCGTGATGGAAGGAAGCGAGCCAGAAGTTTTGCATGAAGCGGCGGATTGGATCACCGGAATTCAAACATCTGCGGATCGAGCCACCAACGCCATTACCATGATGGATGGTGCCGTGTGGGTGACCGACGGTATGGGCAATCAATGGAGTGAAGCGGGGAAATTACCGAGTGCAGCGTGGGCCTCCACCATCGTAGGCCCTAATCAAATTGCCGTCGCAACTCGGAAGCATGCCATTGCCACATTGGGTCAAACATGGACTGTGAAATTTGTTCAAGATCCAACCGCTTCGTCCGACACAAATAAGCCAGCGGCGGAATAACACTATGGAAGAAGTGGACGTAGAGAGTACGGCGAACGATGCTGGTGCAAACGCGAACAAAGGTCCATTGAGGTACGTTGTTCGTTGTGGTGTCATGCGAATGCTATGCTTGCTCGAATCAAGGCAGTCCTATCGCTATGGCCAACGAGTCATTTGCCGCACTCCGCGTGGAATGGAAGTTGGTGACGTACTGTGCGAAGCCACTCCCAAAGCGATGGAATTCTTGGTGGAACCACAAACCGGAAATATTATTCGACGCTTGACCGATCAAGATGAAATTGAATTGGCCAAGTTGCAGGTGACCATTGCGGAGGATCATGCAATTTGCCAACGCAACATTGCTGCGTTACAGTTGCAGATGCAAATTGTCGATATCGAACGACTCTTTGGAGGCGAGCGAGTCGTTATCTACTACCTGGCCGACGAACGTGTTGACTTTCGAGCGTTGGTTCGCCAATTGGCGGCAGAAATGAAGGCTCGTGTGGAAATGCGTCAGATCGGAGTGCGCGATGAAGCGAAGCTATTGGCCGACTACGGCGATTGCGGCAAGCCAGTCTGTTGCAACACGCACCTGACTCAAATGCCACCCGTATCGATGAAAATGGCCAAATTACAAAAAGCCACTTTGGACCCAGCAAAAATTTCTGGACGGTGCGGGCGACTGAAGTGCTGCTTGCGATATGAATACGACACGTATGAAGAACTTCGTCGCGAATTGCCTTCCCCTGGGTCGCAAATCGTTATTGAATCAGGCCGCGCAACCGTGTTGCACCAAGAAATTTTGTCCCAGCAATTAATGGTACAAACCGAAGACAATCGACGTATATTGATAGGTGTGAAGGACATTCTCAGTGTCTCTCGTCGCACTAGAAACAACAAAAGTGGCCCGGAAGTGGCTAGTCAAGATGAAATTTCTGAGGGTGAATCATGAGTAGTGCGCAACGTGCGATGGAACAATTGCTTCACCGCGACACCCGCTTTAAGCTTGAGGCCTACATCTTCGTTCGCGATGCCTTGGCGTTCGCTCAGCGGTCGTTGATTCCCACTAAACAAGAAGAAAGCGACAGTGACGAAGATGAGTCACGACATCTTTCTGGTCAACAACTGTGCGAGGCATGCCGCATGTACGCGCTGGAACAATATGGATTTCTGGCCAAAATGGTCTTGGCCAATTGGGGACTAAAGTCGACCAGCGATTTTGGCGACGTCGTATATAACCTTATTGACATCAAACACATGCGGAAAAGCAAGTCGGATCGCCGTGAAGATTTCGATAATGTTTACGTGTTCGAGAACGCTTTCGAGCCCCGCTTCGAACTTCTTCCTCAAGAAGAAGCCTAGTTTTTCAGTGTTATCCGTTGAGGCTCACAAAATGTCTGGTCGATTGATTCCGGTATTCGTACTCGCTTCGGCAATTTTGATTCATTCGAGTGCAACGGCTGAACCGCCCTCCAAAGAACCGCCCTCCGAAGAGCCTCGCACGGAATACCTTGGCCGACAAGTGGCTCAGTACATGACCTATCACGGTGCAGGTTGGCTGATCCGCGATGAACGAAATCGCGAAGAAGCAACCGACTTGGCCATGGAACATATGGCGCTGAAACCAGGAATGGTTTTGTGCGATTTGGGGTGTGGTAATGGCTATTACACGCTCCGCATGGCCCGCGCTGTTGCACCGCGTGGAAGGGTATTCGCTGTCGACATTCAGCCTGAGATGCTACAGATGCTGAACGCACGTGTTTCCCGGTTGAGACTGGACAGCATTGAGACCGTTTTAGGAAAAATCGACAACCCCAATCTACCTGCGGGCGAAGTGGATTTGCTGTTACTGGCAGACGTTTATCATGAGTTTTCGCATCCCGAATCTATGCTCTATTGGATTCGTGAGTCCTTGAAACCAGAAGGAGTGGTGACGTTGCTGGAATTCCGCGAAGAGGATGTAAATGTTCCCATTAAATTGGAGCATAAAATGAGCAAGTCCCAGATCATCAAAGAGTACGAAGCCAACGGTCTGAAGCTGGTGCGAGAATACAACGACCTACCCTGGCAACACATGATGATGTTTGCCCGCGACGATAGCCCTTTGGCAAAAATAGCCCCCCTTCCTTGGCAGCCATCGGGCGAATAACACGCATTGCTGTTGTGCGGTCTGCTTCCGTGGTAGAATACTCCGACTGCCCACTTGAGCATGAAGGTCTATTCCGCACGCCCGTTAACCGTCTGAGGTGCCCGATGTCCCACATCTTGTTGGTTGAGGATAGTCCTACGCAAGCCATACAGATGAAGATGCTGTTGGAATCAGCAGATCATACGGTGGTATGTTGCGATGATGGAACATCGGCCTTGGAAGCACTTGCATCCGGCATTAGCGAATTGGTCGTCACGGACCTCGAATTGCCGGTGATGAACGGTTTGGAGTTGATCCGACGCATGTTGCTTGATTTCCCACAGATTCCCGCAATCCTGGTTACGGCGCAAGGCTCGGAGCGGCTCGCAGCAGAAGCTCTAAAATCAGGTGCGACTGCCTATGTTCCGAAGTCACTACTCGAAACGATGTTGCTCGGGACAGTGGAAGACGTATTGGGAGTCCTGCGTACCGATCGCTCATATGTTGAATTGATCGATTGTACGGTAGAGAACCGCATAGTGTTTAGCTTGCCCAATTGCATGCGATTGCTGACCACGGCAGTGGATCTTACGATGCAGATGGCGGCCGGCATGAAACTACTGTCTGGAGTTGATCGATATCGCGTTAGCAGCGCGTTGCAGCATGCAGCGTCCAATGCACTATATCGAGGCAATCTGGAGCTAAATTATGCACAGTGGCAGCAAATGTCAGCCGAGGAGGATAGTGAAGAGGTCACAAATTCGATCGTGACAGAGCGTCTACACGCGGCCCCTTACAAAGATCGCAAGATTCATTTTGACGCGCGTTTGATGAGAGATTTGATTCGCGTGGTCATTCGCGATGAAGGTCGTGGATTCAAACATCAACAACTGATGTCCATCGACGATCCCCATATACTCGCCCCTGAGCATGGCAGAGGGCTGGTAGCGATTCGCAACTTTATGGACAAAGTCAGCTTCAACGAATCGGGGAATGAAATCACTATGATCAAGCAGGCTAGGTCCACGATTCACCATTGATTTGCGTGGCACGCATTTTATGCATGAACTAGTCATAGAACCGATGGAAGCTTTGCCACCGACCTCATTGCTGAGTCGGATCAGCGATATGGTCATGATTTGTTCTCCCGATGGTAGAGAACTGCAATTTGCCAACCAAGCAACGCTCGATTTCTTCGGCTGGAGGTTTGCGGAGATTGCTTCAGCAAACCCATGGTGGGATTTTTTGATCGCTCGGGAAAGCAAAAATGCATGGCAAAAGATCTTTGCGAGAGTATCGGCCGGGCGGAATGCTAAAGCGGAATTGCCCAATTCGGAATCTTGCCAATTCGTCGGACAAAGTGCGGCCGGACTGTCGATTCCGTTTCGCGTTCATACCCTTTGTCCCACCAATCAATCGCTATTACTAATTGCCACAAGCTTGGCCAGTTTGGATGAACCACAGGATCTCATCCGACAAATACACGCTCGCTTCCGATCCATTATTGACAGTCTGTCCATTAATCTTGTCTTAAAGGACCTGCATGGTCGTCGCGTTTATGCCAATCAAGCCTATTTGAAGCACCGCAATTTGTCGCTTTCGGAGGTACTGGGAAAATCAGATGAGGAATTATTTCCAAGTGATATGGCTGCTCAATTCGCCGCTGATGATCGCCGGGTGATTGAGCATGGTGCGCTGATTCACAAGTTCGAAGAGCACTGGGATTCCTCCGGCAGTCGAGCATGGATCGAGGTAATCAAAGGTCCTTTGCGTGATGCCGATAATCAAATCAATGGCGTGCAAATACTCTTTTGGGATGCCACGCAAAGGAAAGAAACGGAGGCAGCGCTACATCAGGAGCGTTACTTGCTTCACGCCCTGCTGGACAATGTACCCGACTCGATTTACTTCAAAGACAGCGACAGTCGCTTTGTCCGCATTAGCCGAAGCATGGCTGAAAAATTTGGAGTTTCAGAAGCTGCATCAGTAATCGGCAAGTCGGACGCCGATATTTTTACGGGGGAACATGCAGAGCAAGCGAGACGCGATGAATTGGCCATTATGGAAACGGGGCATCCCGTAGTATCGCTGGTCGAACGCGAGACATGGCCGCATCGCCCCGACACGTGGTGCTCTACTACCAAAATGCCACTGCGAGATACAGACGGAAAAATTGTAGGTACATTTGGCGTCTCGCGCGACATCACCGAGCTGATCGAAACGCAGAAACAACTGCAAGAGGCTCGCGACTTGGCCAATCATGCAAATCGCGCCAAGGGTGATTTTCTGGCAAATATGAGCCATGAGATACGTACGCCTATGAACGGTATCATCGGTATGGCGGAACTCCTCCGAGATACGTTACTGGATAATGCTCAGCAGTCATTTTTGGAAATGATTTCGCATTCGTCGCAGTCGTTACTGCGGATTATTAACGAGATCCTCGACTTTTCGAAAATCGAATCAGGCAAACTGGACATCGAGTCCATGCCTTTTTCACTGCAGGCCTGCGTAGGAGACGCAACAAAAACATTGGGTATTCGTGCCGCACAAAAGAATCTCTCGCTGGCGCTCGATATTTCCGCCGAGATTCCCAAGATCGTTCAGGGAGATGATGGACGTCTGCGGCAAGTTCTCGTAAATCTGATCGGGAATGCAATTAAGTTTACCGAGAATGGATCGGTAACCGTCCGCGTGGTTTTGGTTGGAGGACCACCTGTTGACGATCATTACACATTGCATTTCATGGTGGAGGACACAGGTATTGGAATTCCACCTGAAAAGCAGTCCAAAATCTTCGAGGCATTCTCACAAGCGGATGCATCGACGACACGCAAATACGGAGGAACAGGACTGGGGCTTTCCATTTCCTCACATCTCGTCGAATTGATGGGGGGACGCATTTGGTTGAGTAGTGAACCTGGAGTCGGAACTACTTTCCACTTTACTCTCCCTTTCGAACCGCTGGACTCCAATCCGTTCGCCGCTATTGCCAAACATGTCAAACAACCTCCACTGCCCCCTGCCAAGCAATCGAAATCGCTCCACTTCTTATTGGCTGAAGACGGAATGGTGAATCGTGCGGTGTTGGTGGGACTGTTGCAACGCTGCGGTCACACGGTAACCCAGGTAACGAATGGCCAACAAGCGATTGAGGCTTGGCCGACAGAGTCTTTTGATGCGATTCTGATGGATATTCAAATGCCTGTCATGGATGGCCTTGAAGCGACGCAAGCGATACGCCGCGCGGAGCGACCCAGTGGACGCCACATTCCGATTATAGCGATCACTGCCGCTGCAATGGAGAGCGATCGCACGCAGTGCTTGTTGGCAGGCATGGACGACTTCTTGAGTAAGCCAATCGAAATGATGCAATTGGAGGCGATGCTGGAGAGACTAGTGAAAACGACCAACGGCGAGCCGCCGCGCCCCAATGATGATTCCGCTAGAGCACCTACTTCGGATATCGATTTTGAAGCACCCCGTCGAAGGCTTCATTACACTCTGGACCAACAGAGAATGTTAGTAACGACTCTGCGCGAAGAAACCATTCAAAGAGTGAAAGAAATCGAAAGAGCAATGGTGAACAATGATATAAAACTGTTAGTACGCGCGTCTCATTCTTTAAAGAGCGCCGCGGCAATTTTTGAAGCCAAGAGTGTGATCAATCCGGCTGCAGAATTGGAACGTTATGCCCGAGCAGGAAACTTGGCGGACGCGCTGCTTCAGATTGACTCGCTGCAATCCGCCTCCTCAGCCATGCTTGCCGAGATCGACCAGTGGATTGCTGCGAATAGCTAATGGCAATTCGACCGCTTGTCTTGCCACGTGGGACGCGAATACAGCCACGATCATCTCTATGATTGCGCGGCAATCGATTGCACTGCACTTGGTTGGTCGATCATCTCGGATCGCCGCTATCAAGTCTTGAATCGCGGCAATGTGCCCCCCTTCATAATTTGCATCGGTTCGTGGCTCAGCTTTCCCAATGCCTGCAGACGTAATGGGTTCCCATACTTTTCGCGTGCGCCCCGGTGACCAGCTGCTATCTCGCAACAAATGCGCGCTTGTCAAATAACCTGTTTCCATTTCAATGATTCCTTTGCTACCGAAAATTTGCATCGCAAATCGGCTGGGGCTGCCAGCGAGCGATTTCTTCGATGCAAAGTAACCAGTCACTCCGCTAGCGAATTCGAATTGAGCTTGAATTTGGTCGCCCGCCAACAACCCAATTCCTTCAGCACCTTTCTTCACATCGGCTGCAGTGACAGAGTGCCCGTCTTGTCGGACAACAGAGTAGCATTGTGTTGCATTCTCACCCGTAAGAGTTCGCATCATTCCGAAGAG
This sequence comes from Pirellulaceae bacterium, assembly GCA_041749395.1. Taxonomy (GTDB): domain Bacteria; phylum Planctomycetota; class Planctomycetia; order Pirellulales; family Pirellulaceae; genus Laterigemmans. The sequence continues at coordinate 23,037 of JBGTBJ010000142.1, forward strand.
ATGTGAGCCAAGAACCCAGAGGTCTTCTCCGCCACCCCGATGGTCTTCCTTACCCCGCGCACGCAACTCAAGCAACTCTCCGATTTCATCATTTTCGATTAGACTGCCCACAACATCGAGGATAGGCGAGTATTGCGTTGTATGAGCGATTCCTAACTTCAAATTTTTCTCGCCTAATTGAGCGACAGCATTGTCACACTCCAAAAGTGTTGGGCAAAACGGTTTTTCCATATAGATATGACAACCTGCCTGGGCTGCAGTAATGATCATGTCATGGTGTTGGTCTATCCATCGCGGACAGATCGCTACGATGTCTAGTTTTTCATTGGCGAGCATCTCGTGATAGTCTGTGTAGGTCGCTTGAGGATGAGTTCTCTCAGCAGCCGCTTGCAGACCCTTGGGGGAATCGTCCGCTAGGGCAATAATTTCAACTTCGGGGATCTTGGTGAATGCAACATCGATGCCGTGACCATAGTCGCCTCGGCCTGTGCTGCCAATAATTCCGACCCGAAATCGGTCTTCGCTAGCCCTGCATGTGCGAGCACCGAATAGACTGGCAGTTAAGCCCGATGTAATGCCTATTGAGGTGGCTTGAAGAAAATGGCGTCGGTTCGCAGGACTCATTGTGATTCTCCCAAAGAAAGTAATCTATTATCATAACCGTCATATCAACCCTCGTCGCTGGATAATTTCAGGCATTGCTCATGAACGATTCTTCGCCTTACTGCCCTACCGAACCTTCGACATCATTGTCATTGTTGGAAGGGGCAAGAAAGGGTGATCGGGAATCGTGGGAACGGATTGTGCGATTGTATGGACCGGTGCTTTACACTTGGGCGCGTCGATCGCGAAGGCAGCCCGCCGACGCAGCCGACATAGTGCAAGAAGTTTTTGCGGATGCGGCGAAAGGATTGGTAGGTTTTTCATCTGCGAATCGAAACGCTTCTTTTCGTGGATGGCTATGGACGATCACCCGTCGACGCCTCGTCGACCAAACGCGTGCCTGGGGCAAGAATCCAGTCGCTATGAACAACGAGTCACTTCAACAATTCACCGATTCCAGTGCGTTGCCGCTCGATCCCCCCACAGAAATTAATGACGAACGACGTGGGATCCTGGCTGCTGCACTGGCGGGACTCCAGCGACGATTCAATGCAGAAACCATCGAGGCTTTTCGCAAAACCGTGATCGAGGGGCTTGATCCCAACGACGTCGCCGAGTCGTTAGGAATGTCGCGCTGGTCCGTCTATAAAGCCAAGTCGCGAGTATTGCAGAGACTGCGTATTGATTTAGAAGGGTTGATTGATCCACCATAAGCTTTTTGACGCTGATTTTTTTTCTCGCAGTGTCCAACCTCCACGATGTAACTGTTGTCGAGTCATTTTTCGCGAACCGAACAACCTAAATTTCATCTGGAATGTGAATGATTACTGCACAGAAATCTCCTCTCGAGTGTCCCCCTGCATCACGTCTCCGTGCTTTCGCGATGGGAGCTGTTGCCGAGGTAGAAAGCGAAGGGTTGATGGGTCACATAGAGCTTTGTGACTGCTGCCAACAACAGCTCGGCAGCTTGGACGTCAGTGACGATTGGCTGGTGCGAGATTTGCGCCCTAGTGATCGCAATGTGTTTTCTGAAGAAATGAGTGAACCTGAGTGTTTGGAAGCACTGTTGCACATTGCCAGCCATACTCTCCCACCAACATTTCAAATCGAGAATGGAGAACAGATCGGTCCGTACCAATTGCTGAAGCCACTCGGAATTGGCGGTATGGGGACGGTCTACTTAGCGCGGCACCTTCGCCTGAACCGAGACGTTGCCATCAAGTTGTTACCGCGAATTTATGGAAACTCTCCAGCGTGGAGAGAACGCTTCGATCGTGAAATGACTGCCGTTGCCTCGCTCGAGCATCCCAATATCGTGCGTGCTACGGATGCTGGTGAAGCCCATGGTTGGCATTACCTAGTGATGGAATATCTGGATGGATTGGATTTGAGTCGTGTTCTGGGGCGAATGGGCGCGCTCGGGTACGCAGACGTCTGTCGAATTGCGCTCGATGCAGCGGCGGGCCTCGCGCACGTGCACTCGTGTGGCTGGATCCATCGCGATATCAAACCCTCAAATTTAATCCTAACCCGAGCAGGAGTAACCAAGCTGCTCGACTTGGGGCTGGTACTGGGAAACGAGAGCTTGCTGGAACAGCAGAACCGGTTAACTACGGTGGGGCACCTCATGGGAACCGTGGCCTTCATGTCTCCCGAACAACTGATCGATAGCGGTGCGGTGGATGCTCGAGCCGACGTTTATTCCCTGGCCGCAACCATGTTTCGATTGCTCACAGGAGAAGATCCACACCGCGCCGGCGCCAATTTACCCGCCACGATTCTCGCCAAGACAACTGGGCCAGCGAGGGTAATTTCCTCACTCGTTCCCAGTTTGCCAATGGGCTTAGCAAAGGCCATCGATGAAGCCCTTTCCATGGACCCTCAGTTGCGGCCGCAAAGCATGCTCGAGTTTAGTGATAGTATTCGTTCGTACGCGGCCTCAGCCAAGACTTTATTGCTCATTCGTCAAGCCTTGAAGTGTGTCGATGACACGGAGCAGCCTGCGCATTTCGCAGCGCAGCCGAAACCAACGCTCGCAGAGGCAGATCCATCTGCTGTGCTTACGAAAACCTCTTCAGCGAAGGGCCGCCCACCGCTGCGAAGAGTACTTTTTGCGCTACTTCCCTGGCTGGTAGCGATCCTTGGTATCGTCGTCGTAGTCAAAACAGATCAGGGAGAAATTATCATTGAATCGCCTGAGGACAACTTGGTAGTCAACATCAAGCGGTCCGATGAGTTTGTAAAACAATGGACTCTAAAGACAGGCTCGAATCGGACCACTTTGCGAAGCGGCACCTACGTTGTCGAGCTAGAAACGCAGGTGGATGGATGGGAATTGAGCAACGATCGCGTTTTGCTGACGCGAGGGAGTGAGGAATCGATTGCCATTACTCAGCGAAGTTCGGCGAGTATCACAGCAGAGCAGGTCGCTGAAGTAGACCAAGCGATGCGTCAGCCAATGTATCAAGGGAAGTCCTTTGAGAGCTGGGCGCTCGTACTCAAGAATGAGCGTGATATCGATATTATCGGTGAAGCCATGCTGGCCCTGATAACGCTTGCACAAACTGACGACAAAAAAGAGCAGGCGCTGAAGGCAATTCTGCCAACCGCGAGGGAGTATGGGGGCTTTGTCGCCTCAGGAGCTGGCCTGCGAAAAGCAAAAGAAGAATACGAGGGATTCCCAATGTCTCAGTCGCAAGTCTACATGAGTTACTTTCCAACTTTTATGCAGACCTTTTTGCCAGAACCGGGTATTGCTGCATTCAGTGATGAACTTCTTGAGGGAAACCTAAGAAGCACAATGGCGATAACTTGGGCATTGAACAACTTTGTTTTCGGTTCCGAAATGGGACAAACGAATTCTGCATCCGTTGGATTCGAAGTTTGGCGAAAAATGCCTGAGAATAGAGCTTCATTAGAAAAGCTGTATGAGGCTTCTATCCACGCCACTCAAACGCTAGACAGCGCATCGGAAGTGGGTGGTAGTCAAGCTAACCATGGAATTACCATTCAAGTCCACGACAGAGCGCGCCGCGCAGTACTTGCGCTGCGCTTGAGATTTCTTCAATCGCTGCAACAGAAATTGAACAAGGATCCTGAACTGGCGAAATTCTATTTGCAGGTAGCGATGAATCAAGAAATCGCGTTGACGCAAGGAAATAGTCAAAATACCACTAGCGACTACGTTGTTAACTTCTTGCCAGTGGCTGACTTGGTGGAGATCTATCAAGACTCCCACCTACCCAATTTGGTTACCCGTCAAATTCTTCTCACTACGGGCGAATGGAAGGATCAAACGGCTGTCGCTTTTCAAGATGAATTGTTGAACGAAAAACTGGACCCTTTGATTGTGTGCATTGCACGCGAATTGCAGCAGCATCCGACGGAAACGGTTGCCGCCATCAATAGTGAGTTGTTGAAACTGAAATATGCACCACCAAGCTTTGGAGACTTTGGTGGGCTATACGCTGGAGGCGCTTCCTCGCTTGGAGGTGGCGGGTTCGGTGGTATGGGAGGAAATGGAACAAACACCGTATCGAACGAACGATTTCTAAATTGTGTTCCGTCGTTAGTCAGATTGTTAGAGACTCTCAAAGCGTCAGGAGTGCCGTACGGTCCAGAACTGACGGCAAATCTACAGGAATTTCTCATTCTTATTACGCCATTGTCGGACAAACTAAAAAATTCCCCACTGATGAGTCTCCTTTGAGACTTTGACTTGGGCCAATTTTCTTGGGCGTATGTGGTTGGTGAGCCGTGTCCTGGCAACTATGCTCGTTGGTTTCCATACGCGACAAAAAGGTTCATTTATGCACAGGTTGTCAGCGCTAGTGTTTTTGACACTGTTTTCAACTCTTTGTGGGACAGTGCCGTTGATTGCGGACGAGCCAACAACTGCTGCTGGCGAACGAGTCGCGTTGGTGGGGGCCCACTTGATTCCCATCGATGGCCCCGAGATTCCATCGGGGACGGTCATTATTTACGATGGAAAAATTGAATCGATTGGTCCAAAGGATCAGGTTCAAATTCCTGCCGGGGCACGACGAGTTGACGCCAGCGGCAAGGTAATCATGCCGGGACTCGTCTGCACGCACAGCCATATCGGTGGCGTTGGCGCCGCGGACTCGAGCAGCCCCATTCAACCGGGAGTGCGAGTATTGGATTCGATTAATGTTCGCGATCCAGGATTCAAACGAGCTTTGGCGGGCGGTTTGACCTCATTAAATATCATGCCCGGTTCAGGACACCTCATTAGTGGGCAAACCGTTTACGTGAAACTGCGATGGGGACAAGGGATGCCGAAGACCATCGATGATATCGCCTATCTGGACGAAAGCGGCCGCATGGTTGGCGGGCTCAAGATGGCGAACGGTACCAACTCTCAGGGAGACGCGCCGTTTCCAGGAACGCGAGGCAAAAGTGCATTCTTGGTGCGCGAGAAGTTTATCGCGGCACAAGAATATCGCGACAAATTAGCGCGTGCCGGTGACGATGTAGAAAAACGTCCCGAACGAAATCTGGATTTGGAGTCGCTGGTGGAAGTACTCGAGGGTCGTCGCACTGTGCACCATCATACGCATCGCGCCGACGACATCATGACCGTTTTGCGATTGAAGGAAGAGTTTGGATTTCAGGTTGTGCTGCATCACGTTAGCGAAGCCTGGAAAATACCTGAAGAGATTGCAGCCGCAAACGTACCGTGTTCTGTGATTTTGGTCGATTCTCCCGGTGGAAAATTAGAAGCACGTTATCTGTTGCTCAAGACGGCAGGTATTTTGGAGAAAGCCAACGTACGTGTTGCCTTTCATACCGATGATTGGATTACCGACTCGCGAGTATTTTTCCGAATGGCCGCGTTGGGAGTACGTGCCGGTATGAGCCGTGAAAAAGCGCTCGAAGGATTGACGCTTGCTGGTGCAGAGATGATGGATCTTGAGCAGCGCATCGGTTCGCTGACTCCAGGTAAGGACGCCGATTTTGTTGTGCTCTCCGGTGATCCACTGAGCGTCTACACCAAAGTCTTAGAGACCTGGGTCGAGGGGCATCGAGCGTTCGATCGCGCTGACCCTCGGGATGAATTATTTGCGGAAGGTGGATTTGGCGCTGGGTCTGATACCGAACCGTTCCTCTGCTGTGCGTCATCAGGAGTCAGTCAATGAGCTCAAACCTAACCTCTCCTACTAGCCAACATTTTCAATTTCAATCGCTGCTGACGCGATCCGCAGCATTGTTTGTTGCCTGCCTTGCCACTCTGACAAGTAGTGCTAGCCTCTCGGCTCAAGACATTGTTGTGAAGGGAAAGACAATTTACACCATGGCGGGAAACCCCATCCACGATGGTGTCTTAGTAATTCGCGACGGAAAGTTTCATCAAGTCGGGTTGGCATCGGAAATTGCGATACCGAACGGAGTCAAGGTGCTTGAGGCCGATGTGGTTACGCCAGGATTTATCGACTGCCATTCGGTGGTCGGACTTGCCGGTATTTGGAATCAACCCCATGACCAAGATCAGTATGAGAATTCCTCGCCCATCCAACCGCAGCTGAGAGCGACCGATGCCTACAATCCACATGATCCGCTCGTGGACTGGATTCGAGGTTTTGGAGTCACTACCGTACACACCGGACATGCGCCCCTCGCATTGATGAGCGGCCAGACCATGATTGTAAAGACATCGGGAAACACGGTCGGGGCGACCACGATCAAGCCAGCATGGAGCGTAGCAGCCACGTTGGGAGAATCGGCTCAAGCCTCCGGAGGCAAGAGTCCTGGAACGCGCGGCAAAATGATGTCGATGTTGCGTCAAAAATTTATTGATGCGCAAGCCTATCGCGAAAAACGTAAGCCCCAAAAAGATAAGGATGGAGTTGAGCAACCCTCGACGACTCCTGTCAATTTGGAACTAGAAGCAATCACCGATGTGCTCGATGGACGATTGAAGCTAATGGTTACGGCAGATAGAGCCATTGATATTCACAATGCGCTTCGCTTGGCTGATGAATTTCAATTGTCCCTGGTGCTTGATAGCGCGGCTGAAGCGTATCTGATGATTGATGAAATCAAGAAGTCGGGAGCAAGCGTCATCGTGCATCCCACGATGGCAAGGGCGACTGGAGACCGAGAGAATCTTAGCTTTCAATGCGCGTCGCTATTGGCCGATGCAGGAATTCCGATTGCTCTTCAGAGCGGCTACGAAGCGTATGTACCGAAGACGCGCGTGGTCCTCTTTGAAGCGGGAGTCGCAGCCTCTCATGGGCTCGGTCCCGAGCGAGCCTTGTCAGCCATCACAATCGATGCGGCAAAATTGCTCGGGATCGAAAAACGCGTTGGCTCCATCGAAGTTCAGAAGGACGCTGACTGCGCTTTGTTTGATGGTGATCCGCTCGAGTACACAACGCATTGCTTGGCCGTTGTTATTGATGGCGCGATCGTCAGTGAGCAGGCCCAGTAAGTGCGTGACCAATCAATGTATTTACAGTGATCGATCAGCCCGTTCCATGCGTCCGATCACGGTTCGCAAAATGGACTAAGGTCTCCACTGCCGGATGAATGATTTGTCGTTCGGCAGTGATCGCGTAGAACCATTCTCTAACTTGCTCGACAATTCCTAAGCAGGTCACCGAATATTGAGACGCAATTCGATCAGCGACAAGCGTTGATCCAGGAAAGATACCCGCTCCAGCTTCGCCGAATACTTTCAAAAGTGCTGAGTCCGTAAATTCGTGCGCGATGTTTGGTGATAGAGATAGATCGTCGAAATAGCGGTCAAGTTGACGCCGCAGTGCCGTTCCCTGACTCGGCATCAAGAGAGGAAACTCAGACAACATTTTTTCGATGGACGACCCATTCATTGCTGGCGCCCACTCCTGGGAGGCAAAAAATGAAATGGACGACTCAGCCAGTAAATGATTGAAAACGCGGTGCCCGCTTTTCGGAGGAACTTGAGTGTCAGAGATGACTAAGTCCAACTCATGAGCCGTCAGCTGATCAAGTAATTGGTTCAGCGCGCCTTCACTGCATTCCAGCATGACCTTGGCTTCCATCTGCAAAATCGGGCTTAGCAAGAGATGCACAATGAGTTTGGGTACGGCATCGACAATTCCAACTCTTAGACGCAATTTACCCTCGGGAAGCCGGCCTGAAAGTGCTTCGGCAAGCTCAGCACCAAGCCCAAAAATTTGTTCGGCATATCGCATGGCAACTTCGCCCGCGTCGGTCAATTTTAAAAGGCGGCCATGAGGACGAAACAAGTCTTGTCCGGCTGCCTGTTCCAATTTGCGGATTTGCGCGCTCACTGTAGGGCTGGTCAGGTGTAAACGTCGTGACGCTTCCGCCACCGTTCCATGCCGAGCTACCATCCAAAAATACAACAAGTGTTGGTAATTCAGCCAATCTGCGGGTTTCTTCATGGCACTACGATGACCTGCTTAAGTTCGCAATATGCGGTAACAGCCTCCAATACGCCCATCGTTAGGTATTTCCGAACGATTTGCAAGACAATTAAGCTTTTGCCGAAATGACGATTGTGTCGTATAAATAGGTAGTGAATAGTCGTTGGGAAGAACTTAGCGGCGCACCCCAATCGGACCACACAACCCACCCTAGGTGAGGAGCAACAAATTATGGGGATCGAATTTGCGGGAAAACGATAACACGATCGAGGGAATTGAATTGGAACGGGTCACACAGTCCATTCAGTTGCTGGAGTTATTTGCGGGTCATTATGGACAGCGCATCGACCGGCAGGAGGTAAGTCGTTGGCTGGTGGGAACCAATATGACCAGCGACGAAGAGATGCTGGGATGGTTGATCACCAGTGGTAGTCGCGTAGGTTTGCGCATCGGGATCCTCGATTGCAGCATGGAGGATGTGTTGGTTTTTTCGCGGCAGGCGATACCGGTCACGATGCCACCTCGAGCCGATTTGGGAGACGCTGGCAAGTGGATCACAATTTTGCAGGCACAGCGAGGCAAGTTGCTGATCCAAGTGAACGATGAGGATGCAGTATCGCGGTGGGTTAGTCGTAGAAAGTTTTTACGCATCGCCGGTTTGAAGACGTCACCTCGTCGCGGTCGTTGGTTGTTAGCGCAGCCGATTGAAGCCGCCTCACTTCCAGACGGCAAATCTCCAACGCCATTGCGACGGTTAATTCGCATCATGCGTGCGGATCGCGGAGATGTTTGGGCGTTGGTGGTTTTTTCCTTAGTGGAAGCGATGCTCGCGTTAGCAGCTCCGCTGGCCGTGGAAGCGTTGGTCAACACAGTGGCCTTTGGGCGGTACAAGCAGCCCATTGTCATGCTTTCTGTTCTGTTATTGGTATTTTTGTTTTTTGCAGCCTGTTTGCGAATTTTGCGAACGATCGTCGCTGAGATTATGCAGCGACGGGTGTTTGTTCGCGTGGCTGAGGATTTGGGCCAGCGATTACCCAGGGTCCGCATGGAGTCATTGGATGGAGAGTATGGTCCTGAGCTGGTCAATCGTTTCTTGGACATCGCCAATATTCAGAAGACGGTAGCGTCTCTACTGTTGGATGGTGTGTCGTTGATCATATCGGGCATTATTGGGATGGCGGTGCTAGCCTTTTACCATCCGTTCTTGCTGGGTTTCGACATTGTGTTATTGTCGCTGATGGCGTTTACCGTTTTTGTCTTAGGCCGGGGGGCGGTAAAGACAGCCGGATATGAATCGAAGTCAAAATACTACTTGGTTGCTTGGCTGGAAGAGTTGGTGCGAAATCCGCTGGCATTTTCGATGCATGGTGGGCAACGTTTAGCAGTCGATCGAACGGATAAATTAGCAGTCGATTATTTAGACTACCGTCGCAAGCACTTTGCAGTACTCATGCGACAAATTGTATTTGCGTTGTTGATGCAAGCATTGGCTTCAACCGTATTGCTCGGCCTGGGAGGTTGGCTGGTAATCAGCCAGGAACTAACTCTTGGTCAACTCGTGGCGGCCGAGCTAATTGTAACCGTGATCGTTGGTGCATTCGCCAAGCTCGGCAAGCATATGGAGAGTTACTACGACCTTCTTGCCTCTGTGGATAAGGTTGGGTTGTTACTTGACATTCCCATGGAATCTGCAGGAGGACACGTGCAGATTGATGCTGCGGGACCTGCGAGGATGGAATTGCGGAATGTGAGTGTTAGCATACAGGGCAAGGAAATCGTTCGAGAAAGATCGGGCGAAGTTGTTGTTGGTGGAGTGACATTGATTACAGGTGCGCCGGCCACTGGAAAGTCAACATTGATCGATGTATTGTCGACACGTCGCGATCATTCGAGTGGGACCTTAGAGATCGATGGACATGATGTTTCTCAGTTGGATCATGAGACCTTGCGTCAACAAATTGGATTTTGTCGCGACATTGAGATTTTCCATGGAACTATCGCGGAGAATGTTCACCTTTACCGGACTCAAATACGATCGAATGATGTACGTGATGCATTGCAACATGTCGGATTGCTAGACGAGGTTCGCAGTTTGCCGGAAGGGGTCGACACGATTTTATGCAGTGACGGTCGGCCGTTAAGTCGGTCGCAGTCGCTTCGACTGATGATCGCGCGGGCCATCGTAGGTCGGCCACGAATATTAATGATTGACGGAACACTGGATGGTTTGTCCGACAGCTTAGGGTACGAGATAATGTGTCGATTGACCGAGACACCTCAACCCTGGACGATGATTATCGCCAGTGGTCGCAGCACGATCAGTCCTTTTGCAAGTGCGGTCTGGGAATTGGGGCCTACACATTCGGATACGGTGTCCCAATGAGTCCACACCGCGTAACATCGGACCCGAATGCCGTGAAAACAGAGAAGATGAATTCCATCAATCCACCTGTCGGAGATCGATCCTCGGCAAAGCATCCCCCTGCGCCGACAAGACTGATGTCTTTGGCTCCGGCTCGCCCCCTCCTTACCGCTTCTCGATTGGTGGAGTCAACGGGCAGAGTACGGCGATTGGCAACAGTTTTGCTCGTGTTGATGATCATTTCCATCATTGCTCTGTGCTGGTTGCCATGGCAGCAGTCGGCCGCCGGCGCTGGACGTGTAGTCGCCTATAGGCCGGGCGAACGCCAACAGGAGATTCTCTCCCCCGTGAAAGGGAACGTGTTTAGGGTCCCCAATTCACTGGTTGAAGGTGCGTTTGTGAATGCAGGGGAGTTACTTCTAGAGATCAAACCAGCGGCAGCTGATCTCTCCGGGCAATTGGAAGGTCAAGTTGCTAATTACGAAGCAAAGCTTGAGACCTTGCGAATTAAGGCAGAGGCTTACGGGCAAAACGTCATGGCTTACGCGGCCGCGAGAGAAGCGGCAGTCGAGGCGGCCAATCAGAGTATTCTGGCGGCTCAATCGAAGCTTGAGGCCAAACAGGAACTGCTGGCCGGATACGATGCCAAGCTGAAACAAGCAGAAGCAAATTTTGTGCGTCAAACCAGCTTGAACCGTCAACAAATTACCGCCGACAAAGAGCTTGAGTATCGTCGGGTGGATCGCGATTTTGCCAAAGCCGAATATGAATCGGTGTTGCGGGAAATTGAGCAAGCAGAATCGGAATTGAAGGAAAAAGAAGCCGAACTGGAGCAAAAGCGGAATGAAGCACAAGCCAAGGTCGATTCCGCGAAAGCCGATCAACAGGCCGCTTTAGGCGAAACAGCGACGGTTGCGAAAGAAATGCGGGATTTGCGGATTAAGCAAAGTGAGTTGGAGCGTTTGGAAATTCGTGCACCTTTGGACGGCTATATTCAGCGCCTCCCAGTCTTCGCAGGCGGACAAACCGTTAAAGAAGGAGATTACCTACTAACCTTCGTACCTAAAACCGATGAACATGCAGTGGAGTTGTTGATTCGAGGCAATGACATGCCGCTTGTTCAGCCAGGTGATCACGTTAGGTTGCAGTTCGAAGGTTGGCCCGCACTACAGTTTTCCGGCTGGCCAGCGGTAGCGGTTGGCACTTTCGGAGGCGAAGTCGCACTGGTTGACCCATCAGATGATGGAACGGGCAAGTTTCGAGTGATGATTCGCCCCGCTCCTGGGGAGGCATGGCCAGATGATAATTACCTTCGTCAAGGCGTGCGCTCCAACGGCTGGATTATGTTGCGTGAAGTTCCGCTAGCCTATGAAATTTGGCGACAGTTGAACGGATTTCCTCCCGTCTTAAAAGAAGACCCGAAGAAACAGGATGGCAAGGATGCCGCAAAGAGACCAAAGCTACCCAAGTAGGAGTCGGCGCCACCAACTGCTCGTTGGGCTTGGTTTCGTTGTTGCCGTGACGACGAACAACACGGGATGTCGCAGCGTGCCCGACCATCCATACGATCGTTCGGCGGCCGTGGTGCCGAGTCCACCGACAACAATCAATAACGGCATATCCCAAGACATTCATGTCATCGCTTTTCAAGAGCCAGAAACTGAGTCGCTATTGAAGCCCTCGGTAGCCCCGGAGATGGAGCCGTTACCCACTGTACTCGGCCAGATTGAAGAGACTCAGCCAGTCGATGCGATTGGCGAAACGATCTCGCTGGAAGACGTTGTTACTTCCGTGCGAGTTGCTTTTCCTTCCATTCTCGAGGCGATCGCGCGGCAGGAAGAAGCAGGTGGGGCAATTGTCAGTGCATGGGGCGCTTTTGACAATGTTTTGGATGGCCACACGATCAATCAGCCGCTGGGATTCTACGAAAATTATCGCCACGGTGTGGGGCTGAAGAAACCATTATGGAATGGCGGATATTTGGCAACCGGCTATCGGATCGGCGATGGTGAATTTGAGCCTTGGTACGGCGAGCGTGAAACCGATGAGGGAGGCGAATTCAAGCTGGGAATGGATGTGCCTTTATTACAAGGGCGCGCTATTGATAAAAGACGAACCGAACTTCGCAATGCCAGCTTACGGCGTGGCCAAACCGACCCCGAACTCTATTTAGAGATTCTTAATGCTCAAGCAGCGGCTGCGATTTCCTATTGGGGATGGGTTGCCGCGGGCCAGGGGGTCGATGTTCAACAACGATTGATACAATTGGCACGCATTCGCGCGGAACAGTTGGATTCGAGAATCAAAGCAGGAGACGCGGCTGAATTCACTCGTATCGACAATGATCGATTGATTGCAGGTCGTGAAATTAAGCTGATTGACGCTCAGCGAAAGTTGGGTGAATCGGCAGTAAAACTTTCGCTTTACTACCGCAATGGTCTGGCTCAGCCGATCGTCCTGCCTCCGTCAATGGTGCCAACTGAATTCCCTGCAATCGAGCCCGTTGCCGTAAACGAAGAACAGCAAATCGCCAACGCGCTAGGGGCACGACCTGAATTGCAAGTGCTGCAGTTTGACGCAGCACGGATTCGTGTCGAATTGGAACTGGCCATCAACCAGTTATTACCGACACTAAATCTAGCGGTTGAAACCTCTCAAGATGTCGGAGCTAAGGCAAGCTCCAAAGGTGACAAGCAACCTGCGAAAATTGAAGCGGGTGTGTATGGCGAGGTTCCTTTGCAGCGACGGTTTGCTCGGGGGAAAATCGACGCCTTGCGAGCCAAGCTTCGACAAATTGATGCTAAGACTCAACTCACCGGCGACAAAATTGCCACTGAAGTCCAGCAAATATTGGTCGCGCGTGCTGCTGCTCTAAGTCAAATCGAACAGGCAGAAATCAATGTTGAGCTCGCCAAGAAAACGCTTGCGGCAGGGACTATCGGTCTAAGAGAAGGCGAATTCACTTTGCCCGTGCTCAATATTTATGAACAAGCACTAGCAGACGCAGAAGGCGCATTGATTTTAGCAAAAGCGGAATTTTTTATTGCCGATGCGCTACTGAGTATTGCAACGGCTCGTGAACTTTAACGCGACATTCAAACCTGGCGATGAACTCCTCAAAAACGTACGCGGTTTTGAGGACTGCTGATGTTGAGTGGCTGCTGAAATTTAGGCCGCCTGCGGCGTTTCAAAAAATCTCTTCAAGCGTAGGCAGTGCTTTTCGAGTAAATGCCAACTGAGTACCGCCAGTGAGAATACTGATATCGTCATCGCTGCGATATAGAGCAAATGGGCGACCACTCCTACATCTCCTCCGCCAATCCATTGTTGAATCGCCACTGCGGACAGAAATGGCGCTGCTATTGGAATGAGTGGGTTCTGAAATACATACATTGCATAGCTGAAGCGGCCCAAACTGCGCAGGGATCGGCTTCGTAAGTTGCGTGCCAGAAATTTTTTAGGCGAGCTGGAAAGTACAACAATTAAAAAGCAGCTCCACATTGCGGCCCAAACCGAATGCGAAATCGTCAGAAAACGATCGGTGTAAATGCCAAGCAAGATTCCAGCAATCAACAGCAAGAACCCACAAAACATAGCAATCGGTCGGAATCGCTGCACGCCCTCAGGGTACCTCACCATTGTGGCAATCGCGGCACCGAGCAACAAGCCATCAAATCGAAAGAAGCTCAACACACTCGGAGCGATGCCGTTGTCAACCATCGCCGCGAAGGCGATTCGAGAGCATGCGAAGACAATCGTGCAAATAATAGAAACAGTGAGTGTTCGCCGTAGCCCTAAAAACAAAACAGCGACGGGCCAGAGCAGATAGAAGTGTTCCTCTACTGCTAAAGACCAGAAGTGATCAAGAGAACCAAAACACCATAAATCCAACATCGCAATTCGCACGTTTGCCAAATAGGTCCATAGATAGCACTGATTGGCGATTGCGTCCCCGAATGGATGCTCTGCCCAGACGAACGGTATTACATACAGAAAGGCAAATAGCGAGGCAAAGTAGAGTGGGAATATTCGCAGTGTTCGTCGAGCAATAAAGTTGCGAAAAAAATGGGGATCCAACCGTGTATCGAGAAGCACACCGGTGATCAAGAAACCCGAAAGAACAAAAAAAAGATCAACCCCACGGTCGCCAAACGAAATAGTCGTATGGAGAATATTCCCCAGCCACGTTTCGGTGGGAATCTCTCTACCATAACGGTAAAGCGTAACAAAGAAAATTGCCAAACCCCGTACGCCATCTAATTCGCCAACATGGATTCCCTGCTTCCACACTGATTCAGGTTTCGCTAGCTCGCGACCTTCAGTGCGAAGAAAGGGATTCCACATAATTGCGATTAGCGTTTCGTCATCAAGAAAGAAACCAAGTCTGCCAAGTCTTGAATGGGCAATGCATCAGCAAGCCCGTTCGGCATGATCGATACATCGCTTGGTTGGACTTGGTCGATCTCCTCACGTGCAATCCTACTTTTTTGGTTGAGACCAGAGGTGACTTCTATAAAGAATTGGTCCTCATACGTGATTAGCCCAGACAGTACACGCCCTTCCTTCGTTAGAACCGTTACCGTGCGATAGCTCTGCTCTTGTCGAGCACTAGGGAACAATATGGCTTCCAACAAGTCTGGTTGGCTACGAGTAGCCGCGATGCGGGTAAGATCGGGTCCAATTTCTCCTCCGACATAACCAACTCGGTGACAGCCGCTGCAGGCCGCACGAGTGCTGCGAAATACTTGCATGCCACGCAAGGGATCTCCCTTGGGCAAGGCGGTTAGCATTTCAAGCACTTTTCCATGCTGATTAGCCGTCCCCACATTGAGCATTTCAATCAGCGGCTCGAACATTGAATCCAATTGTGGAGAGTGCTCTTGAAATCGTTTTCTCATCGCAACGATATCGAGTGATTTGATCGTTGGAAGAGCGACTAATCGTTTCAGCAGTCGACTTGCCAATTGCTCAGATTCCATACGCTCAATGGACTTTACGACCACCTCCAGATGGACTCCCGGAACCTCGTCAAGGTGCTCTAGCAACCAAGTAGCATTCGACGAACTTATCTTCGTACGACGCAGGACCTCCGCAGCGAGCGCCGCAGAATGAAGCGTCATCTCATTGTCGACATTGTCTCCATGAACTATTGCATCGCAAACGCGTTTGCTCATCGCGTCGTTCAATTCGATACTGTTATTCGGTAATGATGCCAGGAACGTTAAGAACTCAAACGTCTGATCGCCTTGATTTTCCGCCAGTTCCAGCAGTTCTTTCACTAGTGACGGAGCATCTGCGGGTGTCCATTTCAAGTCACTTAGCCAGCTTGCTAGCTTCAATTGAGAATCCAAGCTGACGCAATCCAACAGAGCGACCAAACCTTCGCTCCAACCCGATGGTAATTCACTCGCTGGCGTCGCGCAAACGATCGATACCAAAGCCTGGGCGTGCATTGGGCTGAGCGACTTCGATTTCAAAAGCTGTTCGCCGACCCAACCTCGTGTGGTATCCCGACTGGCCAGTTGGGACACCAGAGAAACAAACCAAATCGGCAACGGCCGTTGTTCGTCGGCTTTCATCCAGGTTTGACCGACCATCGATTGAGTTGCGTCATCCCACTCTTCATGCGAAGCCAAAATGTTAGTTGCTACCGCCGAGGACAATTCATCGCGATCTAGCAATTGAGTTAAGGCAATTGGGTTCAGTAGCGTCGAATTCATAGTATCGAGCACCATGGCAGCATACCTCTGACACATTGGCCTTTCGTCTCGTAGGTAGTCTACTAAGACGGACTCGGAAGGGAGTTCGATGAGTGCGTACAGCAGTGAGTGTTGCAATGCACGCGAAGAATCTTGCGGGCCGAGTGAGCCTAAACGCTCCATAATGAGCGACACGTCTTGCGTTGCACCAACACGGCCCAACGCTTCAGCGGTCGCTCGCAGCACAGCGGGCTCGCGCTCGCGTTGAAATAATTCTCTCAACTCCTTGGCCGAGTCATCGCGTCTCACGGCGATTGCCATTGCGGCCGCATGACGCAATGCGGGCAAGTCATCCTCCAAGCAATCGCTAATTAGATCCGCGACTTCGGGCGACTGAATTTGCGACAACGCCCAGAAGGCCTCTAATTTCCACGCTGCGGGGGTAATCGGACTGCGAATGAATGAGTGGATGGCATTCAGTTCGGCAATTGGCAGAAGCGAAATTTGTTTGAGAGCCTTGTCTCTGACCCACCAACGCGCGTCTTGAATGCGTGTTAGACAAGTCTCCAATTCCACGTCGTTCCAGACAAGTTCCTCCCCACGAGCATGCAATCGTGATTCCGTGGCCGCAGACGACAATCGATAGATGCCTCCCATCGCTGGTGCCTGATCAATTCCAGAACTCGGGCAGCAGAGGTCATACCAACCCCCAGTATCAATAATCAACAGGCTTCCGTCGGCATCTTCCAAAACATCGGTGGGATGAAAATCGATTCGATTGGAAACAATCAGATCCGTATCCACCGTGCGATAACTAGCACCATCAGGAACAAGTTCATGGGTGGCAACTTTTTGCAGATTGAATTGTGCTGTTACAAGTCGCTGGTGAGATTTTTCTGTAGGCGCGACTGGACTGCGAAGCGTCTGAAAAAGTGTTTCGTCTCGAACTCGCAGCAATCCACTTGGCGCTGCGGGGCCAAGATGCGTCATGATTGGCATCAGCTCGCCCGTGCGCGGGTGGCCATGGATCACGTGATGATCCTTGCCATAGACACCGCCATAAATGGCGTGCGCAATTCCATCACGACGACCGTTCGCAGGATGTTGCAGGAACGTGCTGGTGAAGAAACGCTCCCCTTCCAAAGTGAACGCAATTTCGACGGGGTTATCCATTCCACCAGTCATCACCGCTTCGATGGGTCCACCCTCTGGACGACGACGAAATATGTGGGATGCAGAGGAGATATCTTTTTGCGAAACAATACGCTCATGCTGTTGCTCTGCGAATGCCCCCTTGCACCAATAGATCCAGCCATCAGGACCTAAATAAGGACCGTGCAGGTCATTGGCACAGTGAGTGAGACTTCCCCCGTCGAACCATACACTTCGCTGCTCGCAAACACCATCACCATCTTCATCATCCAATTTCCAAATCTGTGGAGGCGCGGAGACAAAGACACTGGAACCAACACACAATACACCCTCAGGAAAGCTTAAAGATTCCGCGGCCACAATTCGTTTGTCGAAGGAGCCATCACCATTTTCGTCTATCAGTCGGATCATGCGATGGGGACGAGTTTCCAGTTGTTGCTGAACGGTGTCCTTGACATCAGCGGCTTCCAAAACAACCAAACGTCCCTGAGGGTCCCAGGTAGCAACAATGGGACGCTCAACAAGTGGAGCGGCTGCCACGAGACTTAATCTCATGCCGCTGTGAACTTGGAATTCCGTACCACCGATCGTCTGCGAAATTGAGTTCGATCCTGAACCCGTCGTTGGAGGATCTTCGCCAGCAACAATTGGGCAAGATACACTCAAACTGAAAACGAAAGTAAAGAGCCTCGTCGACTCAAAATTCTGGGTACACGACCGGGTGCGTGAAATGAGGACCGCAAGGCCGCGGAAGTAAACTAAAAACGACGAGCTAAGGGCTGAACTCCATTCCGATAAAGATTTGCGGAACAGAGAATCCGAACGTTTGCAACGAGTCATTAGTCTTTTACTTCGATTCGATCCTCAATTTTGCTGACACCGGGTTCGAGCCGAACCAACAAACGGGCCATGCGTTTATCCGACTCCGAAGAGACGAGCCCGGTTAATATTGCAGTTCGCCCATCCATCTGCACGTTAATTCCTGTAAACCGAGATGTGGTGGGCATCGACGCCAGACGGCTATTCACGGAATTACCTACGGAACTAGCGGCGAGAGGAGTCACTTGTATGCCGGAGCTCAAACGGGTTCGCACAGAACGCTGTTGTTGTTGGGATTGCCCCATGCCGCCAAAAAGCTGACTAAGCCCCCCGAGACCACCCAGGCCGCCCATGCCTCCAAGTCCACCAAGCCCTCCGACACCACCACCGCGGTTGGAGGAACTGCTCCCCGCTGCCCCAGGATCGGTAGTGGAATCCAAGCCGCGCACTTCAGCAGTGCCAGACCGTTGAATTCCATCGGAAAACAATTGGTCAGCGGTTTGAAGGCCAGAAACTCCCGTACCCGTGCCGGTGGAAGTGCCCGCACCGGCCGAGCCCATATTAGTGCCAGCACCGCCAGTAGTGGGACCGCCTGTACCACCAGTGCTTGGTCGGGTTTGGGCATAACTCTGCGTAGTCAGGAAAACTACTGCAGCGAACGGTAGGGCTCGACGGACGAAAATCCGCACGTTTTCTGAGGAAGCCATACAATTTACCCTAAATACCTAAAAGAGGCCTGTAACCTTTCGACCAAAACGAAGGTAATAACTACTAACGGGCGTAGCCATTACCACTTTCGACTTATCGAAATGACGAGAGGGACTGCTGGATGGAAATCTTACGCAGACCTATTGTAGCGACCGTAACCAAATTCTGCCTGACAAAGGCGAAGCTCTTCTACACACAATCGTCTTGTTAATCGTTTCAACCGTCAGGAATCGAAGATGTTTCGAAAACTTGTTGTCTTATCCACTTTGGTGTGCGCCGTGCTTTATGGCGCACATCCGACTACCGCTGCGGATCGTCCGACCGCGCCACGTCTGCTACCTGAAAGCACTTTGGCCTACGTGCGCATTGGCGATGTCAATGAAATGCGCGAGGCGACTGAAAAGTCGGGATTCGGACGGATGATGCAGGACGAGCAGCTAAAGCCGCTGGTGGGCGACATCTATTTGGCCGCAACGCAACTCTTTACGGAGGTCAGCGACCGCGTGGGAGTATCCCTTGATGAATTGCTCAGCATTCCCCAAGGTGAAGTTGCCTTTGCGGTGGTTCCCTTGGACACTTCCGCAAGCGATGAAAAACAGGACGGACCGAAAGACGATAGTCCTGACGCAGTGCGCCGACGCCTGGAAGCTCGCCGCAATCGTTCCCCAGTAGGTGTTGTTGGTTTCGTTGAAGCTGGGGAAAACGCATACCTAATGCGCCGAGTCATTGAACGCATTGAAACACAAATCCCTCAGGGCGGAGTGAAAAGGACCGTCCGTACCGTCGCTGGGACCGACGTGATTGTCTATACCGGCAGCGGAGGCGGGGGCAACATGCCATTTTCTTATGCAGAAAAAGATGGCACTTTCATCATGTCGGTTGGGCCAAATCTCGTTGATGATGTACTAACTCGCTGGAAAGAAGGAGGCAGTAAAGAGACGCTTGCTCAAAATACAGACTTTGGCAATGTGATGAGCCACTGCGTTGGAGCAGAAGAGACTCGTCCACAACTCACGTTCTTTGTTGATCCTTTTCACTTAATTGAATTGATTGTCAAGGCAAACGGCGGCGCCGCCGGTTTGGTTTGGCCCATTCTTGATAGCTTGCAGTTTGACAAAATTAAGGGGATTGGTGGAAGTAGTTTTAGCGGTGGTGAAGACGAGTTCGAAGGAATCATTCACATTCACATGTTGCTCGAATCGCCACGCGATGGCATGTGGGCCGTGGTTCGCCCAGGTGATGGTTCGATTCAACCGGAGCCTTGGGTTCCTGCAGATATTGTCAGTTACACTACTTTGCACTGGGATCTTGAAAAAACCTATGAAGGCATCTCGCGCATTGTCGCCCGTATTCAAGATGACAAAGCAATGGAACGATTTGTCGAAACACCACTGAAGGAACGCACGGGGGTTGAATTTCGCAAAGAAATTCTTGAGCAGTTGACCGGTCGCATTGCGGTTATCCGATGGAATGAGCCACCGATGCGATTGAACAGCGGTACTCAAGCTTGGGCCGTTGAAACGAAGGACATCGTTGCTGTTGAGAAGACGATGGAAAAACTTCTTGAGAAGTTCAATGTCCAGTGGCAGGAAGAAACCTTTGCTGGAAAGAAGATCTATGTCATTGAGGCTCCACAACGTGGAAATCTCCCCGAGTCGTTCCGTCGTCCCGAACCGACCCTTGCACTTATCGGTAACTACATCGTTGGTTCAGATAGTCGCAAAGCCATCGAGCATTTTATTTTGACCGAAGGCGGAAGTGCTCAGAAATTGACGGAGTCGCCTGAATATGACTTGATTGCAAGCGAAGTGAGCGGCAAACTCGATAGCGAAAAACCCTTCTTGTTTACATTCATGCGAAGCGAAGAAGTGTTTCGGCAAATTTATGATTTGGCAAAAGAACCCAGCAGTCGTCAATTTCTCAAGCAAGCCGGCGAGAATAATCGAGTTGCAAAAATGCTGGTGGACGCATTAGAGAAGAATGAATTGCCAGCATTTTCTGCCTTCACAAAGTACTTCGCCCCCAGTGGTGCATTTGCCTATGACGACCCAACGGGTCTGCACTATGCCACCTTCACTTTGAAGCCCATTGAATAACGCGAACGCTTAGTAACCATTCTACAAGTGCGCACTCCAAGGTGCGCAATAGCTTGTTCCGTACAGGAATTAATCCGAAATAAATTACGCTGGCCGATGAATGCCATATCAATTCCCGGCCAGCGTCGTCAGGCAAGAAATCGCATTACTCAGCGTGAGCGGTTTTCGCGCTCGCCACCAACATAACGTGCCATCAACCGCAATTCATTTATTGCTGGGTCTCGGTTTGCTAGAAGCGATTAACACATCTTGTGCTATTTCGACGTAAACTTCGGCGAAGGGTAGCCAAAAGTCATTGGTCAACTTTTCGTCGTGAGAACGAACGATATTCAGGCTGATTTGCAGCTTTTTCAACGCCGTATCAAATTGGCTTTTGGTGCAATCGAATCGCGACATTGCCAGTTTGCGAAGAGCTCCAGTGTATCCGGGCTCAAGTCGGATCAATTCAAAGACCTCCTGGGCCAGCGGATCGAGTTCATTCACCGGCTGAAAAGCTGATGGATAATGTTCTTGGCGGAAATATTGCATCTCCATTAGTACGGCATCACCTCCCGGAACCTTACCGTAATAGATAGCTTCCGGATACGTTTGGGGGATGCGCGTCTTCCAATCCCATACAGCCATGACCCTGGGACTCCATCCACCAGCTTTAGGCTTTGTATCACTAAGCGCAGTGTTATCCCAAAGCGATGGGTAGGGAGACGATTTGCTGCCGAATACCGTGCAGACCTTTTCGCGCAAAATAAACTGATACGCTTCGTCAAAAGTCTTGATCATGTTAATTTTCGGCTACAACGTTGGTCTGTGATGCTAAAGGTGGATCTAGAATGCTAGCCTCTTTGCAAATTGCTTTCACGCATTGAATCGAATTCGTACAAGTTCGTCTTGCGAGTTCGGCACCCAGTATCATGGTCGAAGGCAATCATAGTCGCCTTTCGCTCCGCGAAAGTTTTAAAAGGAGCGGCGAATCCCAACGCTACTTTCGCGGAGCGAAAGGCGACTATGCGGAGCGGATTTAGCTAAAGAGATCTTTGACTATATTTCCATGGACATCGGTGAGGCGATAGTCGCGACCACCGTGCCGAT
>JBGTBJ010000143.1:0-91191 GCA_041749395.1 Pirellulaceae bacterium
TTTCGCTACTTTCGCGGAGCGAAAGGCGACTATCTAACGCTACTTTCGCGGAGCGAAAGGCGACTATCTAACGCTACTTTCGCGGAGCGAAAGGCGACTATCCAACGCTACTTTCGCGGAGCGAAAGGTGGGCCCTATGGGGCTTTGTCCACAGCCGCATCGGCTAGACTCGTGTCAAACGACAGGGTGAAGCTTTCACCGTTGCTTTCCAGAACTGCGAAGCTATTCGTTACTTCGACAACGGTTCCCGATAGCTGACCGATCTGAAATTCATCACCTTGCTTAAGCTTGAGAGTTTCCCCTCGCGTACGAACCAATAGCATCGCAGTCCATTGGCCTTTGCTTTGGGTTAACCCCGTCAAGAACGTCTGCTTGGCCTCGTCGAATTTTGGTTTCTCGGGTTCGGGAGGCGCTTCCTTGGGAGGCTCAACCGCATTGATGACCAGCGTCTGTTCGACAGATTTTTGAGGCCAACCGTTATCGGTGGCTCGAACGCGAAGTTCATATTTGCCAACTTCTGCGGGTGCAAATCGAATGGAACCAGTGTCGGGGTCCAGTCGCAAGCCTTTCGGTGCTTCTCCAACCAGTTCGTACTTTACCTGTTGGCCATCATCGGGATCATTAAAGCGGGCTACGTAGCTAAAGTCTTTACCAGCAATTGCTTCTGGGCTGCGCTCGGCTGCGTAAACGGGTGGTTTATTTGGATGCGAGACGGGATTGCGATTGAGGATGGGTAAGAGGTAAGTGTTGATATCCGACGCGACGCGCGTTGGCACGTCGGTTGGTGGTTTTGCATCAGGGAGCGCAGCATTCAAAACTAACGCCTGAACATCCATAACGATGGTCAAGCTATTGCGATTCTTGCGAACGACAAGGTTTTGAATTCTATGTAGATAGCTTGACTTATGAAAGTTGTAAAGCAGTTCCACAAGTTGCTTTAGATCTCCATTACCTGATACGCTGAAGTTCATCTGAGTGTAGAGCCCCTGCATGGGAATCTTGCTAGTGAACTTTGCGGAGGCAAGGCCGGTTAAGCCTACGTCGGTTACTAATTCGGTAAGGAACTGGTTGTAGTCCGCTTGAGCCGTTTCGAGGTTGCTGGGCAGAGACCGCATGATGAATTTACCCATCTCGGCCTCCGAGGCAGCACCCTCGAGTTGACGAATTTGGCGATCGCTGATTTGGGTCGTCAAAGTGTTGATGCGAGTATTCTTGGCACTAATTGCACCGCGGTACTTGTTAAAAGCCAGTTGGCCAACAAGTATCACTACAACAAGTCCGACAGTGGAAGCAAGGAGTTTTTCGCGTTGATTCATTCTGTATCTGCTCCGTCTTGGGCTGAGTTAGACGGGGTAATTGCTTGTGTGCTAACGGTGATTTCAAGCGGAGAAGGGGACGCTTCTGGTGTGGGTGCTGTTGGCGGAGTTGGAGAAGCAGGCTCAGTTTCTTCCTTAGTGTTTTCGCTTTCAGAAGTTGAACCTGAGTCAGTGGATTCTGTTGGGCTTCCTGGAGAAGGAGTCGCTACTTCATCAGTGGAATCGGTTGCTTTATTATCCGGAGCGGATGTAGAGGTTTCCAAAATTTCCGGATTCTTATCGCTATCTTCAGCATTTGGCTCGGCGACAGTGCTGCCTTCCGAGCTGGCGGCATCCGTTGATGTTGTTGTGGAAACTTCAGGAGATGTGTTGGAGGCGACCGCCTCGTGGGAGCGACGGACATACGAGGCTGGGACGAAGATCTTTTCTGTGTAAGCCCAATCATAAGGCGATTTGTTAGCAACTAAGCTTGTTCCTGCTCCCACAACACGGTGGTCATCGTCGCGGATCTTCGCTTCAAACTGGCTCACGATGTCGGAGTTGGTGACCCCGCCCTCGATAGTCAGGCTGCCTCCTCCGGCAGTTTCCAATTTGGCTGTCAGAGTATCCACGATGGCTTTATCCGAAGCGGGCATACTTACGGCCGCATGACGTAATTCATCTAACCAAAAGATGTCACCATCGAGGAACGATTGGACGCGGGTTGTTTTTGCGATTGCCTCGTTGGCTATTTTTTCAGCGTCTTTTAAGCTGTCGTAGGTTGCTTCTAGTGAGGCAATTTCACTATTGAGTTGACTAAATTTGCTCCATCCAAAGAAACCGCAAAGCGCAATCAGAGCGGCCGTAGCCACGCCGATGATGATATTGCGATCGCGGTTGCTCTTGGGGATGGGCGGGCGTCGCGGATTGATGAAGTCGATCAGGTCGAGACCGCCTCGCGCGTCGGCATCCAGCAAACCAATCAACGGAGCCAGTCGTCCGACATGATCGGGAAGTTGGCTTTTGAGGCGACTATCCACATCGACGACTGAAAAGGGATCGAGTGTGACAACGGAGGTCTTTAGTGAGTCGGCTAGTCCTGTCACTTCATCAGCGTGGACTTCAGCTCGGCCCCAAAGAACGATCTTACGCGTCCGGCTATCGTCGCTTTCGCCCTCTTGGCAGGCCATCAAACTGCGTCGCACTTCGCCCGAGAGTGTGCGAATTCGAATTGCTGGTTCTTCAGGTAAACGAATCGAGCGAACAAAGGAGGGAACGCCGTCTTGCAGGATGACGATATCGGCTTCATCGGCCAATAAATCGATCAACACGATTTCGCCCGCCATATCTTTTCCATGACGACGGAAGAGAGCAGCGGCGGCGAGGGGGCGGAGGACGATGCGTTCAACCGTTAGCGCAGCGGGTACCGCGATCAAGGCGCAGTTTTTCAACTCTTCGGGACCGACTGCCGCGGCAATCACTCGAATACCATCCGCATCGCTGCGAGTGGGAAGGTAATCGATCGCCGCTTTTTCTCCTGCGCCTGCAAAGGTGCGTACCGCTTGAAAGCGGACCATGTCGGGCAACTCGGTATCGGGAACCGGCGGCAGTTTTAGCTCACGCAGTTCCGCTTTTCCCCGCCCTAGCGCAATAGCCACGCCACATTTTTCAAGTCCTAAACCGTGCAAGACGCGTTTTAGAGTTTCGCCCAGAGCAGTTGGTTCGGTGGAATCGATAGGTGTTGAAGAGATATCGGTAATCGTAACCGAATCACCGCGAGTGATTCCTGCAACGACACGCAACTCTCTGGCGTCCCATTCGATAGCAAGTTTTTTGGCCATGGATGCAAAGCTCGATACGAAACTAATTGGATGCTGAACTCGTCATATCTTCAAAAGCATCAGCCGCGCGAACGCCAAGGACTGATACGTCAAAACCGCGACCCAAATGACTTAGGTCGCGCCAATAAATTACTTTGGGGTTCACCGACGTAGCGTCGATTACCACCTCGGCTCGACTCGAAGAATTTTTCCCCTCGAAGTAACCGACTATTTGTGCGCGATAGACATCGCCACCCGAGGTTACTAGTGGCATGAGTAACTTCATCTCATCTAGCGTTACGATTCCCTCGACCAGCGGCCAGGTTTCGAATTTACGGTTTTCTGTATCAGACGCTTCGCCACGCGCCTCGATGATCGACTCGGCGACCTCGGCCGAGATCAAGGGAATACCTCGAATCAATTCCGCAGGGCACTCATTAATATTAATTCGACCTGGCATTGCTTTGTAATCTTGAGTGGAAAGATTCCCCATTAAAGCTGGCATATAGGTTGCCATGGCAAGCGGACCATCCAAGAAGGGTGAAAGATACGTTTGCCCATCGACCGTCACTTCTGCTCCGACGAGGTCGAGAAGCTGCGTCAGACTGGTACCTCCGCCGCCGGAGAGATCCATTTGATCCAGCACGTCAACCGACCAAAGTATTGGAGCCGAGCTACCACCACCGGAACCGCCTGAGCCGCCGGAACCACCTGAACCATCTGAGCTGCCGGAACCACCGGGGTTTCCAGAGCTTCCGCCTGACCCACCTCCACCACTCCCTCCGGAAGTGGCTCCACCAAGCAGTGCAGCCGCCGAAGTGCTGGATGGCGTTCCAGCGACGCGATAGGCGACGATAAAGCTAGCCCAGTCATCGTTGCCCAGGCCAGCGCTGAGGTCGGCATACAGAGTCTCTAAATCGTCGGCGTTAACATTGACTCTCGGGGTACCGTCGTTTCGTTTGTTACCTTCGAGGCTGTACACGGTAAAAAAGGCTGACCAACCCAGGGACATGCCACCGCCACCCATCACCATATTCTGTTGCTGTTCTGCGGCATCAATAACACCGTTTCGATTGGCGTCGGCGCCGAACAGCATGGTCGGAGTGATACCGCGAACGAGCAGTAGCTCTTCCACGCTATCCAATGGACCGTTCTTCGCACTGTAAGGTGAGGGAAGTGACAGGTAGTGTTCGCTTTCTGCACCATACTCCCGAGGTTCGTCATCTTCATCGATAAAATCGAGAATGGCGTCGGCTATATCTTCCGTCATTGCTGGGAGTGCCATCAACAATGATCTTGCCAAGTTGTCGGAATCGGTACCGCTTTCGGACAAAGTCGGATCTGCCAGCATTGATGTGAGTGCAAAGAGGGCTGCGCCACTGGATTCCAAAGTGGGAAGCACGTTGAGATTCAGACGGGAAGATTCATTTTGCAAACCATACCGAGTACCGGCGATTTGCCCTGTTTCGTCTAGGGCCGAAGTAATGATCGTAAAATTGCCTCGCGTGGAAGCGTCGACACCGGGAACAATATTGACTGCTTGAAAGAGTTGAGCGTTATTAAAGACGCCGCCTGATTCTTCGCGAATATCGCGTGCTTGGGCCAGAATCAATCTTGCCGCTTCGACGCCGGATTCCACAAGTAACTCTGCTTGACCACGATCTGTATTTAGGTAGGCGGCTTCGTCGTACGCAATCATCAAATCCGTAAACGAATAGGCTGCCATGGTGGCGATAGCGATGACAACCAACACTAAGATGAGGAAAAAGCCACGTCGGTTTTTCACTGCAGCGGCTGGCTTTTGCTGCGTAGTGGTGCGAGAAGAAGTCGTGGTATTCATGTTCATAGTCCTGCGGCTGACAATCCCGAGTCGGAATCGGTCTCGACGGGGCGTCCCATGGGCAAGCGAACGATGTGTTTGTAAACGCGTGTTGGCGGACCGAGCATTTCACCATCTCCGGAATCGGATTGAGGTTCGAGCATGGTGAGTGTGATTTCGATTGCCAAGGGCAAGGCACCGGACTCATCGGAATCCCAATACAACTGCCACATGATGCCATCCCAATAACGATATTGGAGTCCAGCCACTTCCGTAGCCAACAGATCTCCGCTGGCATTCAGAGAAATAAGACCACCATTTTGCATGGCCCATTGAGTGACAGCGCGATCCAATGATCTCCGTACCAATCCGCCGCCAACTTGAGCGTTCGAATTGGAGAGTGTCAAAGGCGCATTCGCATCAATAATCTGCAGTGGGTCTTTAACGCCGCCATTGACGGGTTGGATGTAGTAAGTGATCGTTTTGATATCGCTTGGCACGTCCGTGATTTCAGCCGGAGTATCACCGACCAGCATTTGTCGATACTCTTCGATACGAGGGAGTCGGCTGACGTCAAATTGAAGCTGAGTCTGATTGCCAAGCAAGCCTGGTCGTTCCGTAGTTGTAGTACCGGCGGAAAGGTCAGTCGATTCCATAGCTTGGGAAGAAGTGCCCGTCGCATCGGGATCCGTTGAAGCCGATTCGCTCGTATCATCGAGACCTGCCGCGGAAAGATCTTCTCCTTCACCAGGTGCAGCACCACCACCTCCCGCGGAGGATGAGAGGAGCTCGTTCAAGGATGAGTCATCAAAGAGCGGCGGATAGATAGCAGAGCGCAGATCGTCGCTAATCATATCCAAGATGGACTGAGCCAATTGGACACGTCTGACATCCGAGTCTCGCACTTCCAGACGATTTGCATAGAAGGAAAACGCGGTGCCGATCAGCGCCATCAGCATGACGGAAAGGGCTAGGGTAAGAAGCAGTTCGACCAGCGAAAACGCTAGCATGCGGTGAAGAGCTCGATGCCTCATGGAGCACCTCCGGAGGCGCCACTTGGTGCGCTCCCAGAGGAGGCTGAACTACTTGCAGCGGCTGCGGCTTCTTCTTCCGCAGCTTTCTCATCGGCTTCTGCTTGTTCGAGCCCCAGGTTCGGGTCGATCATCCAGCGCATTAAAGAAACGGTTACCGGTGTGCGCGACAGATCGGTGGGACCTGCGGAGACGCTTACTTTGACCACGAGCAAGCCGTTCAAGGGTGCCATCGTGGATTGCACATTTAATAATAGTTGAGTGCTTGGATCGAGCGATGGGATGGGCTGATCAATGACCGGTAGTGGATGGATATTGGCAATCAATACTTGGGCCATTTGTTGTTCGCACTGCATCTGAGCAACAGCGCGATCACGGGCGTCCAGCGACGCATTAGCACCGTTCATCACCACACTGGATAATGCGGCTAAGGACGCGCCGAGAATTCCGATGGCGAGAATGACTTCCATTAGCGAGATGCCGCGTTTGACAATTTTCATGGCATCACCTCCGAAACATCCGTTTCACCCGTTAATCCCCGCATCCGCACCATAAGGCGGCCGACCTCGACGCGCTGCAAAGTTATCACTGCATTGCTCGTGGTGCCATCTGCATAGAAAAAGACTGGATCGGACCAGCCTTCGCCCATCGGTACGGTTGAAGTCCTTTGCATGGTCATTGCCCTGGCGGTCGCTTGGACTCGAACTTCGGAAAAGAGGACTTGGTCGGGGAGTTGTTCATCATCCATAACAGCCGAAAGTGGATCACGCGGACCAGCAAGTGACGGATCTCCATTGAGCTGTGGTTGCCCCGGACGAGCAACCACAATACCACCTGTTGTGACAGCGCGGCCTTGGCCCATCATGTCGGCCGCTTCGGTGACATCGGCGGAATCGAAATAGGGTTCGACTCGGAAGCCGCTACCCAGTAATTCCACGCGAAGAATGTGCGTTCGGCCTGTTCGCATGGCCTCAAGACGTGCTTGAACCAAAGCGGTTCGCACTCCATTGCCACCCCGAACAAGTTGTCGATTCGCCAGTGCACCGAAAATTCCTGGAAGAGCGATGGAGCTGATCGCTACGATAATCCCCAATGCCAACAACAGTTCCAGCAGCGTGAAGGCGCGTCGTTCTGGAGTTGCTGACATTGGGATCCACCAAGGGTGTTAGGGAGATTAGCCGGCGACGACGAGATCGTCATCCGAGTTGACCTGACCGTCGATACCTGCCGAACGGATTTCGAACTTGTTGCCGTTGAGGCTGTAGGTGATGTCATTGCCCCATGCGTCTTTGGGAACTTCTTCGAGAATAGCCGACCCAAACATTGCTTTCTTGTTCGGATCACTAGGGCCATTGACGAGCGATTCGAGCGAATCGGGCATCTCATTGACCTTCAGCTTGTACATCGTCACTGCTTGCTTGAGGTTCTGCAATTGAGTGAGAGTGGTTTTGGCATAGGCGTCATCTTGCGCGCCGAAGATGTTGTAACTAACAACACCAGCCAGCACGACCAAGATGGCCAGCACGAGCATGAGCTCAAGCAGCGTAAATGCACTGCGATTACGGTTTCGGTTTCGTCTTTGATTCATAACCATTTACCTCCGTTTTCATTCCTTAACTTACGACAAATTGAAGTACGTGTTGTGAGTGCTTGCTAGATGGAGCTGGAGCTCTTAATGACAGGTATCATTAAGGCCAAGACAACAAACATGACCACCATCGCCATGACTAACAGCATCAGTGGTTCTAACAATCTTACGAACAAATCGAGTTGGCGAAAGGTTCGTTTTTCCAGCGTATCGGCTATTTGGGGTAGCACGTTTTCTAACGAGTTGCTTTCTTCTGCCACACTAATCATTTCCACAACGGTTTGCGGAAAGTGACCACTTTGACCCAGTGGCTTGGCAAGGCTCTCGCCTGCGGAAATATTCTCACTTGCTTGTGCGATCGACTTGCTTAACAATCGGTTTCCAGTCGCGCTGCGACTGATTTCGAGCGATCGCAAAATAGGGACCCCGTTTCCTAGGAGCGTTCCCAGAATGCGACAAAAGCGTGCTACCGACAAGCTCATGAGGATACCGCCCAGCACAGGGATCTTTAATTTAACCCTGTCAGCGAACTCTTGGCCCCGCTCTGATTTCAATTGAACGCGAAAAATAAAGAATAAGATCACGATTGCCAGCAAGACCATCCAGCCGTAGCCTTGCAGAAAGTTGCTAAAGCTCAGCAAGTATTCGGTCATGGCGGGCATTTCACCCTTTTTCCGCAATCGTTCGAACATTTTGTCGAAGCTTGGTACGAAAAAGACCAGCAAGATACCGACCACCGCAGTTCCCATCGTGGCCAAGAACATCGGATAGGCCAAAGCACTGATGGTGCGGCCTTTGAGGTCTTCCTGCAATTCCGTAAAGGAGGCGACTCTATCCAAGGCATCTTCCAGGAAGCCCCCTTCGGTGCCGGCTCGGACCATATTGACCCCCATGTCGCTAAAGACACGAGGAAAACGAGCCATTGCGTTGCCGATCGGTTCCCCTTCTTCCACTCGCCCCTTGAGATCTTTAAGAACTGCGCTCAACGTTGGATTGGAGGATTGTTCGCTCAATACGGTGAGGGAGCGAAGCATCGGGACGCCGCTGCGGAGAAGCGAAGCGAGCTGTCCGTAAAAGGTGGCCATATCCTGGCCTTTGACTCGCTTACTACCAAATTTAAAACTCATCCCTTTATTCGCAGCCGCTTTGACTTCGACTGGAAAGAGGGCTTGAGACGCAAGATTACTAGCAGCTTCGCGCTCCGACGCTGCTTCTAATACGCCGGTCACTTTCTGACCGGAGACATTTCTCGCTACGTAGGCAAAGGCTGGCATAAGTTTCTGGGCGCAATAAGTGCGAGTGACAAAAAAGGTGCGAGTGACAAAAAATGGTGAGTACTACTTGGGGTCGGCTTTGGTAATGCGAACGACTTCGTCAATGCTGGTCGATCCCATAATTGCTTTATCCCAAGCATCCATACGCAACGTACGCATTCCTTCGGCCGATGCCGCACGGCGGATGTCCCAACTGCTGACTCTTTCGTTGGCCAACTCGCGAATTTTTTCACTGGTTACAAGCAGCTCATAGATACCCATTCGCCCCGTATAGCCAACACCGCGACAGGTTCGACAACCGGTCGCTTTGTAGAGGGGCTGGCCGTCCAATTTCTTCCAGGGGAAATCTTCCGGCACGTCGTCTTCGGTGGGGTCGTAGGGGACTTTGCATTCTTTGCAGAGTCGACGCAATAGTCGCTGTGCCATGACGGCTTCCACGGTGCTCGCCACCAAAAACGGTTCGACACCCATATCCACCATACGTGTATAAGCTCCAGCGGCATCGTTGGTGTGCAGCGTACTAAAGACCAAGTGGCCGGTGAGCGATGCTTGAATCGCATTTTCGGCCGTTTCAAAATCTCGAATTTCCCCTACCAGAACCACATCGGGGTCATGTCGCAAAATACTGCGGAGCGATGCGGCAAAGGTCAGACCGATCTTGGGATGGACCTGAATTTGATTGATTCCATCCAATTGATATTCAACGGGATCTTCAGTGGTAATGATCTTGTTTTCTGGGCTGCGAATTTCCAGCAAACTGCTGTAGAGCGTCGTCGTTTTGCCGGAACCGGTGGGGCCCGTCACCAGAATAATACCGTGAGGCAAACGAATGAGTTTGCTAAACTCCAGATACGAAGCTCGGTCCATGCCGAGTCCCTGCAAGTCAAACTTCATACTCCCTTTATCGAGCACACGCATGACCAAGCCTTCGCCGTGAATCATCGGGATCACGCTCAACCGAATATCCACGTCTCTGCCATGAACTCGCAATTTGATTCGGCCGTCTTGAGGCAGCCGTTTTTCCGCGATATTTAATCGGGCCATGATTTTCAAACGGCTAATAATGGCAGCTTGAAAACGATTGATCTCGGGTGGCACTGGTTGTGGGTGAAGAATGCCGTCGATGCGATAGCGAATGACAAGTCCGTCGGATTGCGATTCGATGTGCACGTCACTGGCACGCGACTCGATTGCTTCCAACATAATTTCGTTGACGAGGCGAACCACGGAGGCTTCTTGAGCCATCTCGGAAAGTTCGCTGCCATCGGACTCAATTTGATCGAGAAATTGAATGGCGTCATCGTCGTCGGCTGATGCCAACAATCCTTCGACTGTTTCGCTGCCGACACCCAAGTGGCGCTTAACAAGTCGAGCGATTTCGGTCTGTTCTGCGACAACGGGAATAACGGTCATCCCCGTCGCAGCGCTCGCTTCATCTAGTGGGTAAAGGTCGAGAGGATCGGACGTCGCAACAAAGAGTGCTCCCCCTTCGCTGCGAATGGGGAACAGCGAATGGCGATAGATCAACTTTTGGGGGAAACCTGCCAGTGCCTTAAGATCAATATCGGCTTCGCGTAGATCCACAAACTCCAAACCCAACTCGTCGGCCAGCGCCGAGAGGGCTTCGAATTCACTGACATAGCCCAAGCTAACTGCCGACGAAACGATGTTCGGCGAGTCGGACTTGCGGCTAGCCACTAACTGATCGTCAGTTAGCAAGCCGCGTTTGCGAAGGATTTCACCAGCTTCCATGATCATTTGATTCTATCTCCCGTCCGACCTTAGAGGTTCCAACCACTACCTACCACCGCGACCACCCTGAGCACCACGACCACCCTGGGCGCCACCTTGGGTTCCGCGACCACCCTGATTACCGCCTGTCGCACCGCGACCACCGAATCCACCTCCGAACGGATTGGCTCCACCGCCGCGTCCACCAAATCCTCCACCGAATGGATTTCCTCCTCCTGCGCCACCGCGACCACCACCGCCTTGCATTTGCGAACGGAAGAAATCGATCCGCTGTTGAATGTCACCCGCGGATTGACCACCGACTTGGCCGCCCCCGCCTGCAGCGTTGGAATTGGACGATGAAGAAGCAGATCCGGCCGTTTTTGCTTGAGAACCGAGGACAGCAGAAATAGCGTTGGAGACAATTTCTGCTTTAACGTTGGCCTTTAATACGCGTACTTCGACAGATTCTTCGGATTCCATGCCGCTTTGATCGATTTGTTCAACCAGTTCGCGAATATCGGCAAAGTCTTGTGGAGGTGCCGAAACGATTAGCGAGTTACTGCGCGTGTCCACTGCGATGGAAATTGGCACAGGTTTATTATCTTCATTTTTTTGACCACCTTGGCCTCGTCCGCCACCGGGGCGCAACATGTTCATGATGTCTTGTGGCGAGGGCTGGCGCTGCTGCGCACCCGCTTGACCCGCGATTCGTTCGCTATACACCCCTTTGACGATATCTGCCACCGATGTGGCTTCTTGATAGATCACGGGGATCAGTTGGGGTTTCGGAGTTGTACGGACGTCTTCAGGACTTTCCTCGCGATCGATCACTTGCAAAACATCTTCGACAAGCTGCAAGTCGATTGCATTGGCTTGGATAATGAGCGCATTGAGCCGCGCATCGGGAACAATTGTCACCGTGCCCGTTGTGGTAAGCACCGGGCCGTCACCACCCCCTCCACCTCCGCCGCCTAAACCCAGCAGGCCGCCCAGCATCCCACCACCAATTTCACCGAGCATAGATCCCGCCATATCGCTGGCGCCGCCACTTGAACCCGATCCGCTAAGAATGTTGTTCAGCAATTCCGAGGCGACTGTTGCTTTGATGTATTTGAGCCAGTAGACCGTTGGCTGAGTATCGGCCAGTGAATTCTGTTCTGCCAGAGTTGCCATCAGCGATTCGAAATCAAACAACGCCTCGGGATCATCCGAGGCAACAATCATTCCTTGGGGAGTCATTTGAATAATGATGTCGCTGCCGATTCGTACACTGGAATCGGGCGTGGTGGTTTTTGAATCGACGTCCGATTTGGCAGTCGGTTCCTCGTCGGCAGCGTCGGCCGCAGGTGTCGCTGTGGGATCTTGATGGCTTACAAATTGCTGGAACGGGGACTTTCGAATGGCTGCGGAAACTTCTTCCAGATCTTCCGCAGCAGCGTCGGCTGGCTCATCTTGGTTGTCAGGCGATTCTGGTTGAAAATCGGGAGGAATAATTTGTTGAGGAGTAACCCCACCGGCTGGGTCGATGCCGTTCGTCCCGGGTTCATTCAAACGTCGCTCGGGCAGCGAGCGGCCGGAACCGCCCCCGAGGGCACTTGTCGACATCATGCGAATGCGGTTTTTATGCCCGCTCATCTGCCAAATGGTCTCGAGTTGATTGAGTGCGTCTTCTGCAGTTCTACCTGAGTAGGGCAGGATCTTGACTCGTTCACCCAAGAAGTTCGCGTTTCCTGCCCCTTCGACTTGTTCAATTAATTGCTTCACCTGGGCAATTTCGTCGGCCGTCCCTTTGACCCAGAGTTTCTTGGTGACGGGATCGCCATCGACGGTGGGGCCAACATTGTTGTCCGCCGTTTTGCCGAAGTACTTGTTGATCGTTAACAAGGCTGCTTGGGGGTCCAACTTTCGCAATTGGATGACATCCAAAGTGGTTGATTCGCCCCGCAACTCGGCCAGGGCTTTTTCAATCAGTGAATGATCTGTGGGGCGAGCTAGGGCGATGATCACCTTGGTCTTTGGTTCGAGCGCCAAGCGAGTATCCGGCAACCCGGCCAGCAGACGCTGGAGAACTTCCAAGACGATCTCCGGATCCGCACCCCCTGTGGCATAGGTCTTAAACTCAGGGATTTCGATGACGACCCCGTCACCGGTTTCGCTGGTAGGCAGGGGCTTATCGCTCTTCTCAATCAAACCTTTGAGAATACGCTTCTTCAGTGGATCCCCAGTGGCATAGATGCGATCACCCAGCATATTCATCGAGACTTTGATATCTTCGCTACTGTTCGCGCCCGCTTCCAACCCTAGGTGAGGTCGCGCCAATTCCAAAACTTCATCAGCTGATCGGTACTTAAGTTCGAACTCGGACACATCATTGTCCATCTCGTCCGAACCCATCAACACACTCCGAATGGACTTCAGGACACCCACGGTATCAGTGGCAACCACCATTCGAGATGCAGCGAGAACTTGGATGGAACCTGCCGGACTACGGAGCTTGTCTAAGTCAGCCGTCGCCTGTTCGGCGGTTAGCCCCCCCAGCGGGAATGCTACGCGTACATAATCGGAGTTCGCTCGCAAATTCAGGTCGGCTGGACTGACTTGTTCTGCTAGTTCTCTCAAAAAATCGCGTGCTAAATTATCCTCTAGATCCACCAGCAGCAATAATTGACCGCGTCGAATGAGCGCGTAGCCCTCCCGCATCAGCACCAAGTTCATCAAATCCATTGCTTGGCTGACGTCGTACTGACGGTTGGCATCAAGATGGGTAAAGGAGCCGGTTGGCCATGACGACTTCTGCAATGACATGTTCGTTTCGTCTGCAAACCATTGCAGCACCTCACTCCAAGGCGTGCCGCTAAAGTTCATGCGAACGCGGATGTCTCCCTCTGGTGAGGAGGCTGGCGTGGTTGCCGCAGGTTGCTCCGACACGGGTTCTTGAGCAGCACACTTGCTATTCGAAATATCGCACTGCAATAGATCGAACGGCACCGACATAAAAACCGTCGCCAGGGCAAGAATGCTTGCCATGCGCGGTCGCAACGCTGCGAAATTGAGACTTCCTGACATGTGTCGAATGCCCAACGGGGGGGATGTGAGTCGTGTTGAGACGGATAATTGCAGAATCAAATACTAATTAGAAAAAACATTTCCACAGCCATCAGATTGTCAGTACTTGGGAAGTGAGTCCAGAAATCTTGCAGGAGTATATGTAATAACCCCATCTATACGCCTGAGTTTCGAGTATTGAGTATCTACGTTAGAGTAATTTGGGGGGACGGCCACACCGCGGGCACCTCGCTATCCCTTATGGTGGTACGCGTAGATTTGATTAAACCTACATGAACATACGGTTCACTTGTGCCAAGGAGCCACTGAGATGCCTATTGATTCCACGTTTCCATGCCCGGTGTGCGGGGAAGAGGTGAAACGCGGGCGGAGATCCTGTCGCGCATGCGGTGCCAGCGACAGCGACGGCTGGGATTTGCAAGAAGGAGGCGAAATGGCTGATGTTTCCGCTGAATTTGATTACGAAGACTATGTGGAAAGAGAATTCCGAGTCCGGGATGGGGCTCAGCCGCACGGAAAACGTGAATCCATGAAGCTCGTCATTTGGCTGATCCTTGCCGCCATGCTTATGGGCGCTTTGTCGCCGATTCTTTTTTGAGCGACCTGCCCGGGAAACTCCCAGCCGTTGGAAAGTCTCAGGCCCAGAATTCAAGAATTCGAAATTATTTTCTCTGCCGTTGACCTAACGTGTCCAAGGGCGCGCAGATACTACTGCCATCGGAAAGAGACGCAACCAAACGCGAAAGGCAGAGTACGTGGCACTCGATTCTCAATTTGATCTCAATTTGAGAATCTCATGATCAAACTGAGACACTGTCTTTGTTTTGATCAGGTGTGCACTTAGGGTGGATCTCAGACAGGAATAGAACCGTTCTTAGCGGCTAGAGTGCCGCAGATTTCGGGTTTTTTGTCAAGATTTATTCAAGACTGCTTCCAGTCGCACGAAATGTGATTGGAAATGGCACGGCGGTTGCGTCCTTTCCCAAACTCAGATCAGGGATTGTTAGTCCGACAACGATTTAATTGGAGAACAGGGAAATGTTGGTACTGAGTCGTAAAGAAGGCGAGCGTTTGGTTATTGGCGACAACGTCATCATCACCATTAACAGAATCGCCGGAAACCGGATCACGTTGGGAATTGAAGCACCACGCGACGTCCGCATTGTGCGTGGCGAGTTGGACCGACGTGAGAATTCGGCTCCTGAATTGGAAAAAGGGAGTTGCGCTAGCAGCGCCATGTCATTTGACCTCGATTTGACCAACGTGATCGAACGGGTTGCTGGATAATCGACCGGCACTCGTCCTGATCGTCGACAAGTTAAAAATCGGTTGGTTGACAGCGCATTTTTGTCAGCCAGCCATTTCGCGAGTCAGGAGAGCGAGTCATGAGAGTGCGATTGCCACACGGCTGATGGAGATACATCCGCCGAAGCAAGCAGTGACGTCGGTGCCAGGGTTGCGTTTACGTTGGTGATAGTTGCCTAAATACTGCAAGTCATCCCCGTCGCTGCGATAATCGTAGGGCATAGGCGTTAGATCAACCGTCGTCTGTTTAGACTCGGGGCGAGAAATACTAGGATCAGCCGGAAAGTTCACATTCCAAAAGCATGCAGTATGTGGCTGCGCGTATCTTTGTTGTGAATCCAGTGTTCCGAAAAAATCAGCGAGCCAGTCTTCTCCCAGCCAGCGCGGGATATGATCCCATAGGCGCGGGTAGGTGGGATGTCGAAGTTGGGAGAGTGCCATTGCTGGAATGCCATGGATAGCTGCCTCGCGAGCTGCGGCGACAGTGCCACTATGAAAGACATCGACACCGAGGTTTGCACCGTCATTAACCCCAGAGATTACGCCGGTGATTTCTGTTGCGATTTGCTTAGCAACAATACCTAACCCGATCCGCACGCAATCGACCGGAGTGCCACCAATTGCCCAGGTCAGCGGGTCTTGCTGCACGATATGAATTGGGTCTTTTGTGGTGGCAGTATGGCTGCATTCACTACGTTGGCGATCCGGCGCGACGATTATATAACGAGTCTTTGCTGGGAGTGCGTTCACCAGCGTCGATAGCCCCGGAGCATGGACGCCATCGTCATTGGTTATGAGCAAAGTCACTCAGTTGTTTTCCATGAGCATGGGTGAGCCGAGTCGAGAGAGACGATTGGCTATTTCTTGGGTGATCGAGTCGCTTTGTACCAAAGCCCGGTGGTCCAGTACCATGGTCAGTTTGGAGATTTGCCCCGCATGAACGGGCTCATTGGCGACCCGACATCTGCGATGGCTGCGGCGACCGAAGCAGGGAAATCCCTCACCGCAGGGCAATCCATTGGCTAAGGCCTGATCGATGGCAGCGCGGCGAGTGAATGTTTTTTGGCTTTCCAAGTCAGTGGCAATTTGAGGACTGACAAGCCAGGCCAGTTTGTAAAGCGATGCATGTCGATCCGAACTTGAAGGTTCCGGAATTTGGAAAGCTGGATTTTGACGGATTGCGTCGCGTATCTTTGCGGCATTACTCTGTCTCAATTGATTCCAGTATTGCAATTTGTCCAGTTGTGGCAGGATTGCTGCTGCCTGGAGGGGGCTCATGGCAAAAGCGTCGCTTGGTCTCTCGCAGAAAATTTTAATGCGCTGAAAAATTCGAGCATCGCTGGTTGCTAACGCTCCGCCGGTACCGCTGGTGAGTAGCTTGCTCCCTCCGAAGCTAAGAATCGCAACGTCTCCCCAGGAACCTGCAGGTTTTTTTGCGATACTGGCGCCAGGTGCTTGGCAGGCGTCTTCGATCAGCAGGACTCCCAACCGCCGGGTCAATTCCTGGAGTGCTGACATATCGGCCAGTTGCTGATAAAGGTGCGAGACGAGTACTACTTTGGTTTTCGGTGAAATGGCTTCCGCGACTTGTTGGGGGTCTATGGTCCATCGCCCAGGTTCCGTATCCACTACAACCGGCATGGCGTTGACGGCTTCAATGCAACGAAAGTTACCTGGATAATCGAACGCTGATAGGATGACCTCGTCGCCCGGTGAGAGCTGGCACCCACGTAGGGCGATCTCTACGGCCGCCGTTCCGCTGGGTGTTAGTCTGGCGTAAGCATGTCCGACCAGGGTTTTGATGCCTTCAATCAACAGCTTATTTCCTTCACCATGGTATTTTGACCATTGGCCCGAAGCGATCATTTGATGCAGCGCCAGCGCGATCGCCTGATGATCTTGGGGACAGGTGGACAGGAGTAGCGGAGTCAAGATGTTGTGTCGCTTCGTTGCGGCTGGGGTTGTGGGTGTTTTCGTAACGTCATATTATGCCGAGATTAAGTGCCGCGAAGTGCGCTGAACATGTTTTAAGTAACCCCTCTTTTGATTGTGCTGGTTTGACGTGCCCGATTCGTTTATTTTTGAGGTAGCGGACAGCGCCAGTACTCTACTGGGGATGATGTTGCAAGCAGCCGGAGATGTGGCAGGTGACGCTGTGTCGACACCCGATGCACTTTCGGCGGCAGAAGATGCTGCGAACTTACCTGCTGCGGGTGAGGGTGTGAACGCAGCTGACGAGCTGAGTTTGCCGCTACGGATTCTGCGAAATCCGCTGTTGCTACCAGTAGGTCTCTTTCTGATGTTCTATTTGCTGGTCCTAATGCCAGAGCGGAAAAAGCAGGCGG
Source organism: Pirellulaceae bacterium (assembly GCA_041749395.1). Classification (GTDB taxonomy): domain Bacteria; phylum Planctomycetota; class Planctomycetia; order Pirellulales; family Pirellulaceae; genus Laterigemmans. The sequence goes on from JBGTBJ010000143.1 coordinate 17,278, forward strand.
AAGCAGCAAGGCGGCGGTCCGAAATTAAGAAGAATGATCGAGTCATCATGGCCTCTGGAATCTATGGAACCGTTGTCGGAGTGACAAGTGATTCCGATGAGATCCAGTTGCGAATTGATGACTCCAACAATACGAAGATTCGAGTCACTCGGGGATCGATAGCTACGGTGTTGACACCGACCAAAGATGACTCGACAAGCAAAAACGATTGAATACGGAAACTGGAATTCCATCCTATAACTAACCTTCCATGATCGAATCTGTCCCCCACTCAATGTTGCAAATGCTGATGAAGCCGTTCCTGTTTGCACAGGAAACGAATAGCGGTGTCTCGATGTCTCAAATTTGGGTCATCTTGGCGGTTGCTGTCGTAGTGATCCTTCCGTTTATGCTAGGCAAAGTCCTGGCAAAAACGTTGAAAATGCCGACTCATGACATGCGAATTGGAATCGTCCTTTTCGCGATAATTGCATCGACCGCAGTATTGCTGTTTGGCAAACTGGGTTATGGAGTCGATTTGCGTGGAGGAACGATTCTCGTCTATGAGCTCGATCCGAAGGCGATGATCAGTCAGCAGGAAGGCGGGGGTGATTCACGAGTTTCTTCCGCAGATGTCATTCCGGCTCTAACAAAGCGGCTGAATCCGAGTGGTACACAGGAGATCGTGATTCGTCCTTATGGTGACGATCAGATTGAGATCATTATTCCTGACAAGGAAGATGCGGAAGTCCAATCGGTCAAGCGTCAAATCACCGAAGCTGGCATATTGCGGTTTGCAATCCTAGCCAATCGCGATGATCACCGCGCTCTAATCGAAGCGGCGACAGATGGTGCGCGAAGCACGGATCGAACTAAGGTAATGGGTCGTTCGGTTACCGATTCAAACGGGCGAGTGCTTGGTTTTTGGGCCGATGTTGATCGCGAAGATGCTGATGTGAACGGGATAGCCGCGCTGCGCGTAGATATTTCGCAATCGATTTGCCGCGACGTTGAGAATGGGCAGTTAGTGCAGATTCCAGTTAATATTGGTGGGGGTAAGGAAGCCGGAACGGAATTGGCGATTTTCTTGAAAGAACAAGGCATTCGCGACTTGCAAACGCTGATGGTGTTGGACGAGAAGCTTCAAATCACGGGCGAAGACTTGTCGTTCGTTTCTCAAGGCTACGATCAAGACGGCAGCCCATCGGTGCGATTTAGCTTGAAAGATGCCGGTTCGAGCCGTTTTTACGCACTGACAATGAACAATATTCCTAAAGGTGGACGCAAGCGTCAGCTGGGCATCGTGCTAGACAACCGCCTTTTGTCGGCCCCAAGTATTAACAATGCTATTAAGGGCGACGGCACTATTTCCGGGAACTTTACAATCCCCGAAACACAGTTCTTGGTCAATATTTTGCGCGCAGGACAACTACCTGCTGCACTTAATAAGGTCCCTATTAGTGAGAACCAAATCGGTTCGACCTTGGGTGCTGACACGATTCGCAAGGGAGTTACGGCAATTGTGGGTTCGCTCATTGCCGTTTTATTGTTCGTCTTGTTCTATTATCGCTTCGCAGGATTGGTTGCCTGCATCGCTCTGATCATGAACTTGGTCATGACCTTTGCGGTGATGATGTTGATCAATCAACCGATTACGTTGCCTGGTTTTGCCGGCTTGGTTTTGACGGTGGGTATGTCGGTAGATGCGAACGTGCTTATTTTCGAACGCATCCGCGAAGAGGTGAAGCGGGGCTCCGCTCCACGTTTAGCTGTCCGTAACGGGTTTAGTCGGGCAACAACCACGATCATTGACTCTAATTTGACAACTTTGATCACTGCGATCGTTCTCTATGCAATCGGTACCGACCAGATTCGTGGTTTTGCTGCCACTTTAATTCTCGGTATTCTCTTTTCCATGTTCACTGCGATTTATGTATCGCGAACCATTTTTGATATCGCCGAACGTCGCCGTTTCCTATCGCTTGGCATGTCGGACATGGTGATGGGGATTCGGAATATCTTTACCGGAAACAAAGACTTTGATTTCATGGGTAAGGGCACCATTGCGACAACCTTCTCCTTGATCTTGATGGCTGCCGGCGTTGGTGCGTTAGTCATGCGCGGCAAAGAAATCTTGGATATCGACTTTGCTGGTGGTGCGTCAGTGACTTTCCAACTGGATAAGCCTGTCCCTGCTGATGATGTTCGCAAGATTTTGGAATCGGCTCTGAAAGTCGAAGGGGAGGGATCTGCGACTCGCTTTACTCTGAACCGAGTTGATGTTGCCACTGCCCCCGACAATACCGTTTACAAGGTGGATTCGGATTTGGCAGACGATGATGACCTAAAGAGTCGTTTGATTGCCGGTTTCGCGGCGTCTGACACGGCTTCGCTAGTTACTTATCGTGCTGAAATTCAAGTGCCCACGGCGCCAGCCCCAGCGGCACCAAATGCTGCGGTGCCTGAAGAAGTAAAAACCGGATATCTCAATCGTGACTTGGGTGTTCAGTTGGTATCAACGTTTGCTCAGGATCCAACGGATGAGCCCGCTACGAGTGATGAAGGTGCGACAGAACCGGATGAAGCGTTGCCGCCAGCTGGACCCGTAGTGACTGCTCCAGAAAATCCAGTAGGCATCGCCCCTCCAGCAACCTTGGATGCAGCGTCCAATACGGCTGATGCAGCGGCCGTCGACGTTACAACCAACGACGCAGGTAATCGCGTGGAAACTACGCAACGAATTATTAGCGAATCGTCAATAAAATTGTCTGTCGAAGGTTCGAACGCAGACGCCTCGATTGACTATTTGACTTTGCGAGAGCTAACAGTTGCAGCGGCCAAGAAAGTTGGTATCGCACTTGAAGCAGAGAATGTATCGGCCGTGCCCAGCGGCGAAGGCGCTGAGGAATGGACCAAAGAGTCCAGCCTTAGTTTTTCGACCTGGAAATTAACATTGGACATGGCAGCCGAGAAAGCTGACCTGGTTGTGAAGCAACTGGTTAGTGACATGGGTGCCAATCCCGTTTGGTTGTCGAGCAATGAAATCAGCGGCCGTGTCGCAGGCCAAATGATTCAGCGTGCGGTGATGGCGCTGTTTGCCAGCTTGATTTTCATCGTTGGATACATTTGGTTCCGTTTTCAAAGAGTCGCATTCGGGTTCGCGGCGGTTGTGGCGTTGGTTCACGACGTTGTGATTACGCTTGGCGCTATCGCGGTAAGCTACTGGTTGGCTGGCCTCTTTGGTTTCTTGTTGATCGATCAGTTTAAGATTTCATTGACGGTCGTTGCCGCGTTGCTGACCATCGTTGGTTACTCGTTGAATGACACGATTGTTGTGTTTGATCGTATTCGAGAAGTGCGTGGCAAGAGTCCTCGATTGACCTCTGAAATGATTAATCTGAGCGTCAACCAAACCCTGAGCCGAACGTTGTTGACGTCTGGTACGACGTTGATTGTGGTTTTGTTGATGTATCTCTTCGGAGGAGAAGGCATTCATGCCTTCGCATTCTCATTGGTGATCGGCATCACGGTGGGTACCTACAGTTCGATCTTCATCGCATCGCCAGTGTTGCTGTGGTTGGTTAACCGCAGTACTAAAACAGGGAATGCAATAGCAGTTAAGCAATAGCAACCGTGAACGGCTTTAGCGCTAGCTTCGCAAGTCTGAGCGGTTTTGGCGCTAGCCACCGGCCTTTCACGTCGCACGACTGAACGGTTTTGGCGCTAGCCACCGGCCTTACAGCTCGCACGACTGAGCGGTTTTGGCGCTAGCCACCGGCCTTTCACCATCGCACGACTGAGCGGTTTTGGCGCTAGCCACCGGCCTTTCACCGTCGCACGACTGAACGGTTTTGGCGCTAGCCACCGGCCTTTCACCATCGCCCGACTGAACGGTTTTGGCGCTAGCCACCGGCCTTTCACCGGCCGAAATGTCCTACCGCGTTGAATGATGCGGTATGCCACTTAGTTGCCATTCTTGGGAATAAACTCCACCCTTGGTCTATTCTGCGTTAAACTAGGTCTGCGACATACTTTTGAGCAGACCAGAAATCGCAATTGAATAGTCGAGGAAGTTATGGAGTTATTACCAAACACGATTATCACCCGGCGAGAGTATTTGTGGTGGGGGTCTTTCAGGCAGGCGCCTCGATGCTTTTTCTTGGCTGGAATTTGGTCATTGTGCTGCGTGTGGAATCCCTTCGCAGTAAATGCAGCGGATTCCCCAACACCGGAAGCGATACAGTTTTTTGAAGCCAAGATTCGACCGCTACTAATTGACAAGTGTTTTGAATGTCATGGAGCAGACGAACAAAAAGGTGGATTAAGGCTGGATTCACTTGCTGCGATTCATGCGGGAGGCGAGTCGGGTTCCGCAATCAATACAAGCGATGCTGGGCAGAGTTTGTTGTTAGAGGCCGTTCGCTATGAATCCTTGGAAATGCCACCGAACGAACAGCTGCGAGACGCGGATATCTTAGCGTTGAGCCAATGGGTAGAGATGGGCGCTCCGTGGCCCGAATTTGATCCACTTGGTCCCACGAAGGCAGCGGAGAACGGGGGTGAGGGGAAGAGTGGGTCGTCAGCGATTCCCGCTGACAAAATTACTTTAGAGGATCGAGCTTGGTGGTCCTATCAACCGTTGGCGGATGTAGAAATTCCCCAGGTAGTAGATCCTGCTGCGGTTGGAGAAGAAATCGCTGAGTGGCTCGACAATCCAATAGATGCGTTTCTCTACTCCGCGATGCAAGCGCAAGGTTTACGTCCTGCTCGGCCAGCGGTTCCGACCGCCATGTTGCGTCGTCTCTATTTCGATGTGCTTGGGGTGCCTCCTGCTCCTCGGGATATCGCCGAATTTTCGAGAGATCCATCGGACGAATCGTATCGCGCACTGGTGGATAAATTGTTGGACGATCCTCGATACGGACAGCGCTGGGCTCAGCATTGGTTGGATCTTGTTCGTTACGCTGATTCCGATGGATATCGAATCGATCATTACCGACCTCATGCTTGGCGGTATCGCGATTATGTCATCAATGCACTTAACCAAGACAAGCCCTACGATCAATTCATGCGCGAGCAGATTGCGGGCGACGAACTTTATCCCGATAGTCCGGAGGCAAAGGTCGCAACGGGATTTTTGCGTCACTGGATTTACGAATACAACCAGCGTGATGTCAGAACCCAATGGGACTTCATTCTCAATGATGTTACCGACACGACTAGCGACGTCTTTCTTGGAATGGGAATGCAGTGCGCCAAATGCCATGACCACAAGTTCGATCCGATTTTGCAACAGGACTATTATCGCTTGCGGGCTTTTTTTGAAGCGATTACTCCCATTGAAACTGCCATAGCTAGTGATGTCGAGACAGCCCAGTATCAACAGCAGCTCGTTGAATGGGAGCTCGCCACGGAGGAGATTCGAGCCAAGATAGCGCTGTTGGAAAACCCTTGTCGTGTAAAGGCAGAGAATACCGCTATCGGTCGATTTCCTGAGGACATTCAAATTATTTTGCGGACGTCACGCGAAGAGCGTACTCCTAGAGAAAAACAGTTGGGTGATTTGGCGTACCGGCAAGTCTTGTTTGAATTCGAACGACTTGAGTCGCTGATGAGTAAGGAGGATAAGGAAAAGTACATTCAACTGAAGAAGGAGTTGTCTCAGTTTGACAATCTTCGTCCTGCTGCTTTGCCAAGAGCTCCAGTAGTTATTGATGCAGCATCGGAAGCTCCACCCACCCTGATACCCAAACGATCGGGCGTTACCATCGAACCAGGTACTCCGTTTGTAGTTTCTCAACTTGGCTTGCCTGAGACTGGAACATTGGGAGAATCCGACGGAACGTCTCAGCAAAGTACAGGACAGGGAAGTACAGGAAGAAGATCGCAACTTGCAAAGTGGCTTTCGCATGCAGAAAATCCACTTACGACACGCACGATTGTTAATCGTGTGTGGCAATATCATTTTGGTCGTGGGTTAGCGCCCAATGCGAGTGATTTTGGAAAATTGGGAGGGGAGCCGACGCATCCCGCATTGCTCGATTGGTTGACTCGACGATTTGTTGAAGAGGGCTGGAGCCTTAAGAAGCTACATCGTCTGATCCTCACATCGGCCGCGTATCGTCAGGCGACCGACCACGCCGATTTTGCTCGCAATCAACAAATCGATCCCTTGAATCGTTTTTATTGGCGCGCGAACACGTTGAGGCTTGATGCGGGTCAAATTCGTGACGCGCTGATATCAGTATCGGGACAACTCGATACGACTTCGGCGGGTGAGGGAGTCTTGGGTGATCAGCCCCGGCGAACGGTATATATGAGAGTGATGCGGAATGCGCGTGATCCATTTCTGGATATGTTCGATCTTCCGCAATACTTCAACAGTGAATCAAACCGCAATATTACGACAACTCCCGTTCAGTCGTTAATGCTGATCAATAGCCCAGAAATGCTTCGTTTTGCCAGACAATTGGCCGACAGGGTCGTGCGCGTTTCGCAGTCGGTTGACCATCAAATTGATTATTTGTGGCAGCAAGTCTATCAGCGTCCTCCTCAAGCGGAAGAACGAAAGGCGATCAAGGAATTTCTTGAGCAGGCCGATGAGCGATTGGTACTGGAGCAAGCCGATTTGGACAATAGGCTGTCAAAGTTACCAGTGGGAAGGATGTTATATCGCGCTGGACAAGCGTTAAATTTTTCGATCGATGCGGAGCCGATTGTTTACCAAACGTCCAGCTTAATGCCCACGTCAACAACTGCATTGACTGTTGAGACGCATTTTCAAATACGATCGGTTTATTCCACCGGCGAGGTTCGTACCTTGCTGGCACAGCAGTCGCCATCCGGTGCAACAGGTTGGAGCTTAGGAGTTACCGGTCTGGGATCGCGGCGAAAACCACAAACGCTAGTGCTACAGCTATGGGGCAAAAAGCTAGATAGTTCGACGGGCGAAGAGACTATTTTCTCAGACCAGGATATCAAGTTCGAAACGCCCTATTTCGTGGCCGCGACCGTTTCGATGCCCGAATCGACCGGTAATGCATCCGAGGTTGGCGAAGTGGTGTTTTATCTGAAGGATCTGTCCAACGATGACGAGCCTCTGCAAATCGCTCGTGTTAGTCATTCGATAGCCCGAGGAGTCGAGCTATCAGGGCCAGTTGTGATTGGTGGTCGTATAGCAGCGCAGCAGCATCGATTTGATGGTTTTATCGATGATAGTCGTTTGAGTCGACGCGTATTGAGCGAACAGGAATTGCTTAAAGATGACGAGCGGACTACTGAGGACACCATCGCCTATTGGAAATTTGAGACGGATCCAGGTTTGTTAGCCGATTCCTCTGCAAGCAATCTGCCTGTCCTACCTCCCCATTCGTTGCTCTCTGAAGATCCGCCCTCACAACAAGCTTGGATTGATATTTGTCATGCAATGCTCAATTCCAATGAATTCTTATACGTCCAGTAATCGAGAATGAAAATGCTGCAGAGAATCCCTCACATTCAGATTCCTGGTACACGTCGAGAATTTTTACTCCGTAGCGGCGGTGGTTTTGGCGCAGTTGCTTTGGCATCGATGTTGTCGAAGAGTGCCTTGATGGCGAGTGACAAGCAAGTAATTCGGCCTACTGCCAAACGAGTCATTTTCTTGTTCATGGAAGGTGGCCCAAGCCACATTGATTTGTTTGATCCAAAACCATTGCTCAATGAACTTGCAGGTCAACAATTGCCAGCGAGTTTTGGCAATGTGATTACCGCGATGGGTGAATCGCGGTCGCCGTTATTAGCATGCAAGCGAAAGTGGGCCCAGCACGGGGAGGCCGGTACTTGGGTTTCTGACTGGTTGCCTCACACGGCGAAGATGGTTGATGATCTAGCAGTCATACGATCTTGCTGGGCAGATGGGATCAATCATTCGTCCGGTGTGTGTCAGATGAATACTTGTTCGTTGTTGGGTGGGCGGCCATCGTTGGGAAGTTGGGTTAGCTATGGTTTAGGGACGGAGAATTCCGACTTACCCGCATTCGTTGTAATGCAGGACAATCGTTCCTCTGTAGTGAATGGACCACGAAATTGGAGCGCTGGTTTTATGCCAGCCGTTTATCAGGGGATACGTTTTCAAGAGACGGGAACGCCGATTCCTCATTTAAAGAACCCTGAGGGTTTGTCCGACGCAAGGCAGCGTTCAAAGCTATCACTTTTGAACCGAATGAATGAGCAATTCGCTGAACAGCATCCGGAGCAATCAGAGTTAGAAGCTCGCATTGCCAGTTATGAATTGGCCTTTCGTATGCAAGCGGTTGCTCCTGAGGCGATTGACCTGTCAAGTGAAACTACCACAACTGAGAATTTGTATGGATTGAATAATAAGGAAACGGAGCCCTTCGGCCGGTTGTGTTTGCTGGCTAGACGCATGTCGGAAAGAGGAGTTCGATTTGTGCAGCTTTATCATGGAGCGGGAAGCAAATGGGATGCACACAAAGGAATTGAAGCAAATCACTCCAGTCTTTGTCGCCAAACGGATCTACCCATTGCCGGTTTATTGCAAGATTTGAAACAGCGAGGGTTATTGGAAGAAACACTCGTCATCTGGGGTGGAGAATTCGGTCGCACGCCGATGTCAGAGCAAGGGGACGGCAGGGATCATAATCCAACCGGCTTTACCATGTGGATGGCGGGTGGGGGAGTCCAAGGTGGGCAAACCATTGGTGCGACGGATGAATTGGGTTTGCGCGCTGTATCCGATCGCGCCCATGTGCATGATCTGCACGCGTCAATTCTGCATTTGTTGGGGATGGATGCATTAGAGCTGACTTATATGCATAAAGGACGTCCCGAACGGCCCACAATAAACGAGGGCCGAATATTGCGCAAGCTGATTTCAGCCTAACCCAGGCTAGTGCGCAGATTTTCTGAGCTACGATTCCAAGGAGGGGAAAGGCCCCGATTGTATTCGTATAGGCGTAGCCCAAAAAATCCCTATCCTCGGGAAACACATGTTTGCCGGTATTATCCTTACGATTGGCATCGTGTTGTGCTTGATTGCATCCGCGCAGTTAGTGTCGGTGTGCGGACAAATGAGATATGCCGTTCGGCAGAGCAGACGTCAAGCGATGCGTGGCGAGCTGGTCGCGGAAGCGATGTCCGAGCAGTTCACCAATACGGCAGCGAAGCTGGCGGTTGAACGAAAAGCCTGGAAGGGCTGGCGACCGATGGTCGTAGCCAGGGTTGTCAAAGAAACGTCTGACTGCAAGTCATTCTATTTGATCGATGCCGAAAGTTCGCCGTTGCCACCGTTCGTTCCAGGTCAGTTTGTCGCAATTGGGTTATCAAACGAAGACGGAACGATTACCAGTCGCTGTTATAGCCTCTCCGACGCGCCTGATTGTCGATACCTCCGAATCACAGTAAAGCGTATCCCCAAAGGTTTAATGAGCAATCGCTTGCATGACACGGTTCACGTCGGCAGTACTTTGTTAACCCGAGCGCCTGCAGGACATTTCGTCCCTGACGAAGACCCGCGCGTTCCATTGGTCCTCATTGCGGCTGGCATCGGCGTTACACCGATGGTGTCCATTGCACGACACTATCAACAATTACAACCCCAGCGAGTTGTTCAGGTTTTCTATCAAGTACGAGATTTGGAGCAGGCTCCTCTGCTGCACCCATTATCCAAATGGGCAGCCGAGCATACCAATGCGCGACTCTATCTTTTTGTCAGCCAACACGCTGGTGAAAGGCCCCATTGGGTTACTGGATTCGGGCGTTTGCAAATCGAAGAGATCTTGAGCCGTGTCGATGTTGTGAAGTCGCAATTTATGATCTGTGGCCCAACGTCAATGTTGGAAACCATTGGCGAGGGATTGAAGTTGAGTGGGGTTGAGGCAAGTCGCGTCACCGTCGAAGCGTTTGAGGCAATTCGCAAAGCACAAGAGCAAGCGAGCGTTGCAGCAGTGGGCGAGTCAACCGGGAATACAGTGGATATTTGCTTTGAAAAATCAGGCAAACAAGGAAGATGTGTTGGCCCTCATCAAACTATTCTCGACGCGGCCGAAGCCAGCAATATTTCTGCGGAGTCAGGATGTCGAAATGGAGACTGTGGCTCATGTGTCGTGAAATTGCTGAAGGGCAACGTGCACTATCCCAAGCAGCCCAGTTATGGACCGCTTGAATCCAATGAGGCACTCGCATGCGTTGCCGTTCCTGATGGACCGATCAGCGTCGATTTATAGCCACGTCTTCTAACAATATTTACATGTAAAAGCGGGACGCACTCAATAGTCACAAGCTTGACATCGGACTTGCGACGGTTGGCTGACTCGCAAAGTTAGTATTCTCGGGAATTCGAAAATGACATTTTTCAAGATGAAGTTTTTTGGCAGCGTTGCGGCGGTGGCGGGATTTGTATCAGCCTCTATGTACATGACGGCTGCAGAAGGGTCGGGATCGAGTGAGCGAATCGCACGGTTCCATAAAGCTCAGCCTGCTGACCCCAGCAAGGTGGTTTCAGTCGATGCATGCGTAAAATGTCATGCAGCTGAAATAGGTGTTTGGAAGAAGACGCCCCACTCGCTGGCATTTGAAGAATTGCATCGCCTACCTGAAGCGAAGCAGATTGCCGAAAAGATGGGAATCCAGTCCATCAAATATGACAACCGCTGCGTCGCTTGCCATTACACGCAAAAAATGGATCAAGGACAACCGTTGGCCATTTCTGGTGTTTCCTGTGAATCGTGCCATGGAGCAGCAAAGGACTGGGTGGACACCCATCATCAATACGGTGATGGTGCAACGCGTTTGACAGAGTCCGAAGCGCACCGCGAGCAACGCGTGTCGACCGCTATTGCAGCGGGAATGCGCAATCCAGAGAACGTCTATTTGATCGCTCAGAGCTGTTATCGTTGCCATACTGTTCAAGACGAAGCACTAGTCAACGTCGGTGGCCACAATGCAGGAAGTATGGACTTCGAGTTTGTGAGTTGGTCGCAGGGAACGCTGCGTCACAACTTTGTTCGTAGTGATGGAAAGTTAAATGAGCCAAGCACCAAGGATCGGTTGCGCATCATGTTTGTTTCAGGAATGATGGCTGAGCTTGAAGCATGCTTGCGAGCGACTGCTGCTGCTACCGAAGCGACTAACTATGGAATCAATGCAGCCAAGCGAACTGCGCGTGCTGCGGCTCGTCTGCAGAGCGTGGCGGCAAAAGTGGACAATCTGCAAATCAAACAGGCCGTCGAAGTTTATTCGAAAGTTAAATTAAGGTTAGGAAATGGTGCTCAGCTCACCGCTGCTGCCGATATTATCGCCCGTTTAGGTGTAGAATTTGCTGCGAATTCCGATGGAGGCTCGCTGCAGGTTCTCGATCCATTTGTGCCAAAAAACGATCGCTGGAAATAAAAGGGTTTGAGTATGTACGGCGTTAACTGCATAATAGGCCATCTGAATTCCAGAGGTGTTTTCTAAAAAGGTGGTTGCGATCCGTGGCGATACAACTTACTCGAATTTTGTTTTGTCGGATCGTGGGATTTTTGTATCGAAGTTCGCTCGTCTTTCTTGTTTGCGTGGCGTGGCACTGCCCCGCCTTTTGTCAAGAAAACGCGGTTATCCTTACTGGTCCTGACGGAAGTCCTGCGAATGTTGTAGTGCCCGCGGGTGTCCAGATATCCGGCGTACCTGTTTCCGGTGCTGTCCCTGTTGATGATGCAAATTCGGCTGTGCCGGCACAGCCGCCGGCCGACGGTGAAGCAGGCGGCGGCACGCCCCCCGGTGGTCCACCAGGTGTAAAGGCTCCGGACGCAAAACCAGAGAGTAAGCCCCTCCAACGCGGGGATGTATTGATTGATAAGGGTGATCCGAAAGAGTTGAGTGTGAAGCCCGATGATGATGGCTTAATTGCCTTTTCGTTTAGGAATCAACCTTGGCCGGCTCTCGTTCAATGGCTTGCAGAGATTTCTAGTGCGCCGCTGGATTGGCAAGAGCTGCCAAGTGACACCGTCAACCTAGCCTCTTCTGGTCGCTATTCTTTGGCGGAGACACGCGATCTTTTCAATCGCCATTTGTTGTTTCGTGGGTACGTGTTGTTGGATCTCGATGGCGGGATGACAGTCGTGAAAACGGCGAACATCAACCCAGCGGTCGTGCCTCGAGTCAATCCCAACCAGTTATCAACTCTTCAACCCCATAGTTTTGTTCGCACCTCGTTTGATTGTGGTTGGCTCTTGGCTCCCAAGATGGCCGAAGAATTGAAGCCATTGATCAGCTCAAATGGTCGGCTCATTGCATTAGAGAAAACGAACCGCTTAGAGGCGATGGATGCAGCGATTAATCTGCAGCAGATCTATCAACTGTTGCAAGAAGAAATGTCGCAGGAGTCGCAGATTGAATTAGCGCGTGAATTTGAGATCCGCCACATTCCCGCAGAAGATGCAAAGACAATGTTGTCGGCGTTCTTGGGAATTGAAAAGAAAGAATCGCAGGCGCCCGTTTCTCCCGAGCAGATGCAGCAAATGCAACAGATGCAAATGATGCAACAACAAATGCAAGCCAATGGTGGTGGATCGCCTGCCGCTGCAAGTCAGGGGGCAAGCAATATTTCAATTGTAATCAACAGTCGGAGAAATTCGTTGTTGGTTAATGCTCCGCCGGATCGCATGGCAATTGCCGCGCAGTTTGTGAAACAGATTGACGTACCGAGTGGTGGGTTGCAGTCGCTGGCCGACGTGCAAACACGGGTGCAAGTTTTTCGCCTCTCGTCTTTGGATCCAAACAAGTTGGCAGAGATTGCCAATGATATGAATGTGTTGGAGCCAAGCACGCGGTTGCGAGTCGATGAAAAGAATAAAGCACTGATTGTGGCGGGCTCCGCAGCGGATCGTTTTGTTATTCAAAGCCTGATTGAGAAACTCGATGGATCAGCACGAAAGTTTGAAGTGTTGCAGTTGCGGCGCTTAGACGCTCAAGAAGTTGCCGAATCTATCATGTTTTTAATGGGGACGGCTGACACGAAAAAAGAATCAAATAATCGGCGTTTCATGTACTCATTTTGGGACGACGGAAGTCAAAACAAGAATGAGAATGAGGATCAGTTTCGAGTCGCCGCGAATGTAAGGTACCGACAAGTATTGTTGTGGGCAAATCAATACGAGATGGAAGAGGTTCGCAATCTGTTGGTGAAACTGGGTGAAATGCCACCCGAGGGCGGAAGTGCTCGTACCGTACGGCTGATTGAAGCTACTTCGTCGCCGGAAACGTATGAGTACTTAAAAAGTCTACAGCAACGATTTCAAGGGACGATGCCTAATGAGATTCAGTTGCCTGGAAAGGAAGAATTTGTCGATCCTATCTTGCCTCCCAATGGCGAAGCACAAGAGGCCAATGGCCTATCCATTGATGACGCGGCAATGATTGGTGATGACGGTAGCGATGTCAACGGCGAGTCTAGTTTAGTTGCGTACACACTGACGCAGGAACCTAGTCAAGATAGGCCCGTAACCAGTGCTCAAGATCCTCCGCCAATCATTCGATCGTCCGAGGAATTTGAGCGGGTTTTCGGCGGTCGTCCTAATGCGGCCGATGCTCCGCAAAAAGGGCAGGGTGCACCTGTAAAGATTGAGCTCGATAGCGACGGAAATTTGGTTCTCTCTAGCGACGATACCCGGGCGCTAGATCGACTGGAATCGATGATGTTGGATATGGCCCCTCCGAAGCGACCATATTCCGTGTTCCATATCGAGCATGCATCGGCGACCTGGATGATGTTGAACTTGACGGACTATTTCAAAGAAGATGACAAGTCCGAACAAGACGATCCCTTTATGCGCTTTATCTTTGATCTTGATTCAAATGAAAAGGAAGGGCCTAGTGGTCTTGGTAAAGCAAAGCCATTGAGGTTTGTCGCCGACAATGACACGGGCTCCATCGTGGTGACCGGTGCATCTTCAGGTCAATTGAAGACGATCGGAGAATTGATTTCGCTATGGGACGTGCCAGAACCCATCAATAAAAGACAATCACGATTTACTCGCTTAGTCCCTGTCAAGTATTCGCGCGCGGAGCGTATTGCCGAGACGATCAAGGATGCATATCGAGATTTGTTGAGCAGCAATGACAAGGCCTTCTCGCAGGGAAATCAGGGTGGTGGCGGTGCGGTAGGGGCTAGTACGGATCGAGCCCAGCCCCGTAGTCGCGATGGTGGCGGAAGCGGGTTGGTTGACAGTCAAGGCGGCAAAACGAGTGGCGACACCAATATGACCTTCAAGGGCAAACTGTCCATCGGTGTGGATAATGTTAGCAATGCGCTTTTGATTAGCGCAGAGGGTGAAGAGTTGCTTGATTTAGTCTGTGATATGATCGACCAACTTGATTCGTCCGCGACGGTACAGGGGAATATGCAGATTCGTGGATTGAAGGGCAACGTTAGCGTTCGCTCTTTGGAAACTGCTCTGCAATTGTTTTCACCCTCTGGATCAAAACCCTCTTCGCCAGTCATTTCAGCGGGGAATGCAGGCAAAGCCGAGCCTGATGCATCGAGTCAAAAAGCGCCCGTTGTTGAATTAGGGGAATCGGGCTAGTTACTTAATGCCACTGCAACGGGTGGCCCTGTGGTGTAATTGATCTATAGCGCTTAGGCTAGATGGCTCAATTACCAAGGGGCCAAACGCCTCGGGTTATGGTCTACCGCCTGTCGGTTTGTCAACATTGCGTCCAGCTTCAGAAATAACGCGAAAGTTCGATTACGGCAATCTGCTAGGACGCTTTGTCCTAAAGTGTTGGCCATGGATCATCGTGTTTTGGCTCAGCCTGGCAGTGGTGTGCAAGATGTTTGCTCCCTCTTGGGATCAAATCGCATACGACGGAGATTTTGAGTACCTTCCTGACAACATGCCCAGCGTCGTTGGCGGTCGATTGCTGGATGACGCGTTTCCCGAGGTTCGCAGCCGTAGCCAGTTTCTCATTGTGTTGGCCAGGTCGAAGCACACAGAGCCTACGGATACTGTCGATAACGCAATCAGTAAAATCGACGAGCACGTCGGGCTCGACCTTATTCGCCGTCTTTATCATCGCTTGGCCGAAGTGAGTTTGAAGAAGGCGATTCAATCGGGTTGGTCAGGCGAAGGGCCGGCAGAGACACGCGATGCCGAGCGATACTTGGCGACTGCGACCCTGGCCTTAGATGAGGCAATTGCTTCGGACGAAGAGTATTATGAATTCTTCGCAGCAGCTATTGGCAAGGCCCCATCGAGTGAAACGGTCGACGCGAATGACTGGCCGCGACTTTCGATTGCGTATTGGGATCGCGCTAATTTACGGCAAGCACTGGGGGATGTCGCTGGGCATGATTTGGACAGGGCAGCAGCAGTTCAGTTGAACTCGCGATTACCTGAAAACGCAATTCCAGTGAACGAGCGAGATCTGAGTGCCTGGATGCCTTTGTTGGATGTATTGACTTGGAATGACCCAGTGATCGGGCATCGCCTCAGTCCCCGTCGCGCCAGGCTGATCGTCTTGCGGTCGGAAAATGAGTTAGCCGCAGTGGGTAATATCAAGACGATGAACGCGATCGAAGAATTGATTGCCAAGGTGCAAGAGAATAACGATCCGTTGATGGAGCCCGGATTATCGATCGTCCCGACGGGAACAGCGGCGATTGGTGGTGAGACTTTGCGGTCGAGCGCTGACGCGATTCGTTATACGGAAGTATTAACGGTAGTATTAATCTTGGCTGTCTTGGCCCTCATTTACCGTGCACCGTTATTAGTTGCGATTCCACTGATTTCTATTGTTGTGGCGGTCATATGTGCGACGGCCGTGGTTGCCGTAGCAGCCAGTATGGGAACGATCTCAGGATTGAGTTGGGTTGACCTAAAAGTTTTCACTACATCCCGCATCTTTGTCGTTGTAATACTTTTTGGTGCCGGTACCGATTATTGCTTGTTTTTGATTTCTCGGCTACGCGAGGAAGTGGCACATCGTCCGTGGGGCGAAGCGGTAGAGGTTAGTTTGTCGCGTGTTGCCGATGCGCTGATTGGTAGCGCCCTAACAACTGTGGTAGGTTTGGCAATGCTGTGGGTTTCCGACTTCGGAAAATTCCACTATTCAGGACCAGTGATTGCGATTTGCCTGCTGGTTGCTCTGGCGGTCTGCACAACATTGACGCCTGCTTTGCTCATTGCGATTGGTCCTCGCGCGTTCTGGCCAGGCGCACTTCCGCAGAGTCTGATCGAGGTTCGTTCTCCCTTTTGGCACCAAGTTGCTGGCATTATGACGCGTCGACCAATCGTCGTATTAGCGATTGGGTTTGGATTGCTGTTTCCACCTGCGTTCTATGGTTTTTTAGAAGAGTCAAAGGTTACTTACGATATTAGCAGCGAGTTGGGGCCTCATGCAGTCAGTCGGCAAGGGGTCACCTTACTAAAAGAAAATCTGCCATTGGGTGAAACCAATCCAATGACTCTGTTGATTGTGCGAGCGGAGTCCAGTTCGCGAGAAAATCTCGAGCAGGAATTGTCTGCAGTTGTTGAAGGATTGTATGGACTAAAAGGGATTGTGGCCGTGCGGTCGGCGTTGGACCCGTTAGGTGATTATCCGCCGGGTTCGAAGATGGGGCTATTCGATCGCAACGCCTGGAGACGTCGCGCGCTGCAGAGTCATCGGATCAGCCAGCAATACTTTTGGAGCGACGTATCGCAATACAAAGACCGGCTCGTACGTTTGGATATTGTCACGAGCGGTGATCCATTTAAACAGCAAAGTGCTGGTGAAGTCGATCGCATTGCGGATTACATTCGGACGCTTTCTGCGAACGTTGTTTCACCCTGGCACGGTGCCAGTTTTGCAATTTGCGGCACGACTGCGTCCATCATGGATTTGCGAGCCGTTACGATTTCGGATGCTGTGAAGATCAAGATTTGGGTAGTGATTGCTGTCTTTGTCATCTTGCTGGTTGTGCTTAGGAAAATTGGCTTAAGCCTTTATATGATTTTTACTGTGCTGGTCAGTTACTATGCCACGATGGGAGTGAGTGTCCTGTTTTTCCGTTTGGTGTATGGTGATTCTTACATCGGTCTCGACTGGAAGGTCCCGATATTTTTGTTTGTGATCTTGGTTGCGGTTGGTCAAGACTACAATGTTTATTTGGTGACACGGATCTTAGAAGAACGACGGGTCAGCCATCCTTTGGCAGCGGTACGTCGTGCGGTTGCAAGAACGGGTGGCATCATTACAAGCTGTGGATTGGTCATGGCTTTGACCTTTTTCAGTATGACAGCTTCGGCCTGGGTTCCCGGGCTTCTCGCCGGGTTGGGCATTTCCCGTGTATCCACAACTGGGACGTTGCGAGGCATAACCGAGTTGGGATTCGCCCTGGGATTTGGCGTATTATTAGACACTTTCTACGTGCGGACTGTATTGGTACCCGCATTCTGCGTTCTGGGCAGTCGACAAACTGAAACTTCGGAAAACTTAGACGACCTAACATGATTATGGACACCAATACTCCGCCCGCCGTTCTAGCACTGTGCCGTGAGTTGGATATCAAGCAGGTTGCCTTACGATTCACCGACCTAATGGGACATTGGCATCGCATGTCCATTCCCATTAGCGAATTGCAGGAGGACCGATTTGAAGATGGATTTGGGTTGGATGGTTCAGGGTACCCTGGATGGCAATTAAGAGATTCCACAGATCTGTTGCTGGTGCCTCAACCACAAACAGCGTTCATGGATCCGTTTGATGAGATCCCTACGTTGAACTTGATCTGCGCAATCCAAGACCCGGACACGCGTGATGACTATTTGCTTGATCCACGCGCTGTGGCTGTGAAGGCGGTCAGCTATTTAGCTAGTTCAGGTCTCGCCGATCGCGCTCTCTTTTCACCAGCACCGGAATACTACTTGTTCGACGATGTGCAGTTTCGAAACGATTCGCAAACCGCCTATTATTCAATGAATTCGTCGGGTCGTTCACTGGCGGGGGGCGATCGACAAGTGGATTCGATGTTTATGAATAGTGAAAAATTGCTTGCTAATCATGAACGAAGTAGCGGCGACTTGAACAGCGCGATCCTAGCAACTCTTCTAGCCTGCGGACTGCCAATTCGATCGCAGAAAGCGTCTAGTTCGAGTGGTTTACAGTTTGGCTTATCCATGGGGCCCGATGAATTGCTACAGGTTGCTGATAGGATTATGGTCCTGAAGTATGTGATCAAGAAACAATCACGGCTCTATGGTAAGCAGGCAACATTCATGCCCAAGCCTATAAGAGACGATTTTGGTTCAGGCATGCATACCTATTTCAGTTTTTGGAAGGGAGCAGATCCTCTTTTTGCAGGAAATGCCTACGCGGGACTTAGCGAGGTTGGTGTGGGAGCAATCGGTGGTTTACTGCGACATGCGCCTTCGTTGCTGGCGCTGACCAATCCATCAACCAACAGTTATAAACGCTTGGTCATGCAATATGATGCGCCCGTTTTTCTTGCCTACAGCCAACGGAATCGTGGTACTGCCGTACGCGTTCCGATGTATTCCAGCAGCCCAAAGACGAAGCAAATTGAATTTCGGTGTCCCGATGCCAGCTCGAATCCTTACTTGGGACTGAGTGCAATTCTGATGGCATCATTAGACGGCGTGCAGAATAAGATTCATCCTGGCGAGCCGCTGGACCAGAATTTAAGGAATATCGGCATGGAGCGGCGAAGAGAGTTGCCCCAAACACCAACATCTCTGGCAAGTTCTCTGGGTGCGCTTGAGATCGATCATGATTTTCTTATTCGAGGCGAAGTATTTTCTTCGGAACTCATTGAATCATGGATCGATTGTAAGCGAACCATGGAAATTGATATGGTACGAAGTTGTCCGCATCCGAAAGAGTTCGAATTGTACTTTGATGTTTAAGCAATACTTGAGTTGATTGACTGAGTTTGACCCATGGTGCATCGTTCGTTGTTGATATTGCCTTGTTCCCGTGGAAAATCGTACTCGTACTCAGTGCAACGGTACTCGTACTCGAAATAAGCGTGATGAGATCACTGAGATTTCGACCATAAGCGAATTGGTGGGAACGAGCGAGTACGAGTACGAGTACCGCGTTGCTGAGTACGAGTACGAGATTGATGCTGCCGGGGTGTGTCGCCCTTGTGTTGAAAAGTTTGCCATTAAGTCCATGCTGCGGTACGGTAAAGTCGTCCGTGCCCAGCGGCGGTACGGGAACGATCGGATTAACGCGAGCCGGTATGGCTTTTCCGGTTCGCTTCGCTTTCTTAGGTTTATTCCCGGCCGCGTTATCCGTAATGTGAGTAGTGCGCGGTTAGACGTCACAGCGCTAGTGGATTTTGCTTCAAGAGTGCTGCAATCTTTTCTGTGTTGGGTTGGTGGATCACGCCCACGTCGGTAACAATTGCGGTGATTAACTCTCGTGGTGTAACGTCGAATGCTGGGTTATAGATGTTGACGTTTGCGGGCGCGATACGCCTTCCATTCCAAAGAGCAATTTCTTCTGCCGCGCGTTGCTCGATGGGAATGTGCGACCCATCCGGGATCGAGATATCAAATGTGCTGAGTGGTGCTGCGACGTAA
The DNA here is from genome assembly GCA_041749395.1 of Pirellulaceae bacterium. Classification (GTDB taxonomy): domain Bacteria; phylum Planctomycetota; class Planctomycetia; order Pirellulales; family Pirellulaceae; genus Laterigemmans. Next base: position 36,822 of record JBGTBJ010000143.1, read on the forward strand.
AACGGAATGGAATGGTATTTAGCAACAATCGCTAGAGCGTACGTACCAATTTTGTTCGCCGTGTCACCATTTGCGGCAATGCGATCGGCACCCACAACGATCGCCTGAATTCGTTTTTCCCGCATCACCTGAGCGGCCATGGAATCGCACAAGACCGTGACATTGATCCCCGACTGTGAGAGCTCCCAGGCGGTCAAGCGGGCACCTTGAAGGAGTGGACGCGTTTCATCCGCATAGACACAGAGACTCGGATTGAGTTGATGTGCTGAATAGATCATCGCCAATGCAGTTCCATATTCGCTGGTAGCTAATGCGCCAGCATTGCAGTGGGTTAGCACTGCAGTGCACGGGCTCAGCAAGGGACCTCCTAATGCTCCGATGCGATGGCATCTTTGTCGATCGTCGTCGTGGATAGCGATCGCTTCTTTTAGGAGCACGTTGACCAGTGAGCTGGGCGGTGACTCAGCGTTAAGCTGATCAGCCCAGCGCTGAATGGTGAGCCGCATCCGGTCGAGCGCCCAGAACAGATTGACGGCTGTGGGGCGGCTGGTCGCTAAATAGTCAGCAGCCGACAAAGCCTGTTGTGGGTCATCCGGTGTGCTTTGTGCCGCCAGAACGACTCCATAGGCAGCCGCGATACCGATCGCTGGTGCGCCTCGAACGCTTAGCCGTTGGATCGCGTGCCAAATGTCTTGGGGAGTATGGCAATCAAGAAACACATCTTGGGAGAGCTCGCTATGCTCTCCCGGTAAACGTGTTTGGTCGATCAAACGAACGAAGCCGTTGTGGTCACCAACCCATTGAATCGTCTGTGGTAGCATGTCGATCAAGCGTTCAAGGGATGGAGAGGAAGGTTGAACGTCTGGGCAACCGGTGCATGGGTGATATTGCCGGCAACAATGTTGGCTGCTTCAGCAATTGCTGGAATTGTTTTGATTGCTGCATCGACACCGAGCGTGGCAATTCGCATGACATACGGCAAGGTTGCGTTGCAAAGTGCAAAGGTACTTGTACGCCCTACAGCGCCTGGCATATTAGTGACGCAGTAATGAACCACTTCATCAACAATGTAAGTTGGACTTGCGTGAGTCGTAGGGCGGCTTGTCTCGAAGCAACCGCCTTGGTCGATAGCCACGTCGATAACGACGCTTCCCGGCTTCATCAAGCGGAGATCCTCACGGCGAACGAGATGTGGGGCCTTCGCGCCTGGAATGAGAACTGAGCCGATTACCAGATCTGCTAGTTTCAATTCTTCCAGGATCATATGCCGGTCGCTGAAGAGCACATTCACGTTGGGTGGCATCGTGTCATCCAGATAACGCAAACGGTCCAGATTCACGTCGAGAATTGCGACATCTGCTTGAAATCCGGCGGCAATTCTGGCTGCATTGGCACCGACGATACCTCCGCCGAGGATCGTGATATGTGCTGGAGCCACACCGGGAACTCCTCCCAACAAGATGCCACGGCCCATTTGCGGACGTTCGAGATACTTGGCACCTTCTTGGATGCTCATCCGGCCGGCTACTTCGCTCATCGGGGTTAACAGAGGCAACTGTCCTCGTGCATCGCGGAGCGTCTCGTAAGCAAGGCAAGTGGCCTGGGTACGAATCATCGCTTCAGTCAGCTCCAAGCTGGCTGCGAAATGGAAATAGGTAAACAGCGTTTGACCGGGGCGAATGAGTGGCCATTCTTCCGGTTGTGGCTCTTTGACTTTAATGATCAGATCGGCTTCTTGAAAAACGTCCGCTGCGGAAGCAACTAATTTTGCACCAGCAAGCAAATACGCATGATCAGCCAATCCGGATCCCAGACCTGCTCCCGCTTCAAACACGACAGTGTGGCCACGCTGAGTCAATTCTTCGACACCGACGGGCAACATGGCGACACGATATTCGTCGGATTTTACTTCGCGGGGAACACCAATAATCATCTGGCAGAACCGTTGGAAAAAAGGACATTGATAGTGCCGAATTTAGATTCGGCAAGAAAGGGAGTGAATTGTAGACTGCGGGGGATGAATCTGCAGGCGGTCTCGGTTACTTTATGCATGTCATGGCAGAGATCCCAGCAAACCAAGCGAACTCCACCACAGTTAGCAGTACGGCTAGCCCGGCTGACGGTGTGGACGAAGCGGGAACGTTGACACCGCCAAGTTACTTGCTGGGCATGCTTCGATTTGCCGGGCCAGGAATGATTGTCGCGGGTTCCATTGTCGGTTCTGGGGAACTGATCGCAACAACACTGACAGGTGCTGAAGCTGGTTTTTCGCTGCTTTGGCTGATTGTGCTCGGCTGTGTTGTGAAAGTTTTTGTGCAGGTGGAATTGGGACGTCATGCATTAATCAGTGGGAAGACCACACTCGCTGCATTGAATGAAGTCCCTGGTCCCAAGGTACAAGGGCGTGGCAATTGGTTGATTTGGTACTGGTTTGTCATGTGGTTGGCCAGTATAAGCCAATTAGGCGGCATCGTTGGCGGGGTGGGACAAGCGGTTGCTATTAGTTTGCCCGTTACTTCAATGGGACGCGACTACAACGAAATGTCCGACGCCCGAGTGAAGGCTGATTTATTGCGCAACATGAGTAAAGGGGCGGATGTTGCAGCGGTCGAGTCAGCTGAAGCGTCGGTCTCTACTCTGGAAAAACAGTACGCCGACAAGTACGGCACATTGGTCGATGGTCAGCTCAAAGTGAAATCGCCAGCAGATGTGGCAATTTGGGCAAGCCTCATCGCGGCAGTGACGTCGCTGCTCTTAGTTTTGGGACGCTACGGTTTCATTCAATCGACTTCCACTCTGTTGGTTGGCGGCTTCACGCTAGTCGTTTTAATGAATTTGCTTTTTTTACAGCAACAGCCTGACTGGCGAGTGACTTGGCCTGAGTTTTCATCTGGATTGTCATTCCATTTTCCAGAGTCCATTGCAGGTCTAAATCCGATACGTACGGCGCTAGCGACTTTCGGGATTATCGGCGTGGGTGCTGCCGAATTGATTACCTATCCCTACTGGTGTTTAGAGCGTGGTTATGCGCGTTACACGGGTACCAATGATCATTCGCAGGGATGGACTGACCGTGCCAAGGGATGGATGCGAGTGATGCGAGTCGACGCATGGGGGTCCATGCTGGTCTATACGTTTGCGACTGTCGCTTTTTACTTGTTGGGCGCTGCAGTGCTGAATCGCAGTGGGTTGGTTCCGCAGAAAGACACATTGATTCGCACGCTGTCCGTGATGTTTGTGCCTGTTTTTTCCGATTGGGCTTCTTCCATATTTCTGATTGGCGCGTTCGCAGTTCTCTACAGCACATTCTTTGTGGCTAACGCCAGTCATGCTCGCGTGTTTGCGGATGCGTTGCGCGTGATTGGGGTCATTGATGCGAGTGAAGAGACAAGGCGTCGTTGGATTACCCGACTGAGCGGTCTTTTTCCCGTATTGTGTGTCGTGATCTTCATGATGTTTCCGAATCCGGCCCAATTGGTTTTAATTTCTGGAATCACTCAGGGGATAATGCTGCCGATGCTGGCTGGGGCCGCGCTCTACTTTCGCTATTTCCGCACGATGCCAGCGTTACAGCCAGGATCATGGTGGGACGCGTTCCTATGGATTAGCGCGATTGCCATGTTGGTAACCGGCGCGTGGACGGTCTACAAAGAGGTCTTTGGATAATCAATGTCCGAAGGCGAAAATCAACACTCAACGACGACAGCAGGGCTCCGATTCGGAGTCCTTGGTACCGGTCGTATAACGCGCCGCATCGTCGCCGAGCTGCAGCAGTCGGGTTGCTCTTCGGTTACAGCGATCGCCAGCCGGGATGCGTCACGATCCCGTTGGTTTGCAGATCAATTGGGTATTCGCCATGCCATCACAGGATACAAAGCGCTCGTGGAGTCGCCCGAAATTGATGCTGTGTATGTTGCCCTGCCCCCTGCATTGCATGCGGAATGGGCGATTGCCGCTGCCACCGCCGGCAAACACGTGTTGTGTGAAAAGCCATTGATGCTGAACACGGCCGAAGCGGAAAAGTTTGATGCGACCGCCCAAGCTAAACAAGTCAAATGGTTGGATGCGACAGGATGGTTGCATCATCCGAGAACGGCCGCTATCGAGCGAGTCATAGAATCGGGTGAACTCGGATCAGTGCGACATGTGAGCTCGTCGGTTTCATTCTTTGAGCCGTTTCAATCGGATGACCATCGGTTGGTCGCTGGCCTGGGTGGCGGGTGTTTACTAGACTTAGGTTGGTACGCATGCGGGCTGGTGGTTTGGAGCGCTCAAGGTGCGTTGCCTCATCGTGTCACCGCCTTTGGGCACTCGCAGGAAGGTACTTGGCGACGAGTGACCGCACTGTGTGAATTCCCTAACGGGCTCACTGCGACGGCTCACTGTGCCTACGACATAGCGACGCGTAAGTGGATGGAGATTGCTGGCGATGCTGCGGCAGTCGTTTGTGATGATTTCACTCGCCCTTGGCCCGACAAAAGTACTCGCTTCTGGATCCATGATCGCGCAGGTACGGTGAAGAGCGAGTCGCTGGATGGTGAACAGGAGCGTGCAATGGTAATAGCTTTAGTTGACGAAGTTTTTGAACGACGCGAACTGTCTGCTCTACGCGTACAGTCGCTGCAAACGCAACGGCTGCTCGACTTGGTCGCTACAAGTCTTATGGAACGCAAGACCATCGAGGTTACTTTTTAGGCCCCATCCAACATGAGAATGATAGTAGCCGTAATACAGCCGACAAAATTGTCCATCGTGCGTGACGCACTGTCACGTATTGGGGTAGAAAGAATGAGTGTGTGTGATGCGATGGGTCATGGGCGCCAGCGTGGGCAGACATCAACGTATCGTGGCATTGAATATCGCACCGATTTGTTGCGTAAAGTTGTATTGGAAATCGTCGTGAATGATGATTTCCTTGAGCCAGCCCTTGAAGTTCTGGGGCGTGCGGCTAAGTCGGGTAGTCAAGGTGAGATAGGCGATGGCAAAGTGTTTGTCATGCCAGTTCTAGAGACCTACGATTTGGGTTCGACAACAAGCGGACCTGGGGCAGTATAAAGTGGTGCAACACAGCGTAATTTTTCTTTCCAGCGATTTGGTGTTTGCAGCGCGTGTTCGCGCGTATTGTCAGAATGCAGACTTAGGTTTCTATTTCGGATCGTCTTTGCCGGCCGTGGGCGACGAGCGCTCCAGTGGCGAGTCAAATCCGCGCTATGTGATCCTCGACTTGTCGACGCAAAGCAGCCTTTTGCCAACACTAGTTGAGCAGGGACGCCCTCGTTTTCCTGAGGCAAAATTTATTGCTTATGCGCCCCATGTTCATAAAGAACGAATCGCCAAGGCTCAAGCCGCGGGTTACGACGAAGTCATGACGCGAGGTCAGTTTGACGTTTGGATTACAAGACTGAGTCAGTAAGGGAGGGCCATGCAGTCTTGGAATGGATTAGCTTTTGAGGATAAGTAATATGTATCGCATTGGATTGATGGCGTTCTTTTGTATTGCTGGTGTCGCTTCAGCTACCGCAAGTACTCCCAATGTCATCGTTATATTTGCGGATGATCTTGGGTACGGCGACTTGGGATGTTATGGCTCTCCCACGATTCGTACTCCACGCTTAGATGAATTGGCTTCAGCAGGTGTGCGGTTTACCGATTTCTACTCGGCAGCTGAAGTTTGTACGCCAAGCAGGGCCGCGCTGCTGACCGGTCGATATCCGATCCGCAGTGGGATGTGCGGGGCTCGCCGAGTGTTGTTTCCAAATTCATCGGGTGGATTACCTCAGTCGGAAAAGACCATCTCTACATGTTTGCAGGGAGCGGGATACCGAACAATGCATATTGGCAAGTGGCATCTTGGTATTCATCCTGGTTCTCGTCCCCTCGACCACGGCTTTGAACACAGTTTCGGACTACCCTATTCCAACGATATGGATGCCCGTGCTGGACTCCCCAAAGGTTCAACAGGATCGCCAACTCCTCCCGAAGATGGTTGGAATGTACCTCTCATTCGCGATGGCGTTGTGATTGAGCAACCTGCCATCCAATCGACTTTAACCAAGCGGTATACAGATGAGGCAGTGCGGTTCGTTTTGGAATGTGGAGACCAGCCCTATTTTCTTTATTTTGCCCATACCTTTCCCCACGTGCCACTCTTCGCATCCGAGGAATTTAAGGGACGGAGCCGACAAGGAATCTATGGGGACGCAGTGGAAGAGTTGGATTGGAGTGTGGGGGAGATATTGGATGCGGTGCGAAGTTCCAGCGGCAAGGATCGAACATTGATTGTGTTTACCAGCGACAACGGTCCATGGTTGACGATGGGAAACCAAGGCGGAAATGCAGGTCCGCTTCGAGACGGTAAAGGGAGCACATGGGAAGGTGGTATGCGTGTTCCTGCGATAGCCTGGATGCCCTCGCAGATACAGCCGCATGTTTCATCCGAAGTAGTCTCGGCGCTGGACTTGTTTCCAACGGTCATGGCCCTTACTGGAGTTCCAGTAAATGGGGACGCCATCATTGATGGTCGAGATTTGACGTCGATGCTTTTTGACAATGCACCACTTCCAGAGATGCCATTCTTTTATTACCGAGGTGACCAATTATTCGCGTGCCGATTGGGTGAATGGAAAATGCACTTACAGACTCAGATCGGTTATGGTCAGCCAAAAGCAGAGTCGCATGATCCACCACTTCTTTTTCATCTCGGTCTTGACGTCAGTGAAAAACGTGATGTCGCAGCGCGTCATCCGGAAATAGTCTTGCAATTGCAGCAAGCGATTGATGCACATCAAGCCGATCTTTTAACGGGCGTGCCGCAATTGAAGTGAAACTCAGTGATAGTGATCAGATCTTTAGCTTTCGTTGAAAGAGCTCATCCACCATAGCGTGGACCTGATTGGCTAGGGCAGGATCATATCGATGCCCTTCATCGCGAACGAAAGCGTGTTCGCCATTGAATTCATGCCAGGTGAAATTGACTTGATGTTGCTCAAGTGCATCATAGATCATGCGTCTTCCCACAGCGGGAATGTGAGGATCTTGACGTCCCCAAATCATCATCAGCTCGCCAGCGATTTCTGGAATTCGATCGAGCGTGTTGTCGTTCATACCGGCGCCCAAACTGCGTTTGTGGATGTCGGTTGCATAGAGACACACACAAGCGAGCACAATAGGACTCATGGCGGCCCGAAAGGCGAGATGCCCACCAAGGCAAATACCCATTGCGCCAATGCGACCCGTGCATCCTTGGTCTTGCGTGAGAAATTCGATGACTGCGCGGGCGTCGGAATCGTAGTTCGTCAATTGCTTTGTCGTTTTTAGTTCATTGCCGCGATCAGTACCCACTTGATCGTAGGCCAGCACCGTACCGGCTGGTTCAAATTCGTGATACACCTCGGGAACTGCCACAATAAAGCCTCTACCCGCCAGCGCAGCAGCCGTGCGTGCAATGGGACCTGTCATCTGATAGATCTCGGAAAAAAGCATGATTGCAGGGTAGGGACCATCACCTAGCGGTCGAAATAAATGGGTCCGCATGAGTCCTGATGGACTATCGAGATCCACAAAAGTGCATGGATGAATTCGCATTGTTGGTCCTCTTCACTATGACTGTCTTGGCAACGATGGATAAGTCACTTGTTGGTGCCACACATTGTATGGATTTTTGAAAGACGGGATGGTGGGCTCTGCAAAAAGTAGCGCATAGTCGCCTTTCGCTCCGCGAAAGTAGCGTCGCCATTGACGATTTTATTTGAGCTGAGTTTTTACATTGCTTTCGCGGAGCGAAAGGAGACTATTTCCATTACTTTCGCGGAGCGAAAGGAGACTATTTATCTAAGGCGCATTCGCTGCGGCCAATTGCGCTTGCCAGAAACGACGAGCGAGTTGCACATAGGGCGCGTGTAGCTTGCGGATTGCCGCTGGAGTCTCCGCTAGCATTGATTCCCGCTGCGCCAACCAACTCTGAAAGAACTCGACCGCACGACGGGAGATTCGCGGTTGATTATCAAAGACGATATACCATGGGGCGGTCAGTGCACCGCGATAATGGTCCGCGTACTTGGTCATGACACGCACACTCATCCAACCGCTTTGTGTAAATGTTTGCAAGGGAAGGATGCCACCTTTTTTAGCATGCTCATCGAGCCTCGCTGAATAGACGACTTTGCCATCACGCAATATTTCTAGATACTCCACAGGATCCTGGATTGCCAATTGCAAGGTCAATTGCAACTCTAAAGACTCACCCGAAGAAGCAAAAAACATATGTCCGGGAGGTAGATCATTGACCATGGGACGCAGGAGCGGCCCGTTGGTTGCAACTGTGGCGCCGCTCCACACGGCATCCCACCATCGTTCTGACAAGCCGTCGAACTGCTGACCCAAGTACGCGTAAGTACGGTTGTAGCCGATTGGATTTATTGCCGAATCGGCTGCAGAATAACCGAGAGGTGGGATCTGAAAGCCAGCTTCCAGCATGTGGAGGTAAATGGCTTCGGACCAACGGCCAAGACCGCGACTATCAGTGAATTCTAGTCCGTAGGGTGGGCGACTTTCACGCCATGTCATCTGTTTGCGGTTGAGTTGCAAGAACTCTCCAAACACTCCGACTGCATCGACCTTTTGGCTGGCCAAGAGGATTGGCGTATCCCATGACATGGGGTTGAGCAAAATGAATTTCGGTGCGGTTGTAGAATCAGTGGAATCGAGTTCATTAGTCGCTGAAGAGTTGCGCGCTTGCTTGGCAAACTCAAGGCAAACGCGGATGAACTCACTAGAGGGACCATCATTCGAGTAATCGATTAGGGATGCTGCTGGGATATTGAGAGCAAGCAAGTCAGCGGATGTTCCTGAACCGCGAACAACATCGAAGCGAATGTTGGCTGGCAATAGTTCCAATGCCTGAGCGCCTGGACTGGAATTAGTGTTCGACCGACGCGTCGTGTTTGCAACAAAGTGTAAACCTTCCGCCAGCATGCGTATTTCAATATCTCGTTCTGGAACGGCGACCATTGGGTCGCCTGCAAACCAACCCTCCTCTGACATATTGGCAATGCGTGGGACGCGAATAACTTTTTCGTCCGACGCGTTGCGGTCGATAGAAAAATTTCCGCGCACCGTTTTGAATTCAGGTCCGTGGCTGATTTCAAATTGGTATGAATCGGGTGCAAGATCAAAATCCAAATCGCCATCGAAGGACCAGCCGACGCCGGCAGAAGTGGCCCGACGAACGGGCACTTGTTTTCCGTTGCTGCGTTGCAATGTCATTCGTACAGGAATGGAGGTTCCTGTTTCATCGTCAACAATCGATAAATGGAACTTGCCCGCCCAGAAATGGAGTGCGTCCACGGTGCTGAGCGCCGTCAATACGAACGTACACATTAGCGACGTAAAGAGAACCGGTCTAAAACGCACAAAACGCTTAGACTCTGACGGATTCGACAGGTGAAGTGGATGTGATTTCAAGTGAGCCATAGGCTAACATAGCTTTTTTCGTGCGATGTGGACTCACATTTGCGGTGGGTGGGCGAGCGATCGGCAAACTGCCATGATGACAGCTGCCAAACTATTTCTCTTCCCGCGTTGGGTACGCGTCGGGTGAAAACAATTTACCAATTCTCTGAGTTGTGAACGGACGGATATGGCGGAAGATTTGTATCAAGTGCTAGGCGTCAGCCGACAAGCCACCAAAGATGATATTCAAAAAGCCTACCGAAAGTTGGCAACTAAGTATCATCCTGACCTGCACCCCGATGATGAAAAGTCCAAAACACGCTTTAAACGTGTTCAAGAGGCATATGACGTCCTCAGCGATCAGACGAAACGGGATGCATACGACCGCTACGGAGCCGATTTTGAAAAAGTGCGGAGTGGCGGTTGGAACCCTGGAGCCGGGGGGGGGCCGAGTTTCGACGGGTTAGATGTAGAACAGATTTTCCGCCACGGTTCGGGTGGATTCGAAGGCGGATTCGGTGATTTCTTCGAACAACTGATGGGGGGTGGCGCAGGTCGCGGGCGTCCGCGCGGAAACCCCACGCAGGTAAAAGGGGGCGATATTCAATATGAACTTACAATCCCCTTGAAGACCGCAGTGACGGGTGGGAAAGCGGAATTCGCATTGAATCGTCCGCAAGGGGCAGAAACCCTGAGTGTCAGTATTCCCCTTGGAGTACACGATGGTTCGAAAATCCGCTTGAAAGGAAAAGGGCAAGCCTCGCCCACAGGCCACGCAGCGGGCGATCTGATTCTGATCTTGAAAATTGCTCCGCATCCGCTGATTCGTCGCAATGGTCAAAATCTGATGCTTGAGTTACCAATAACTTTAGCCGAGGCAGCTCTAGGTGCCAAAGTGGATGTTCCGACCCCTTCTGGAACGATTTCTCTGACGATTCCCATGGGGAGCAGTAGCGGTCGCAGATTGCGGTTGAAAGGGCAGGGGGTTGCGAATCGCGACGGCAGCAAAGGGGATATGTTGATTGATTTGGTTATAAAAATTCCCAAGGAAGTGAACGACGAAGAAGCGGAGTGGATTCGGTCCTTTGTCCAACGCCATCCTTTGAACCTGCGAGAAGATTTAGTCTGGTAGGTAATGTACCACCGCTTACTTGCGAAACGAACTGTGAAAAATGCGTTCCTACGCCTTCCCAAAATCGCGTCACATTTTAGCGGCGAGCCAATTCGGTCGTATTATTAAAGGAGGAAGTTATGCGGCCGACCAGAACTTGGTGGTGAATTGTCGACGATGGGTTGTTGATCCGCCCGAGACGAACTCGCTGATGGTGCGTGATGCGCCGCCAGCAGCGGCAAAACGCCGAACTGCCCGTATCGGAATCTCCATTCCAAACAAAACGGGTTCCGCCGTCGTTCGAAATCGATGGAAACGATTAATTCGCGAATCGTTTCGATTGGAACAAGCCAACTTACCGTTGGAAATGGACTTTATCGTCAGGCCTCGTCGTGGCGCGAAACCTGAATTTTCTGCTATTCGAAAGTCCATTGTCCAACTGTCGCGCAGGGCAGCGAAGGGGCAAATAGGAAAATCTCGCGATGGCTGAACTGAGGGTATTTCTTCGCAAATGCTATATTGCGCCGATTCGATTTTACCAGCGAGGCATTAGTCCGATGCTCCCATCGAGTTGCCGATTTACGCCGACTTGCAGCCAATATGCGGTCGAAGCCATCGAGAAATATGGAATTTTGAGGGGGACTATCAAGACAATTTTCAGAATTTTTCGCTGTAATCCGTGGCATCCAGGTGGTTACGATCGCCCTTAAAACAGTGAATAGCGTCCCGATGTACGGCAATTTGCCCAGTTCTGCAGGTGGATGCAGTCAATGGGCAGAATTTGAATTTCAGCGGGCGGACTGAATAATCGGAACAAACACACTCTTCAGTACGTCCAAAAGGGCAGACTTTTTCTTTACCTTGCACGTGTACGAAACGTTAGTTTTCGGCGTTCAATAAGCAATGGGTTTGGTAAACCTTAACGGTCGAATCGATTTTCATGGTTCCGCAAGCGCAATCATGACGACACCTCAGAAGTATCACGGTCCGCACCTATGTCTGGCAACAGACTGAATTAAGGTTGGATTATGGAGCTATTCCCGTGTGGCATGCCATAGGGGCTAGAGTTCTGTAGCCAAGGTAGTAAGCCACCAACGCACAGCCTTTGACATCACAGTATGAAACGCATCCAAGTAAAAAGCTCATCCATGTCAGAAAAACCCCGTTCTGCGGCGCGTCGTTTCATTGAGCAATTTCTTCAATCTCGCGTGAGTCCAGTCGAAGTGACTCGGAATCGGTTGCTGCTGGAGCCGTTGGAGTCTCGACAACTGATGGCGGGAGATGTGGATTGGGCGAGCACCAATACCAACGATACGATGAACAGCGCCACGGACATGACTGGTTGGTTCAGCAGTTCTGGCCTGGTTGCTGAGGGTGAGGCCACCAACGACTTGGTGGCGTTTGCCAAGGCGTTAGATCAAGCAGGAGTCACATTCTATGGAGCCGCTTGGTGTCCATTCTGTAACCAGCAAAAAGCCTTGTTCGGAGATGGTAAAGAGGAGCTTCCATTTGTTGAAGTGACCAATCCGGATCGCACGCTCAATGCGGTGGGACAAGCTAACAATATCACGACTTTCCCGACTTGGGAGTTTCCTGACAACACGCGCGCCACGGGTGTATTGTCGCTACAGGAGCTGTCGACTCGCTCTGGAGTTGCGATACCGCAATCCGAGTCGCCGATTTTTGCACCGATTGGAAATCAGACGGTCGAGATCGGATCTCCGTTAATGGTTCCCGTCGATGCCTATGATCCAGATGGACAGCCATTGACGGTAACGGTTTCCGTAGCTGATCCAACATTGTTACAAGCGATCGTACAGCAGAACAACCGCAGTGCGCGAATCACGGTTGAGAATTGGGGCGAGATGGTGTTCGAGTTGTTCGAAGACAAAGCACCGCGCGCCACCAGCCGTTTTATTGAGCTTGCCCAGTCGGGATTCTATGACGCTACCGATACCAACGAGATCATTTTTCACCGGGTCATTGATAACTTCGTGCTCCAAGCTGGTGATCCCACTGGTACCGGCTCAGGCGGATCAACGCTGGGCGATTTTGATGATCAATTCAGCCCGGACTTACAGCACAATCGGACTGGGATGTTGTCCTATGCCAAAAGCCTAGATGACACCAATGATTCGCAGTTCTTCATCACGGAAGGGGCCCAACGCCATCTCGACTACAATCACTCGATTTTTGGGCAGTTGGTAGAGGGAGACGCGGTCCGCGAAGCGATCAGCGAGACAGCACTAACCAATTCACGTCCCGATGTGCCCGTGGTGATTCAAAGTGTTGAGATTTTTCAAGACACTGAAAACTCAATGGTTCTCTTTAAGGCACTTGGGGGCACTGGAACGACGGACGTCACTATCACTGTGACGGATGGATCGGGTCGTACTTTCTCCGAAGTGATCACCGTTACGATCACCGCCGATACGGTCAACGCCCAGCCCTACCTGGCAGATATTCCACCTGTGACGAGTGCTGCCGGTTCGCCTGCAACGTTCACCGTGCAAGGTATTGATGTGGAAGGGGACGCAATTGTTTACGAAGCAGTCGTGGTTGATAGCTCCGGTGCAACAGCCGTCGTCAATCAAACTACGCGTCAAGTAACCGTCACCCCAGCGGCTAATTTCTCGGGACAGGTACTGGTGGAAGTCGCTGCGCGCAGTGCCACCACTGCCACGAGCACGAATGCGTCGACACGTTCTAGTACCATGGATCTACAGGTGGTGCCGGTTAATTTTGGCCCCACCGGTCCCACTGCGATCACTCTGTTGACTACCAGTGACAGCGGGCTCAGTAGCAGTGATGGAATTACCAATCAAGCTCCGATTTCGTTTTCAGTAACGGGCGTAACGCCTGGAGCGATTGTGGAAGTGCTCTCGGGCGATACGCAAATTGGTGTGGCCACAGCGACGAGTACGACAGTTACGGTAACGACTAATAATTTCGCTGCGCTTGGCAACATGTCGCATGTTGTTACGGCGCGCCAAACGGTTAATGGACAGGTGAGTGCCAAGACGCCTGCAATCAGTGTTACTTACGATACCGTCATACCGAGCGCGGCATCGAGTTTGCCAACTCAGGCGACGGTAGGCGTTGCCTACCAGGGCAATTTGCAAAACACAGAAGAAGGCAGCGGTTTGCGATATGCAGTCGTATCGGGACCTGCTGGCTTAACCGTTGATGCTGTCACTGGTCAAATTACCTGGACTCCAACTTCGTTGCAGTCAGGCGATCAAACGCTGACAGTGCGATTGACCGACATCGCGGGAAATACTCGCGACCAGAATTTCACGATCAATGTCGGTGCGGAAGCATTGGTAGCGATTCGGCTCGAAGCGACTGATTTGTCGAACAATGTGATAACGCAAATTTCGCCAGGACAGGAGTTCAAGATTCGCGTTTATGGCGACGACAAACGAGTCTTTACGCCTCAAGGTGTTTACGCCCTCTATGCGGACTTGCTGTTTGATCCCGCATTAGCCGAGGTGGTTACCACCAACACGTTTGAGTATGGGACGAACTATCAAAGTGGTAATTCCGGAACTCCGGGCACAGGTATCGTTGATGAAGCGGGTGCATTCTCATCGCAGAGTACCTTCTTAGGCCCAGGTGAACAGTTCATTTTCTCTGTGCGAATGAAAGCACTTTCCGCTGGTACGTTGACGGTCGCTAGCGACCCTGCAGATACCGATGGTCGAGAGATCGCTCTATTTGATCGCGATAACGAAGTACCTACCAGCCAAGTGCAATATGGTGCTGTTAGCTTAGCAATCAACTCCACGTTCACGGCAGTGGCTGACTCTATCACAGTAAGTGAAGATAGTACCAACACGTTAGTGAATGTGCTGGCCAATGATGTTGTGATTGTCACGGGAACGACTTTGACAGTGTCTGCCGTATCGGCGGCTAGCTCGCAAGGTGGCTCGGTAACATTGAGCGGCACAGAAGTTCGCTACACACCAAAGGCGAATTTCTTTGGCGTTGATACTTTTACTTACACCGTCCGCGACCAAAATTCGAACACGCAAACTGCAACGGTCACTGTTACGGTTCAGAATGTTAATGATGCGCCTGATGCGGTCAATGATACGTTTACAACACCCGGTGCCACCACCAACAATTTCATCGATGTCCTAGCAAATGATACCGCTCTCCCAGATACTGGAGAGACACTGCGCGTGACCGCAATTAGTACGACATCCGCTGGTGGAACGGTGTCGATTGCCACCAATGGAACAGGCATTCGTTACACACCGGCTGCCAACTTTACCGGCACCGAAACTTTCACTTACACCCTGTCCGATGGCTCGCTAACCGATACCGCAACGGTAACGGTAACGGTAACTACACCTAATCCGCCACCGACTGCAGTGAACGACAGCTTTACGGTGGTCGAAGATGCAGCGGCGGCTGAATTTAACGTGATTGCCAACGATTCCAATAGCGACGTCACTGAAACCTTTGCCTTATTCTCAGTCGGTACACCAGCCAACGGTACCGCATCGCTATCAACCGACGGCAGCAAACTCAGGTACCAACCGGCGGCCAACTTCAACGGCACCGATACCGTCACCTACACTATTCGTGACAGCAACGGTGCATCGGCCACTGCAACGGTGACCTTTACGGTCACCGCGGTCAACGATGCCCCACCGGCACCGAGTTTGTCATTCAGCGTCGTGAAAGGAAGCACCGCAACGACTGTGCTAAGCGTTTCCACCTTGACGGCTCAGAATGTTGATGGCGCGGAAGTTCTAAACATCACGGCGGTTGGTGCAACAACAGCAGGAGGCACGGTAACTATTGCCAGTGGCGGGCAATCGATTAGCTATACTCCAATCAACGCGACATACACTGGTTCGGATAGCTTCACTTACACGGTGACCGATGCGGGAGGCTTGACCACTACGGGTACCATGACCATCTCGGTGCTTGATTTTGTCCCCCGCGACTTGACGTTCACTGTTGCCATGGATCAGCCTTCCACGTGGAGCTATTCCGCTTTATCAAGTTCTTATGCCGCCAGCTTAAGCGGTCAAGATTTCCGTGGTCAAACGGTAACGCAGAACGCAGCGTACAACCCCACCACCGGAACATTCGCATTTAGCGATCAAGCTCCCGGAAATTATCAAGTAACATTTCCGTCGATTCCATTCTTGAGAAACTCGAATACTCCAATTGTTCAATCCGTCTCATCCAGTGTGGATTCGACTGACAATGTTTCGATGGACGTTGACCTGGGTGATTTGCAATCTCAGTATCTGTCTATTCGCGACTTCCTTGGGACTGCACCGGCCTCTTCGGTTTTTGCGATTGTGGAAAAGGGGCAAGCTCATACTTGGATGATCGGAACGCAGAATAGCAACACGCCTGCTAATATTACCGTGCGACTGTCGGCTGACGGTCAGCAAGTCACCATCGAAGCGGACAATTCTGGGACGACGGGTCGGAGAAGTGTGACTTTGCCGATCAATAGCACGCATGTGGATGTTCGCGCAACAAGTGGCAATTTCCTCTTGCTGCGTCTTAATGTGAACCCGAATCAGATAACCTATGCGGCGTTGAGTTCTTCGTCGGTGCCAGCTGCCGGCGAAGCGCCACCTGCAGCGGCAGTGGCCAACTCACAAGCAACCGGAAATGCAGCGGCTACCAACACCGTGCGCAACAGCGTCAGTTCTAACTCTGTTGCCGCGGCGCCGATTAGCAGCAACAGTATTGTCGCCCCTGGTGTTGTTAACTACAGCTCTGGAACGACAAGTGCCTTTGGGTCAATCAATAGTGGTTCGAACAGTGGCACATCAAGCAGCAGTCAGAACTCTGAGGGTTCGCCCTTTACTAGTTCAGGGCTGGCTGCGGAGGGAGAAGCGAGTTTCGATTTTTCAACTCCTAAAACATCGCTCCTGACAACCACAACAACCACGCCGGAGGAATCCGCTGTCGTTTTGGATGAAGCAGAGCAGGTAGCCAAGTCAGTGGATGGCGCGATGCTCGAGTTGTTACCACGGCTCGAACGTCGCAGTTTAACCGCTGATGCGCTGGCTGCGGCCGACGAAGAAACGGACGTTGCGGCGGTGGACGAGACTTTCAAAATGCTAGGTGACAGCTCGATCTAAGTGCCGGTTCGTTCGGCGAAATAGAGCCAGCCAAGGTGGTTTTCCTCTGTCAAGATGGGAAGATTCCTTGCTGGCTTTTTTTGTAGGCGGACAAAAGTAGACGAAAACAGCGGAAAAAGCGGGTTTTTTGGCCTTTGGCGGGTTGCATACCGTTGCGCCAGACCTTAAACCATCAGCCTGTTCCGCGCCGCGGAAGGACTTTCATTTGGCCCATCGTTTTTCCCTGCTCCCAAAGGCTACACACATGGCGAAAGCTGCACCACCGAAGGCCCTGACCAAGACTCAGATTGTCGCAAACATTGCTGAAGCGACCGGATTGTCGAAGAAGGAAATTGGCGACGTTTTTGACGCACTCAGCGCTGAAATTTCCAAGTCACTCGGCAAGGGAGGAGCTGGTCAGTTCACAATTCCAGGTTTGGCAAAAATCACTCTCAAAGATGTTCCTGCCAAGCCAAAGCGAAAAGGCCGCAACCCATCCGACGGCTCCGAAATTTGGCTCGCCCCAAAGCCAGCCAGCAAAAAGTTGTCGCTCCGCCCGCTAAAGGCACTGAAGGAAATGGCCTAGTCATCTTGGCCTTTTTGATGCGAGCTCACGTTTTGACGCATGACCGTTACGCAATGATCGCGTAACGGCTCATCGCGTCGCTCAACCGGGATGTACCGGCCGATTACGAAATGGATTGAAAAGCAAGTAGTTGAGATGTCGATACAAGTCGCTCGATCCCAATAGCTCTTCGTGCCGCCCCTCTCCAGCTAATTGGCCACCGTTCATCAACAGCACACGATTTGCCAATCGCAAAGTTCTAAGGCGTTGTGGTAGGACAATTACCAGAGAACCAAGCTGGGCCAACTCCGCCAGCGCATCCATCCCCGGGTCATCGCTCAATGTTCCTGAAGGGATCGAAGGTTCTTGTACGATGATGACAGCAGGACGACGAAGCCAAGCTCGCGCAATCGCAATTCCATAGCGCGACATTTCATCTAAACGGTGATCATCGGTCGACAGCAGCGTAGAAAAGCCATCGGGCAGCGACTGCAATCTTTCAAAAACTCCCACCTTCCGTGTTGCATCGGAGATCTGCCCGCTATCGGGTACCACGCCTGTGAAAGCGAGGTTTTCAAGAACTGAACCCGACCATATCGGTCCACCTTTGCCAATCCACAGTACATTCTTGCTAAGCCAGCGTTCGTGCAATTGATCAATCAGCACATCGTCAACGCTTACCGTTCCTGAACGAGGCGTACCGAAGCCCAGCAATAGCTCCACTAACGCGGAGACCGATGTGCTGTCCGTTCCTAGAATCGCCACCATCGACGCGGGTTCCAACTGCAGCGACAAGCGATCAAGCAACGATCGGCCTGCACCGTCCAGCATGGATACGTCAGAAAGCTTGATCACATGCTTGGCACCACCTAAGGCGAGCCGTTCCGTGGGACGAGCCGCCGCAGCGCGGTCCACAAAACTGCAGACCGCATCACTTGCCTCACGAAAGTCCGCTTGCATTCCCCAGGTGCCCAAGATTCGTGTTGCGGAAGTTACTGCGCCGATTAATGACATGGTTAGGACAAAAGCGGCTGGGAGACTCAAGTGCGTCTCTTTGGAGAGCATGTTTCCACCCAAGGCAATCAGCAATAGTGCTACCGAGGCGGCCGTTGCAATGGAAACTGCCGGCACAATAAAGGCACGAAAGGAATCACGTCGAAGATTAAACTCAATCAGCTGTCCCAATGGCCCACCCGATTCATCCACAGCCGTCTCATCTCCACGTACACGAGAGATGAGTGGTGCGGTTTGGACTGATTCAATCAAGCGCCGTTGCATCTGAGGGACATCATAGGTGGCAACTTTTGCGTCACCCTGGCGTTGCAAGAATTGATACAGCCGCCAAACCATCGCACCACTGATAATTGCTAATAGTGTCAACCATGTATCAACCGCAACTGCGATTAACGTGCAAATGGCAAGCATCACCAGACTACGTGGCAAGGCTCGCCAGCGAGCGATCAGACCGCGGTGGATGCGAGGAATTTGGTCTTCGATCAATTCGGCCGTGCGGCGACGTTGTGCAGTAATGCCGTCCCCAGCGGCAACCTGAATGCTTGTTGCTAAAACTTGCTCATGAAGGCTACGCACTAATTGGCGTGCTCGTCCGTAGGCTCCTCGCAGAAACAAATAAAGCATCGCCGCGTGTAGAACGGCAATGGAAAAAGCCAAGCCTACCAAGCAAGCTAATTGCTCAATGGAATCGAGTCGGATAAACGCTTCTGGCAATGGGACTACCAAGTGGCGGCCCAAGCGGACGGAATGCCCCGACAATCCACCTTGCTCTAGCAATAGTGCGATAGAGCCCAGTACCAACACCAATAGTGGAACCAGCGTGCCCGACAAACAAGCGACGAAATACCATCCCCACCACCTAGCCATCGTCGATTCCTGTAACACGCGGTGTTGAGGTAAGGACGATGGGTGCGGGCGGGACTTCATTCTCTTATGCCAAATCGCGGTCTTCGAATAACAGCAGGGATACCATTAAGGCTAATATGCCGAAGCATACAAGATAGTTGAATGCCCCTGCCAAGTAGATTGGGGGAATTGCATTTCCTACGTCCACGGCCGATTGCACGTTGAACGTATTCAAGTTGGGAATGACCACAGCGATTAACTTGCCGACAAACCCCACCAATTCATTTTCACCTGCAGCCGATTGTACTAGCGGACTAGTTAGATTGCCCACAACATAAACGGTGAAGCAAATCAAAAAGTTTGCCAGCATGGCAACTCGTGTCGCTAAAGCAACGCCAATTGCTCCGATCGCCATGGTCTCCATGAAATACAAAACCAAGCCGGGAACCACCGAGACCATTTCCATGTGAGAAATTTGCCAGAAAGGGTCTTCTGCCGAATTTTCACGCGCTTCAAATATCGGCTTGTAGGCGGTGATAATCATCAATGTGAGACCCATGATGACGAACATGACCAACACGCTCATCATGATGCCCGTGTATTTGCCGAGCAAGAACGATCGACGCGATACGGGTTTGCTGAGCACGGTCAACGCAGTACGGCCTTCGATTTCGTCCGCCACGCTGGTTCCCGCCGACCAAACGGCCTGAATCATGCCCAGCACCATGATCAAAGTCATGCCGCTGTCCTTCATCATCTTGATATCTTCACCCAAGGTGTTGAAGGGAAGAATCATAAAGATGACCAAAGAGACTAACCCAATAACCAACAGCACAAGGTAAAGAGGTTGTGCCATTTCGCTCTTGGCGGTCGATAGGGCAATTGCGGCGATGCGCGGCGCAGCTTGCCTAAATGCCACGTAGCCGAAGATAAATAATACGACGCTGAGCGCCGTAATCACAATTGTTGCTACCTCGCGTATCGGTGGTTTAGCAACGATCTTAAAGCTGACAGTCGCTTCATCAATCTCACGGTTCTGAACCCACACTCCATCGGATGACTCGATCGGTAGTGGCGGTGGGAGCAGTTCGCCCCTTTTCCATTTGAAGGGAGTCCCTGGGTCGATTCGCATTGGCCGCATCGCAAACTTTTCAGGGGAATCCGAGTCAGCAATGATGATCGTACGATCGGTTTCGATCGTCACTTGGTCGACGCCATCAATGTCGTAGGGAATGACAAAGTTGGCAAAAGGTGCGTCATCGGGGTCCGTTATTTCCGCCGCCAGGGCAGGCACCTTAACGACTGTTTCGTTTTCGCCGTCGTCGGTCCAGTTGACCTGTTTCAAGCTCTGCAGCGTTGCGGTTGTATCCTTGGCCAGCGGAGTCATCGCTAAACCGACTATCATGACTAAGGCCATACTGCCTAACAGGTAGGCCATCACACCTTCAGTGAGGATTGTAAAGATCTCCGCAATGGTGCGACGCCACATCCCGTAAATCAGGCCCCACGATAATATCGCAGACATTGCAAACACAGGAACAAACATCAGCATCCGATAGTCGGCCTGAGTCTGTGGCAAGTAAATCGCCAGCACACCGGCAGATAGTGCAATCGCTAGCACTCCTGCAACTCCGTTCGCCACTGCGGGACGATCAGCAAGCGTGCCGAGGCCTGGTAGCCTCGAAAGAATCGCCAAAACGATTATTGCAGCAAGGCTGATGAGGAATCCGGCGGCAATTCCAACACCTAAAATCCAAATAGGTGTCACCCATGTCGGAAGCCATGGGGTGGTTTGCAATGGGAGCAAGGCGAGCATCGTCGATGACCTTTCGGCGACAATTCTTTTAAAAAAGTATCTTGAATCCACGTGCTACGCACGTAGTGACCGTATGGTTCCCGGAATCTGAACTAATACCGAACCACGAATCCTGACTCTGTTCGTTTAGCTCCAATCCACTCAATCCGCTCGCTCTCGATACGGCTCTCCATCGCATATCGAACACGATCAAGAAATTGTTCGATGTCAATTTGCAGACCCTCAGCCTCTAATCTCACGCCCCCGTCGGGTTCGTTTTTGACCCATCCATAAATGGGGGCCCCGCGGACTTGGCTTACGGCTGCCATGCGAAATCCTACCCCTTGGACTTCGCCCTCATAATGCACAACCGCGCGTATGAATTCCTTTGTATTTGCCACAAAAAACTCTCTGTGAAAAAATCGCGCCCTTCCGCTCCGCTAAATCGTCCCAGTCGGAATATTTGCTAGTTCTGAGACACATTCGATAGCAACCATACAAATGTCATCATCGGGCGGGGCGCCAGCAAAATGAGCGCGGACAGCGCGAATAACTCGGTCCGTAACCTCAGCACCACTTCCCCCTTCGCAGACCAAGTCTCGGACTTTATCCATACCGAACTGCGCGCCACTAGGGCTCATCGCTTCATTCACCCCATCGGTGTACATGACAGCCATATCTCCCGGATGGAACTGAATTTTCACCGCTTCGTATTCCAAACCTTCCATGATGGCGATGGGCATTCCCGATTCTTCCATGCCGGGTTCTTCGACGGTGCCATCGGCTCTACGGATGATAGGGGGCATATGTCCAGCATTCACAATCATAGCGCTGGCATCGTGAGGATCGATCACAATGAGCAAGAAGGTGACGAACCGCTCTACGCCAAGTTGGCTCATGCGATCGTTAAGTCGCTCAATTGCTTTGGCAGGGTCTAGCTCGCTGGCCAGTGAAAATTTCGTTTCTGCGGAGAGCTTGGCCATGAACATTGCCGCCGCCACACCATGTCCGACGACGTCCGCCACGACTACCCCCACCCGGCCGTCCGCCAAGCGAATGTAATCGAAATAGTCGCCGCCGATATGATTTGCAGCGGCATAATAACTGGAGAATCGAAATCCGGTCACCTCGGGCTCTTGCTGCGGAAGAAACGCAGCTTGCACCTCTGTCGCTAACTTTAGGTCGTGCTCTACGGCTTTCTGCAGAAGTGCTTGTTCATGAAGCTGAGCGTTAAAGATGGCAACACCGGCTTGCGTCGCCACTGCGGCGAGCACTTCGACATCCCCTTCTTCGAAACGATTTCGTTGATCAATGGTATCGATTTGCAAGGCGCCAATAGCCCTCCCTTCACCGTTAATTAACGGTGCACAAATCATGGAGCGGATGCGGAAATCGGCAATGGACTCGCTGGATTGGAATCTGGCATCGCTGCTGGCGTCGAACGATAGGATTGCCGAGCCTTCTGTCATCGCTTCGCGAATAATGGTCCGGCTGATACGCAGCGTCTCCGTTTCTCCCTGTGGGCGCCGCGTCTTTACCCAGCGAGGAATGAGCTGCCCGTCGTCCTGTTCGAGCACGATGAAGCCACGATCCGCCTGTGGAAAGATTGCAAACAAGCTTTCAATGACCTTGGGCAATACTTCGTCCAGCGAAAGCGCATTGCCGAGGCTTTGCGTGATTTGCAGTAAGGCTGATAGTTTGGTCTCGACCGTGGCGGCGACATGCACGCCACTGCTGGTACGTCGAACTTCGACTTTGGAAATGGCCGAACCCGACTCGCTAGGCGCTTCGTCGACCATCACTACGCCGAAACTGGAACCACCAAACATAATGGTGGAATCGGGAAGCATCAGCCCTGAAGGTTGGTCACCATCTCGATATTCGAATTCAACATCGCAGATCCGCAGCCGGTCGCCAGCATGCAATCGCGTCGATTGATTGACCAGTTGGCCATTGAGAAATGTGCCGTTACGGCTCTTCAGATCCTCGATCCAGTGGCCATTATCTCGCCGAATTATTTGCGCATGATGTCGACTAACAGCGCCAACATCGACGACGACGTTACAATCGGGATGCCTGCCGAGCACCGTTGTCTCAGTGTCCAGCGAAAATTTCTCGGCGTCTGGACCCGCGTCCGCAATAATTAGAAAGGCCATATCTGCTGAGAATCCCTCGCCGCACCAGGAATCAAGGAGTGTGCTTTCCGCAACGGTTCTAAATGCCACTGCGGAGCCAAGTCGCCCATTGTCGGCACTGCATCCCCGTTCGTCAACAAACGTAGATAGTGAACAGGAATCGGTCGAGATGTCGGCTATTGACCACCAGTGATTTACGGCCTAGCCTAATGCTGAGACGAAATGGCGGCTAGCGGTCTGCTTCTGGCCTGCCAAAACTGTCCCGTGGTGTAACTGGCAACACGTCGGATTCTGACTCCGTTGTTCTAGGTTCAAATCCTAGCGGGACAATGCACTTTTAGGACTTCACGACACCCGTACGACACCATTGACACTGCAATGGGTCTGCTCTCGTCTATGGAGTCCATCGAAATGACAAACGATTCATCGGTCGTTTCGCTCTAAGTCTCTCCGCAACGTTCCGCCATTCTGGCTCGAGAACGGACAATCCAAAATCGACGTCTTCGATCCACTCGGTCAGAGAATGCCTCTCTATATGGCTTGGGCCGGCG
The DNA here is from genome assembly GCA_041749395.1 of Pirellulaceae bacterium. GTDB lineage: Bacteria > Planctomycetota > Planctomycetia > Pirellulales > Pirellulaceae > Laterigemmans. Next base: position 60,387 of record JBGTBJ010000143.1, read on the forward strand.
AACAGGACTATGATCTCAATACGCCTCAACCATAGTGAATTAATTGCTGTTCAAATCAGTTGTCTTGCGTCACACGGGAGAATCGAATGAGATTTCGTAAATTGGTATCTGTTGGTGCAATTCTATGTGTATTTGCTTGCATGACGACACTGCGTGCGCGAAACGGCGAAGAACGAGATTTTGCGCCCAAAATTCGCACTCTGCGGCAGCTGTATATTAACGAAATGTCAAGAATCGTAGACATCATGCGTGCAAGGGTTCAAACAGGCGAAAGCCAAGACGCGCAAGAGGAATTGCTCAGGGCGCGAGTCGCGTTGGCCGAAGCGCAAGTAGCAGTAGCAGAAGAACCCGACGCAAAAATTGCGGCTCTTGAGTCTTGTGTTAAAGATCTAAAGGAATTGGAGTCTCAAAAAAAGGCACAGGAAGCGGTAGGCCTATTACGCCATGGCGAAGCCACAAAGGTCACCGCCGAAAGAATCTATGCAGAAATCATGGTACTCGAAGAACGAGAGCGTCAAGACAAAGCGAAGTAAAGTTGTCGTCGTATGCGAGCGCCAGCGGGCATTGGCACTCTGAGCTTCGCCTGCTATCTCGTGACCCGAATGGCGCTGGCAAAACCAAAGCGTTGGAAATAATCAGGACAGGCATTGCAGGACATTCTGGTGCATCTCAGGCACGACCCACATGCAAATGCCATTGAGACTAAAATCAATCAACTAAGTTCATCCCAAAAAATGTCGTAACACGGAGACTTAAATGCGATCGAGGTGTGAGATAATTCTGCTGGCAGGGCGGTTGGTTTTGATACTATGCCCTTTCTTGCTGATCGGATGCGCCAATGCATCGGCGGATGAGAAAAGCACTCTGGTAGCCGACGTACCAGTGGCAACATCTTCCTCCCCAAGCATCTTCCCTGCATCGTGGCAAAAGGCTCCTATCTCCGCGTCCGGCGGGGCTCTCGCAGAGACTCAGTACGAACGGGTGCTCGGTGTCCTCAAGCAAGCGATGGCCAAGTATCCAGAAAATGTTCTGCAGCAGCACTTGAAACAGGTTTTTGTTTTATCTGAGCTGAAATATAGCGGAGTCACTGCTAGCGGAACGAACTCTTTAACGACTCTTTACCTCAAGGTGGGCGATGTTCAAAGAGGATTCACGAACGAGTGGATCGAGCGGGTGTTTCATGCCGAGTTTTCGAGCATCCTGCTTAGGAATCGCGGGCTGGATACTGAAGCTTGGCACAAGCTCAATCCCCCAAATTTTCAATATCTTGGCAATGGGGTAACGGCAATCAAACAGGGCAAGCACGGCTTGCGATTGGACGAAACGCTGCACACCAAAGGATTTCTAAAGGAGTACTCGCAATCGACGTTAGAGAATGATTTCAACGCTTTCGCGGCATCACTTTTTGTCGGGGACAAGCGAGTCTGGGACTTGGCTGAGAAACATCCAAAGCTGAAAGGAAAACTGGAACTTACCATCGCGTTCTATCACGCTCTCGATCCGACTTGGACCGAAGCGAAGTTCCACTCTCTTGTCGCATGGTGAGCAGGGTCCAGAATGAACTACCGGTGTCACAGCTGAAATCAGTTTGGATTGACTGTGACCCGATGAATGCAGATCAATGCAATCGTGGTGTTAAAGCGGGACCCAAGTTTCGCTTGATGAAAAATTTCCTTGCTCCATCATCATCGGTGCGTCGCCTAAGGATGGTGATTCGATATGAAGATGCTGCGAAGAGCCAATGTTAGGAAAAGTTACGTGACTGCTCGCACAGTTCGCAAATTCGCGTCTTTGACCCTTTTTTTGATCCTTGTTGGTGGATGCATTTTCATCGCGGAGAAACATTACAATCTCCGCGCACCATCGGTATCAATCTTCAATCCAGTCGACGTCAGTTGGGATCACTTACGGTCTGAGCGGTGGTCCTACACCTTGCACCATGATACTCGCGTTGCTCACCTTAGCTTCTTGCCCAAAGGCGGCGTCGGCGCTTCGATGGGCACACGAGCTGGCGGACTCGAAACGGTTAAAGGAATTACATACAAATGGAATATTAAAACTCCAACGCTATTAGAGTTTACCGATGAAGATGGCGCGAATGTTTATTTCACATTCAGCCTCAGCTCGCTAGCTAAGAATTCTGCAGTTATCACTGATGTATCGACTGGGGAAGTCCTCTCCTTTACCAGAAGCTACCAGGGCCACTAGCGGGAATCAACTTTGCTAGCAGCTTTTTGCAATTGTTCTGCTTTTGCCCATTTTCCGATGGCCTTGAAATCAAAACTAGCGCCAGAGTCGCACAACAATTGAGTGATGGTCGTCTCCGCGTTGAGCATACCTCACAGATCAATCGTGAAGGAGAAACGACGCGCATTGTTACGCTCACGGGAACCATTGACTCGACATTTATAGCGACGGATATCACACCCAATGGGACACCGATATATGCATCCCCGGGGGCTGAACCCCAACTGACGACGGAAGCCACTACAATGCTTCGACTGACGCTTTCTGATATAAAGGGATTGAAGCTTCGAGCTTGGACGCTATCCGAAGAAATCGGCGATTAAACGATAATGTTATCCCATTTACTTGTTTGCCTTGAAGGAAGAACTGTTGGGCCATTTGAATGTCAACGGTACCGAAACTACGGTTCACGACGCGGAATGCGACCTATTTTGCGGGCGACTCGGTGTGGATGCCTCAATATCGTGCGGAGATCTTGGGATATACAACATTCCATTTCCATCAGCGGTCAAATTCGATCAACTTTCTGGGGAGTCCTATTCTTGCGCTGATTGCACTAAAGAAGTGTATGAAACTACTTTCACACCTTCGGTAAGATTTCGAAACACTCATTGCGCAATTCGGTCCATCAAGCTTGATTCGCTCAATTATTCAAATGGCATCATCAACTTTGCCATTGATTTGTATGCGGTGGGAACTGAGAGCGATACCTTACTATCCGTAAACGGCGAAGTGCGCGCGGAATGCAGTCCAATACACTCGTTGACGTTGCTGAGCGGTGTGCGAGGACCAATGCCTATCCGCTTCGCAGAATACTATATGCCAATAATTGGATTGCCTGGGATAAAGGAAGGAACCTCATTGTCGGACCTTACCAAGATATTCGGGCAACCGCATCATTGCGGAGGTGGATTGCATCCGCAATATGGTAGAATCCCACAATGGATTCGCTACACTTTGCAGAATTGTTACCTACGTTTCCAATTTGAGAATGAGATCGTAACGGAAGTATTTGTCATGTCTATTGACGATCCTCCCTGCGACTTGTTGCGTACTTTGTGATTTTGGTCTTGTTCTTATTGAAAACTGATGCCTGTCACCATCGAATCCATCGGAGATGACCTTGAACGTTGCCGCAATGCGAAACGGCTACCGAAGGTATTTGGGGCGGAAGCACATCGTTTTGAACTCTATCCCGTCGTTCGCAAATCCGTGGTGGGCAGTTTCGAGTCCAAGCACGGAATTCAACTTCCTGATGACTATCGCCGTTTCATCACGGAGGTGGGAAACGGCGGACCCGAAGCAGGAAATGTCTGGGAGGATCTTCGAACGGATCAAGAGGGGCTGAGGCCAACCAAGTTGAAACGCAAGAGACGCGCAACATTCCTGGAATGGTACAATGATTGGCTACAGCGTGCTGTATCAAAGCTTTCCTAGCCAAAAGCCGAACTTCTTTCATAACTCAAAACTACTTTTTCAAATAGTAATATGGACGATATCGATTCCTTAGCACAGGAAGTCAAGCAAAGCAGGAAATACACCAATTTGTTGCTAGATTCAATTGATGAAGAAGATTGGTTTCGGCAGTCCTCGGACAAGATAACCTATATTGCCTGGCAGGTTGGCCATTTGGCGGTTGGGCAATATCGATTGGCGTTGTTAGTTATCCGGGGGCCCCAGCCCAGGGACGAAGAACTGATTCCGGAGTCTTTTATACGTCAGTTTCAACCTGGCTCGGTACCTGAGATAAGTGCCAACCAAACCTTTTCCGCTAAAGAGATTCGCGACGTTTTCGATCGCGTTCATGCTCACACGATTACTGATCTTCAGCAACTTTCGTGCAATAGTCTCAGCGAAACCGTACAGCCAGAGCATCCAATGTTTTCAACAAAAGGTGGGGCAATCCGATGGAGTACTCACCACGAGTACACGCACGCTGGGCAAATTTCATTGCAGAGGCGTCTGCTAGGTTATCCTCCGCTCTGGTAAAGTGACGAAACTTCGTTTGAATACGCTCTGTTGCGAGGGCCGATATGCCTCAAACGCTCCAGATAAACTACACGAATCTCGTCCTCGCGCTGGTAGCTATTGCCGGGATTGGGCAGTTTCTTCTCAGCGTCAATCACTCGATTGAAAACTATCCAGGTGGTTATCGTTGGGGAGAGCACTTCATTAGCGATTTGGGCCGTACCAAAACAGTCAATGGCCAAGACAATTCTGCGATTTCTGGCTTGTTTGCACAGGCCACCGCAATTCTTGGCTTGAGCCTGATTCCTTTCATGGTAGCGCTTCCTGAGTTGTTTACCTACGGCAAGCTACCGCTACGTGTCTTCGGCATACTTTCGTCATTTGGCTTGATTGCCATAGGGCAAACTCCTTACGATCTCAACGTCGATCTCCATCACATCGCACTTGCGCTGTGGATAGTGCCGATGGCTGCTATGGTAATACTTCTGCCAATCATTTTGAAAATGGATTCGGCAGCGCCGGATATATTAATTCTGTTATCACTGATTCTTCTATGTGCGACTGTTCTGTACGCCATTGCAGGCTTTCGCACCGGTTATGTAGTCATGCAGAAAATTGTTGTAGTACTTTCGATAATATGGATCATTGTTGTTGCAATTTCAGCTACTATCGCTGCTAAGCATACTCTGTCTGACCGACAAAAGTTATTGGCAAATCAGGCAGACTGGTACGCAAAACGATTAAAAAGACGTAGCAGAAACTGAATATGCTGGTCCAACGCAAAAGAAGTTGTCATGGCGGCCTGTTTTTTAGTGATATTTTCCTGAAGGCGACTCTAATTGCCGCTGCCGCTGTCAGAGGATTTGCCCATGAATAGCCACCAAAAAGACCTTAAGATGCACGGATGGTGTCCTGTCTTCATTGCAGCAACGCTCTTTATCGCTGTTGGTTGTGGAGGTGCTTCGTCGAAGCAACCTTCGGTGGATCCTTCCCTCCTGAACGGAACCCCTGCTCAAGTTCGAGAGCGATTGCTCAACCACATCCCGATTGCCACACCTCGCCTAGATGCTCTACGCTTCGTGAAATCGCTCGGTTTGGAACTGACTCCTCAGTCCGAATTGGGCTATGACGCATTCGACTCAATCCACTGCCGATATACAGTGAAAACGGGATTGTTCGGTGAAGCGATTTGGCTTATCCAAATTGACTGTCCAAATGGAGCAGTCACAGAAGTTATGTGCGAGCAATTCGGGATCAGCGCATGGTAGTTCAGGTCGAAGTGAACTCCGGGTTGGATGCACTGACACCGGCGAGACGTTGTATTTCATTTTGTTGTGGGTACACATGTTGAACGTCACCCAAATTGAACAGTGCTGTCTAGGTTTCGCCTTTCTCAATTGCCTGCTTTCCTCATTGTAAAACGAGTCCGCCGTTATGTCAGATAATTTCGTCGATCCCCTTACAGATACGCCGAAAAAGCCAACCCATTTCCTCTCAAGCTTTTTTTCAACGTGGGCCGGATCATTTTTGTTGGCCGGCGGGGGGATGTCACTTTGGCGCCTCAATCTTTCGGAAGTTGATGGATTTGAGATGCTCTGGGTCTGTGTGACGGTGTTTTGCCTCCTCCTGGTGATTGCGATTTTCGTCGGATGGTTGCAGAGAAAATCTTTCGGGCGACGGTCGAATTCTGCCGTTTTGTGCGGGATAGGTTTTACTCTTGTTACTGCCGTAGGCTTGCATGCGACGGTGCCCATGAATGACTGGAATCAGCAGCAGAGCGACGCGAAGTTGATGGATGCTTTGAACAAAAACCGCGGCTTGTTTGAAGAACGCCACGAGCAGCTTGTCTGGATGATTTCGGAAATTGATAGAATGGGAAACACTTGGTTAGTGTCACCAGAGCAACTCATGGTGACAGATACTCGAATGAATTTTGAGGAACAAACTACCAAAGGTGAACCAAGCCTGTTAAATTCGGTGATTCATTTTCGCGAAGACTTCAACGACCTCGCCAAGCAACCGGCGGATATGGAGCATGACAAGTCTGCTGGCTCGTTGCGATTTTCCCGCCGCCAACTGCTGCCAATCAATGATCTAGTGAGCGTCATTAGTGAAAATTCGACACCATTTTATGAATTGAAGCAGGTCGAGAAGTTCCGCAGGCCGTGGGATAAACTGCGTTTTGTTTGGGTCGCGCGCTTCGTATCTGCAACTGGGCCGGTGGTAAAAGGGCCGCCGTTTGACAATTTTAGTTTTGAACCGGGCTATGTGAAAGCACAAGCGATTGGGTTTGATCTTCACAAGAAACAAGTCCTGGGTGGATTCGAATTCGCAGCAACAAATAAAGATGAAATTGAGTTCTTTTACCTCAAGGATGGTTATGGAATTGGTGAGTCGCGAACGGCCGCGTACGGTGACTTGGCGGCTAACTTAGAGTGGGCATTCTTTCAGCGTCTGAAGGAATTGGCGCCGGAAGCCATCGCTGCTGTTAATCTTGAGCAATCGCCTTTTTCTGCGACTCAACTGGAAGAGGCGAGGCAGCATTCCGCACGCAGGAGATAAGCAATGGCGGGATCTTCGGAACTGAACCGACTACTGTCGCTCGTCGAGTGGAATGCTCGTTTGAGTGTCGTGGAGGGACTCCATGAGCTCCGTATTCTAGTGGGAAAGGATAGCGGCGGAGATGTTCTTCGCTTCCTGACTCGAGCATTATCGAAGCTGCAAGGAAAGAAGCGGGGCGGAATTGCCTTCGTGGTTGCCGAGCATTATCGGACTATCGGTGACTTAAAGAAATTGCAGAAGCTTTGCGAGACCAATGACGTCGACGTCAAGGAGTCTGTTCTAGATGCCCTCCAGGGCGAACCAGGGCCCAATCCGCAAATGGGACCAGGCATTGTGCAAATGGCGATCGTGGCTATGCAGGATGACTCACCAGAGGTTCGTACCGTGGCGTGTTCCGTGATCCAGAATCAGTGCGCTTGGGGTGTGGACGTCGAAGGTGCCATCAAACGACTGCAAGATTTGCTCGCTGATGACAGTCCTCGAGTTCGACAGCAGGCGTCCTATGCTATCGGAAACCTGGCCAAACGCAGATACGACATGGCTGCGTCGATTCCCCTATTGGGTCGCAATGTTAAGCACGATGCTATGGATGTGCGTGTAGCGAGCGCCTGGGCCTTGTGGCAACTGTCACGCAAAAAACACGATATCAGCGCTGCAGTCCCTGAGCTTATTTGGCTATTGACCGATGGCGACGAATACAACGAACATCGTAAGAAGGCGGTTGGCGCGCTGTTGCATCACGCCAAGAAGTCATCGGAAAACGCCCGCGCAGTGCAGGCCTGCGCATGGTCCGCTGCGCTTCATTTGAACTACAAAGAAGTACAGAAATTTGTCAATGAATTAGAGACGCTAAAGTGATGCGTACGACCAAGGGATTAAAAACGAACGAGCGAGTGGGACTGCTTGTAAAGTCTAGGAAATCGATAGCTCGTTTGTCCTTTTGGCAAGAGATCCATTCGATGTAACTTTTGTATCGACAATCGATTTACGTGCGGACTATATTGTCAACGTGGCAAGATACTTGATGGTTTTCCCTCTCCTGGAGAATTTGCATGTGGCCCTTTTCTCGAAAACCGTTGGATGTGGCAAAACTCCCAAGCATTGATTCTGACCGATACCAATGGCAGGTGGCACTCATTGAATCCGATGACGGACCTTTGATTATCCGAAAAAATACTACCGCAAAGAAATGGGCAAAACATCCTGCTCTTCCCATCAAGCTCGGCTTTGCAATCCCATTGAATTCACCCAATGAAGGTGGCCTGCCGGACCCAGTTGAAAATGAGCGACTGGATGAAATCGAGGACTTTATTGTCAAAACGTTGGCCGTGGACGCAATTGGACTTCAGGTTCTGACCATTACAAACGGTGTCATGAAAGAGTTCATTTTCTATATCACAGATGGATTAGACATCGGCAGCATCCACAATCGGCTGCAGGAACAGTGCACGACACATGAAGTGCAATGCATCGCGCAGCGTGAAACAGATTGGGAAACCTATGCAACTTTCTAAAAGCCATTTGTGGCGTTCAAAAAAGAACCGTAATTTTTCGTGCTCGTGCTCGTACTCGTGCTCGTGCTCGTGCTCGTGCTCAGTGCAACGGCACTCGTACTCGATATCAACGTGATGCCATGAGATTTCGACCATAAGCGATTTGGAGGGAACGAGCGAGTACGAGTACGAGTACCGCGATGCTGAGTACGAGTACGAATTTAACGCATTGTCTTTTCTCTGTGGGACTCTGCGACCTCTGGGGTTGGTCCATCTCGCATCAGGTTCGCTCGCATTTCGGTTCCGTAATTGGCATCACTCTGCAAGGCTGATGATGCTAATCAACTTGGTTCATTCAATGAGCCAAGAAAGCATGGCGAGAACACACAGCGATTTATCCTGCCGGGGTGTGTCGCCCTCGTGTTGAAGAGTTTGCCACGAAGTCCATGCTGCGGTACGCTAAAGTCGTCTCCGTAAAGTTATGCGTAGTAACTTGGTGGATAATGGAACGCGCGACTTTCTGCTAGCTGATGTTCGCGGTTCATCGAGAGATCGTAAACTTCCATCACCCTTTGCATATTTACATCCGAATGTTCCCTGTGTTTTTCGTTGAACTCAGCCTCTGAGCAAAACACCGGATAGTCTTTCCAGGAGAAGGTGTCGCAAACAACGATCATGTAATCTGCTCCTTCGTTTTTTCCGCTGTCAAACCATGCTCGTAGGTCGTCTTTCGATGTCGCCATAGGAATGATAACGGATGTGTTGAACGTGGTTTGGAATCAGAGAATTTTACCTATAAATCGGTTGTCCTTTCAACTGACAAAACGAATCAGCCTATTCAAACCATTGAGAATCTTTCAGTTCGTCTTATCCAATTCTGGCGGGACTCTGTTGCGCGATAGTGGAAGGGGGTACAATTGACCGCAAATTTGGTCGGCAATGGGTGCTTTTTAACAGCGATGTGATGTGTTGATGCGAAAAGAGATTTTCAATTGTCGATTCCCGGCGATATCACTCATTTGCATGAGTGTATTCATTGCTTTGGTCGGTGATAACTGCGTTCGAGGATGTACCACCGCGGTCATTAGCGGACGAGCGACAAAAGATGGTCGACCAATTCTCTGGAAGAACCGCGATAACGCTTCAGCGCTTCACAACAATGTGATCTTGCTGAAGGAGGGTAAATACCGAGCTTTGGCGGTGTCCGATGCGGGTAAGAAGGGATCGGTCTGGATGGGGATGAATGAGGCCGGATTTTGCATTGAGAACTCGTTAAGTAGTGATCTTGCAGAGGCCGAAAAAGCGAGGGGCCCCAGCAATAGTTCGCTCATGCGAATGGCGTTGGAAAGTTGTGAGACGGTTGGCGATTTCCAGAGGTTACTTGATGAAACCAATGCCGACGGCAGATCGGCAGTGGCAAATATCGGTGTGATTGACGCTCATGGTGGTGCAGCCATGTTTGAGGTCGGTCCAAAGTCTTTCCAGATGTTCGATGCAAATGATCCTGCAATTGCGCCCAACGGGTATCTTGTCAGGGCAAATTTTTCGACAACGGCTCGGTCCCTTCCAGCGTCTCCGGCCAAGGAGCACGTAGAGACGCTTCCATCTGGGGAGCGTTTTCAGCGAGCCTGTTCGTTGTTGAATGATGTGGCGAAACAACCGATCGATATCGGTTATGTGCTGAGGAACATTGCACGTGATATGGCTGATTCGGATGGCCTTCCACTTCCGGGGAGTGTAAACCGAGAGGGTGAACCACTGCCTAAAGTTGTTCAAACTGGCGGTTCTATCAGCCGAGCGACAACGGTATCGGCTGCGGTGTTTCACGGTGTCCGTGATGGGGAGGCACCGAATCTGGCGACAATGTGGGCGATCTTGGGAGATCCCAAGTTTTCGATCGCGGTACCCTGTTGGGTTGCTAGCGGAGAAGTTGCTCCCGCCTTGGCCGATGAGCGCGGCGCAGAATTAGGAGAAATCGCTTTAACGCTGCGTGATTGGAGTCTGGGAAGTGTGCGAGACTCAGTGTTAACGGAAGGGTTGCCGGGCATTTGGAGCGATCTTTGGAGCTTAGAAGATCAGTTTCTTGCAGAGGTTGCTACGGCTCGAGAACAGTGGAGCCAAGTTGGCTGCCTTTCGGATGAGGCTTCTGCGTTGCACATTGACATGGCAGAACGTGCAATGAAGGCGATGCAGAAGGAGCTTGTTGAAGCGAAGCAAGCAGCTCTTAAACGATTTGACGCATCGTCGGCGGCAATGTCGAATCCAATTCGAGTGGCAATCTACGACCACTCCGATGGATCGGCCAACGGACCGAAAAGTCTTCTTCGCATTCTTGATTCCGAACATGGGTTTGTATCACAGCGAGTGACGCCGGAAGACATTCGCAAGGGAAGGTTGGCTGACTTTGATGTTGTGATTCTTCCTGGTGGATCGGGAAGTAAGCAGGCGAGCATGCTCGAGGAATCCGGACGGGAGCAAATTCGCAGTTTTGTAGGTAAAGGGGGTGGCTATATTGGAATTTGTGCTGGATCGTATTTGGCATCGTCGCATTATTCTTGGTCGCTTAATCTGATCAATGCGCGAGTATGGGATCGAGCACATTGGGCGCGTGGTAACGGCAAAGTGAAAGTTGGTATATCGACTACAGTAAGCGACGTATTTGATTCCGAAGAAACGACATTGGACGTTTACTATGGACAGGGGCCGTTGTTGATTCCTGGGAATAATCCTGATTTGCCCATGTACCAAGTGTTAGCCGTTTATGAAACAGAGGTGGCAGCAAATGGGGCACCGGCAGAAGCCATGATTGGAACTCATGCAATCGTGCGAAGTCAGTTTGGCGACGGACGCGTGCTTTGCTACAGCCCGCATCCAGAAACGATTGGCGGCCCCAATTGGATGATTTTGAAAGGGGTTCGCTGGGCGGCAAAGCGTGACTAGTAATGCGAGAACAGACAATTCAATGAGTCCGCGAGGTGCGGTCTGTGAATGGGATAGGTGAAACGAATGGACTCGCGTGTCAGTAAACGACACAAGCTTTTGTGATACGCTAGTTCTTGACGAAATATAATGGCGGTTTCGAGCGGCTTACGGATCATCTATGCCCGTTCGGCATCGGCCAATAATCGATCGATTTCCCGTTGGATATCAAGTTCTTGTTGAGACGTTAGGCTTGGTATTTTCGAAAGTCGTCGATCGATCTGCCCCAACCAAACTCTCAGTACTTTATCTTGAATGACCATCGTCTTTGAGTCACGTACCGCGTAGGGTCTGCCTCGCGTGAGTTGGTTGACGATCGCCTTTGCTTCGGTGGTGGCAATCGCTTGGTTGGCCACAGTAATGCTCAATCGTCTCACCAGTGCGTTCGCCACAGCCTTCTCATTGACGCTGAAATTCGCTCTCTCAATTATCCGAGTGATACTGACAATTCGCGTTGCTTCTGAAAGGGACGACCTTCGATAGCTTTCGGTGAATTGTTCCACCGATCTCTCGTTCATCCGAGGGGAATCAAGTTCCGAGAATACATAATTGGCTTGATGTGTGATTTCTTGCTTGACTTGATTTCCAAGACCAAAGCTATCGCTCGTTTTTTCAACTGACTGTATCACCGCGTCGTGTAGAATGGACTTCATGTCGCCACCCTCGGTTGCCGCGAGTCGTTCGATCAGACCGTCGTCCTTCATGTCACGTACGACAGTGCGCTGAACGTTCGGAATCACCGCGGGCTTCTTTGCTTCTCCAGCAAAATCGCTTGTTAAGTAGAGCGTTAGTCCCAAGAATACGGTTGCAGCGGTTCCCGCAGCCGAATACCAGTTGTGGCGATGACGTCGTTTGAATATTTCGTCGCTAACTCGCTTATTCCTGCGGCGGTCTGCTTGGTTGATGCCACTGGCAAATCGACTCAACACAACCTGCATTTCGTTGCAGGATTGATATCGATCGTCTGCCGAAAAAGCACTCGCTTTCATAATTATCTTCGCTAGACCCTGGGGAACTTTTGGGTTTATTTTGCGAAGGTCAGTTAGGTCCAGTGACGGACTATTCAATGTGTTGTTAAGAGAGTTAATATCAGACCACGCGCGTTCGCCAGCAGCCAGTTCATAGAGAGTGATTCCTAGCGAATAAACGTCGCTACGCGGATCGCAAACGCCCCGCAATTGTTCTGGTGACATATAACGCGGCGTACCGATCGCGTCCCCGGTACGACTCAAATCACGTTGATAGTCGAATATTTTGGCGAGCCCAAAGTCTGTGATCCATACTTTGCCCAATTTGTCTAATAGTAGGTTTCCGGGTTTAATATCTCGATGGATGAGGCCTTGGTCATGGGCATGTTGTAGGCCTGCAGAAACATCGGCTCCCAACTTGGCAAGGGCCGACCAATCGTGACGAAGTTCGCCGAGAAAGACCTTAGCGCGGAAGTCTCCGCCACCATCAAGTAGCTCATAAAGACTGAGCCCTTCGATGTGCTTCATGACTAAAAAAGCAAAGTGATCATCATGGCCGTAGGAATAGACCGGAACAATATTCGGATGGTCGAGTCTGGCCATTGCGCGTCGCTCGAGTTGGAATCGTTCGACGATGGATTTTGAAATGGCACTATGAAGCGGGATGACTTTAATCGCAACGGTGCGATCTAGCTCTAGTTGTTGGGCACGATAAACGATGCCCATCGCGCCGCGGCCAATCTCTTCTTGAACCTTGCACCCACCGAGTACTTGATTACGAAGAACTTTTCGTTCCGGTGTTGGTGCAAACGACTCTACTGTCTGCATCAATGCTAAGGCTGGGAAGTGGGCCTGAATGTCTTTGGCGAGGTGAGGGAACGCTTTGGCAAAAGACTCTACAGATGGAGTTTCACCCTGACGTAGCTGACTTAGGAAAAAGTCAGTTAGTCTTGGGAAGCTCACGTCGGTTGGTGCAAATTGATCAAAGTTCATAGGACAGATTGCGAAACACAGTTAGAGCGTTTGATATATCGCATGACGACAATGCGAACGTTTCGGAGCGCTAAGCGGTTTGGCAGGGTGTGCGATGCAACGACAGTATGCAGATAGATAGCATACATTAAGGGGATGCTCGAAATTTGTACGCATCAATATGCGAACCAGTCACGTCATGTGAAATGATCATGACGACTATTCCGGATAGTGCGAATTTGCATTATAAATGGGCATTGCTGCTGACGGTGATTCCCAACCACCTCCCATTGCTTTAAATATTTGCACGAGGCTCAGTGCAATAGCCGCTTCAGCCTGGGCTAATTGATCTTGTTTGTTGACAAGATCTGCTTGCAACACGTAGATGCGGCCATAGTCGATCGTACCGGCACGATAGGCTTCATCCATGCGTTCGACGGCGCGCTTTGCACTGTTGACTGAGAAGATCAATGAGTCGGCTCGATCAAAACCGTAGACATAAGCGGTCTGTGCATTTTCTGCTTCCTGCTGAGCAACTAATACGGCTTGCTTGTACGCAATCGCTTTTTGCTCGAAGATAGCCTGTTCTGCCGCGATGTTGTTTTTTAAGCGACGATAGTTAAACAGGTTCCAACTAAAATTGGGAGCAAGGATTGCCACGGCGCTGGAAGGACGTGTGAGATCGCTAAGATTCTCTGATGAGTAGCCTATGCTACCGATAAGGCTGATATGTGGATAAAGCTCTGTTTCCGCGATGCCAATGCGCGCACACTGCGCCGCCAACTCTCGTTCTGCACGTCGAATATCGGGGCGTCGACGGAGAAGATCGGCTGGTATGCCGAACGCCAAGTTGTGAGGCGCTTGAGGAACAACACCGGTAAAGCCGATTTCGTTTGCCAGATCGACGGGCGGGCGTCCTAAGAGAACCGACAGGCGGTGGCTTGTCCGCCGACGTTCAATTTCCAGTTGGGGAAGAAGTGCTTTAGTTTGTCCAAGATTCGATTCAGCCTGTGCTAAGTCAATGTCAGAGGCGAGCCCGGCCGATTTCTTCAAGCCGACTGTTTTCAATGTGTTCAGCTGAACCTGAAGATTTTCTTTTGCTAGACAGATGCGTCGCTCATAGGTACGGAGTTCGATATAGGATGTTGCGACTTGGGAAAGCAAAATCACTTGTACGTCAGCGTAATTTGCTAGACTCGCATTGAGGCTTGCATCGGCCGATTCGATCGCCCTTCGATATCTGCCCCAGAAATCCAATTCCCACACGGTGTTCGCGCCGATCCGCCAGTTTTCAGGCCGGGTGTTCTGTTCGAAGATTCCAGGAATTTCGAAAAAATTGGCCGTGTTGGAGCTGAGTCGCGATTTGCTGAATGTACCGTCCAGCGACTGCGTTTGTGGAAACAAGTTTCCCGTCGCAAATCCGAGCCGAGCGTTTGCTTCGACTATGCGCTGGCCCGCCTCCTGCAGAGTTAAATTTTCGGCCAGTGATTGTTGAATTAACTGATCGAGAATAGGGTCCTGAAAATGGAGCCACCAATAAGCATTATTTGCTGGCTGACCCATCATACGGGGACTGTAGGAGAGACTCCATTCCTGTTTTACTGGAATCGAGGGGGCAAGGTAGTTCGGACCTACTTTGCAGCCAGCGAGACACCCCAGCACGAGGATGCATTGGAACATCCAACCCGTACGTTGGCGGGATGAGGTATTGACTGGGAGCATGGTTCCATCCATCGATTGACGTACGATTCCCTGTACGTTCGGCCTGCGCGGTACGATCCGCTATCTCTACTTCGACTATCTGGTACCGACTGGTAGAGGAATGCAGTAATGAGGACCAATAACTCTCAAAACGCCGATGCCACCGTTTCTAACGACTATCCTCAATTCACGGCTTAGGAAGGTGTAAGTAAGCCGCCTTTCGCAAATAGTTGCCTTTCGCAAATAGTTGCCTTTCGCTCCGCGAAAGTAGCGTTGGTATTCGCTGCTTTTTCAGAACTTTCGCGGAGCGAAAGGCGACTATTATTGCCTTCGATTAATAAATTCACTGCCTATCCGTGAAAGTATCGTTCATAAGTCACTTGATTGACGCTACTTTCGCAAATAGTTGCCTTTCGCTCCGCGAAAGTAGCGTTGGTAAATCACTTTATTGACGCTACTTTCGCGGAGCGAAAGGCGACTATCTGCAGCGCTCGCTGAGTTGAATTGCGTTTCACAACTTAGTAAATTGTTGAAGTGCTTTCTGGAACCGATTCTCGTCGTGGCGGAACGAAACGGTATCAACTTCCAATACTGTATGGATGGAGGATATTCCGTTGGTGATTCAATGTCATTGTGGAAAGAAGATTCGAGTTTCTGAAGGTAGCGTTGGGAAAAAGGCAAGGTGTCCCGCTTGCAATTCTGTTTTTGTCGTTGCCAATGCTACTACTGCCGCTAGTCCCACCGTCGCGTCTGTCGCTACTGCTGATGGTACCGCCAAGACGGCGGCGGCACCGAGTGTCGTTCAGTGCACTTGCGGCACACGTTTTCGACGTCCGGGTAAATCGACGGAACGTTTCAAGTGCCCAGGCTGTGGATTCAAGTACGAGAACATCTCAACAACCAATGTGGGTGAAGCTGTCGCCGTAGCGAATGCTCCAGCGAGTGCGCTGCCGCCCTTAGCAACTCCCGTTAGTAAGAATACTTATTCGGCCCCACAAGCAAGTCTTGTCAAACACGTAGAGCCGATTCCTTTACACAATGTTCAGGCTCCTAATTGGCAACATAGAGGTACGAAGACAAGTAACAGTTCTGGGACTTTGCTGTGGGTAGGCATAGCAGGTGCCGCCGTTCTAATGCTTGGTGTGCTGGGCGGCGCAGCGTGGTTTGTGCTGCCGATGCTCAAGATGGAATCGGTTGCAGTCAACACGCCTCCAGTTGGTGATGCATCTATTCGTCCAACGGATTCTATTGCGTCTAGCAGTGGGGAGGGAGCGGCCCCCAACGATACTGCACTATCTGGAGCCAATTTTTCGCCCAGTAGTTCCATGAAATATTCTACCGAAGCCACACTTGTTAAGGATGCGGCCGATTGCTTCGCGGCCATTGGTACGAAGCTAAGTCTGGTGCCTACTGGCGGATTTACCGAGTCCGCTGAGCAAGACTTGCGACGACTCAAGGAGCGTTTGAGCGAGCTCGATGAGCTTTGGGATGCTCAGACGATGTCTAGTCTTGCCTCGGGGTTAACGAAAACGGACCGACAGAGACTAGAGAATTCACTGGGCGGCGTCCGAACACTGAGAACGTCACAACAGTTATCCCCTTTAGCGGCTGAAGTTTCAGCTCTCGCAAATGACAAGGGCGATAAGTGGCTGGCGAAAATAGACAGTGCCTTCAATTCCGCATCTACTAACCCCACAGCCGGCATCGTACAAAAGGAAGGCGGATCATCTGAGAGCAATCGTCTACCGTTGGGTTCAGCTACAGATGTTGTTGCAACTACGAATTGGGCACTAAAACCTGACAAACCCGCAACTGAATTTGATCCATCCCCAGCAAGCAATTTCCGGATCGAACTTCCCGATGTCATGCTAGCAGGGCAGAGCCTTAAAGGAGGACTTGCCTTAGAACGAAGGGGAATCCAGTTGGTGTTTGCTTGGCCGCATCGCCCTATCGTATTGGTTTATCTTGGTGAGTCTGCAAACGGTAAGGCAACTGTTTACGATTTAAAGAGCGGGACAAGCATAAAGGAGTTTGTCGGTTTCGGTACACTCGGTCTACAGGGAGGAGCTTTAAACGCAACGGGCGAATATTTAGCGTATCAGATTCCGTTCGAATTCGGGTTGCTGCGTTCTGGTTCTCGGAAGCCCGTTTACTCAGAGAAAACTCCAGACAATCATTGGTTCTTCTTTTCGGGAGATAGCTATTTCTCTGGCTTTGGAATGTCCCGCAGATTCTCTCTGCCGTTGACTGGTAATTCCAAAGACGCTGTCGTTGACGTAGGTTCAACAATGGGACAACTAAGTTCAGATGAGCAGAGTTATTCGCTATCACCGACGGGCAGGTACATCACGGTCCTGCCGCGAACCAAAAGAGAAGATTTTGTGATCCTCGACACACAATCCTGGAAAAAGGTAGGGCTTGTTGCAAGCGGTGATCGTTTTAGTATCAAGGGGAGTGGTTTTTCGAATAACGGGGAATTCCTCTTCATTCATTCAGGTGGTGCAACGAATGTACTATCCAAAATACGCATTGCGGACGGCACCGTTATCTTTACGAAAGAGTTTTCTCCGGCGGAGTGGTCAAGCTTTAAAGTGAGCAGTGTGAAAGCGAAAGGCCCTTGGCTGGAGTCGTTCCCTGGTGATCAACACATCATCTTGGGAGGAGCCGCTATCTTTGATGCAAATAGTTTCCAGCATTCCACTACGCTCAAAGGAGCACTCCCCGGTTTTGGAAATCGTCCGATCAGTTCCACACAAGTACTGAGCTTGGAAGGGGATTCCTTAGTACCGAACGCTATTTTTTGAGTATTGTTAGCTAAGCATTTTGTGGTGTCAGTGTGGCGCTGCGTTTTAGCGGATAGGCTGTGAATTTATGATAGTCGCCTTTCGCTCCGCGAAAGTAGCGTTGGTAATCGCTGCTTTCTCAGAACTTTCGCGGAGCGAAAGGCGAGTATGATTGCCTTCGATTAATAAATTCACAGCCTAACCGCGAAAGTAGCGTCGTTGTTCAGTTGGATTCGCTACGTTCGCGGAGCGAAAGGCGACTTAAATTTCAAACAAGCTGCATTGAGCATGACCAAGCGAATTGAGTTAGAAGAAAAGTCAACCATTGAAGAAATCCGCAAACGCTTCGACAATGACGTTGAGCGTTTCAGCAACTTAGAAACTGGACAGTCGGCGACTATCGATGCCCCGTTGGCGATGGAGTTGATAACGCACGCTGCCGTTGCGTCTACTCCATCCATTCGGCGGGTACTGGACATCGGCTGCGGTGCGGGGAATAACTCGATTCGACTTCGGCAGGTCTATGGACGGGCTTTTGATGCCGATCTGCTTGATTTGAGTCCGCCGATGTTAGTGCGTGCAGAACAGCGTATGCGCGATGCAGGTGGTGGCGATATCCGTGTTTGGCATGCAGATTTTCGTGATGCTGATTTACCTGAGGAATCATTCGATGTCATTATCGCAGCGGCAGTCCTACACCATTTGCGAGATGACAATGATTGGCTGTTGGCGTTCCAAAAGATCTATCGCTTGCTCGCTCGCGGTGGATCTATATGGATTACAGATTTGGTTGCGCATGAGACCGACGCCATTCACAACGTGATGTGGCAACGTTATGGCGAGTACTTAGCCAGTCTAGGTGGAGGCGAATACCGAGATAAAGTGTTCGACTACATTGCCAAGGAGGATTCGCCACGGCCCGTCACCTATCAACTCGACCTGCTTCGCCGCGTGGGTTTCGCGCATGTCGAACTGCTGCATAAGAATTCTTGTTTTGCCGCCTTCGGTGCATTGAAATCATAGTCGCCTTTCGCTCCGCGAAAGTAGCGTCGTTGTTCACTCTGGTTACCGCCTACTTTCGCGGCTAGGCTGTGAATTTATTAATCGAAGGCAATCATAGTCTCCTTTCGCTCCGCGAAAGTTCTGAAAAAGCAGCGACTATATCAACGCTACTTTCGCGGAGCGAAAGGCGACTATATCAACGCTACTTTCGCGGAGCGAAAGGCGACTATACCAACGCTACTTTCGCGGAGCGAAAGGCGACTATCAACGCTACTTTCGCGGAGCGAAAGGCGACTATCACAGTTGTGCTAAGACTCGGCGGACAATTTGATCGAGATCCTGAGGCTTTAACTGCACAGGCGCCGTTGTCGCAGCGGCGGCAGGAATCATGCCGGCGAGCTGGGATTGAGTGGCAGCCGACGCAGTTCGTTGGCGATCGGTCATTGGTTGGCGACCAGCGCCAAGGTCCCATCCACGGATGCGAACTCCGGCGCGAAAGCCTTCGGGAAACTCGCTCGTTCCAATCATCAGATCGAACAAAGGAATCAAAGCATGCTGCAAGCGGACCGCGCGGTCAACATCCTGCTGTTGGCACGCCTCAAATATGGCCTTCGTCAATTCTGGCACGACACCACTTGTTGCATTGGTACCACCGTCGACGCCACACAATAGCATCGGGGTCAAAGCTGGATCCCAACCCGTCAAAAAGGAGAACTCGGGACGTTGGGGACGCACGGCTGCAATCATCCGCAACATGTGGGGGAGGTCGCCAGAGCTGTCTTTAATTCCGACCACTCGCGGGCATTCCATCGCCAAACGGCGCACTGTCTCGACATCAATGGGCGAAGCAAAGAGGGGAATGTTGTACAGTGTCACATCGACGCGAACCGCATCGGCGATCTTGCGAAAATAAGCATAGACTCCGTCGGGGCTGAGCCGGTAATAGAACGGTGCTACGATGGCCACGGCACGGACCCCCATTTCTCCATAAGCATTGCAGGCCGCAATGGTTTCATCGGCGTTGGCTTCCGCTGCACCTGCTAAAACGGGCACGCGACCACGTGCTGCTCGCAATACCGTGGCGACGATCTGGCGACGCTCTTCGGGAGTGAAGCGAACAAACTCACCCGTACTGCCGTTGGGATATAAACCATCGACTCCATGGTTGATCAACCAATCGACATAACCGGCCAATGTGTCATGATCGACGCGCCCCAGGGAATCCACTGGGGTAATGTTTGGGGTCAGGATGCCGCGAATCGGTTGCATGGCAGTTCGTCGGGGTTAGGCGAGGCAGGTCTGCTGGGAAATTGAGGGGACTGGGCTATTCTAGATCGCCCCTAAACAGCATGCGCGAAAATGGTGGGAATGCCGAGTGATGGTTCGTAAAAAAAATGATCTGTTGACGCGAGAATCCGACTTTCTCTGGATCGGAGGTTTGATATTTGCGGTCACAGCACTCCTCTGGGGAGGGGTGATGTTTGGGCAGACCATCGCCAAGACTACCTCAAGATGGATGTTGTTTCTCGTCCCGGACGAGCTGGTTGATACCTGGATTGATGGTCCCGTCACGGCGCAGGGCTGGCTTGATCGGCTGTGCATCAGCGGCGTCGCCATCGCCGTGCTAGGGGTAGCGGCGGTGGGTGGAAGTCTTTGCTTGGGGTCATTCGATTTTCGCCATTTGTTGGGAATGGGAGGGCAGGGCAGCGCTGCGCTGCGCCGCCACCATCCATTCTTTGGTGCGTTGCGACGAGGGGAGCGCTGGAGTTTGGCCTTGGCGATTGGCTTGGGGATTCAAGCTCAGATTCTGTTATTGATGGGGCTGCTGGGGATGCTGAATCACGCTGCCGCTCCCTGGATCGTAGTTGGCTTGGTATGGATTGCTGGTCTCGTGATGGGTCGATTGCTGAGGTGCTGTGAAGGAAGATTTGAGGAGTTGAAGCCCGAAGAGTTGAAGTCCGAAGAGTTGAAAGTAAGCGAACCGATCGAGAAAGGTAGCGCGGTCCGTGTTTGGCTACCCCGCTCGATCGCAATCCTCTTCG
Organism: Pirellulaceae bacterium; assembly: GCA_041749395.1. Lineage (GTDB taxonomy): Bacteria > Planctomycetota > Planctomycetia > Pirellulales > Pirellulaceae > Laterigemmans. The sequence goes on from JBGTBJ010000143.1 coordinate 81,104, forward strand.
TCGCAATTTTGATGCTGCGCGCCGGTATGCCACCTGCGGAGTACGACGTGCGCGAGTACCACTTGCAAGCAGCGAAGGAATGGTGGCAAGGGGGAGCGATCGAATTCATGCCCCATAACATCTATGCCAATATGCCCATGGGTGCCGAGAGCCAATCGTTGCTTGCCATGATGATTTGGAACGACATTGGGGCAGGAACCAGTGCTTGGTGGTGGGGCGCATTATCGGGCAAATTGGTGATCGCGTCGTATGCGGTGTTGATGGCCTTGCTTGTTGGCGGTGTGGTGCGATTGCAGGTCCTGCACATGGGCATCGCCAAAGAGGGAGCCGAACAGGTTGCTCGTTGGACACGCGTGATCGTGTTGAGCTTTCCTGCTGTCATGGAGGGCGCGTCGATAGGATTAATTGAAGCCGCCGTGGCGACTTATCTCGCGGCGGGCTTATTGATCACGACCAGCTTTCGATTTTTCCCTCAAGAATCCAAGGGAAGTTGGTTACCAGCACTTTGCGGTTGGTGCGGGTTGTTATCTGGTATTGCCATGGCCTGCAAGTATACGGCGCTCGTTTTAATGGTTCCGCCGCTTGCCCTATCCATGTTGTGGAGCTGTGGAGACGCGTCCAATTTCCGTACCCAAGCTGCACGCGAGATCATTTGTGGGCGTTCGAAGATTGGAATGGGAATGCTTGGCGTTCTGTTGTTGTGCGGCGGCTTTCTCGGCGGCGGTTTATGGTATTTGAAAAACTATCTTCTGGCGGGAAATCCGGTCTATCCACTTGCCGGTCTGTGGCTGGGCGGAACCACCTTGGATGCAGAAAAAATCGCGCAGTGGAATCGAGCCCATCAGACTCCTGCCTATGCGATCCAAGCTATGATCGACTCAATGGCTCAGCTCTTGTGGCGATGGCGATTGCAGGATTGGAGTGTGGTACCACTTTGTGTTGTTGCTCTGTTCTGCGGATGGAAACAACCGGTGGTGCGGTTCTACTTGATGACCGCACTTGTGGTCGTCGTAATTTGGTGGTCCATCACGCATCGTGTGGAGCGATTTTTGATTCCAGCCTCTCCTGTGTTGTTTGTGCTCGCGGGACTTGGCATTGCTCAGCTATCACAGTTGTGGAGTCGTCGGGCGGTGGCCATCTTGATGACTGTTTTCGCCATCATTCACGCGGTATATGACTCTGGGCCCGTTCTGGGTGATGCGAGAATCTTGGTAGACCCTCGCTATTTGCGAGTGGACGATTTGACGGCAAGTTCGATTACTCGATTGTCGCCACATGTGATTTGGGTGCAACAGAACCTTAGTCCTCTCGACCGTTTATTGGTTGTCGGAGATGCAGCCGTTTTTGATTACGAAGTCCCGTTGGATTACTCCACGACCTTTGATCGCTCGGTCCTTCGCGATGTTATCGATGCGCCCTCCGAGGATCAAAAAAGCATCTTGGAGGCTCGCGGTATTACCCACGTCCTGGTGCATTGGGCAGAAATTCAGAGATTGCGGAGTACTTACGGATTTGATGAGACCATTGATCGTGAGAGTCTCGGCCGTTTGGAGCAAACGGGCGTGTTGAGAGCCATCCATGAAGGGCGCAACGGAGCTTACACAGTATGGATGGTGCGACAGTGATGTGGCCTACCACGGTTCCGGATGAGGGCCGTGGCTCTTCCGTGTGCTTGCCAATACGCCGGAAACATCTTTACTGAAATGCGAGGTCATGCGATCGTGACGATTAAATCAATGCAAATCTCGCTTTCGACGGAACGCTGGACATTGTTTTGTCGACCTTCATAAGGTCAATCGGAGCAATTTGCAGCGAGCCAATGTACAAGATCTCGCACCACCACAAAGGGTTGCGTCGTTTATGGCATGTTGACTCAAGTAGTAATCGCTTTACGATGATAGTCAACATGATCGAATCGGTATTACCACCTAGGTGAACCGGGGTTAATTAATAGTTATCGCATACAGTGAATCGCAAATACCTACCAGTTTGGTCTGCTTGTCACGTCATCCTTCTTGTGTTGGCGGCGCGATTCCTGGGTTCGACTTTCCAGCCATTTTACGCCTACAGTTACACACTCCTCGCATACTGGTTGACGTGCTGGACGACAATCGCGATCTTCTACAAGACGCCACCGGTTGCATTGAAGTCTAGACAGGTAGTACTTCTCGACTGGCTTGCATTTCTCCCAGTTCTCGGAGTAATGTCCGTTGCATGGGCGAAAGAAACTGACGTTCCGCGACCATTCTTTTTTGCCACTATTGTTGCCGCGTCATTAATCAATGGGATTACTGAGGAAAAGTACTGGCGACAATTGTTTGCAGACGCGTTTTATCCTAGCCGAGTACTTGGTGCTCTCATTCCGTGGTCGCTTTTCTCTCTTTGGCACCTTGCGCTGCTTGAAATTCCAGGTGTCGATTATCAGGGTGGCGCTATGTCTCTCATGGGCGGTGCTGCTATACTGGGTGCCCTTTGGGGACTTGTCTACTGGCTCAATCGTACGTTCTGGATTGTCGCCTCAGCTCATGCGACTTTGAATGTCTTTGCTTTTTCTATTCTTGCCAGTGATAACGCATGGGCTTGAGGATAACGATCGGATGCACCGGCGTAGACTCATTTGTCGGCGTAGACAAGCTTTCTTAGATGCTGAACTTTGTCTCGATTCATAATCTTTGCGTTTTATCCGTCTACCCGGTGATCCGTGTTGTTCCCAATGCGGAACAACCACGAAGATTGCGAATTTGATCCACGCTCGGTCCATTACAAGACTGGTATTGGACGAGCCCATTTGTTGGTTGCTTTTACTGGGATCCGGGCAGTTGTGGGAGAGGGAACCACGAATCACACGAATAACACGAATGTGAATGCTCGTCGAATGCAGGCGGAAAAGCTGCATTGTTTGAGTGACATAGCTGAAGGCAAGTTTTGTATGAATAGAGTTTTTCTCCCATTCGTGTGCTTCGTGTGATTCGTGGTTGGACTTTCGAGCACTCGATCGGTGCCCAGGCATATCCCAATCCTCTTTCGCAAAATGCTTCGTACTAAAGATCCAAAACAGTGAATTTGGTTGAAACCCGAATTGCAATGCGATAGATTTTGGTCGGTGCTCGAAGAGCGAACCTTGTCGAAGAAAGTTGCGCGCGGGTAACAATGCATGGGATCCATTCGATTCACCTTAGCCCTCGATAATCGGTTCACACAGATTTGCAGCCCGCGTCTAAATGCGAGTGACTTTCGTTGATCACGCCGTTACAATGTGGTGGTACACGACACCAACTCGAGGAGATTCTAGTGACCGCTGAAAAGCTTATCATCGACGCTGCAACTTTACCCGTTTCCGAACGACTTCGCGTTGCCCAGGCGATCTGGGATTCGCTACCTGATAACGTAGTTCCGACACCAAGCTCGGAGGTCAAGTCAGAATTTGATCGAAGGATGAAAAATTATCGACTGAATCCAGAAACGGCGATGACTCTCGACGAACTCCATTGCCGACTTGATGCTGATCGGAAAGAATGAACATTCGACTTGTTGACGAAGTTTATCTTGACTTGCGGTGCGCTCGGGACTGGTACGATGAAAAGCGATGCGGCCTGGGTGACGAATTTGTTGATCTTTTCTTCACGATCACAAGAGGGTTACCGAATGGTGCGATGCATTTTTCGATTGATGAGACCGGCTATCGCCCGAAACGTATGCCGAGATTTACTGCAGTAATCTACTACGACCTTACCGACTCTGAGATTGTCGTGATCGGTGTGCTGGTGAATGGTAGAAGTAGCTCGAACCTAAAAGGACGCGAGTAACAAAGCGTTGGACGCGGAGCCGCCGATCGCGTCGTTCCTGAAGTCAATGTTGCTTGGCGGCGGCCCGGTCAACGCCGTCGTTCCCGCGTAAAATCGTACTCCTACTCGTACTCAGTGCAACGGTATTCGTACTCGAATTAAGCGTGTTGCCATGAGATTTCGACCATACGCGATTTGGAGAGAACGAGCGAGTACGAGTACCGCGATGCTGAGTACGAGTACGAAGTTAACGCATTGTCTTTTCTCTGTGACCTCTCTTGTTGGTCCATCACGTGTCAGTTTCGCTCGCATTTCGGATTCCGTAATTGGCATCACTTTGCAAGGCTGAAGGTGCTAACCAACTTGGTTCTTTGAATGAGGCAAGAAGGCGACGCGAGAATACACAGCGATTGATGCTGACGGGGTGTGTCGCCCTTGTGTTGAAAAGTTTGCAATGAAGTCTACGCTGCGGTACGCTAAAGTCGTCTGTGCCCAGCGACGGTACGGGAACCATCGGATTAACGCGAGCCGGTATGGCTTTTCCTGTTCGCTTCGCTCGATAATATCCTCACTCAGCCGCGTTATCCGTATTGTTCGTCGAGTAAATAATGCCTGACTGGGTAGACCACGTTGTGCAGCCGGTGATCGATGTAACTGTTGAGTTGTGCCAGAATCGGACGCGCGAACAGGTACTCGGAATCGTCTGTGCGGTCTCCGCAGCTTGTGTGTTCGTAGGAATGGCGATTGCGATAATGACAGGGGTGAACTTTGGCGTGCTAGCCTGGTATGCCCTTGTGGCGCTCGCATCTTTCTTCCTTTGCTGTTCTCTTTATTGTTTCCTCGCTGGTCATCGATCCAAAAAATCCTGACCATGCTGCTCCTTAAGCAACTGTCCGCTCCCAATGGCGTTTTCAACAATGCGTCACAATGTTGTGGGACTCGATGCACGTGGTCCAGCGCGACGGCTGCAGGTATATTGAAGCAGAGTACTCGTCTGCCCTAGCTCGATCGCTTCGATAGCCGACGAACCATCCAATGCATGTGAGCGGCGGAAAACGTGCGAACTGAACCCTGACCAATCTACCGCCGTCACGTGATTGGTGTCGTTCTGTGCTACTCGAGGTCGCGAATGCAGTACCATCTTCGCTCCCTATTGCTGATCGTGGCTGTAATTGTGATTTGCGCAGCAATGATTGGTCGCATCACAAAGGGTGGATCGCTGGTCGTCAGCCAGACGAATCTACCTTACGTCGAAAGAGTCCTGAGCAAGCACGGCATCCGCTCTTGGACGGGGGTATCGAGCCTTGGTGGATCACTCGTTACATTTCACAATCCATTCGCATTGACTTCCGTTGACGAGTATATGGTCGAAGATGCTAAGTTGCATAACTACTACATCGAGATACGTTACGATGCACTCATGCCGATCTTCAATTCAACGAAAATTATCAACGCCGAAATCGGAATGTTTGGTGAGGGTTAGTACGCGGAACCAATCACAGAACCATGCGGATGCACCTCAGTCGCCGAGCCAGTCCGACTTACTAAACAATCAACCCCGGCGACGAGGTGATCCTCGTTATTCTGGCATGAATCTGCTTTTGCCAAAAAACGCGTGATGGTTAATCCCTACCAATCGAGTGCCGACTCTGAGCCGTCCGCCCCAGATACTACAACGCGGTGGTGGTGGCCGATCCTGCTCGGAGTTCTCGTGACACCTTTCGCAATGGGACTGGCGGTGCTGTCCCACGGATTTGGGCACGGAGATGGTTTCGCTGACGAAGTTCTGTTTCCATTACATCGTCCTTTACGCTGTTTGATCGGATCGGAGAATATTGCGGCAATCGCGATGTACTTTGGCCAATTCGTCGTCTATGGGATCGTGCTTGCGCTGGCCGCTCGAAGCAGGAGGTTTCTCATTATCGCCTCGCTCGTCGTGGCGTTTCATGTGGCTTCATTCATCCTTCGCTTCCCAATTGCCGATCTGCTGATTTCTATACGCGGTTGATAGTTTGTGCCATACTGACGCTTGCCGTTTCGGGTACTCGTACTCGAAATAAGCGTGATGCCATCACTGAGTTTTCGACCATAAGCGATTTGGAGGGAACGAGCGAGTACGAGTACCGCGTTAACCGTAATCGTTATCCGACAGAGAGTTCAATTGGTGTTTTCGAAGCGAATTTCTATCCGCATGGCCTTGGTGGCGACGTTGGTCGTGGCTGTTGCATGCTACTTTGTACCAACGCTCTACCGTCGCATGAAATTTGCCGATCAGTACAACGCTCTCAAAAACAATGAATGGAGGAGGTCGCAAGGCACTGCAGATGGACACGAATTTCACGCACCCAATGGCGCGCTGCTGTCAGTCTGGACTACAGAGCATGAATACGTAGATGAAACGGGTCTCGTCGAACCCAAGAGCTATACACCGGATCCGACACGTTTTTTTGTTGTACCGCCAGGCAAATGGGTCGATTCCGTCGACGAGATTCTTGAAATATGGGATCATTACGACTGATTGAATCCTCGACGCAAATACAGAGGATAACCGTGCAGTGAACGCGAGTGCTGGGGCAGCGATCACTTTGCTAAATATTCAAATCCAGGCACCGCCTTATTGCCAGCCTGCTGCGCCGTTGCCAATGTATGAATTGTGGCGGCGTTCGGACCTTGTTGTATTTGCGGATGTGGATCAATTTGATGGATGAATTGCCAAACCAGCAACTTGACGATCTTTTGATCACGAGCCTTTCGAAATGTCGAAATTCGGTTGGGTGTGTGCACTGGTCTGGAGCGAAATCATCACTGAAAAAGCAGTCCGATCAAAGCGATGAACATGCGGCCTGGAAATAGTTTGAAGACGAGCGGGTGTGACTCCCGCCTGGGTAGCTGCTAGCCACAGGCCCAGTATCGAGTGTTGCAGCTTGTCGATCCCACTGCGGAAATATCATGCTCGCGATGTTTGCGCTGCGTCTGAACTTCTCCACCTAGTCACCTCAACTACTCTGGAGTGCATTGCTTCGTCAGACCGGGCTTTCGGTTTGCAGAAGTTCTCGAAGCCCACGGAAAAGGCGAAGCCGATTCGTACTTTGGGACCCTTCAAACATTGCGTTGTACAAGCCAAACGGTTGGCCACTCGCTTATGATTGAATTCAAATACTCGCCTGCAATCCGACACGTTTTTCTGAATGTCTGCAATACCCATATGCACGCTTCGCGTTAACTCAGGTACTCTCCCATTAGTGTTATTCGTGTCATTCGTGGTTTACTCCTCGATCTCTCTTTCGGCCCTTGGGCAAATCCCATTTTCCATTGGAAAGATGTTTCGCACCGAATAATCCGTAACAATGAAATTGGTTGAAATCGAAGTTGGCAGACAGTAGATTTGTGGTGATCCACCGACGAGAGGTCCTTGTTCTGTCGTAAAGTCGAGGGGAACTGACTTGGCACAAAACCCGTATGAATGCCCCGTCTCGACCACAGGTGACACGGGACAAAGCCCGAGAGCGGCTCAAACTAGCCGACTGTTCCGGTATGCCGGTGTTTGTATGCCGGCCTTGCCTTTGATCAGTTACTTATACGTATTGCTCTTCTGGTTGATGGCGAGCGTCGCACTAGGCGAATGGGCACGTCCGGGGATGCACGATCCAAAGAGATTCTTGTTGGGCATTCCTTTCTACTTGAACGTGATTCTCATGTTATTGTCTTTTGCAGTAGCGCCGCTTGTGTGCGTGATTGGATTCAGGTGCGATAAGCTAAGGCAGCACGTAATTTTCTACGCCACTTGCTTGGCCCTCTCCATAGTCTTGTTTCGGATGGATCTTTTCGAGGTTTCGACTTGGATTGCCGATTAATCCTCGCAGAATTACTGAACCATGTGATGCGACTGCGTTATAACAAATGGCTGCGATACCCGTATGCGAGTTTCGTTCACACAAGTGTATTCTCTTACGAATAAAGAGAAAGAGTCGCGTGTACTAACGATGCGATTATCTTTCAATATGCGATCTTTGAAGACCAAACGTGGAGTGGACGAATACTCCGATCCATTAATGAACTCAATCGTGATGAAAAGCTTGCCCATTGTGCTTTTCGCAGACCCAGATGGTCTGACAGTAACGTCATGGAAGGAAGTCTCAAAACAAACCGTTTCCGAATAGCACGAACCAATAAGTCAATTGTCCTCATTTCAACTATCGGATTATTGCGAGTCGGTATGGCTATTCCTGTTCGCTTCGCTCGATAATATCTTCACTCGGCCGCGTTATCCGTAATGTTCCAGTGAAATTTCGACCATAAGTGATTTGGAGGGAGCGAGCGAGTACGAGTACCGCGATGCTGAGTACGAGTAGGATCGGATGAAAATCGTACTCGTACTCAGTGAAACGGTACTCGTACTCGAAATAAGCGTGAAGCCATAACTGAGATTTACACATGTTCGTTCGCGGGCGATATTGCCTCTGGCGATCGGAAGATTGTTGCTGGATCTCCCAAACTTTTGCTACGAAGATAGTCCGATCAATGGGTCAATGTCAACGAGAACTTCGATGGAGGAACATTGACGCTATAGGGCTTCATGGTTGAAGTCAACAAAAAGAAATACTACATTCAGCATATATCAAAGCGACCATCGTAAAAATGGATAGCCAATGTCAAAATGCCCGCAACATGGAATGACCAGCCTTGATCGTCACGCTTAAGATCAAATTGGGTGCGTATTGGAGTGCCGACATCGAGTTTGACGAGAGTTCGACGCTCGAGGCCGTTCACCATGCAATTCAAGATGCTGTGAACTTTGACGATGACCACCTCTACGCTTTTTTTGTCGCGCGTAACGATCGGGCACGCGATCGCATCGTCTATGATGATGAAAACGGTGAAGTCTACGACACCTTGATTAGCGACGTGTTTCCCCTGCCGCCAAAGATGCGATTCTTCTATCTGTTTGATTATGGGGACTACTGGATATTCAGCGTGAGTAAATCGCGAAAATCGCCTCATGCGGCAATTGATGGCATCAAGTACCCGAGGGTCGTCAATGAAACAGGCGAGAAACCCATTCAATACGAGTACGATGACGAAGATTAAACCGGAAATGACGAAGAACAATCGATTGCAGGCAAGCGGTGGCCCACGCGTTTTCCAATGGTGAGTTTTCTTGGTGCAACGGCGTGACGAACGTCCCAACGCAATGATCCTCTTCAACCCCGTCTGCACGCTCGAAGGACACCACAGTTCCCTACGCTTCCGTCGTCGCGTTTGAAAGAAGTCCCGGCAACCAACGAGCCGAACAATGATATCCAGTGTGATTCGTGGCGGCGTAATGGGTATGATGCTGAATGCGATACAGTGCCGACGAATTTGGTTGAAATCGCAGCTGCCCAGCAGTAGATTTGTGCTGTTCCACCGATAAGCGGGCCTTCTCATAGATCGCTGTGCGGGGGCAAAAACGCATGGGATCTTTTCGATTCACCTTTGCCCTCGATTGTCGGTTTATATGCGGTCTATCTTGTCTCCTTGGGCAACGTGATCGATGAATATCGCCGACTGAAACTCGAATGATTCGCTGGGCAACACCAATTCTGCTGCTGGCTGTTGGGGTGATGCTGGCGCTCAATGTCGCTCGCTCGCTACATCTTCTCTCTGCGGCCACAACTCGAAATCCAGCCACGATTGCAATCACGTCATTTCTTGCTGAAAGAGGTCCGCCATCGCTTCTCGCGCTCGAACAGCATGTGCTACATTACTTGAAGTTAGCTCCATACGCTTTTGTTATGGGGTTGTTTGCATCGCTTGCTATGGGGCACTCTCGCGCGATTGGTGGCGTCTTGCTCTGGATCGCATTTGCGTTGACCTTCACGGTTCTGTTATGTGTAGAAGGGGCACGCTGGGATGGTTTGTCATGGTATTCGCTGATTCCAGATGCAATTGGTGATTGGTGCACAGTACCGATCTACATTATCGGAGTGGCGTTCGGTTGCGCGATACGGCAAAAGATATGGCCGAAGAATTCATTGATCGATTTGCTGATCGGAACGACTGTTGCTGCGATGATCTTTTCGGTGGCACTAGCATCATCTCGATGGATGCCGCCTATTGTGTTTTTGCTCGCATCGGGTGGCCTCGCATGGAGACTTAGTGGCTTGCCTATATCGCAAGCGGAGAACACATTAAGGATTAGATGTTGCGTCAGTGGCTGGAAGCTGACAGAGGCGAGTCGGCAGGCAGTTCGCGAGAGATGTTGGCGGCTTGTGGGTTAGCCAACATTTAAGCCCCTGTTCAAGAAGACCCGCGGCAGATTGA
>JBGTBJ010000144.1:0-15913 GCA_041749395.1 Pirellulaceae bacterium
TGCTTCCGGCGTTATCTTGGACATCCATGAGGCTTCCTTTCCTGGGCTGTTAGTGTGAGAACCAACATTCTCTAGGAGGAAGCCTCTTTTTTTAAATATCAATCGAACTGAATCAGGGCGCACTACGCGGATCGCACCCGTTCATAATAGTGACAATGGTTTCAATGTTAAATGATGGCTTTCAGAAGCCGCCTGAAACCGGCGGCAGCAGGATAATCCCGCTGCCGCCGGCATGAGAAGAGTAGCACGCGATTGAGCTAGAATTGACTACTAATAACCTCTCCACCAGCAGGTGTGGCGAGGCTAATGAAAGTTACAAAGTCAATGGTTTGACTAATAAACTGTACGGAGCCATCACCTCTCGTAAAGTTCGCGCCGCCAGGATGGAACGCATAGGGGGCGCTTGTTCCATGCGTGCCAATTGGTTGCCCTAGGATCGTGGCAGCAACGCCATTGGCAGTGTAAGTTAGTCCGCGAAGATTGTGTCCGTTGGTTGCATTGATGGCGATTGGCCCGCCCAGAACGCCGTTTGGATCGTTGGTTGCGCCAAACAGAATAATATCACTGGCTGGACGAGACCAACCGCCACCGTTCTGACGGCTCGTGTTAGCGGAGGACGGATCCGGGTCCGTCAAGGCATCTCCGCCTGGGACTTTCCTACCACGCACATAGATAAATGGCCGCCCAGCCGATTCTGCAATCGCAATGGTATTGGATAACCCGTCAGTGACACTGCTGAACGTGGCGCCTTTCCCCGTTTGCTGCCCAGTCGAAGAGCTGATCGTCGCATTTTTGGGGAAGAATCCCCGCACGTAAGTGTAGGGAGGAGAAACGCCCGCATACACCGAAGCCGGGTCAGTATATAGATTTGGTGCGCTGTTAAGCCCTAGCAGTTGAGTAAAAACTCCTGGCGCAATCCCGAAGATTGGTGAGTAGTCTGTCACAGCAGCAATTCCAGCACGATAGCTGGGACTACTACCTGGAGGCGCAGTATCGAGTACGCCACCGTCCGGATTGGATGGGCAAATGAATGTTGGAATAGGCGTTTGTGATAACGCTACATTTGACCCTTGGTTCCAGTTGATACTCTTGTCGTACTTATCGTAGATGTTGGACTGTTCTATGTAAGGAAGCAAGCTTGTCAGTACGGCTAAGCGACTTTGTTCGGTCGATGATCCCGAAACGTTGGATGGGGGACGCAAGCTCGTTGGAAGGGCTTTGAAGGTCCCCTCAAAGTTGTGAAATGCCAAGCCAAGTTGCTTGGCATTGTTCGAGCATGACATCCGTCGCGCCGCTTCACGAGCCGCTTGCACTGCTGGCAATAACAGTCCGACAAGAATGCCGATGATGGCAATAACTACAAGTAGCTCCACTAACGTAAAGCCATAGCGTCTGCGGTATTCTCCTGCCCTAACCATGATATCTCCCTTGTATCGGATAACGTTGACAATGAATTTCGAGGACCTGCACTTGGCAATTTATGCAATGCAACCCAGTTGAGATTTATGTTCTGCTGGAAACGCGAAGGCGCTCTGCAATTCCAAGTCACTGGGTTGTGCGTGAGACTCCAAGCTTTTCTCACCTCCGGTTGCCCAGTCGGTAGAAGGGACCATTCGTTGGTTCCTGGGTTAAATCAATTGCAACAATTGTGCCAATGACGAAAATTCTTGTCGCATCGCTTATTCGTAGGCCGGATAGCAGAAATTGGAACCTATCGGCAATGCTGCTGTTAAATGTACTGGACTTGCTAGCTTATTTGCTAGTTCTATCACCTGTCCTTCGCTGGTGGCTTGTGCGGGCCAGTAAATGGACGTTCTGAAGTTCTGAGCGATTCACTTGCGAAATTGGCAATGTAGGCATGGCGGTCTAATGATCGCCGTAGGTGAATTTTTCGCCGCCGCAATCGGGTCCCGGTCCGTTCGGACCTGCAGAAACGGCGTGATTTACGACGTTTTCCTCTTTGGCGCGGGACTTGCTTGGGCTTGCGGGCTAGGGCTTGCGGGCGGTAGGGCTTGCGGGCGGTAGGGCTTGCCAGAAGCGGGACCGGCCTGGAATCAAAACCAAGACAACCTTTGGATCTCATAGGAAAACTCAATGAATACACAACTTGCCTGCTCGCCTGCAAAGCACCATGGCGCCACGACCGGCGCAGTTGTTGGTGATTCGTTCTACGTGATTGGCGGCAGCCGTGGACCAGGCGAGCCTCTCGACACAGTTCATTTGGTTCCGCTAGCAGGCAATTCCACGCGGGCCATTCTTGACCCCATACCGACGCCACGTGGCAATCTTGTCGCGGCGGCAGTGGGACAACACATCTATGCGGTGGCTGGTCTACTTGCATCGCCGCAATCAAGCGATCCTATCAGTGGTCCATCGGCGGTTGTGGAGATGTTCGACACTGAGTCTGGCAAATGGTCGGCATGCAGCCCACTGCCGGCCCAGCGGGTCAAGCCGGGCTTAGCCGCCGTTGGAGACACTCTCTATGCGCTGGGCGGCCGAGAAGCCGATCTCGATGCGAACACCATCTTCGCCTATGACACTCGTAAAGATGCCTGGACCGAAGTGGGCAAGCTGCCCTACGCAGCGCGTCACGGTGCCGCGTGCACTGCTGACGGCGTCATCTACTACTGTGGTGGATGGACCGCGGGTCAGGATGGAGGCGGCTGTCAAAACGTACTCATTGCTTTTGATCCACGCAGCGGCGAGGTTCGGCAACTGGCGGATATGCTCGCGCCGCGTGCCGCTCATTCTATGGTCGAGTGCCAGGGTGCGCTCTATGTGCTAGGTGGAGTGGATGAGCAGAAAATGCCCACCTCGACCGTGTACCGTTACAACATCGACGCAAACGTCTGGGAGGAGTGCGCTCCACTCGACTCGGTACGCGCTGTCTTCGCTTGCGGAGTTTCTGGCAACAAACTCATCCTCGCCGGTGGTTGGAAACGAATGGGCAAGGAAATCAATCCAACCGAGGAGTGGTACGAAACTCAAGCTTGACCATTACTCCATCTCCACAAGCCGCATTCCTCAGACGCGAGAAAGTACTTACCTCTATGCAATTCGCGAATCATTGCAACCGAAAAATTCGAGTTGGCTTTACTCTGGTTGAACTATTGGTCGTCATTGCCATCATTGGCATCTTGGTCGGACTTCTACTTCCCGCTGTCCAGGCGGCGCGTGAAGCAGCTCGACGCATGAAATGCACGAACAATATGAGGCAAATCGGACTAGCACTTCAAAACTACCACGATTCGTTTTCAAAATTTCCATGTTATGAATTTCTGGATCTCAACAATGGAAGCGGTCACGAGTATAAGTCGGGATGGGCGACGTCCATATTGCCTTATCTTGAGCAAGGTAATCTCCAGCAGCTATATGATTTCAACTATACCTGGGCGGATGCGAGAAACGCAATTGCCGTAACGCAACCTCTCGCGACCTTTGAATGCCCATCAACGCCGGGTGGGACCGGTCTGATTGATACGGACAATTTTTCTGCAGAATTCACCTCCATCAATCCAACTGTAAAAGGCTGGTCAGCTGACTATGCAGGAAACTGTGGACATCGCGCCAACCTGTTGCTTCCCACTGAAGCTCAGAACAAAAACTTACGCAAGGGATTTTTTGTACGCGCGTATCCAATCCAACCACAAAAGTTCCGCGACATCACGGATGGGACGACCAGTACTGTCGCCGTTTGGGAGTCTGCCGGTCGTGATAAAGTTTACTTGTTTGGCAATCTTTGGAACGACTCGTCCGGGCAGCCACTGAAAGTGTCCCCCGACAATTGTGCATGGGCGTCGGGTAATGCTTTTTGGCTACAGTCGTGGAGTCGAGATGGAGTTGCCAATGGCGGATCCTATGTGGTCAATGCAACCAATCGAAATTCGCAGCCCTATGCGTTTCACACGGGAGGCATCAACGTAGTGATGGCCGATGGATCGGTTCACTTTATCTCTCAATCTATCAATTACCTGACATTCATTTACTTGCTGACGACTCAAGGTAGAGAAGTCGTCGACTTGGGGAGCGCATTCTAATATGTCTCGACGCTACCTTAGCCTTTTTACGTTTGTCTCCGTGTGCTCGATCGCGCCCTTATTGATTTGTATCGGCTGTTCGGAATCCACGCTTCCCGTGTTTCCAGCAACCGGGAAGTTGGTCATCAATGGTCAACCGGCCGTGGGAGCCATTGTTGGACTCCATCCGTCTAACGGCGACTTTGATGGACGAGGCACGCGGCCTGCGGGAGTGGTCGGCAAAGACGGAATGTTTGCAATCTCTTCTTTTGGTATCAAGGATGGCGCGCCCGTAGGAAGCTACACCGTCTCGATATTTTGGCCACAGTTTCCTGAACGCGATGACCCCGGCGACGACCGCTTGGCGGGCCGCTTTACCAACCCCAAGACGTCTAACCTGAGTATTGAGATTGTTGAGGGAGAAAATGACCTGGAGCCTATTCTTTTGGAGGGCGTAAAAATTCTCCCTGGCAAACCGGATTCTAAAAAATGACGTCCACATGGATCGACAGAGAAGCGATATGCAGATAACGGTGCATGGATGAAGCTATCGACACTATGGACGGCCCTAGTGGGACTTGCCTTGGCAATGTTAGGAGCTATTTCGGTAAGTGGATGGATTTCATCCTTGGATAACGTTGATCGCGATCAGGTTCTCTCACCGGTCGTATCGAAACCGACCAGCCATGGCCTCCTTTTGAAACCAACGAGTCCACCTGGGACTGGATGCACTCCACTGTTTGTAGAAAAACATGGCCTGCAGCTCCGCATAATCCATCTCATGGGTGAGGTGCGATTTGAGCGTGTTCCTTTGCGAATATGTTCTCTGGCTTTTACCGATGAGTTGCTCGCAATCGGTGTTCAGCCGATTGCTGCGGGATCTGTAAATGGCAAGTTCCCCGACTACCTCACAAAACACTTGCACGGTGTCACTGCGATCAATCAGTTGATGGGTGCAGCACAGCCTAGTTTTGAAGCCTTGATTGCGGTTCAGCCGGACTTGATCATCATGCCGGCGGGTGATCCGCAAACTTACTACCAACTATCCAAGATCGCTCCAGTCGTCGTCTTGGGTGACGACGGCGACAACAATCGTCAACGGGTTCTCGATCTTGGTACGCTGCTCGATAGACGCGAATATGCGGAGCAACAAATCGCTTCGTTTGACGCTCGGATCGCACGGGCAAAGCAAGTTCTACAAAGTGAAATCGGCGATTCCAAAGTCGCGTTTTTCCGCATCTTTGGTAAACAGTTTTATATTCACGGTCACACTCGGGGTGGACTGATGCTCTATGACGAACTGGGATTAAGCGTTCCAACTTTGATTGCTGATTCGCCGAAGGGTTACATGCTCTCACCTGAATCTCTACTGCAGCTTGATGCCGACTATGTGTTCGTCGCGGCGGAGGACAATCAAGGCGCACAGCGATCTTGGAGCCAACTCCTCTCCCATCCAGCTTGGCAAAGAGTACCGGCGATCCAAGCTGGCCACGTCTATCCGCTAGTCGACCAACACCATTGGCTTCGCCCTGGCTTCTTGGCAAAGTTACAAATGCTAGACGACATAGTCCGCGCACTAATACCTGGGCACGAAGTGGTATCTGATTACGGGCAAATACATAACCAAGAAATAGATAATCAACACATTGCGAGCGATGCAATTCAGGGTGGAAAGTGATTGGGGCGGACTGGTTCCGCGAACGTGATGTTTCGCGGTCGACACGTTTCTGGTCATGGTTCACTTCGTCTGCGACGCTGGCGGTGGTGCTAGGAATTGGATCACTCCATATCGGACCAACTCTTGTCGGCGGAATAGACTACTGGCAGGCAATGGTGGGCTACGATAGTACAAGCGATGCTCAATTTGTCATCCGAGAACTACGTTTACCACGTGCGATACTTGCAGGGCTCGTCGGTGGATGCTTGGCAGCCTCCGGTGCACTGATGCAGGGTGTTACACGCAATCCACTTGCAGGTCCTTCCATCATGGGACTCAGCAGCGGTGGAACGCTGGGACTCCTGATTGGACTGCTGTTCAATCCACGGTTGGAATACAACGAGGCGATCGGTCTATCGCTGGCCGGAGCAGCCGGTGGTTACTTTACCGTCTGCATTGTCACGTTGCTTTCTCGCAGTGGGATGACACCTGCCAGCTTTGCCTTAGCGGGTGCGGTGACTTCAGCAGTATTTGGCGCCATAACTCATGGTTTAACGATCTACTTTTCTCTTCACGATGAAATGTTATTCTGGACGGTTGGTGGTATCTCCAACGTCACGTGGGCACAAGTTATCGCGTTGCTACCTGTCTGTTGCTTTGGCTCTTTGCTCGCGCTCCTATTGTCACCTGCCGTCACTCTTCTCAGCATGGGAGAGGAAGTTGCCGCTGGGCTCGGCCAGAGAACCACGCTGACGAAGACCTATGTTTCATTTGCTGTCCTATTGATGACGGGTGGCGCAATCGCGGTAGCAGGCCCCGTGGGATTTGTCGGTATGATGGTTCCGCACTTCGCTCGCCTGGCGGTAGGACTCGACTATCGGCGCATCGTTCCAGTATCTTTTACCTTTGGCAGTTGCCTAACGATTGTTGCCGACTCAGCAGCACGCTTGTTGGCGGGCGGCCAGGAAGTACCGCTCGGTTTGTTTACGACGTTGATTGGCGTTCCATTTTTCATCTATTTGGCGAGGCGGCGGTCGTCCGTTAGAAAACTAGGTGAGTAAATGTCGCGAATGAACGCACATCGACGCTTGATACTACTGCTGGGTCTGCTGGTTGCCAGCATGATGATTAGTATCGCACTGGGTGATCAGTCCTTCACGCCGAAACGATTGGTCAGCATTCTGCTAGGTGGTGGCGATGAGACTCAGCGAATGATCTTGCTATCGTTCCGGCTACCGCGAGTATTCATGACGGTGCTAGTGGGCATGGCGTTGGCTGTCTCCGGTGTACTTATGCAATGCGTGTTGCGCAATGATCTGGTTGAGCCTGGAATCATGGGGGTCGCGAGTGGTGGGAATTTAGGTATCACTCTCGCGGTGATCTTCGGTGGTTCGCAAATCGATTCACCTTGGACAATGCCAGCAATGAGCATGATCTGTGCGATGATGACGGTTCTCATTGTCTGTCTACTGGCCTACGACGGTTCCGCCATGTTGCCTACGCGATTGCTGTTAACGGGCGTAGCCGTCAGTACTGGGATTGGTGCCTTCACTCTGGTTTTGTCTCTGCACATTGACCGTCAAGCCTACGCTCAAGCATTGGCATGGTTGGCTGGTAGTTTCTCGAAGTCCGATTGGAATTATGTGACCGTTCTCGCTTGCTGGTTGTTGGGGACGATTCCGTTCACCTTGGCCGTTCACAACATTTTAGATGTGCTACGACTACGAGAAGAAGTCAGTCGCTCGCTCGGGTTGCCTGTGGATCGCTGGCGGATCATTTTACTGCTATTTGGTGTAATGCTTGGCGCTTCAGCCATGTCGGCGGTGGGTAGTATGGCGTTTGTGGGTTTGGTTGCTCCCCATATTGGTCGTCGACTCGTAGGACACAGTCATCGCTATTTGATTGTCGCTGCATCGATAGTCGGAGCGATTTCAACATTATTGGCGGATACAATTGGGCGCATCGCGTTCCTGCCAATCGAAATGCCAGCCGGCGTGATCGTCAGTGTTCTAGGGGGAATCTACTTTTTGTATTTATTGGTGACCGCGCGCAGCTGAATTTTTGGAAAGATAGAATACGATATGATCGAATTGAAGTCCCAGGACCTGTCGCTCCGCTATGAGGGTGAGGAGGTGATTCGCCGCCTTTCGCTGGAGATTCCTCCAAACAAAATCACAACTCTGATTGGTCCGAATGGTTCTGGTAAATCAACTTTATTGAAAGGTCTCGCGCGCCTGCTGCGACCTAGTCACGGTGCAGCATACCTGGATGGAAAAGAGGTCCATCGCATGAACAGCAAGCAGGTTGCTCGACACATTTCTGTGTTGCTACAACAACACGATGCACCAGACGGATTGTCTGTTCGTGAGCTTTTATCCTACGGACGATTTCCTCACCGCGGTTGGCTTGGATTCCCAGATGAAAACGAAAGCGACACGATTGTCCGAGCCCTCAACATTGTCGGTATTGCAGCACTGGCTGATCGTCCACTGGGCGAGCTTTCAGGTGGACAACGTCAACTAGCTTGGATTGCTATGACATTGGTGCAAGACGCCAAGATCATGTTGCTTGACGAACCTACCACCTTCCTCGATATGTCCCATCAATTAGAGGTGCTGAATGTCATGCAGCATCTACAAGAAAAACATCAGCGAACGATTGTGCTGGTATTGCATGATATCAATCAGGCGGCTCGCTTTTCCGATTTTATGGTGGCGATTCGCAACGGTGCAGTCCTATTCCAAGGCACTTCTACCGAAGTCATGACACCAAGAATGTTTTCCGAGGTATTTGGAGTCGAAGCTGCGGTTAGGTTTGATCCTTCGATTGGAGCTCCCTATTGCATTCCAATTCGCTCCGAGTCGATTCTTTAACTGTTTGTTTCTTTAACGACTGCGGATCTCTTATTTCTTTGCACTCAACATAACAGCTGTCGCGCGTGATCTTTCGCTTCTGTCTATACGGGTTCCTCAAAAACCAGCGATACTTTGCGCCATTCTGGGTGCTGGCGTTTCTTGATAGGGGCCTATCGTACGCAATGATCGGCACTCTTGTTGGGTTTCGAGAGGTCTGTGTGACTGTTCTTGAAATCCCCACGGGCGCAATTGCAGATGTTTCCGGCAGGCGCTGGGCTATGGTGTTTTCCCACGCAGCCTATGTTCTGGCATTCCTGGCATTTGGCTTAACAAGCACCGTTGCTCCTTTGTTTCTCGGCATGTTTGCTTTCGCAATTGGCGAGGCATTTCGCACCGGAACACACAAAGCCATGATCTTTTCTTGGTTGAAAAACGAAGGACGCGAAAAAGAAAAAACGGAAGTCTATGGCTTGACCCGAAGTTGGTCACAAGCGGGAAGCGCTGTTTCCACAGTGATCGCCGCGTTGCTTGTCTTTGTGCTCAACGACTATTCGGCGATCTTTTGGTTGAGCATCATTCCGACATCGATGAACATTATCAACTTCCTCAGTTATCCTAAATTTCTCGATGGAAAATCAACCGGGTCTGGAGGGATTTCGGAAATCTTCGCAGTCTCTTGGACTTCCGTCCTTGATTGTTTCCACAAGCCTTATTTGCGACGACCCATTTTTGAATCTGTTGGCTTCGAAGGCATGTACAGCGCCAGTAAAGATTACCTGCAAGCTGTTCTCCAAAACTCGGTGCTAGCGTTTTCCTTTCTTAGTACGCTTGACTCGACTCGCAGGACTACTGTCCTGATCGCAGCCGCCTACACCACACTCTATTTACTCTCCAGTATCGCTTCTCGACGTGCGGGAAGAATTGCCCAGTATCTGGGAGGTGATGTACTTGCCTCGCGGAGGCTGTGGAATCTGTTTGGCTTTGCATTCCTGATACTATTTGTGGGAACGCTCACACAATGGATGATCATCGCGACCGTTGGCTTCGTGTTTCTTGCCCTATTGCAAAACGTTTGGCGACCCATCCTCATTGCTCGTGTCGCTACGGAAGCCACTGAATCGACGATGGCAACCGTCTTAAGTGTCGAGTCCCTCGCCAAATCTCTCGGTGCAGCCATCCTAGCTCCGCTGATAGGTTGGTTCGTCGATCTTGCTCCGGAACGCTATCAATTCGCGCCAATCGCCATGGTGGGAATGTCGATCGCAATTGTTGCATGGCTCATGGTGCCTCGAGATCCGATCGGCCATATCTAAGTTCGTAGCGTTTCAACGCGTGCGGAAAATTTGCACTTTCTTTGCATGAGCGCTTGCAAACTCTGTAGATACTCCCTAACGTATTGAGATCGAATCTCAACAGCACGTACCGAGCAAGCCACGACAGGGGTTTCCCTGTCGACAGTAGCCAGCCAGGGAAGCGAATTCATCTGCGCTTGATGCAGCGAGCATCAATGCGGGGGTGTCCGAATTCACTCTCTAGCCAAGGCTATAAAAATGTCGCGTTCACAAGATCGCTCTCGGACTGCATTCACGTTGGTTGAATTGCTGGTGGTTATCGCCATCATCGGCATTCTGGTCTCGTTGCTGCTGCCTGCGGTGCAGGCGGCTCGCGAGGCGGCACGAAGGATGCAGTGTTCTAACAATCTCAAGCAAATTGGGTTGGCGCTGCACAACTACGAGTCATCCAATCAGAAGTTTCCCGTCGGGTCATGGCAAAGCAATTTTATCAGCCCATTAGTGGCCATTTTGCCTTATCTCGAACAGAGCAATAACTACGATCAATGGGACTTTGCAAAGCCATATAGCGATCCTTTCAACAGCATCGTGGCAGCTCAACAGATTGATGCCTATCTCTGTCCATCCATGACATTGCCTCGCGAGGTCCCAATGGCTGCCGCGCTAGAAACGGGCGGGCCGTCCAGTTATCTGATGTGTGAAGGGACCGATGACTACATGCCTTTGGCGGATGGGATGTTCGGACTGAATTGGCCCGACTATGGATATCGCAATCCGAACCGCAGGTTCAGTGACATTCTGGATGGAACATCGCACACAATCTTTGCCGGAGAGACGGTTTACGACTACATGGACTATTTGTGGCCGGCCTCGGCCCCATCGCCGTTCGGTGGAACAGTAAAGTTTGGCACTGCTCGCTGGGTCGTTGGTTACCCAAAAGTCGCTTTGGGTTCTACCCTCATGCCGTTCAATGCTCACACTGCGGCGGCGATGGGTGGCTTTGCCAGCATGCATCCAGCAGGCGGTAGCAACTTCTTATACGGTGACGGTAGTGTCCACTTTGTAAGCCAAATGATTGATGTCACTGTTTACAACGCCAGCGCAACCCGTGCAGGCAAGGAAGTATCGTCATCGGAGATGCACGAATGATCGACACTTCACTGCATCGATCGTCGCTTGGCCAATTCACTTACCGTGGGTTTTTTTTCCTGGGACTGCTCATGTGGAGTGGTTGTTCGGAATCAGGACCAGCTCGGTATGCAATAACGGGTGAAGTTACTCTGGATGGCATACCCGTTGAAGATGCAAGTATTGTCCTGACGCCTGCAAGAGGCGGAATCTCGTCGATGGCGAAGATTAGCGAGGGCAAGTTTTCTATCCCGTTGGAGTTCGGTCCAACGCAGGGTGAATTTAATGTGAGAATCAACCCTGCTGAAGCGGAACTGGACGAGTTCTCCACCTCACCGCAAGTACATAAGCGTACGAATGTGAAAAGGCCGATTCCCAAAGCGTACCAAGTCAACGGAAGTTTGACCGCGGTCGTTTCAGGTCACGAGGATCAAGTCTTGAAATTCGCGCTTTCGTCTCGCGACCATTGATCGTGACAAGGAAGCGATCGCTTGAGTCAAGCGTCAGGTTAATCCATTCAACAATCAAACGAATTTAAAACTAAGAAAGTTAATTCCGATGCGCAGTTCAAATTTACATGCTGGGTTTCTGGCGATGGCAATCGTCATGATAGGCGTAAGTAACGTTCGAGCCCATTTTCCTTGGCTCACCCTCAACGAAGACGGACGCGTCAACTATTTCTTTGGAGAAGATTTGTCCGACCGGCACTATCATCTTCCTGCTAGCATCGCCGAGGCCAAATTCTATTCGCTCGATTCCGGTAAGCTGCAAGCCATCGAAAATATGCCCGCTGACACGAACTCATTTGTGGGACTTGAATCGAAACAAGCGGTGGAGCGGGATGCAGACATCTACTCCACTGTTACCTTCGGCGTCTATCACGGATCAAAGCTCACTTACTATAGCCAGTACCTTGGTAACGTAGTTAGCGAGCTCACGGATGCGACACCTCACCTTGACACGCAATTTCAGGCCCAGGCGATTGCAACGAAGGACGCGATGCAGTTCATTGTCTACTGGGACCGTGAACCACTTCAGGAGGTGGAGGTCAAACTGATGGGCGCTGACGGCAAGACGCTGGGCACCTGTCGTACGAATGCCAGTGGACAAGCAACGTTCTCGAATCAACAAATACCAGCGGGTCTGAACGGAATCATCGTTGGTCCCGTCACCAAGAATGAGAGTGGTACGCATGCCGAAGCAGAATATTCGTCGGCCTCACACTATCTGACAGCGTGTTTTGTTTGCAGCGGCACCGACTCGCTTCACGAACCACCAGTACTAGCTGAGCTTCCCTTTGGAATTACTAGCTTTGGCGCCGCAAGACTCGGTGACTCCCTCTACGTTTATGGTGGACACACGGGAACAGCTCACGAGTATTCCAGCGAGACTCAATCAAACCAGTTGCTGAAGTTGAATGTAACTGGCGAGATGGACCGGTGGCAGGTCGTTGCTGATGGTGAGCGGATGCAAGGATTGGCGATGGTTGCCCACGACACACGACTCATTGTTATCGGTGGCTTAGCCGCTCGTAACTCAGAGGGAGAGCCGCAAGACCTTCATTCGCTGACGCAAGTACGTGCATTCGACGTGGAGACAAAAGAATGGTCGGATCTGCCGTCATTGCCTGAAGGACGGTCGAGTCACGATGCGGCCATCATCGGAGACCGGGTGTACGTGGTGGGTGGATGGAATATGGAGGGTGACAAGGCGACCGAGTGGCACACGTCTGCGTTGATGATGGACTTAGGGCAGGCGAGTCCTGTTTGGACACATATCGCTACACCACCATTCCAGCGACGCGCTCTGGCTCTGGCAGAATATACAGGAAAACTCTACACGATTGGTGGGATGAACGAGGCCGACGGACCGACTCGTTCGACGGCTTATTTCGATGCGAACTCTGGACAATGGTCCGAAGGTCCCGACCTCATCGGTGATGAAGGAATGAATGGTTTCGGAGCCGCTGCGTGGAGCATCCAAGGGAGATTAATAGTGACGAATAACAGTGGTTGCATTCAGGTTCTTTCCAGTGACGGAAAGGAATGGCAACAAATCGGCGTCACACAAGACGCGAGATTCTTCCACCGCCTACTACCCTTCGATAACCAGTCATTGGTTGCCCTAGGGGGAGCTAATATGAAATCAGGAAAATTTACTAGACCAGAAGTGCTCGTCGTCACGAAGGACTAATCGAATGCACTTTGGAAAATTAAGCAGCAATGGTTGATTGCTGCGATCGAGTCTGGTACAGCCTGCTGACCGTCGCCAAAATTGCGTAACGCTTTTGCAATCGCTGTTACGCATTACGCAAAGGAATTATTTGCCAGCGAGAAACTCTGCAAGTGTAACTTCGCCGTCGGCATCGGAATCGCACTCTTTGCACGTTTTTGTTTCATTGCCAGAGAGAACGCCATCCATATTAGCGTCTAATTTTGTAAAAGCGGTTTCCAGAGCAGTTTTGTCAGTTGCGGGCTGCGCTTTTGGAGCGACCGGCTCTTCTTTCATTTCTTCATAGATTGCCCCTCGTCCATCGGGATCGAACCCTTCGTGCCATCGAGTGAACTGATCGTACTTTGCCTTGCGAAAATTTGCCGGAGTAAAGTCAATTGCGCTTGAAAAATTGGCACCCCTGAGATCAGCGGCAAAAAAATCGCTTCCGTAGACATACCAGACTGCTTTGACATTGCGAAGGTTAGCCCCTCGCAATTTCAATTCGTAGAGCTGAACCTTGGAAAGATCGAGCCCTTCAAAGTTCACTTTGTTCAAGGTCGATCCAGTAAACTTGGTGTGTTCAAGTACCGCTTCTTGAAACTCGGAACCGGTTAGGTCGACCTTTCTAAGCTCGGTGTTCTTCATCATAGCGCCGCGAAAATTGCAATTCTTAAGGCTGGCACCTTCAAAGGTCGCGTCCGTTAAATCGGCATTCTCAAAATTGCAATTATCAAGGTTTTGATTGGCAAAGCTTTTTCCGGTAAGATCCTCGTCGGCGAAGGATTTTGAATATTGGCGTTCCGCTTTTTCGTTGTCTGGCTCGTCCGCAGCCGACAGGGTGGCTGCATTGAAGAGGACGGCCGACGCAATAGTAAACAAGAATAAGGTATTGAGTTTCATTGGAAATTCTCTGAGTGTTTTGAGCGGTAAGAAATGTAAAGAGATCAAAGTTCTTGACGTAGATTGGTTTCCGGTGTAACTCTTCGGGCACTAAGGAGTATTTTTTCTTGGTGCAGGTGGTGGAAGAGGATCATCGTCATCAGATAGCGGAACCGGTGGAGCCAGTACCGGTTCATCCTCTGCTTGAATGGGTTCTGTACCGGCTGCGACGAAATACGCTTTCAGGCCGACGAATTGCAATTTGTTGCTGAACAGCAAGCTCCCTTTTGGACCAGTGACGCGATGAGAAATCGTAAAAAAGCGTCCCTTGCCGTTTTCGTCGAACTCCACTCCTGCTTCTTCTAGTTCAACCTTTACCGAGTCTGTTCCGCAACCGTTTCGAAGTCCCTTGAAGAGCTCTGTAAACGGCTCCATTCCTAACTTATTTTGAATCTCAGGGTGGAACATTCCAAACGCCTCCGCGTCTTCTCCGCTGAGGATTTTCTCGATCATCGACTCGCAGGAAAGATGATAGAAATTTGCGAACTTCGTTAGCACGCCGTTTTTATCTGCCAGTAGATCGGCAAACATCGTGTCATTGAGCTCTACAATTTGCGGACTATCAAAGTCAAATCCGACAAGGACATCCTCCAGCAACGTCAAATGGATGGAGAGATTTCCCTTTTCACAAATGAGTTTAGCACTGTGGAGAACTTGCCCAGGTTGTGCAGAGTCTTTGATTTCAACGGAATCATTTGCAGGAGCGCTTAGTGCTCCATGACTTTCGATGATGTGATACAGGAGATAGTCGACGATCACTTCGTCGACAAGCTCCTCAAGCTCAGGGTGAAACATCCCCACTATTGCATCCGCATCTCGTCGATTGACGGCGTCGACGACAGATCGCATGACTCGACCTGCCGGCGCGTCGGTTGGCGATTCCGGAGCATCTGGATCAAAAGCAGCATCCAAGAATATGCTCGCCATAAATTCGCTGAGCAGAATTTTTCGGTCTTGATTCAAATCCAAAGTTTGCAGACCAGACGCTTCAGAGCCAGATAATCTGCCATCCTCGTTGATATCTAGCGCGTTAAAGCGGCGCATCCCTTCACTTACTACTTCGTCGTGGGAAAGGGTTGCGAGTCGCGCCCTTTGCCTCGAAAATCCATCCAACAATTCGTCCGAAGAAATCCGGCCATTGCCATCCATGTCCGCAAATTCGTATCCACTTAGCTCAGTACCCGAAAGACGGTCGTCTTTGTTTCCATTTCGAGCCGCAAAAATTTTCGCTACATGATCCGCACGCTTTTCTTCGTACAATTTAAGTCCCGCCAAGAATTCGCTTTTCGAAATTTCGCCATCGGGCTGATTGACGGGAGAGGTATCGAAGGCGACGAATAATTCCGCTTCGTTTCCGCTCAACACTCCGTCCGAGTTCCAGTCGAACATTGCGAACACATCGGATGCTGTGGCGTTCGACGATATAAACATGCCAATCAGCATGGTCGCGACGTATTTGGTTTTACGAGACTTATTTTCCACTTTGATAGCCCCTCATTGTTTTTCGATAACAGCGATGTTGGTGTCCCCCTTCTAAATCACCGATTGCAGCTTCGGTGTGACATCGAGAAAAATCCTAATGCCACAGGATAGTCGCCTTTCGCTCCGCGAAAGTAGCGTTATACGAATCACACTTCTAACGGACAGGTCGTGAATTTTATAAGTCACTTCAAAGTAGCAGGCACGCTCCGTCGTGCCGTCCGCCTCAAATGCATGCGTTTCGTTGTGAATTTACTAATCGAAGGCAATAATAGTCGCCTTTCGCTCCGCGAAAGTTCTGAAAAAGCAGCGAATACCAACGCTACTTTCGCG
>JBGTBJ010000145.1:0-24403 GCA_041749395.1 Pirellulaceae bacterium
GCCGTACGCAGCGTTGCACGGCGTGGGCGATGTTGATTTCGAGTGGATCAAACTGTTCCGAACGCTTTGGTCGAGTCATAGCCAATACCTCCATGGCCATTTTGTCAGAAGTGTGAACGTGCGTCAATAGTGCACATAGGGATCAATGTGATCTTTTGATGTTTCGTGCCCCTTGGGGTACTCGTGCCGTTTTGATCGTGTCTGGCGCCAGATTCGGTAAAAAACGAATGTATCAACCACTCGATAGCTGCGTGGCGTCAGTCGCTTTCGCGTCCAAGTCGGTCAGGCCCATGGATAAAAACCAGTATCAGGCGTCGGTTGTCGCCAATATGGAGGGGTTTGGTGGATCGACCGCCTGTCTACTTGGGAGGGTGGCGGCAGTCTGGATAGGTTTCAGGTGAGGTAGTAGGTGGGTAGCACTAATTGGAACTAGGTGAGTGGCACCAATCTGCCTTGGAAATAGGTGGGCGGCACCCGTCTGAGTCGTCGTATGAGAGAATTAGGCGTAGGAACTAGGTGGGTGGCACCTGTCTGCCGGTGGCACCTGTCTGCCAAATTGGAATTAGGTAAGTGGCACCAATCTGCCTTGGGAAATTGGGGAAATGGGTGAGGAAATAGGTGGGCGGCACCCGTCTGAGTCGTCGCATGAGGGAATTAGGCGGGTGGCACCTGTCTGCACCGTCTGAGTCAGGTGGGTGGCACCATTCTGAGTCGTGGCGTGAGAGAATTAGGTGAGAATCAGGTGGGTGGCACCTGTCTGCCGCACCTGTCTGCCGCAAGAGAATCAGGTGGGTGGCACCTGTCTGCTGCACCTGTCTGCTGCACCTGTCTGCTTGAGAGAATCAGGTGAGGAGAGAATTAGGTGGGTGGCACCTGTCTGGCGCCTGTCTGGCGAGAGAATCAGGTGGGTGGCACCTGTCTGGGCACCTGTCTGGAAATTTGAAGGTACTGTTGAGCTATTGCCCTTCACGAGTCATTCTGATGCGTATCTCCCTCCTTACGCTGGCAGTGTGGTTTGTTTGTTGAGCAGGAAACATCGAAAAGTAGCATCGATCGTGCCGCGGATATTCCTCGGATTGGCGGTGGCGGCTATTGCTTACGTGGTGATCGTCGCCGCATTCCAGGCAATTGGTTCCTCCCTGCACTTCCACGATCTGTTACTCCCGAGACTGGTCGATTGCCTGGTTTTTGCATGGTTGTTTTGGGTCGGGTCCGCAGTCGGTAGCTTTCTGAATGTCGTTGCCTGGCGAATGCCAAGAGGTCGAAGTATCAATGGCCTTTCCCACTGTCCCTGGTGCGCAAATCGGCTTGCACCACGTGATAATTGGCCAGTGTTTGGTTGGCTTGCACTACGAGGGCGGTGCCGTACTTGCCGTTTGCCAATCTCACCACGCTACCCCATCGTCGAACTGGTTGTGGCTTTGTCCCTGACCTCCCTCGGACTCGCAGAAGTCTATGGTGCACTAGCCAACTTGCCGTTCCCAAAAGAACTGAGAGGCCATTGGCATGGTCCCCTATCCATGCCGGTCGTCAATCGCGAAACAATGGCTTTTTGGCTCTTTCATACTTTTGCTGTTGCAGGAGCCTGGGCGTTCGGATTGGTCCGCTTCGATAGCCAACGACTCCCCAAAAAGCTCGTCATCTGGGTGCTCGGAGCGGCGATTATTCCAATTCTCATTTGGCCGCCATTCATGGTCGTTCCCTGGCAAGTCGTTACCCCAGATGCATGGGCTGCAAAATCTCACCTCGACGCTGTCGTGCGAGTCCTCTGCGGATTAGCTGCCGCTGTCTTTGTCGCACGCGGACTCGCCCGATTCGTTTGTCCTTCGGCCGATCCCAAATTGGACCCTACTAGCGCTGGTACGGGCAGATTAATGGACCTCATTGGCGTCCTTGCGATACCCGGCGTGATCGTGGGTTGGCAGGCTTTGTTCGGAGTCACACTGCTGGCGACTCTCATCGCGGCCTTGTTATTGCAACGATTCAAACAATTGCAGCGAGATGGCTTAGCTTGGTTTTCCGTTAGTCTGCCAGTCGCGCTCACGATCCAGCTCACCTTTTGGCGTGAACTCGAATCATTTCCCTACTGGCCTTCCACTCAGTCCACTCCAACGACGATCTTGTTTTACGCCTTGGCGGCACTCACGCTTCCTTGGCTCATCCGCTCTCGCGTTACGACTCCGACTGACGACTCGATTGATACAACTGCGTCAGCAATTGATGAGTCAGTGGGACTGGATTAAATGTTCCCGTCCATTGAGTCCCTGCGTCAGTTGCTAACTCGAAGTCGCTGCCATTCGGGATCCCCAGTTCGTCCAGCGATGTGGCAAGCGATGCTTTTTTTAACCACTCGCCGACCAACTGCGCAAGCCTACCTGGTGCATCACCTACATGCGGAACGGGCTCAATTTCTCGCAGCAGTTCCGCATACCATTCAGCATGCGAGTTACCGTTCAAGCGAATGACGCTGGGCAACATCACTCCTACTGCTTGGCCGTGTGTTATGTCGAACTTTGCCGTCAATGGATTCGCAGTCGCATGCGCAGCGCCTAACATGGATGTTTCAATGGCCATGCCAGCAAAACACGAACCCAATTGCATCTGACCACGTGCTTCAATATCGGTCGGCTCAGCTAGTACTTGCGAAAAGCCTGTTGCCAACAGCCGAAATGCTTGTCGACTAAACATCGTTGACATCGCGTTACGCCGACGTGTGACATACGTTTCAATTGCATGTGACAACGCGTCGATACCCGTTAATGACGTCACCCGAGGTGGCATCGTCACTGTCAATTCGGGATCAAGGATCGCCACGCGGCACGCCGCACGAGCATCCCCACATGCCATTTTCACGTGGGTCTCCGCGTCACTGATTAACGCAAACGATTGTGCCTCACTTCCCGTACCGGCGGTTGTTGGCACGGCAATCATCGGCAATAAGTCCGATGTTGCTTTGCCAATCCCGTGGTAATCACGCATCGATCCACCACACGAATAAACAAAATTGATTCCCTTGCAACAGTCCATGCTGCTTCCACCACCAAGACCAATTAACAAGTCAGGTTGGACTCGCCGAGCAACATCCAGCCCCAACTCCACCATGTGAGTCGTGGGGTTTTCTCCAAACTCATGGAACGATTGGACTGTGATTCCCTCCCGCTCCAAGGTCTTGACACCTGCACCAAAATGCCCCGCTTGAACTACGCCAGGGTCCGATACGACCAACACACGTTTTGCTCCAAGCCCCCTAGCAATCGCGCCCAAGCGATCCACCGTTCCCGCACCAAAGACAATTCGAGGGCGAAGCTGAAAGTCGAACGGCTGCATCGAATCGTCTGTTTCGCAAATAGAGTCAATAACCATCCGGCATCGTCGCTCAATGCCTGCCAATCATTCCTGCTTCGCATGCCCCTAAATGGGGTGTTCTCGGTCGGTTGCTAATACCCTGTAGCTGGCAATGACCCTTTGTCCCTAGTAGCCGTCACCCGCAAGACTCTTCACGGTTGTAAAACCACTGTTCCCTTTTGGCCAGTCCCCAGTTCAACCGCCGCTCCCCAGCTTTTACGGTGAAGCGCGAGAAAGCCAAGGGGCAAAAATTCCGGCGAGCCCCATCAAAACCAATAGCGCCAATGTTAGTCGCTTGAGTCGATCACGCCCCAGCCAGGTCCCCGCACGCAACCCTAAGCTGGTGATCACTAACAAAACAGGTATCAAGAGTGCCGCAGTTTGCGCAGGCCGAATGACGCGATCGCCAAAATAAAGCCACAAACTGACCAACGCGGGCACCAGTGAGATCAAATACATGCAAAACAGAAATCCCCGACTCTTTTTCGTGTCCCAAGCATGCGCTTGAACCCATAGAACCATCGCCGGTCCCCCCATTCCGCAGACTCCTTGCAAAAAACCTGACGCACTAAAAGCCAGCCAGCTCCAACCCATTGGCAAAGCAACACGAGGTGTTGGCTTCATCGCGATGATCGCCAGCGTTACCGATAACATAATGCCACCAACAATCTGCCGTAGTTGCACAGTAGGCAATTCCTCCAGCACTACTAGGCATCCCATCCCAATGGGCAAAAATGCCAGTCGCAAGGCGGCAGGAAAGAGGACTTCCCGACGTTCAATATGATCGCGAAACTGCCATACTCCCCAAAGGTTTTGCGGTATCGTGGCTACCAACAACGATGTTTGAGCTTCCGGAATGGAGTACCCCGTCCACAGCAATACCGGCACAATAAATAGCCCCGCGGCAAATCCCGCTGCCGACTGAATAAATATCCCCAGCCCGAGAATCACCGCGAGCGTCATCAACGCTGCAAGGTCAATCATGAAAACACTCATCAAAAACGGGCATGTCGTTTTGCCCTACGGAATCGCTCAAGTGTCCGTGCTGATTGAGAAAGGAAAAATTGCTGCTATCGATCCACCTTCCACTGCCGCCGCCGATCAAATCATTGATGCCAGCGGACTCCATCTCTTGCCTGGCGTGATCGATGATCAAGTGCACTTTCGAGAACCCGGTTTGACCCATAAGGAAGATCTCGCGCACGCGTCCCGTGCCTGCGCAGCCGGTGGCGTAACGACGTTTTTGGAAATGCCCAATACGGTCCCCAACGCCACAACATTAGCCGGGGTTCGCGCGAAAGAGCAACTCGCTAGCCATAATTCTCTCGTGAATTATGGCTTCTACATAGGTGCCACCCCCCATAACGTTAAGGAACTCGCCGCCGCGACCGAAGTGCCCGGTATCAAGATCTTCATCGGTAGCAGCACCGGCGATCTCCTCGTCGATGGACAAGATGCGCTGGAGTCCATTTTCGCAAACACAACTCTTCCAATCTGTGCCCACTGCGAGGACGAATCTACCGTTCGTGCCAATGCCGACCGCCTCGCAGGCACCAATCAAGTCTCCGATCACTCACTCATTCGGTCTCCCGAAGCTGCACAGATCGCTACCAATCGGGCGATCGATTTGGCGACCCGCCATCACCATCGCTTTCACGTCCTGCACGTTTCCACTGCCCTGGAACTCCCCATCATCGCAGGAAAACGACCTTGGATTACTGCGGAAGTCTGCCCGCACCACCTGTTTTTTAATACCGACGACTACAAACAATGGGGTTCGCTCATCCAGATGAACCCCTCCATTAAATCACGCGACGATAACGACCGCCTCTGGCAAGCGCTCCTGGACGGCACCATCCAAGTCATCGCAACCGATCATGCACCCCATACACTGATCGAAAAGTCGCTTCCCTACCCGAAAAGCCCGTCCGGTTTGCCGGCAGTCGAAAATAGCCTCCCTCTGATGCTGAACCAGTATTCCAAAGGATTGTGCAGCCTCGAACAAATTGCCTCCTGGATGGCCGACGCGCCGGCACGCATCTGGGGACTGGTCGGCAAGGGACGCATCGATGTGGGTTACGATGCAGATCTCGTCCTCGTTAATCTCCAGCTCGCCAAAACTGTTCACAACGAAACTCAATTCACGAAGTGTCGCTGGTCACCCTGGCACGGCCAAACCCTGATCGGCTGGCCCGTCAAAACCTGGGTCGGCGGCCAACTTGTCTTCGACCATGGACGATTCGACCTGTCCGTCAAAGGTGCGAAACCCCATTTTGATCACCTCCGCGGCGGCTTCTGGGCCACACCCGATGGCATCGGTGTATAGCCAAATTCAGTCAAAATCGAGGCCGAAAGGTCCTCTCTATGTAATTGTGGATGTTGACATGCACAATTGCCGCGAGTACCGTTTTACAAGAAAGCGCGTCGGTAGATTGCTCATTCAGTCTGCGTTTTTCCCCGCCATTCCCGCCGAGTCTTGGGATCGATTTCATGGTCGATTTTGTCAATTGCCGTTGGGTTCTGATTCTTGCCAATATTGCGATTCTAGGCGCAACGGCACGGCAATCGGCGGCGCAGTCCGCGTCCTTTGAACGACCACCCATCGATTACCTCAACACGCCCGTCAACGATGCGGTTGCGCAGCTCGCTAAGGGGGTGGAGGCAGGTAGCATTCAGCTTCGCTACGATTCGCGACATGGTTATTTGCCTGCCGTGCTGGAGGCGTTAAACGTACCTGTTGAATCGCAGACTCTGGTCTTTTCTAAGACCAGTCTCCAGCTCCGACGGATCACGCCCCGCACGCCCCGTGCTCTTTATTTCAACGACTCTGTCTACGTTGGATGGTGTCAAAAAGGTGAAGTAGTTGAATTGGCCGCGACAGATGCCAAGCAAGGAGCAATCTTTTACACCCTAGAGCAAGATCCGGATCGCCCACCGACTTTCACTCGCGACCGAGGCCAGTGCCTAACCTGTCATGCTTCAAGTCGAACGCAAGATGTTCCCGGGTACTTGGTGCGAAGTGTTTACTCTGATACGGCTGGAAATCCTTTGCTAGGAAGTGGCACTTTTACCACGGATAATACCAGTCCTTTCAAAGAACGTTGGGGTGGCTGGTACGTTACGGGAACCCATGGCGAGATGCGGCACATGGGAAACGCGATGTCACGAGGGAAAGGCGAGCAGGCAGGTTTGGACATTGAGGCGGGAGCCAACGTTACTAACCTCGATAGCTTTGTGCGGACGTCGCCTTATCTCAGTCCCCACAGTGATATCGTGGCCCTAATGGTGCTCGAACATCAAACACAAATGCACAACGCCATCGCGGCTGCCAACTATGAAACACGTGAAGCGATCGCGCAGACTTTCGAAATGAATCGCTTGCTCGATCGGCCCTTGGATCATATCAGTGAGAGTGCCAATCGCCGCATCGAAGCAGCAGCGGAGCGAGTTCTCAAACGACTATTGATGTGCGGCGATTTTCCATTGACTTCGCCAGTGTTGGGAACGAGCGGCTTCGCGGAAAAGTTTGTTGAAGGTGCATCGCGAGATACACAGGGCCGTTCGCTCCGCGATCTCAATTTGCAGACTAGGCTATTCCAATTTCCCTGTAGCTACTTGATCTATTCCGATTCGTTTCAGGAGCTTCCGGTCGAAGTGAAGCATCGAGTTCTTCAGAAACTAGTTGACGTGCTTACGAGCGTGCAGCCCACGGTGGGATTTGAGCACTTGACGCAAGCGGATCGAACAGCCGTCCTGCAGATTCTACGCGAAACCAACGTGTTGTGACGGGCAAGTGGACGAGTCTTCGGGCGAGGGCGGGCCTACGTTTGCGCACAGACTATCTTCACGTTTGGGAATGGGCATAGAGGCGTAATGCCGCTATCGTCATGAAGTAGGTCAGCAAGCGTCGATGTAGCAAATGCTTGCTCTATTTGCGCCATTGCATTATCCAGGCGGCGATGCAGTGGACAGAGGTTGATTCCATGACCGGCGATTTCCAGCGGACAACTCTTGATGCGTTCAATCGGTTCGACCGCGTTCACGATATTCAGGATCGTCAGTTCGCTAGCCGGTTTGGCAAGCCGGATGCCGCCACCCACGCCACGTTGGCTGAGGACGATCTCATGATCGCGCAGCAATTGCATGACTTTGTGTAAGTAGGGTCCAGGAACTCGGGTTACTGACGCAAGCTCTTTCGCAGTGACTGCCTTGGGAGCTTGTAACGCTAAATGAGCCACTGCGCGAAGCGCGTATTCAAGAGTTCTGGAAAACAAGTCGTGCGTCTCCGCTGCGTTTGACTGGATCAGCTACTGTGTTGCGTAAATTGATATCATTGTTTGCTGTACAGCTTAAAGTCGCAGTGCCAAACTATCACCGCCCAAACTATCACCGCCCAAACAATAAAAGCTCATTGTAGCACGGCTCAATGTAACACAGCCCATTTGCTCCGTGGTGCTGATTCACTCTATGAACAATCTAGACCTTGACTCGTTAGGCATCACCCGGCACCCAACGGAGTATCTCCATTTTGCTGACGCAGAAGTGACTCTGGAAGTCCATCTTTTTCAGGGATCGGCGACCTTATCCGCGTTACAGCCTTATCTCGGTGTGCTGAGTGCGGGCGAGCAGAGTCGCGGTGCGAAGTTTGTTTTTGAAAGGCACGTGGCTGCGTTTCAGCTAAGGTGCATTTTGCTGCGACACTTTCTAGCGGAGCGGCTTCTATGTAAGTCCGCTGAGCTGGAGTTTCACCAAGGTCCGTATGGAAAGCCCTACCTCTCGGCATCGCCAAGTGTCTCGAACGTTGCATTTAATCTCTCGCACAGTGCTGACATGTTAGCGATCGCGGTATGTTCGGAGAATTGCCAGAACGGTTTCCCGTCGCTCCAGCTTGGCGTGGATATTGAGCTGCGCAGATCTTTGTCGGACTCGGACCGCTTGGCTGAACAGTTCTTGCATCCTGACGAGCTGGCTATTTGGAAAACAGGTAGCGAGTCAGTGCGGCAGTTAGAAATGATGAACGTCTGGGTGGCCAAAGAAGCATTGCTCAAGTGTGCGGGAGTCGGGTTTGCCTTCGAGCCAGCGCAGCTCCACGTGGGAATAGAACAAGTGCGTAATGGTGCAGGGCGAGTAATGATTCCATCAGACGAGGGGGTTTTGAAGGGGAGTGAAGTTGGGTGTGCAGAATTCCAGATAGTGGATCGGTTTCGTGAGTTTGCCATGTCGGCGGCTGTATTCCGCCGCGAACTATGAAGCAGGTGACGGGTTGGAAGGGGGTTCGCGACTGACGGAAATGGAAACCCGAGGCGACTTGTGGCGTCGCTGTAGTTACAATTAGCCACGGCAATATCAATTCGGTTCAGTGTTCGGCAATAAGGCGTGTGCGATGTTACGTATTTTGGCAAGTCTCTTGGTTTGTGGCTCCTTGGTGTTGATCTCTGCGAGCGGCGTTTGTGTTGCTGAGGAAGATGGTTTCCAAGCGATTTTTAATGGCACTGATTTGACGGGATGGAAAGGGCGGAGCGATCTTTGGAGCGTTGAGGATGGCGCCATTACTGGCCGTACGATCGACAGCAATAAGATCGATTCCAATACCTTCTTGATTTGGGAAGCAGGAAAGCTGAAAGACTTTGAATTGCATGCCAAGTTCAAAATTGCTGGTGGCAACTCGGGCATTCAATATCGCAGTCGAGTCGCCGATGAAGAGAAGTTTATTGTGGGTGGCTATCAGGCCGACATTGACGACGCCCTGGTATATGCCGGCATCAATTACGAAGAGCGAGGTCGTGGGATTCTTGCTCTGCGCGGGCAGCGAGTCACTTTGAAGAGTGGCGATACCAAAGAAGTGGAGTCCTTTGGGGACGCCACCGAAATCGGCAAGGTCATCAAGCCCGGTGAATGGAACGATTACCGTATCGTTGCTAAGGGACATCGATTGGAGCATTACATCAACGATGCATTGACTGCAGAAGTTATTGATGAAGATGCAGAGCACCGATCGGACGAAGGCGTGTTAGCGCTACAATTGCATGCAGGACCATCGATGGTGGTGCAATTCAAAGACATCAAAGTGAAAACCCTATAGTCGTCTCACAAGGTTTTTTGCTCTTGAACTCTGCTAAGGTATTGGACATCTTTCGCCGCGCGTGCTGGTTTTATGTCGGATCTTTCTTCCAGTCCCGCAGCGTCGGACGAATTGCGCGACTTCTTTGATGCCTTTGCATCCGTACGTGCTCGGGGTAAACGCCCCGAGTACCAGCGGCAGGTGCAATCGCTTTATCAGTTCTATGTCCCTGCGGGTTCGCGCATTTTAGAGATAGGTTGTGGAGTAGGCGATTTGCTGGCTGGCTTGCAACCTTCGTATGGCGTAGGTGTCGACTTCAGTGGCGAAATGGTACGTGTAGCAAAGGAGCGATTCCCGCAGCCGCATCTCCATTTCGTTCATCAGCGGGCTGAAACGCTGGAGCTGGATGAACAACCGTTTGACTACATTGTCATCTCTGACACGCTTACTTTTTTAGACGACATCTTGGCAGTACTGCGGCGAATTCGTCCTCTGTGCCATTCGCGTACGCGAATTATCTACAACTGTTTCTCACGATTATGGCAACCGATTCTGGCGATCCTGGATCGAGTGGGGCTGCGGCATCGGCAACCACTGCGAAATTGGGTTACGCAAGGCGATATGGCTAATCTCCTCAGGTTGGCAGGTTTGGAAATTGTCACTACCGACTCGCGAATCCTGGTGCCAACTCAGATCCCGTTGTTTACTTCCTTTTGGAATCGTTGGCTGGGTCCGCTCCCGTTGTTTCGGCACCTTGCCCTGACGAACTGGGGAGTGGCACGCGTGCCCCATTCGTTGCCCATGGATACGGGGACGAGCGTCATTTGTCCCTGTCGCAATGAAACTGGAAATATCCGTCCAATCGTGGAGAGACTGCCAGAATTTACTGGTGCGGTAGAACTGATCTTTGTTGAAGGGCATTCGCAGGACGACACGCTCCAAGAGTGTTATCGCATTCGCGATGAGTATTCGCATCGAGATATTTCCGTTTATCAGCAAACAGGGAAGGGGAAGGGTGATGCAGTACGACTGGGCTTTCAGCACGCCAAATATCCGATCCTGATGATCCTTGATGCCGACATGACCGTGCGTCCTGAGGACTTGCCTGGATTTGCACAAGTAATGTTGGACGGCTCGGCGGAGATGGTAAACGGAACGCGATTGGTCTACGCCATGGAATCGGGCGCGATGAGGTTTTTGAATCTGATCGCCAATAAGTTCTTCGCTGTTGCTTTCTCTTTTTTGTTGGGTCAACCCATCAAAGATACTCTTTGTGGAACGAAAGTTTTATTGAAGAGCGATTATGAACGCCTCGCTGCACAGCGCGCTTATTTTGGGCAGATGGACCCGTTTGGTGATTTTGATCTGATCTTTGGTTCGGCCAAGCTTGCCTTACAAATTCGCGACTATCCCATTCGCTATCAAGCAAGAACATTTGGTACCACACAGATACAGCGATTTCGCCACGGATGGTTGCTGTTGAAAATGTATGGCGTTGGTTTACTGAAGTTCAAATGGAGATGACAACGAGTGTGAGGCGCTGGCGAGTTGGCATTGGCTGGTCATGCATTGCCAGCGTTGTTCTGTGGTTTATTCTTGCTCCTGCTTTTCAACCAGCAGTGCATCGCATCGCATTTCACCTGAGCGATTTGACCTCGCTCGCTGCTGCAGGACAATACCGTTTCACTCTGAGCGAGCGCGTCGTAGAACCATCGGCAGTCCCTTCGTCACTTGCCAACGGATCGTTCTTGTTTTGCAGCGGAGTGATGATACCACGTCACTCTGCAGATGGCTGGCCTGCGAAGGAATCGTTGGGTTGGCATCGCTTTGACGGAAATTCCTTACACATTTTGCTGCCGGAGGCGATTGCGCCAAACGCGGATCTATTGACCACGGCTAGAGAAGTTAAATTCGATTTTGAATGGCGTGACTCGAACGTTCCTTGGCGGAGGAATTTGTGGTTGTGGTGGCTAGGTTTGTCGTTGTTCGGAGTTTGGATGGCGCGAGGTGAGTTAGAAGCACTCTGGCGAAGACCATGGCCACTGATCTTATTGAGTGGTGTAGCGCCGATTGCCTTGCTGGCGGCAGTGATGATTCGCCCCGCTGCCTTGTATGGTATGGAAGAAGAATTCATTGGGCGAGCAATTCGATTTTGGCACGACATGCTCCCTGCGGCGTTGCTGTTATGGGCCATTGCTGTAAGCATTTCGATCCGGTTATTGCATCGACGAACTCAAGCAGTCTGCGTCGATAGCACATCGGCCGATGCTTTGACCCGGCAGTCGCAGTGGGGAGTGCCCGCTGGGATTGGCGCTATCATGTTTAGCTTTGGACTCTTGGTTAGTGCTGGGCCAGGAGACCCGGTGATTGTCGATCAGACAGGTTACTCTGCCCCCTTCTGTTCTGCTGCTGCCCAAAGTGATGCTCAGCAATATGAGATTGGGAATTACGCACTTCTGTTGAGTGGTAAGTTGCCAGAGTGGAACCAACGCAGACCTATCAACACTGCATGGAGTTTCTTTCGCAACTATTTCGTGGGCATGAATCCACTGCTGGGATTGTGGGTTCAAGCCTTGGTGGTCGGTTATGCAATAGGGCGATTGGTGCAAGTGTCAACGCAGTTGTGGGGATCGCCTGCGGGCGTAGTGGTACTGGCTTGTTGCTGGGGAATGGTCCGGTTCTTTATTGCCACGTCGTTGACAGAATCCTTTGGGCTGGCAGCCTCCGCGTTAGGAACGACATGGTTCATTGTAGGATGGAAGGGAGATCGGCCTTGGCATGCGCTCAGTGGATTGGGGCTGTTGACTGTTGCGCAAGCAGCCAGACCGGGCGCACTGTTGGTGCTGCCGTTCATGGGATTGGCATGGGCATGGAGCTTTCGTGCCGCAGCACCCTTACCTGACAGCGCGCCCTTACCTAGCGGAGCAGTGCGCGTGCGTCTGGGGCGATTGCTTTTGGCGGCGACAGTCGTGTTAGTTTGCTTGTCGGTGAACCCCTTGCTGAATCGAATCTATGGGACTGGAGAGAATGTGACGGGAGCGAATTTTGCTTCAACGTTTGCCGGTCTAGCCAGTGGTTGTTCTTGGAGCGAGGTAGAGGATGAATTCAGGGATCAGCTCGACGCTATGCCGAATGAGGGTGTCCGAGCGAATTTTCTTTATGCCGTCGGTTGGCAACGCATCAAAGAACGTCCATCGCGTTTGGTTGGGGAACTGAGTCGAGGCGTGATGCGATTCAGTATTGACAGCCTGGCAGCCCTATCGACTTTGTTGATTCACTCATCTCTGGGAGAAGGTTGGGTCGGCCGCGCGATGGTGGTCGGATTGTGGCTGTTGCTGGGCTTGGCTGTCGTCGTGAGGCTGTGGTACAGCAAAGAAATGTGGTGGCGCAGTTTTGTGATAGCGTTACTACTGGGAACGATGGCTTCCGTCTCGATAGTTTATCTCGATGGTGGCATACGCGTACTGGCGGCGACATGGCCGGCGCTATTCTTAGTTTTAGGGTTCGGTCTTGGATTTGAGTTTCCAACAGAGGCTACAAACGCGTTTCCGCACAAGCGGGAGCAACGTTTTGTTTGTGGAGAAATGTGCGTCGTAGGGCTGTTGAGTGTGGGAGTGCTTTTTCTTCCCATGATGGTTGTGGGGAGGGAGGTGAAGTCGAGCGATATCGCCGAGTTGGGCCAGCCACAGCGGTTAAGTATCCAGTTTGTGGGCAGCCCATTGAAGATCGCAGCCATCAGCAACGAGGCCTTCGACTTGAAAGACTTTCAGCGTGCAATTCAGATTGGACGCTTACCACCGGTGGAACCGTTGGTCGATGCGGTGCGGTCATCACCGCAGTTGTTTCAAACTGGTTTTGATCGTGCCTCGCAAACGGAGTGGTATATTTTTGCTGCAGAGTCGCAAGCGATTGAGCCAGGGGATTCGCTAGAAGTGCGCGTGCTGTCCAGACGTCCTGCTATGGGATTTGTGACGCGGCGCTTTGGCAACGTGGCTCGTTAGTCATTGCAATGGGATTGTGATGACTCGTGTTTGATCATGAGTTGTTGCATTTCTTGTCCGAGCTTTTCGAGCGTCCCAATGGCTTCGGAAAAGCTAATTGATAGCGGCTCGATGTTTGTGGGTTGAACGAGGACCACCGTACCGGACCAAGGATCGGGAGAACCGGGTAGAAACACGGTGACGCGACCATCGGGCATTCGCTCTACTTCAAATGCTAGGCGTTGAAAGTCTAGTTGTTTGACGAGGATCGGGCGAAGGCGATTGGTGAACAGATCCCCGCCAATGTTGCCGCTGAGTTGTTCTTTAAAGATGGCGTATCTAGGGAAAATCATGATGAGATATTTCTCAATCGATCCTGTAAACTTACTCGCGATGGATCGACGAGCAATGACGCCACTGAGGAAGCAGGCGAGGAGGACTAATGCGATGGCGCTAAGAAAGAGCAGACCATAGCCGAGTGGCGTATCGATCGGGATATAGGGTCGTCCCGCGTCGGCGATGACCCACAGGATTTGCGCTGTTTGTCCTAGAAGCGCGACGACCACGACCAAGGGCAGTAAGAAAAAGATTCCACCCACGGCGGTGGTCTTAAAGAAACCAAACGACCGCTTTACGTGCTGAGTGACCATAGCAAGATGAATATTCGATTGGAGAAGATCGAGATACCAGGAAATGTAATGGAGAGGAGTATACCTTCCGAGGTGCGCACGTGGATAACGGAATCGCGAGAGCGGATTCAGACGTTTCAAGATCGCTGGCACCGGGATGGTATCGAGCAATTCGTTGCCAGCGACTATGAATTGGTTTATCAGACTCTCGATTGGATCGTGGAGCGGAGGCTGATGGCGGGCAATCGATTTTTGGAATGGGGCTGCGGCTTTTCTGTCATTTGTGCATTGGCGGCCCGGCTGGGGCTGGATGCGATCGGAATTGAAGCAGAAGAGAGGTTATTGCAGGAGGGCCGTAAAACGATTGCTGCTTGGGATCAACCGGTGGAATTGATCCATGGCAATTTTCTGCCGCCGGATATGGAGCAGTGGGCCGACGATCCCACCCTTCCTTCGCTGGGTCATCCGGTGGCCTGTGGATACGACCAATTAGGTTTGGAGGTGGACGATTTTGCAATGATTTTTGCCTATCCTTGGCCCGGCGAGGAAGATTTTTTGAAGGAGGTTTTTGCACGATCCGCAGCGACCGATTCGTTGCTGCTGCAGTTCTGCGGCCCCTACGATCTAAGATTGTGGCGGAAAATTCGCTATCGATCAAATCGTTGAGTTTGCCCGCTGTCCCTCTGTCTGACCTCCTGGGGGGCGATTGTGGTGGGAATTCAGATTAGGAATTCGGCTCCGATGGCTCGCAGCAGCCCCCGGCGCGATTATGCTGGCGTCTCTCGGTGGCATCAATCGTACGAGTTATTAGCTCGAGGTTGGTGAAATGCTGGCAACGCCCATTCTGGAAAAAGGATGAACGACTTCATGCGAGTGAGTCTAAGTACATGTTGGACCTCGGTAGCGGACCGGATCGTTCCGCTAACACATATCTCTGCTTTTATGTTTGCTGTCGCGTTGACGCAAACGGCCGTTTTTGCTCAGGGTCCCGGGTCGACCAAACCAACGGTCGGCTTGCGTGATCTCAAGCCGCAGATTGTGGCGCTGGAGCATGTGGACGTCGTCGTACGTCCAGGGGAACGGATCGAGGATGTCACATTGTTGATCCGAGATGGCGCGATTGTTGGCTTGGGAAAATCAGTAGAGATTCCAGTCGGCGCCGAGACTCTAAATCGCAGCGGACACGTTGTCTACGCGGGCTTTATTGATGCCTACAGCGAAGTGACGGTGCCCGATCCAAGCAATGAAGCGGGTGCTCCCTATTGGAATGGCAATGTGCTTCCGCAGCGCAGCACATCGGATGTCGCGGCAGGCAGTTTGCTAGATGCCAAAAAACTTCGCTCGCAAGGCGTGACCATGCGACTCTTGGCGCCTGAGGGAGGAATTGTCAAAGGCTCTAGCTGCCTAGTCTTGTGTGACGATGGGGACAGCAATCAGATTTTGGTGCGAGACAAAGTCTGGCATCATTTGTCGCTCACCGTTCCTCGACGAAGAGGGGGCGGTCGCGATTCGTATCCGAATTCACCAATGGGCGCGATGGCACTGCTCCGTCAAAGTTTGCTCGATGCGAGATGGTATGACGAAGCGCATCGTGCCTATGCATCAAATCGCCAACTGACTCGACCCGAGACCGATATAGCGCTTGATGAATTGGCCGGCGCAATGATCCATGATACGTTTGTCTTGGACGCGCCGAATGAACGAATGGCCCTACGCGGCGCGGGTATCGCCAATGAGTTTTCTCTCAAATCGATTTTGAGAGGCTCGGGACGCGAGTACCGCGATCTAGAGGCGATTGCTCAAACAGGCATGGCAATTCTGTTGCCTGTTGACTTCCCTGATGCGCCTAAAGTTGTTGATGCTGTTACAGCACGCGAAGCGTCATTGGTGGAATTGCTCGAATGGGAATTATCTCCAAGCAACCCAGCGAAATTGGCTGAGGCAGGTGTAGAGTTTTGTTTGACGACTGACGGATTAGACGATCCGGCTACGTTCTTAAAGCAAGTTCGCCAAGCAGTCACTGCCGGATTGAATACCGATAAGGCTCTTGCGGCCATTACGACCACTCCAGCAAAACTGCTGGGCGTTGAAGATCTCGTGGGAACGGTCGAGCCGGGTCGAATGGCTAATATCGTGGTACTCGATGGTGATCTGTTTGATGAGAAAACGAAAACGATTGAGACTTGGGTTGCCGGAAAACGATACGAGGTGACCGCTCAAGACGAATCGCCAATCGACAACATTGTGAGCAAGTGGGATGTGACGGTTGCCGGAATCAGTGCAGAGGCAGGAACCCAGGAGTGGACGCTTGAGCTCAGCCGCAAGGACAAAGAACTCAAAGGAACGCTGGTTTCAAAAAACGCAGTGGTGACTCCAGAAGCCGCTGCAACCGAAACCCCTTCTGCCGGAGAGACAACGGAAAAACCTGAATCAGAAGAAGTTAAAGAAGAAGAAGTTAAGGAAGAAGTTAAGGAAGAAGAGATTTCAGAAAGCGAAGTTACTGAAGACAAAGTTAAGCAAGACGAAGTGACAGAAGACGAAATTAAGTCCGAAGAAGTCAAGTCCGAAGAAGTCAAGTCCGAAGAGCCCAAGAAGGGAGAGGTCAAGAAGGCTGAACTTACCAAGTTGGAAAGAAGTCGCGATCAATTGAAGGCTCGTGTTGATTTGAGCAAGGTCGATGCTGGTCTACCGAAGGGAGTCAGTTTTATTGAATGGGTAACAGTGGGAACGGATGAATTGGCCGAAGTGGCCAGCAGCACGATTACCCTGCCTGACGGTCGCGTATTGTCCATGTCAGTGACACGCGTCGCAGCAGAGAACGACGCAGAAGTTGCCAAGACGGAAGCCGATGCAGCGAAAAAAGATGATGTCACCAAGGAAGGAGATTCAAAAGAGGAGAAGGGTTCGAAGGCTGAGGCGGAGAAGTTGGTGATCGAGGTGATGCGTCCCTTGGGCGCTTATGGACTGACCGCTCCTCCAGTTGCCAAAGACTTCGTCATGTTTCGTGGTGCCACGGTATGGACCAGCGGTCCTGAAGGAATCATTGAAGGGGGCGACGTTCTGGTGAAGGGTGGCAAGATTGATCAAGTTGGCAAGGGCTTGGCGATCCCAGAAGGTTGCGAAGTGATCGATGTCACGGGCAAGCACATTAGCCCTGGTTTGATCGATTGTCACTCGCATATGGCAACCGATGGTGGAGTGAATGAGTCGGGCGAAACGATAACAGCGGAGGTTCGCATTGGCGATTTTATCGACAACACGGATATCTCTATTTATCGACAGCTCGCCGGTGGCTTGACGTCGGCCAACATTTTGCATGGTTCGGCCAATCCGATTGGTGGTCAAAACCAAGTGATCAAGTTGCGATGGGGAGCATCGATGGAAGAGATGCGATTCGCGGGTGCGCCGAAGGGAATCAAATTTGCGTTGGGAGAGAATGTCAAGCGGACGCGAGGTCGATACCCCGATACGCGGATGGGTGTCGAGCAAATTATTCGCGATCAGTTCCTAGCAGCCAAGGAATATGCAGCCGCTCATCGTGCGTATCGCGACGGTAATCGCAAGGGCCTGCCGCCGAGAATTGATCTGCAGCTTGCCGCACTGGCTGAGATCTTAGAAGGTGCTCGTTGGGTTCATTGCCACAGTTATCGACAAGACGAAATTGTCGCGTTGCTCGATGTGCTGGATGAATTTGGTGTCAAGATTGGTTCGTTGCAGCACATTTTGGAAGGCTATAAGGTTGCCGACCGAATTAAGGCGCATGGCGGAACCGCTTCGAGCTTTTCGGATTGGTGGGCCTACAAGTTTGAGGTCTACGATGCGATTCCTTACAACGGTGCGATCATGCACAATCAGGGAATCGTCGTTTCCTTTAACAGTGATGATGCTGAACTAGCGCGACACATGAATACCGAAGCCGGTAAAGGGGTCAAGTACGGCGGCGTTTCACCAG
The DNA here is from genome assembly GCA_041749395.1 of Pirellulaceae bacterium. Lineage (GTDB taxonomy): Bacteria > Planctomycetota > Planctomycetia > Pirellulales > Pirellulaceae > Laterigemmans. The sequence goes on from JBGTBJ010000145.1 coordinate 17,968, forward strand.
AGGAAGCGTTGAAGTTCGTGACGTTGAACCCTGCTAAACAGCTTCGCATTGACGACCGCGTTGGTTCGATCGAAGTTGGTAAAGATGCTGACCTTGTTATTTGGAGTGGTTCGCCTCTCTCTACGCTGACTCGATGCGAGCAGACATGGGTCGATGGCCGCTGCTACTTTAGTCTGGAAAAAGATGCCGAGCTGCGAGCACGCGATGCCAAGCTGCATGCAAGTTTAGTGCAGAAAGCGATTGATCAAGGAGCCGGAACGGGTGGAGCGCGTCGACCTCGGATTGCTGAAGAAGATCGTTGGCATCGACACGATATTTTTTGTGGACATAGTGGCCATGGACATGAGCATGATGGTCTAGAAAGTGGTGATTTTGAGAACGAGCTCCAGCATGCAGAGGAGGCTTCCGAATGATTACCGATGCTAAATTGCAAACTCGCGTCCGTTCTTTTCCGTTGGTGTCACAGATGATTGGTCAGGGCATTGAAATGTTGCATAGAGGAGCGAAGGTTATCGGGATTTTGGCATTGGGTATGACATGTGGATTGGAGCGAGACTCGACAGCCCACGATCAGATCCCCGGCGCGCCACAATCGGGACCGATTGCCATTGTCGGTGCGACCATCCATCCAGTTTCTGGGCCTGAGATCAAGTCGGCAACGATTCTGTTTGATCAAGGGAAGATTGTTGCAGTGGGAACCAATGTGGAAATTCCAGCTGAGGCGACGCGAATTGAAGGGGCGGGAAAGCATGTTTACCCAGGGTTGATTGAATCGCATACCGATCTTGGCTTGCGTGAAATAGAGGCGGTAGATGTGACCATCGATTCACAGGAAACTGGAGATCAGAATGCCAATGTGCGATCGTGGGTGGCCGTTAATCCCGATAGCGAATTGATACCCGTGGCGCGGGCCAACGGAGTATTGTCGGCCCTGATCGTGCCATCTGGGCAAGCGATTTGTGGTCAAGCGGGCGTGTTGGCTTTGGATGGATGGACAGCTCGCGATATGGCATTGCGAGCTCCTGCAGGGTTGTGTGTCATGTGGGAAGGCATGGAGCCACGTGGAGAATCGGGGGCGGATCCCAAGGCGCGCGAGGATCGTTTTGCCGAGCTCGATGCGTTGCTCGATTCCGCTATCCGTTACGAGGCGGCTCGGTTGGCGAATCCGCAGGAAACGCCAACCAACGTCCGCTTGGAATCGCTGTTGCCCATGATCCACGGGGAGATTCCTTTGATCGCTGAAGCCAATCGTCAGCGCGCTATTGAATCGGCAGTGGCCTATGCGGTGAAGCGAGGACTGAAGTTGGTTATCGCCGGTGGATATGACGCCGAGCGATGCGCTTCATTGCTCAAACAGTACGATGTGCCCGTAATCATCACCGGTACCTATCGGCTGCCGCGTTATCGAACCGATGCCTACGATGCGTCCTACACGTTGCCCGAGCGGTTGCGGGCAGCCGGAGTGAAGTTCTGCATTTGCGGGAACAGTGGCGATGCTTCGAACGTTCGTAACTTGCCCTATCATGCAGGCAATGCGGTTGCTTATGGGCTGCCCCTGGATGATGCTGTGCGCGCGATCACACTGTCTGCGGCTGAGATTCTCGGAGTCGCCGATCAAATCGGGTCTTTGGAAGCAGGCAAGCTCGCCACACTCGTGGTTACGACTGGAGTGATTCTTGAGTCAGACACACAAATTATTGCGGCTTACATTTCGGGTGCTGAGGTGGATCTGAGCAGTCGACATACTCAATTGTATGACAAGTATCGCACCAAGTACGAGCGTCTCAAGCCTTGATGCGATGCTGAATGACGTGCGTGTTGAATTCTCCTTTTGAACGACCCATGCAAGGCTCTGCGTGCAAAGCCTTGCATTTGAGGTCGTTTTTTATTTGATTTCGAAGATGGCTTCGATTTCTACGGCAATGGCACCGGGAAGCGCGTTGGTACCAACGGCGCTACGAGCACCGATGCCATCGGCCTCGCCAAAAACATCACGGAAGAGTTCACTGCAGCCATTGATCACTGCTGGCTGAGCATCGAAAGCGTCTGTGCAACGAACGAGGCCCAGTAGTTTGACCAGCTTGGAAACACGATCGAGGCTACCGAGTGCTTCGCGGAGAGTGGCGAGCAGTCCAAGGCCAGTGATCTTGGCCGCATGGTAACCGGCTGCAACGTCGAGGTCCGCTCCGAGACGACCGACGATGAGCGTCTTGTCGGCTTGCAAGGGACCATGTCCCGATAGATAGGCAAGGTTGCCCGTGATCACAATCGGCTTGTAGACACCCATCGGCTTTGCAGCGGGGGGCATGATCAAATGTTGTGAGTCGAGAATTGCCTGGAGTTTGGCGTCTGCGGACATTGATGTTCGTAGGTGGTTAGCGTGGCGGAAATGAAGAATAGGGGTGATTCGTACGGCGCACGAAACACCTGTGTTTTCGCCGATCCTGGGCTATTAGGAAAGGTCCCTTTCAAGCTTGGCCTGGTTGAGGGTTACCTGACCATGGAGGTCAAGTGAGCGGAAAAAGCAGCTTCGATAGTTTTCGTGGCATGCGGCACCAGTTTGCGAAACTCGCAATAAAATGGCGTCACCGTCACAATCGACACGGATTTCAACGACCCGCTGAACATGACCGCTGGTGTCACCCTTACACCACAGAGCGTTCCGACTGCGGCTAAAGTAGGTCGCTCGTCCGGTCGCCAAAGTTTGCTCCCAAGCTTGTTGGTTCATCCAAGCCAGCATCAACACGGTCCCGTCGTCGGCGTCCTGAGCAATGGTAGGGAGGAGTCCCAAATGTCCTTTAGCGAAATCGGGCAGTTTGTCAGGCATGTCGGCAGATTTCAAAATGCGGTTTGAATCGATATTGCGGAAGTGGCAGGGGCGTTGCGAGCGATACGACGCGCACAAATCGTCATTGGCGAGCAGTCGCTATAGTCGGAGGGGAGGCGATGCCGAACCAAGACTATTGTTCCTTTGTGGACTACTTCCTCCCAATCTTAATCAACTGTCCTCAGGAGACCCGTAAGATGAGCCGAATCGCTAAGGTCAGCGTCGTGCTTCCCGTGCGCGATGGCCAGCAGCGGATAGCCGCCGAAGTGGAACGGGTTCTTGAGTCCGTGGCCGATTTGACCGCTGGTCCAGTGGAGATTGTGATTGTCGATGATGGCAGTTCCGATGGAACTCCGGAAGTCCTGGATGAGTTAAAAGCGCACTACCCACAAGTCCGTGTGGCACGCCACTCGCGCCGTTTGGGAATGGAAGCGGCTGGTCAAACGGGGCTGGAGCGCGCAACCGGAGATCTCGTCTTTATTCAAGAAGATGACAGTCCCTTGAAGATGAGCGATCTGCGGCAACTTTATCGCATGGGCGATGATTTGTCTGTGGTCGCCGCCAGAGCACAAAGCCAGCCGAGGTCATCGCAGGCACCCCTGTTGCGGCGTTTGAAAGCCTGGGGCGCCCGTGCGGTCGATTCCCTGAAGGAACTTGAGGGTGATACGAACTTAGACGCACCTGTGCGGGGCTTGCAAATGGTCCGAAGGCCCCATTTGCAATTGTTGGCAAGCCGTAGTGGTAACCAATTTCGGTTAGAGTCTGAGCGATTGACGACTTTGTCTGCGCTACCAAGCATTTCGAGTACGAATGTAGCAGGTGCTGATTTGATCAGCGGGCAACTGGCGGCAAATTGATCGGCAGTGGCCTCTCGTATATGTGGCCATGAACTTACGAAGTGATGGGGAACTTTTCGCACCCCAGATGGATCGTAGATTACCGGTGATTGTGGTTTTCCGCTGCCGACATTCTGTGTGTCGGGGATGATCACACGTTATTTTTCACACGGTTTATTGCAATGGTCCTCAGTCCTTGTATGGATGGGTCGCAAGGAGTTGGATTGACACCAACGCCAGTGACGCATTGTGCGGATGGGACGTGCGGTGCGCCCGTTATGTCCAGTACGGAATCTCGTAAAGACCTGAATAGATTACGGGTTGTTCGGGAGCAGCAGGGAATTACGCTGCGGACTATTTCTCGGCGAACTGGAATTCCAGTGCGTCAATTGCGAAGCGAAGAAGAGCCTACCAATGATCTCTCGCTAAGCATCCTTTATCGTTGGCAAAAAGCTCTCGATGTGCCGTTAACGGAATTGATGATCGAGCCTGATGGTGCGCTCTCACTCCTCGTTGGTGAGCGGGCCAAGATGTTGCGCGTCATGAAAACCGCTTTGTCGGTATGCGAACGGGCTCGCGACGAGCCCACTCGCCGCTTAGGAACGATGCTGTGTCAACAGCTCCGTGAATTGATGCCCGAGTTGTCGGAACAAACCGCTTGGCCCACGGTGGGTTCGCGGCGCAGCCACGACGACATGGGACGAATTGCTGAAAACCCGCTGAGGGTCGATCTGACAGAACTCTTCTGATCGAAGTTTCTGTGCACTGTTGGTCGCTGGATATTGGTTCACGACCACGATTGCATGGCGCGCTATTTGCTGAGTTGGCTCTGTTGCCAACTTTGGTCGGCCAATTCGGCATTACGCGCCCAACAATCGTTTCTCTCCGAACCATTTTAGGCCGGTCTCCCGTATTTATTTCGTTGGCAACGACGTTTAACCAAGGGAGTTTTTAGATGCACAAGCAGTGGAAATCAATTAGTTTCGTTCTCGGCGCCATGCTAACCGGTTCGCTGGTTACTGGTGTGGTGATGAGCTTGCCCCAGGGTTTGACACCCAGCGATGCCTATGCCCAGCAGGTGACAACCGCGCTGGAAGCCCAAGGAAATTTACAAGCGGCAAACGACTTGTCCGCAGCGTTTCGCAATGTTTCCGAGGGCTTGCGCCCAAGCGTTGTGAGCGTTCGCAGCACCAAGAAAGCACAGACCGTTCGCGGCAATATGCGTGGTCTTGATGGTCTGCCACCGCAGATACGTCGCTACTTTGAAGAGAATGGTGTCTCTCCGTTCGGAGGTGGACCTGATGGTAACGCCCAGACGCCCGAGCAATCTGGCATCGGCAGCGGCTTCATCGTGAGCGCAGACGGACATATTCTGACCAACAATCATGTCGTAGAGGGTGCTGATCGCTTGATGGTGAAGTTAAGTGATGATCGAGAATTCGAAGCGGAGGTTGTGGGCACCGATCCCGATACGGATGTTGCTGTGGTTAAGATCGACGCCGGACAGCTTCAGCCTGCAAAGCTTGGCAACAGCGATAACATGCAGGTAGGCGACTGGGTGCTCGCCATGGGAAGCCCGTTCGAGCTGGAGCAAACCGTCACTGCCGGAATCATTAGCGCGAAAAATCGCGTGCAAGGAATTGTGGGGCGTGGGCAGTTTGGTGGTTTTGAAGATTTCATTCAAACCGATGCCGCAATTAATCCTGGGAATAGTGGCGGTCCACTCGTTAATCTTCGCGGTGAGGTGATCGGTATGAACACTGCCATCGTTTCCCGCAGCGGGGGTTACAACGGTATTGGTTTCGCCATCCCCACGGAGCTGGCACGTCCCGTCATGGACAGTATTATCGAATCGGGACAGGTTCACCGTGGTTTCCTTGGCGCCGAAGGGGGTGAGATTCCTAATGAACTCGCTGATAAGTATCAATTATCAAGCCGAAGCGGCGCGTTTGTGCAGCGAGTTGTTCCAGGACAGCCAGCCGACAATGGTGGGTTGAAGAGTGGTGACATTGTGCAAATGCTCAACGGTCGCAAGGTCCGCGACTGGTTTCAATTTCGCAACCTGATTGCGTCGCAACGACCAGGTAACACGGTGAATCTGCAAGTCTTGCGTGATGGCAATTTGGTCGATCTCAAGGTCACCTTGGGCGAACGCACGGATGAACTGTTGGTCCAAATGGGAGGCGGTGGCCAGGCTGGGATATTCCTCGATGCACGCGTGCAACCACTCGACGCAGATACTGCACAGCAGATGGGTTTTGATAACGTGCAATCTGGTCTGCTGGTAACGCAAGTTGCCCGAAACGTCGAAACCGAATCGGGATTGCAAGCGGGTGACGTCATTGTGGCGGCACAAGGAAATGCTGTTGAATCACTCGATGATCTGCAACAAGCAAAGTCGAAGGCAGACACAGCTGGCAAGTCGCTCAGGCTGACGGTTCAGCGTGGTAATGACCAAGCATTGCTCGTCATTGAAGCCGCGAAGTAGATAGTCGCCTTTCGCTCCGCGAAAGTAGCGTCGGTAAATACCAAACCTAGACGCTACTTTCGCGGGTAGGCTGTGAGTTTATTAATCGAAGGCAATAATAGTCGCCTTTCGCTCCGCGAAAGTAGCGTTGGTAAATACCAAACTCAGACGCTACTTTCGCGGATAGGCTGTGAATTTATTAATCGAAGGCAATAATAGTCGCCTTTCGCTCCGCGAAAGTTCTGAAAAAGCAACGAATACCAACGCTACTTTCGCGGAGCGAAAGGCGACTATCTTAAATTCACA
>JBGTBJ010000146.1:0-16560 GCA_041749395.1 Pirellulaceae bacterium
GTTGCGCATCGGTTCCCAAACCCAGCGCAGGGGTGCTCTTGCTCAGCGCAACGGTGCCCAAACTCAGCGCAGCGGTGCTCGTGCTCAGCGCAGCGGTGCTCGAAAAACGCGCGCCGAGCACGAGCACGAGCACGAGCACGAGCACGAGCACGAGCACGAGCACGAGCACGCGTTCAGCGATTAAGAAGTACGATCACCAACGCGTGACCCAACGAAACATTGCTGCTCAGCGAAGCGGTACCTTTACTCAGCGCAGCGGTGCTCGTGCTCAGCGAAGCGGTGCTCGAAAAACGCGCGCCGAGCACGAGCACGAGCACGAGCACGAGCACGAGCACGAGCACGAGCACGAGCACGAGCACGAGCACGAATTCGAGTTAGTTGCTCGCGAATTATTTCCTCCGGGCGATCGCCTCAACGACCGCTTTCCCCATATCGGCGGGGCTGGGCGCAACAACAATACCCGCTTCTTCCAGGGCGGCAACTTTTTCCGTTGCCGTCCCTTTTCCACCACTGATAATTGCGCCAGCATGCCCCATACGTTTGCCGGGAGGCGCGGTGCGACCAGCAATGAAAGCGGCGACTGGCTTAGTCACATTGGCCTTCACAAATGCTGCGGCCTCTTCTTCTGCTGATCCGCCGATTTCGCCAATCATAAGAATGGCCTCGGTTTGTGGATCTTCTTGAAAACGTGCCAGCAGATCGATGAAGCTGGTACCGACGATTGGATCCCCCCCCAGGCCAACACACGTGCTCTGCCCAAGTCCCAACCCACTCGTTTGCCAAACAGCTTCGTAGGTCAAAGTACCGCTGCGGCTCATCACGCCGACCTTGCCCACTTGATGAATGTAGCCTGGCATAATACCGATCTTGCAGGCTCCGGGGGTGATCAGTCCCGGGCAGTTTGGACCGATCAAAATGGAGTTACTCGCGCGAACTCGTTGATAGACTCGCACCATATCCAGCACGGGTACCCCTTCGGTAATCGCGGCGATGACCCGAATCCCCGCATCAACTGCTTCAAGAATCGCATCGGCAGTGAAGGGGGGTGGAACAAATATCATGGTGGCGTCGGCCCCCGTTGCAGCCACGGCTTCTTCCACCGTGTCGAAGACTGGCAGGCCTTCAGCTGTCTGACCACCTTTACCTGGCGTCACACCGCCAACCATTTTCGTGCCGTATTCTTTACAACCACGAGTATGAAATGAACCGGCAGTACCGGTGATCCCCTGACAAATAACCTTTGTCTGTGCGTCAACCAAAATGGACATGGGTAATGAATTCCGTAATTAGTTTACTGTGATTTCGAAGAAGCGATCATTGACTCGGATCACTTCGGTATTGGAATGGGAAACAGTGGCTGAAAATGGGTGGCTGAGATTTGCATGTGCCGTTAGTGAATCGCAGCAACAACTTTTTTCGCTGCATCGGTGAGGTCGCTCGCCGTAATGATGTCGATGTCGCACTCTGCCAGCATCCGTCGCCCTTCTTCGACTTCCGTCCCTTCCAGTCGGACAACTAAAGGAACATTAAAGCCAACTTGTTTCCCTGCCTCGATAATTGCCGATGCGATGGTAGTACAACGAGCGATGCCACCGAAAATATTGACCAGAACGGCTTTGCAATTGGGATCGCTAAGCAGGATACGAAACGCTTCGGTAACCTGCGCCGTATTGGCACCACCACCCACGTCCAAGAAGTTGGCTGGTTGGCCGCCGTGATACTTGATGATGTCCATTGTCGACATCGCCAATCCAGCTCCATTGACCAGACACCCAATGTTTCCTTCAAGTTTGACATAGCTGAGCCCCGTATCGGCCGCGCGAACTTCCGCCGGTTCTTCCTCAGAGAGATCTCGCAGTTTCTTGATGTCCGCATGCCGATACATGGCATTGTCGTCAAACGTCACCTTGGCATCCAAGGCAATCATGGCTCCGTCGCCCGTGATGACCAATGGATTGATCTCTAACATTGCACAATCGAGCGCCACATAGGTTTGGCATACCGATTTCATGAAGGACTCGGCTGCTCGTGCTGCAGGTCCACTGATGCCCAATTTTTTGCAGATCTTACGGACTTGAAAACTCTCTAATCCGGTTGCCGGATCAAAATGTTCTTTGAGAATCTTCTCAGGTGAGTGCGCTGCGACTTCTTCAATCTCCACGCCACCTTCCGAACTGACCATCAAGACTGGCATCGCGGTTGCCCGATCCAGGACGATGCCGAGATATAATTCTCGCGCAATATTGCATCCCTGCTCGACGAACACCTGGTTGACTTTCTGTCCGGGAGTACCCGTTTGCAACGTGACGAGATGATTTCCCAACAATCTCGCAGCAACCTGCTTCGTCTCGTCCGCACTTTTGACCAACTGCACTCCCCGTTGCTCGGGATGCTCGGTGACCGTTCCTTTACCACGCCCCCCGGCATGAATTTGCGCTTTAATAACAGCAATCGGCCCGCCTAACTTCGCAAACGCTTCCGCTGCTTCCTCGGGGGTCTTCGCCATAAACCCGGCCAAAACGGGGACGCCGGCGGCGCGAAACAATTCTTTGGCTTGGTACTCGTGTATCTTCATCCGGTTACTTCCCGCGGCGCTGGCTCAGAAAAAATTGGAATCCACGCAGAACCACTCAGGGATTCTGCTGCCGCGGGATTATAGAAGGCAAGAAAATTCGCTTAAAGGTGGCAGGCAGCATTCTCCTGCTCGCCAAATTTCACGGTAGGGCGAATTGCAGCCGTGGATCATCCAGTCCAAGACGCTTCATTTTCTTGTAAAGCGTCGTTCGATTGATCTGCAGAGTATCAGCGGTCGCTGCTCGATTCCAATCGTGCAATCGCAGAGTATCCAGGATAATGCGGCGTTCCGGCTCCTCCAACGCGTCCTTTAAACTACTGTTACCAACGGCAGGAGCCGAAGAAAATTGCTGCGGGGCCATGATACCGGGTCCCGAGTTGGCCCAGTGGCTTGTCCCGTCCGCTCGCACTGAATCCGCTTTCGATGGCCCCACCATCTCCCAACCTGATCCGTGAGTGGAAGATCCCGGCTGAAACTGGGGGGGTAAATCGACGACCGTCATCACTGGCCCACGTGTCAGTAAAACGGCTCGCTCCACCACGTTTTCAAGTTCGCGGACATTCCCTGGCCACGGATAGTCCTGCATTCGCTCAATGGCATCCCGATCGAAACCTTCGACCGCACGCCCCGAACTCTCCACCGCCTTGTGCAGGAAGTGATCTACCAACAATGGAATATCCCCCACCCGTTGCCGCAGCGGAGGTAATTCAATGTTGATCACATTGACCCGATAAAACAAATCTTGCCGAAATCGTCCCTCACGTACTGCCGCCGACAAATCTTCGTTCGTAGCAAGAATAACTCTAGTATCTACCGACTCCGTAACCGTCCCACCCACTTGTTCAAACTGCAATTCCTGCAACACCCTCAGTAGTTTCACTTGCATGGCGGGGGATGCCGTCCCGATCTCATCCAGAAACAAGGTTCCCCGATCGGCTAATTTAAATTTTCCTACTTTGTTTCCGTTGGCCCCAGTGAAGGCGCCGGCCACATGTCCAAACAATTCACTTTCTAATAACGTTTCCGGAAGTGCTCCGCATGCGACTTCGACAAATGGTTGCTCGACTCGATTGCTGCGACGATGAATGGCTCGTGCAATAACCGACTTACCTGTGCCGTTTTCCCCCGTGATCAGCACGGATGCTCGCGCATCGGCGACGCTCTCAATCACGTCAAAAATTTTCATCATGCGATAATCGTGACCCAGGATATGTTCCAGGCCAAAACGCCGATCCAATTGCTGTTTCAGCTTGGCATTCTCGGCTTCGATCTTGCGATGCGACAAAGCGCGGTTGATCGCTAACGCCAACTCTTCGTCAATCAATGGCTTGGTTAATAGGTCAAATGCCCCGGCCCTTACCGCATCGATCGCAGTCTGGGGCGTAGCGTAGCCGGTAACCACCAGAATCTCGCAGTTGGGCCGGTGCTTGCGGGTCCAGCCAATCAGTTCAAAGCCGTCACCGTCTTCCAGCCGAAGATCGGTAATGAGCAATTCATAGGGGGCAGCCGTCAACATCTGCCTCCCCTGTTGGAGGGACTCTGCAATGTCCACTCGCATCCCTTGCTCTATCAACCAGTCCGCCATGGACTCAGCAAGATGACGATCATCATCGACAAGCAATAGGTAAGGCGGAACTGACATATGAACACATGGGGCCAGGGGGCTACTTAGCGGGCAACCTAAAATAGGGGTGGCGAACAGTTTTTCACGCTATTTCGCCCCAATCATGTAGGTTGTGGAATTCCACTGGTCAAAGAGATCCGTTAAACAACCCCTTTAGAAATTCAGCTTGCGCTTTAGCGCAATCTGTGGTTCCCTAAGGCAAAATCGTCACAATCCATATCTTTGGTAAGGTATAGAGGCGAAAGACTCGGGAATAAGGTATAACTTCCAGGCGGGCCCGCCTGGCCTACTGCAAACTTCGATAGGTGCGCGTTGCAACCGGTTTGTCTTGGGCCCAATGCGCCTGCCAAACAACTAAAATGTTTCGCTTTGAAACAAGCGGATGTCGGAACGAGGATTCAATGTCTTTAAAACTTATGATTGTCGACGACCATGAAGTCGTCCGCCGTGGTGTCTCAAAGCTCTTTGAAGGTACCGACCTCGAGATCGTTGGGATCGTTGAAGACGGACAAGGAGTCCTAGAAGGAATTGCCAAATTGAGTCCGGACGCCGTCTTGATGGACGTACGGATGACAGCCATGGACGGGTTGGCAGCACTCGATCTGGTTCGTCGCGAACATCCCGACTTACCTGTCGTTATGTTTAGCTCCTATGATAACCCAACTTATATTGCTCGCAGCGTCGCTCTGGGAGCAAACGATTTTGTTCTTAAGGGTGATTCCCGAGAGCACATTATCAACGCTATTCACCGCGCTGCAGAACGAAAAGGACCGGCTACCGATAGCCTCCTCAATCGAATTCGCCAAGCAATGGACACTGGCAGCGATTCACACAACAACGACTTCGAACTGCCGCTGACAACGCGTGAATTGCAAGTGCTCAGGCACATTGCTCTGGGCCTCAGCAATAAAGAAATTGCACAGTCCCTCTCCATCAGCGTGGAAACGGTCAAAGAACACGTTCAGAACATCCTCCGCAAGCTCAATGCAGCAGATCGTACCGATGCGGCTGTGCGTGCCGTCAAGCTCGGCGTGGTTTGAGAGATCCTGACTAAGTAATTCAAATCGCAAGAAACGAAAAAACCCACCCGTCTCTTCAAGACGGGTGGGTTTTATTTTATGGAAATAACGCAGCGTGCTCTAATTAGTCCCACCACCACTGGCCGTCGGCCAAATTCTTGGGGGCGACAATCTGACGTGGCTTGACCAAGTCACCCGCTGCATCTTTGCGTAAGACTTCAGCTTGCAAAGCCTTGCGGGGCTGCAATGTCACTCCACCACCCAAGGGCGTCAGCAAGGTATTGCCCTTCCAAATTGCGTTGACAGCTGTTTCTACTTGATGGGGCGCAATACATGTTTCCACAGGCAACTTGCCTTCGTCTAATAGCAAGGCCATGTCCCAATTTGCTTGAGTCGCGTAATCCTGCTGCTGAATAAAGGCGGCGGCAATCGAAAGATCAATCAAATTGCGCATTTGCGCATAAACGGGAACGGAACTCGCGATTGCGTCAAAACGGTTAGTGAAATCCATACAAAACTGCTGACTCGCACGATTGCCACGAGCTCGACTCGATCGCTTCCCGTCTGCTCCCACCAATTCTGCTGCGCCAACTAATCGGACTGCATTTCCTTGCAAACCCATGCCAAGTCCATCTTCACTGACCATGACACACTCATAATTGGGCTCGAAATACCATCGCTCCATCGAACTGGCAGAAGTTGGTGAACCAGCCGAACGCTCGACATAACTGGCCATCCGAATGGGCAATTGCTCCAGTCCAATTCCAATCAGCTTCATCCGATAATCGGCCTCAACCAAAACCTGAGCAAAGTGGGTGGTCGCGGGAATTCCTTTGATCGTTACCGTCTGCAAGCCCAGGTTATCTTTCAACAACTCTGCAATTTGAATTTCTGCCCCACGAGTCACATTGCCCACCTTCGCAATGACTCCATTGAGTCGTTTCAGGCCTTCTTCTGTCGGGTCAATCGAAACGCTGATCGTCGAAGTAGGTTTCCCGCCCGCAGGGTAGGCTCGCAAGGCAGTGACAACGTCTTCTAATAAAATGGTTGGTAGCCCGGTTTCGATACCTCGAACGCGGCCTGAAGCATCGCTTATAAATCCCTCCGCAGGCCCAGCCAACACAATGTCGCCAGACTCAGGGTAGAAAAACACATAGCGAACCGAAGTCAATCCAGCCATCGCTCGCATCGCTTCGCTAGGCTCTTCCCCAGCCGACAGTGCTTCAGCAATTGCAGCTTCTAACCGATTGAGAGAAATTTTTCGCAACTCACTGCGATTTCCCAACTCGGCCCCCAGCGCTTGGCGAGCAGCTAGCAGCCGCTCCTGACCTATCAACCCACTAATCCGTCGAACTTGCAAGACTCCTTCCGGACTGATTTCCACACCAGCCGCCGGCTGATTGAAAACCTGGGCCTCGACAGGGGAGGAGCTGGCCAGCACAACACCCAGTGCGCACAGCAAACTAGCGGCATAACGAATCATCAGCGATTTCATGGCTTTTGAAGTTCTCAATCTGACCAGCGCGTTGGCTCGCATCGGCCCCAGGTAGAAAAGACGCATTCAGGCTAAAAACGCCCACACTACAACACAGTAATTGAAGCCGGCGCCAACTACAACAAACTAGCTAAACTACACAAACTTCTTGGCGAATTACCGATAAATTGTACCGGTTATAGGGATTCACGCCCCACCAAAGTAAGCAAAACCGCTACTTCCCACCCCAATTCTTACCCCCTTTTTGTTCACCAGTCCCTAGTTTGGGCTTATTCATTAACATCCTGCACGAATCGCTGCCCAGCAGCTCCTCTAATCGTTGCCGCAATTCCATATTCACATCAACGGAGAATCGTCCACTTTTCAAATGCACAAAAGCGCCGTCCTCCATCTTGAGCGTAAACAGCAACTCCTGCTTTCCAGGATACCCACGAACTATCTCGCGTATGGTTGAGAGAATTCCTTCTTCTTGATGATTGCAATCCAATTGCAGGCGAATACCGCGTGTGTATCGACCTTCCACGGAATCGAGCGGGATAACCTCGTTAATCATTAAATTGACTTCATCAGCATCGCCTCGCTTGTCCACAGTGGCTCGGGCAATAATGACGTTGTCGGCCACCACCGCTTCACCCATCTCTGCGTAACCACTCGGCCACATGATGCAGCGGACGGATCCCTCCATGTCTTCCAAGTCAAAATTGGCATACTTAGTCGGTGCTCCCGGCTTACCATTCTTGGTATGCGCAATCTTGATGGAACTGATCATCCCTCCGACTAATACTTCCGCTCGATTCTTGACTGAACTCAGTTGGTCCGTAGTGTGACTGCGAAGTGCCTTGAGCTTGGGTTCGTACTCGGCTAAGGGATGGCTAGCAAGATAGAATCCCAGCACCTCTTTTTCCTGTAACAACTTTTCTTTTTCAGGAAACTCAGGGATATCGGGTAAATTCACTTTCGCAGTGGTTTTGACTTCTTCTTCATCATCAAATGCACCAAACAGACTGGTCTGGCCGCTTTTGCGATCGGCGAAGGCAGAAGCACCACTTTGAATCGCTCGATCCACGATGGCTACCAATTGTGATCGTCGTGCGGCGAAACTATCCATCGCTCCCGCTTTGATCAACGTTTCAATGGTGGCTCGATTACACGATTGGGTGTCGACCCGTTCGCAGAAGTCAAACAAGTCCTTAAACACGCCCCCTTTCTTCCGCTCGGCCGCGATCGCATCCGCGGCACCTCCACCACATCCCTTGATGGCCGACAATGCAAAGTAGATTTTCCCCTCTGCTACGGCAAAGTCCGCATTACTGTGATTGATATCAGGATTCACGACTTCAATGCCCATGCGCTCACAATCTTCCATGTGCTCGACCAGCGAATCTTTGCGCTTAAAGTTGCGCGCAGAAATATCGCTGCAGAGCAGGGCGGCCATAAACTCAACCGAGTAATGTGCTTTAAGATAGGCCGTTTGATAGGCGACTAATGCATAAGCGGTACTGTGAGATTTATTGAAACCATAACCGGCAAACTTCTGGATCAAATTCCAAATTTCTTCAGCATCGGCTTTGGGCAAGCCATTCTCCACAGAGCCAATCAAGAACTGAGCTCGGTTGCTATTGATCAGCGATTCTTTCTTTTTGCTGATTGCCTTAATAACCGTGTAGGCACTAGCCAGTGGAATCCCTCCCAAGCGATTCAAGATCCGCATCACCTGCTCTTGATAAACCATGATGGAATTCGTCTCTCCTAAGACTTCTTCCAACACAGGGTGCTTATATTCGGGCACCTGTCGACCATGCTTAATGTTGACATAATCGTCAACCATTCCACCTTCCAGCGGGCCTGGTCGATAGAGCGCGTTGGTTGCAATGATATCAGTAAATTGGTCGGGCTTCATTCGCTGCAAGAGATCGCGAATGCCTCCCGACTCCAACTGAAAGACCCCTTTCGTCTCGCCCCGTTGCAGTAGCGCATACGTGGCCTTATCGTCCAACGGAAACTTGAGCGGGTCAATCTTCTCGCCAGTCGTCTGTTCGATCAATTCGACCGCTTTGCTCAAAATCGTGAGGTTCCGCAGCCCCAGAAAGTCCATTTTCAATAGACCTGCAGCCTCCACATCTCCCATCGGCCATTGTGTGATTACATCTTGCTTTCCAGATACACGCCCTAGAGGAACGTATTCCGTTAGCGGTTGATCCGCGATTACAACGGCCGCCGCGTGAGTACCGATGTTTCGAGCCAAACCTTCGATCCGTTTCGCCAAATCCAATAGTTCGCGAACTTCCGGGTCGTTTTCATAGAGCTTGAGCAGCTCCTCGTTCTTGTCCATCGCCTTCTGAATTGTGATCTTCAGTTCATCCGGAACCATCTCCGTGACTTGATTCACTCGCTGCAGCGGTATTCCTAATGCGCGTCCCACATCTTTGATCGCAGCGCGCGCCGCCAATGTCCCAAACGTGCCTATCTGACAAACATTTTCATGACCATATTTTTCTTTCACATACTGAATGACTTCGCCTCGACGATCCTTGTCGAAGTCGATATCAATATCGGGCGGCTCGATGCGGCTCTCGTCCAAGAATCGCTCGAATAGTAAGTCATACTCCAGCGGGCAGACGTGCGACATGTACAGCGAATAACAAACGATCGCCCCCACACCACTACCACGAGCGGTCGCCCAAATACCGCGACTTCGTGCATGCTCCACAAAGTCCCAGACAATTAAAAAGTAGGTGGGAAAACCTAACTTTTCGATGACGCCTAACTCTCGATCCAATCTCGCCATCACTTCTTCAGATAATTCGCCACCAGGCAAACGTTTCTCATTGCCTTCGTAGCGTTCTTTCAGCCCCGATATGCATAACTCTCGCAAATAATCGATCGGAGCCAACTGCCGCGGGCACTCAAATTTAGGAAAATAGTATTTGCCTAATTGCAAATCGATATGGACCGAATCGGCAATTTCTTGACTTCGTCCCACTGCGTCAGACAACCCCGGAAACTTTTCATACATCTGTTCCGGAGTACGCAGGAAATACTGATTGCCATCCATTCGCATGCGCGAGGTATCCGTGCGGAATTTGCCTGTATTGATACAGAGCATCACATCTTGTGCCTCGGCATCCTCAGCATCCACGTAGTGAGTGTCACTAGTGGCTACCACAGGCAAACCCATGCGATTGGCGATCTCCACGGCTCCCTGCAATTGCATCCGCTGAATCTCGACGCCATTGTTCATAATCTCAATGAAGTAGCGGTCACCAAACAATCCTTGAAACCAGGCGGCCACATCACGCGCTTCTTTTTCTACCTCAGCAGTATCCACCCCTTTCAAAACCGCACGACTGAACTCACTGCTCACACAACCCGACAAACAAATAATTCCCTCGTGATGCGCTTCCAGCAGCTCTTTGTCAATTCGAGGCTTAAAGTAGAAACCTTCCAACATGGCGGCCGATGCCATCTTCACTAGGTTGCGAAAACCGGTTCGATTCTGGGCCAATAGCGTCAAGTGATAACTGGCCTCCTTGCTCGAACCAGCTCCTCCCTTATCAAAGCGGCTCCCAGGTGCGATGTACGCCTCGTACCCAATGATTGGATTGATGCCCGCATCTCTCGCTTTGCGATAGAACTCTAGCGCGCCATGCAAATTGCCATGGTCCGTCAAGGCGAGCGAATTCATGCCGTGGTCGACACACCGCGTCACAAGCTTGCCAATGGATCCCGCGCCATCCAACAAGCTGTAATGGCTGTGGCAATGCAAATGAACGAACGGGCGTCGAGGGCTGGTTGTTTCTGCCGACACTGCAATCATCCTGAAGGTCTGCGGACTAGTTGTGTGCCAAGCAAGGCGACGAGCACCGAAGGCACGAGAAGCAGGCCCTCAGCTTACGAATTCGCCGCACCAACGTCACCAACCCTTCTCGAGAAGAACGGCCCCCCACTACGGCCATTCAGGGTCGGCCACGCGCCGAATCAACGTGGCGACTCGCGCCTGCGCGTCCAACAACCGCTGCCAAGGAGCATACGAAAGCACTACTTGCCCACCCGCCTCATCCAATTGGCCACTTTCGATCAGCACCTGCAAGCGGCTCTGCAAGTATTCGAGTATTTCGCACAATTGGGCCGCCTGACCAGGCGTCAATCCATCCGGGATCGCCGGCGGTTCGACCATCCCCATCATCCCCAAAGCTCGCTCACCCGTCCTTTGGCTCAGCTCAAAATCAAACGCGGAAGACCCTTCGCTAGCGGAGGTAATATCTCGGGAAACCGTTCGATCCCCATCGGCTTGCGGCTGTAAACTGGCCATTCTCTCGGCGATCTCAGCATCCGAACCGATGCGAATAAGACTCCGGCCGACGCTCACAACATCCCCAAACCGCAGAATTCGCAGCTGACACTCTTGACCATTTACTTTGGTACCATTGGTACTGTCCAAATCGGTCAACACAATGCGTTCACTGTCTTGCTGGATTTTCAAATGACAGCGGCTGACCCTTTCGTCGTTGAGCTGAATCGTATTGCCTTCCTCGCGACCGATTGTGATCGGAGTGTCTAACTCACGAAACACTCGGCCCCGGTCCGCACCCTGCAGCACCGTTATCGTTACCCGTCCCATCGATGAATGCGCCTCCAGGATCAGCGACAACAGCAGCTACAACTGCAAACTTTCGTACCATAGCCTAACAGCAAATGGGATCTTTCCAAAATCCTAGTCAACTTCAGTGCTGAAGTTTCCGCTTTATACACTTCATTCTCTACTTGGAAAACTCCGCGACGCGTGCTGCGGTGCGAGTGAAAATTGGTAACTTTATGGCGAAAAACCCCATGAATTGACCATTTGTTTTTCGCTCCGATTCCATCCGCAGGGAGGGGCTCTGAAATCGCTTCCCGCAGTACTGAGATTCCGATCGCTCGCCCGAAAATACTTCGCATAATATCTGTTCGCAGGCGTTTCCAAGCCGATTCGATCCAGGCGATTCGGTTTGCAGTGGGGGAATCCACCTGGACCACCCGACCCCCACTCCAGCTGACAGATGTTCACCAATATCGCCCTTGACGTCTGAATTGCGAATGGTTTAGTCGGGGTCATCGAGATCTATGTTTTATCGCTTGGATGCCCCGCCACATGAACACCCGCCTATTATGTTCCGGCACGCTGATCTTCGTTTTGGCTGCCGGCTGCAACTCCGCAAATCCATTTGGACTCGCCAAGAAATCCTCTGAAGCGGCGTTGGACGCTGACTCCACGGCGACCAATATTCACTTCAGCGACGATTCAAATTTTGCCCCGAGCGAAAAAGCGACGGTACCGTCCGGCGCTCTTCGTTCCGTAAATCCCGGCGCTGGGTCGTCCCAATTCGCCGACCATTTAGCAGCAGATCCAGTCGTTCAACAAGCCTCCTCTCAGGACTCCCATCCTGAATTGGCGCTCGCCTCCCAACGAAGTGAACTCGCTGCACAACCCGACAGCTCTCCTGGTTTTTTCGCCAGCGCGGCGAAAAAGACCTTGGATGTGTTTCGCTTGAATAATCCGATCAGCCTCGACCGGGGATCGCCCTCGCTGGATTCAGATATTGCCAACTTTGAGCAATTCCCGTTTGCGTTTGAATTGCCCAACGTGGTTGGCGAAAAAGTCAGCAGCAAGACCGTCGGACGTCAATTGATCTTGGTTGATATCTGGGCGACTTGGTGCAACCCCTGCAAAAAGGCAATGCCTGAGTTAGTGGAAATACAAAGGGAATACGAATCGCTTGGAGTACAAGTAGTCGGCATTACTTGCGACTCGGACGATCCGACCGACGCTCCTGACACGGCTCGCAAAGCCTACAACATCGGCGAGCAACTCAATGTCAATTATCCGCTCCTGGTCGATGATGGCACCACACTCGATCAAATACCCGGTTTCCGCGTCTATCCAACGATGCTTTTTTTGACTCCCGACGGACAAGTCCGCTATATGGTCACGGGTGTTCAAAGCAAAGCGAAATTGGCTGAGACCATCAACACCGTATTGCAAATGTAGGTATCAGGAAACTCTGGCCTGCCAAAACCGCTCCAACTCTGCTAACCTTCCGGGTTTTCCCTGGGGTTTCCCTCGCTGCGGAGTATTTCAGTCTTGGTTGCTGTCCCCTCTATTGCCGTCAAGCCATCCCGCCAGCACCCATTTCTGGCTCGTCACCCTTGGGTCCATCTATCGTCGCTGTTTGACACCGAGCCCCAAATTGCCCGAGGCCAAGTTGTCGATCTGACAATGCACGATGGCACCTGGATTGCCCGTGGCCTCTATAATCCTGACAGCCGCCTCCGCGTGCGTCTTTATTCTTGGGATCGCAACCAACCAATCGATGGCGACTTCTTCGCCAAACGCGTGCGAGAAGCCATGTCTCGTCGCGAACCATGCGAACTGAATGGCCCCGAGCAAGCCGTACGTCTGGTGTACAGCGAAGCCGATGGCATTAGCGGATTGATCGTCGATCGCTATGCCGATGCCGTCGTTGTGCAACTCACGGCCGCCTCGATGGAATCCTTCCTCGATCCCATTTTGAATGAATTGGAACAAACTCTTCATCCTCGCGCTATCATTTTGCGGACCGACCCTAAGCTCCAAGCTGCCGAGGGATTCACCCGGGAGAGCGGGGTGATTCGCGGAGCCTGGAATACCGGTGAAGAAGTTGTCTTCCTGCAAAATGGCCTGCGTTGGAGCGTCGATCTGGTCAAAGGCCAAAAAACGGGTGCCTACTTGGACCAGCGCGACAACCATGCTGCAGCAGCCCGCTACGCCAGAGGACGAACCGTACTGGATGTCTGCTGCCACACCGGAGGCTTCGGGCTGGTCGCAGCAGCTCGCGGCGCAACGTCTGTGCTCGGAATCGACGCCAGCGAACACGCCCTGCAAGCCGCTCGCCAAAACGCGCAACGAAACGGCTTGGAGAATGTGGAATTTCAGGCGGGCGATTGCTTTGACACGCTCGCTGCAATGGCCGCCGAACGCCGCACCTTTGGCATGGTTGTCGTCGATCCGCCTCGACTTGCTGGGACACGCCAAAACATCGAGTCGGCGATGCGAGCCTACTTCCGCCTCAATCGCTCAGCCGTTGACCTGCTTGAACCGGGCGGCATTCTCGTCACGTGCTCTTGCAGTGGCCGCGTTTCCAGAGCCGACTTTCTCAACAATTTGGTCGATGTCGGACGTCGTGCCGCGCGAGATATTACCGTTATGGAAAATCGCGGCGCCGCCCCCGACCACCCCATGCGAGTCTCCTGCCCGGAAACCGACTACCTCAAGTGCCTCATCTGCGAAGTCCAGTAGTCTCCTTTATGATAGTTGTCTTTCGCTCTGCGAAAGTAGCGTCAGTATTCGCTGCGTTTTCCGCAACTTTCGCGGAGCGAAAGGAGACTATCCTTACGCTCTCGCTAGTTTCTCCGCTATTTCAAACTGCCGAGCTCAATACCCAATTGCTCTCCCAGCGCCGCCAGCAATCGTGGTACTCCGATATCGTAGCGTTGATGAGGTAACTCGCCGTTAATCGGCAGAGTACGGAAGCGATCCACCTTCTCCAACAGCGTCTCTTGATCGGCAAAGGCAAGTGCTTCAATGGCCGCCATTGCCGTAAACACATCTTGTGTGCCAAGCTCTGCATGGTCTAACAGCAATTCAATCGCGACCTCTTCGACAGCTCGGATTTTCGCAACGATGAGACACTCTGCGGCAGTAACTCTCACTACGGCCTCCGTGTCGCGCATCATTCTAACGAGCTCCTCTCGCACGGCTGACGACGGCATTAAGACCTCCATTCCCTCAGCTTGTAACCTGCGCACTCCCAGCAGTCCCCAATAACGCACAACTTCATCTTGGTCCTTCATCAGATTTAACAAATCGTCGGCTGAAATCGTGGCACGCCCAGAAACCACTTCAGCCACTTCCCACCAACGCGCTAGACGGGAAGCAGTTTGCTGTTGCAGCCAATCATGCTGTGCTAGTTGCCCCGAATGGCTCGAGCGCAATCCCTCCGGAGCAACACCAAGATCACGCGTTGCCAATAGATGCGAATGCAACGCGCCTCTCAATTCCGTCAACTTTTCCTGATACTCGGGCGACTCAGCAAGGTTCACCACTTCGTCGGGATCATTTGTCAAATCATAGAGCTCTTCGCTATCTTTGGGAGTCTTCCAGAATGCTGCCTGAATGGTGTTCAGTGTGCCGGAGTTATACAGATTCAGCCACTCCCTCGTAGTCGGCGTTTGCAATTGGTAATCCAAGTGCTGACCCGTCGAGCGATGCAGCATGTAGTTTCGCAAATAGACGAATCGACCGTCGGAAACGCTGCGAACAAGATCCAATCGCTCGTCCATACGACCACGAAAACCATAGAGATATTTTGCGGCTGGACCCTGATGTTCGCCTAAAAACGCGGTTCCTTGCATCCAACTCGGAGGCTCGATGCCAGCGAGACTGAGCACAGTAGGAGCAAAATCAATGAATGCCACCAGCCGCTCGGACACGCCTCCAGGTAAATACTCCTCTGGTCGCAAATGCTGAAATGCTTCGGGAATGTAAACCACAAGTGGAACATGCAAGCCTGAATTGCCTGGCCAACGCTTGCATCGCGGCATGCCACTGCCGTGATCTCCCCAATAGAAGACGATGGTCTGATCGCTCAAACCGGCCGTTTCGATTTCCCGCAGCCGCATACCGGCCTGTTCGTCGGCCGCCGACACCGTGTCGTAATAAATGGCCCAGTCGCGACGGACAATAGGAGTGTCTGGATTGTAGGCAGGGACGCGCACCTTGGCTGGGTCTGTATTTAGCTCACCGCGATAGTTGCGAATGGCACTCTCATGGCTAAGTGTGGAATTGAAAACAGCGAAGAAGGGCTGGTCCTTTTTTCGCCCGCGCCAGTGCGCTTTATTGTTGGACTGGTCCCACACTTTTTCGTCAGTGGCGACGTTGTAATCTTCCTTCGAATTGTTGCTGCAGTAATAACCCGCGTCACGAAGGATGCTGGGGAACAGCCGAGTCCCTTTTGGCATGCGAACCATGCTCCGCATATGCTCGGCGCCCAAGCCGGTTGGATACATGCCCGTGATAATCGTCGTTCGTGCCGGAGCACAAACCGGCGCATTCGACCAGCACCGTGCATAACGTAGCCCGCGACTAGCCAGCTGATCGATGTTGGGGGTCCGAGCAAGCGGATCGCCGTAGCAACCCATCTCTGGCCCATGATCTTCGCTAGAAATCCAAACAATGTTGGGGCAGGGCAGGGGAGTCTCCCCGTCAGCTGCCGCAAAGCTGCAGCAAGTGGCCGCTCCAAAATATCCCAACAAAACACGCAGCAACATTATTCTGCCTCGCACACACACAAGAGGGGGCCTGGCATTCCAAAAAGCACTCATCTATCGCTCATCTTACCAGCGCAGCCTTCCCCAAACCCACCTGCCAATGCCTTGCCGCCAAACGGTCTAACGCCAACTGAGCCGCGGACCCTTGCACATGCCAGCGTAATGGGATATTTTTTCGTTTAAGTGAGTCGTCGGTCAGCCGTGAATGAAAGGCTAAAGACCAGCGACCACCCAAAAACGCACCCGTGGCACAATTGGATAGCGCATCGGTCTTCGGAACCGAGGGTTGGGGGTTCGAATCCCTCCGGGTGTACTGTTGCTGGGTAAGGACTTACGACGATTCGACTTCTGCTAAAATCAGCTCTGTCCGAGAAGTTGTCCGAAAAGTCGTGCTGGTAAATCAATTTTGCACTGATGGCAGTCGGTGCTGAATCGCGAAGCGAATCTTTCTTTCGCCTCTGTTGTTTCCGTTTCCTGGAATCGATTGGAGGTTCGCTATGCC
>JBGTBJ010000147.1:0-5596 GCA_041749395.1 Pirellulaceae bacterium
GCTTCGCTGCCTTCTGCTGAGTGGAATCTGGGATGCGGTTTATGAGACTTGGCTTGCGACAAAATCGACTGTCAGCAACCTTATCAACTTGGACGCAGCGTCATGAGTGTCACCGCAGACGCATCAGGCAGATCGCACCCGGTTCACCTCTTGTTGCCGAAGCGCAACTTGGCATATCACGCGGAATGAATTCTTACTGAATGAAAGGAACTTACCTTGAAGACCACAAAGCAAACATACGCGATGAGTCACGCAAATCGAAAAGCCGAACCTGACGATTTCGGGTTTAATCCCGATGAACAGACTCCTAATCAAATCATGGAATTCCTCGATAAGAGAACTCAGGATGTAATCAAAGAACTTGAGTCGAGCGAGCTGTGGCAGGTTACCACGAATCCTGAGACACCCGATGATCTTCTGCGCGAAATTATGAAAGAGATTTATCTGGAAACCGTCATGTACCAAGAGGAGATCGTTGAATGCGGAATTGCGTGCATTGCTCAAATGCCTCGGTCTCTGGATGTTACAACTTTCGATGAAATGCTCCATCATCAAGTCGAAGAGTTTGATCATGGCGAGATGATGTTGCGAGACTTTATTGGAATGGGTGGAGATGATTCTTACGCTCGAAATCGCCGAGTGAGTCCTACAGCATTTGGTGCAGCATCGGCGTGGAGGATGCTGGTTCACATGAGGGACCCGTTCGCGTACCTGGGTGCGCTGTATCCCTTCGAAGCCCTAACTCCGATTGTGTCAAACATGGTGAAAGGTTACCTCAGGAACCGTGGTTTCTTAACTAATCAAACGGAATTCGTCGAACACCATGCTGTCGCTGATATTGAACACGCGAGGCAAATTAGAGAACTGATTATGGGAGTCACCGAACAGTATTCGGAGTCGAAGACAAGTATCTGTTACGGCATAGAGTATTATTTAGCCGTATACCCGATGCCTCTCTGGAACGCAGCATTTCGCCGTGCTAAAGCACGACTAAACTATAAGATCTAATAGAAAATGGGGTACCATTCGCGCTGCTGCATTGCTAATGTATCGTCCTTCGTAAAATCTGAAAACTCACACCTTCTTTTGAGCACGAATGGGCTCCATTTGAGGTTGAGCTTTTCGCGCTGAGGATTAAGATTATTCCACATTCTTAGCGCTACCATTCTGTTATTCTTGGCTCACCAACATTTCAAATCTGTGACTGGCACAATCCAGGATGAAACATAATCCAGAAGAGTCAAGATTCGGACGTCAAATGGAAGAAGTAGGCTAATGGAGTAATTTTTCCCGCGGCGAAAATAGATACTACTAAGTTCATTTGCCAGTGCTATTCGCAAGTTCGAGCATATGTTTTCCAGAATTCGCAAGTCGCAGGTAAGCAAATGATCGCCAAGAATGTTCATGTATTTTTGAATAGGGATAAAATGCGACCACTACGAATTCAATGATCTAGTCGTAAACCTTTTCGAACAGATTGGATACCGCGCCATCCATCGCGTCGCGCACCGTGAGTACGGTGATGTCAGTGTGATGCGTCTCAATCTCGAGGATATTGAATACCTGAAATCAATTGGCTCCCCACTTGTTGCCTGGGGCCAGCGTATTGGAATCTTTGTATCTACCACTCCTGACAGAAAGTGATTTTCATGCCTACGACACTGCATCCTTATATACTCGCACACCCCGATAGAGTCGCCTGCCGAGACGATTTTGGTTTCGATCCAAGTGATCTCTCAGCATCGGAAGTGATGGAGTTCTTAGATCGTCGAATTCAAGATGTGTTGTCGGAGTTCAGGCAATGCGAACTTTGGAAAGTACTGTCAAATCCTGAGACGGACCCAAAGCTGATTCAGGAGACGATGAAACAAATCTACCTGGAAATCGTCATGTATCAGCCGGATGTTATCGAGGCGACCATTGCAGTCATTGCTCAGATGCCACGAACATTGGATGTGGATGTGTTTGAGGAAATGATCCACCATCAAGTCGAAGAATTCAATCATGGCGAAATGGCATTGCGAGATTTTATAGGTCTGGGAGGAGATGAAGAGTTCGCCCGCCGCCGCCGCATGAGTCCCACTGCATTTTCTACAGCTGCGGTGTGGCGTATGCTTGCTCACATGCGAGACCCGTTTGCTTATCTTGGTGCCCTGTACCCTTTTGAGGGCTTGACACCGATTGTGTCAGAGATGGTAAAAGGAATCCTTCGTGAAAAGGGATTTCAAGACAATTCGACAGAATTCGTAGACTACCACTCGACCGCAGATCTTGAGCATACGAGGCTCGTCAAAGAGTTGATCATCAAGATTGCAGAAGAGTATCCACAGTCAAAGCCCAGCATGTGTTACGGCATTAACTACTTCCTCGCGGTTTATCCGTTGCCTGGTTGGAATGCCGCGTTTCAGAGAGCCAAACACAATATTGGCATGGCCTAACCGTGGCTGACGTAATAGTTCTTTATGCCTCTACGTCTGGACGCACAAGAAAAATCGCTTTGGAACTCGTCAGCGAATTTTTTCCGCTCTCCGGCGAAGCATACGACCTGAGAGATGGCTTGGACGGCATCAAAGAATGCAAGTTGGTTGTCTTTGGATCGCCGACTTATGGTGTCGGCGAATGGCATCATCTCTGGGAGAAATGGTCGACTCGTTTCATTGAATTTGGAGTGGACTGGTCGAGGCAGCCAGTTGCAGTTTTCACTTTAGGAGATGTCAAACACCATCCCAAATCTTTCGCAGGAGCCATTTTGCACCTACGAGATCTTGCCCTGAGATTGAACGCAAATCTAATCGGCGACGTGCTAATTAACGAAACATACGATTATGAATTGTGCAAACCACTTCTGACCGATGGGAAGTTTCCCGGCGCTGTGCTCGATCAAGTCAAGCAACGTCGGATGGGAGAGCAGAGAATTCAGAAATGGGTTGCACAATTAAAGCAAGAGTTGGAACTCATCGCTTCGTCGGAGCCGTGAGTCGCTGTAAGTGCCATATAGCCATGAATCCCGTACGACGCTTGTGCTGAAAAATTGCTCATGAATTACGATATGTAGGACTTTAATTTCGGTCGAAATGGCGGCTGAGGGTTCAACCCTGCGCAGAAAAATAATGATTTCCTTAGACGCAAGCAGCAGCGATCAACTAACAAATACTGGTCAGCGAGTTCAATGCGATTGAACGCTTCTTTCCCGCCACGCTTCGCGAAGAACGAAACGAGCCAGCTTAGCGGTTCATTAGTTTCGATGTTCTTATCCAAAACGGACGATTTCTCTAGCGGCTCGATCAATTGGTTGACCAACTCCTGATCGTTCCACTTGCGACGGCCGAAGGACTAATCGTCAACAAACTGGACTAGTGTCTACTGGTCGCTGCCACTCCCGCACCATCGACCATAGACGATCTCGGCAAGATCGCCGCGAGAACTGCGTTCCGGAATTCGCGGTCTTTGCAACCTGCATGGCAACCTGCCTGAGTGGACTCATGATTGGTAGGGTGGCGCTTATGAAGACTCTGGCTTAGTAGACCCGCGAAGTGATTATTAGGGCTCGGGCACCGTGGCGGCAGTTGGTCCAGCGCTGCAGCGTTTTGCCGGACGGCATACCCCAGCGCGATCGACCAAACGTTCCGTCCGAACGGCGGCGGATTCCGCTTGGCCCTCAGCCTGTCTGTCCAGTCGCCGGGGGCGGAAGAGGGAGCGTTTCCTTCGGGCGCTATATTTGTATGCGATTTTACGAGGAGCATACCTGGTTCAATTGCATCGCCAGATTTTATTGAGAAAGTTGTCAGATTTAAGACCAATTTTGGAAATGGATTGCCATATAGATGCTAGTGCGACAATTTTGCGTCTTGCGGATTACTTCCAGCGAAATGTGTTTCTGATGACTCTATGTCACATCCCATAAAAGGAATGTTCAATGCATAGGGTCAATCGGAGCAATTAGTAACGAGCAAATGCACGAGTGCACTTGCGCACACACCGCCAAAGGTTTGCATCATTTAAGGCAAGTTGACTCCAGTGTTGAGCGCTTTTCGATACTAGTCAATCTGCTCGAATCCGTATTACTACCCGGCTGATCCTGGGTTAATTAAGAGTTCGGCGACGAGAGGCCGCTGCTCTCGCCGAGCAACCAACCTTAGCGGCGGGAGTATTGACGATGGCTGAAGAGCAAACGTTTTTTAGACACGATGGGGTTCGGTCGCACGATCAAGGGTCCATTGCGGACGACGCCAAGCGCGCTGGCCAAGCGGACCACGATGATGAGTACGGTACTGCGGGAACCTACGAGTTCTTGCGTCTCGAGAACTTCCAACAGAAAAACTGGCGTGAAGGGCCGGGCGGCACCGTGCGCAAACATCGGTGTACGGTGACCGCGATCTGGCAGCACAACCCGTAGTCATCAGTGATCGCGTGATCGGCCGTTCATGGTCGATCACGCGACACGAATCAGGCCGCAGACGCCGAACCATGCAATGTACGTGCGGACTGGAAATGGTTTGATGACGAGCGGGGGTAGATCCCGCCAGGGTAGTTCCTAGCAAGAAGCCCAGTATTGAGTTTTGCAGTATAGGTATAAGGCATATTAGATTGGCCGAAGTCCTGTATTGAAGCGTAAGCGTGTTGCAGATAATGTGCGGAAGTGACGGTGAGCGGTGTTAGCTGGGAACTGGATGCGTTAAAGGCGCACTTCCGGTTCTGAGAGGGGGCGGCCTGCAACGGACCACGGATAGAATATTGTGACACCACCATAGGAAACCGGGGGCCAACAGGGAATACAAACCCTATCCTAAAGTCGGGAGCAGCCGCTCTATTCGCCCTGAGCACGCGAGTCGCGAGTTTCCTGATGGTAAGACACTCGGCCGCAACCGCGTGATTTTGGTCGTTATTCTATTGAATGTGGATACGTGATTAGGACCCTTTCCGTACCGTGCCTGTTCGCGTTGGCGTGCCTGCTCTCCGGAATTTACGGTGCGATGCACAATCAGATCTCCTTCTCTGTCTCAGCTGAGTATTTCACGAAATTCAAGTTCGAACAATTCAACATCGCACCTCACTTCTATGACCGATTCGGTGCTGCGTTTGTTGGCTGGCAAGCGTCATGGTGGATGGGGATCGCCATCGGTTTTTTTCTCATTCCGGCTGGCATGCTTGTACGCGACACGCGGGGCTATATTGTGGCCGTGCTTCGATCGTTCCTTGTCGTTTTGTGCACAACAATGATCACGGGATTGACTGCTTTGTGTATTGCGTATTTGGTAATTCACACGGATCCGTCCGACGCGTTTGTATTTCGAAATGCCACGATCGCTGATGCCGCCTCATTTCGCCGTGCTGTTACGATGCACAACTTCAGCTACATTGGTGGATTGTTTGGAATCATTAGTGGTTTGGCGAGCATCCTTCGATCGTTCCTAGCCGACAACTCGCGACTCGGAATTTCGATACCACAAGGCGAATAACACATTAAGGATTAGATGTTGCGTCAGTGGCTGGAAGCTGACAGAGGCGAGTCGGCAGGCAGTTCGCGAGAGATGTTGGCGGCTTGTGGGTTAGCCAACATTTAAGCCCCTGTTCAAGAAGACCCGCGGCAGATTGA
>JBGTBJ010000148.1:0-35728 GCA_041749395.1 Pirellulaceae bacterium
TTCGCTGCCTTCTGCTGAGTGGAATCTGGGATGCGGTTTATGAGACTTGGCTTGCGACAAAATCGACTGTCAGCAACCTTATCAACTTGGACGCAGCGTCATGAGTGTCACCGCAGACGCATCAGGCAGATCGCACCCCTGGTCGGTTATAGTCCCGAGGTGATTCAAGCGGCTTATCGCATCGGAGATTCTTGCACCAACGTTATCAGCCCGATGATGTCTTACTTTGGAATGATCTTTGTTTTTGCAGCTCGCTATGATCGCAAGTTTGGCATGGGCTCAATCATCAGCCTGATGTTGCCCTACTCGGTTATATTTATTGTTGTATGGACCATCTTTTTTTATGTTTGGGTCTTTTTGCTCGGCTTACCCGTTGGACCCAACGCGCCTACCTACTTACCTCCGCCCGTTCCATTGTGATGAACTCTAAACCACAACCACTCATGCTGACCTTTCGATTCACTTTTCCTCTGCTGCTGGCAATCATCCTGTTTCCTGTCGGGCATGCCAAACTCATGGCAGACGATCGCTATTTAATTATTCACGCAGACGATGCAGGGATGTCACATAGCGTAAATCGAGCCACGATCGAAGGGCTGGAGAGTGGTGTAGTGACATCGGCCAGCATCATGGTCCCCTGCCCTTGGTTTAAGGAGTTTGCCCAATACGCTAAAGGGCACCCACAGTTCGATTATGGCATTCACTTGACGTTAACCTCGGAATGGGACGTCTATCGCTGGGGGCCTGTCGCACCACGAGAAAAAGTCCCCAGTCTGATCGACAGCGAAGGATACCTTTGGGACAATGTCGATCAAGTCCGCGAAAACGTAGTCGCTGCTGAGGTTGACATTGAACTGCGTGCACAGATTGAGCGGGCCATCGCTTTTGGAGTTCCTCTCAGCCACCTCGATACTCATATGGGCGCAGTGATGAGCCGGCCTGATCTTGTCGAGGTCTATGTACAACTGGGACTTGATTACAACCTGCCCATTCTCTTCCTCAGCCAGATGGACCAACCCACGAGGGACGCCTATCCCGCATTGGCAGAGAAATTTGATACAGCTCTACCACAGCTCAAGAGCAAGGGACTCCCGTTGCTCGACGGACTTCTCCAGTTTTATGGTGGCGATGTGTTGAAGGAACGCGAGCAAGAATACTCCACCGCCCTGCAGTCGCTGCCAGAGGGCGTTACTCAATTGATCATTCACTGCGGATATGACGACCAAGAGCTACGCGGTATTACCTCAAGCGCCGTTCGCAGGGACCAAGACCGCCGTCTCTTTAGCGACAAAAGCTATCGAGAAAAGCTCCAGGACAAAGGGATTCGCCTGATCTCTTGGAGAGAATTTCATCAGATGCAAGCAGAAAAGTAGTGTGCCGGACGGAGAAATAGGCGACTAGTACTCGGGACTATTATTTGCTGTTAACGCAACTGGCTAGCGGGTATGATGGGATGCCGAGTTAGTGAGCGGATGCTGACTCGCCCCGCCCGCCCGAGGAAAAACCTCAACATGCACCCTTCCAAAAATCGCTGGCTCGTGATCCCACTGGCCAGCTTGTTTGTCGCAACGGCGCTACCACATTTTGCCATTGCCGCCGAACCTGCTCTCGCAATCGATGCAGAATCGACTGATGATCAGTTTTTTGAGCAACAGGTTGCTCCACTGCTGGTGATGCATTGCCTGGAATGCCACCAAGAGAAGACGCCTTCCGGTGGACTCTCACTGGCGACGCAGAATGGCCTGTTAAGGGGCGGAGATTCCGGAGCGTCGATTGACGAGGATGATCCAAAAGACAGTTCTTTGTTAGCGAGAATCCATGATGGTGAAATGCCACCCATCAAACAAGGACGATCACAAAAGCTGGATGACGATGTAATCGCAACTTTCGAAGCATGGCTGCTACGCGGTGCACCTTGGCCTGAAAATCGACGCTTAGAACTGTACGAACGAACCAGCGCTGTAAGAGCCGGTCGAAATTGGTGGTCCCTGACAAAAATCACACGCCCCTCCTTGCCTGCTGATTACGCCAACAACGACTCCAGTGCCCCCGCGATCAATGCCATCGATGCGTTTATCGGTGCGAAATTGCGTTCTGAAAATATGAAATCGGCACCACGCGCAGAAAAAGCACTACTTCTGCGTCGAGCGTACTACGATGTAATTGGCTTACCGCCCAACGATCAACAAGTTGCTGCGTTCCTTGCCGACGATTCCCCAGATGCTTGGGAAAAGGTTGTCGATGACTTGTTACAAACTCCTCAATACGGACAACGATGGGCGCGCCATTGGTTGGATGTTGTTCGTTTTGCTGAAACCAGTGGATACGAACGTGACCAAGAAAAGGCCTTTGCTTGGAAGTATCGCGATTGGGTGATTCAGTCATTGAATGAGGATAAACCCTACGATCGTTTTGTGCTGGAGCAACTGGCTGGAGACGAGCTGCCCGAGCGCAATGAACAAACCGTGATTGCGACCGGCATGTTGCGTCTGGGAACTTGGAATGATGAACCCAATGATCCTGAGGACTATGTCTATGATCGCTTGGAAGACTTGGTCCATGTCACTTCCACGGCGTTCTTGGGAATGACCGTAAAATGCGCCCGTTGCCATGACCACAAGTTCGATCCCATTTATCAAGAAGATTATTATCGAATGGCCGGGGCGTTTTGGGCGGGACCTATTGCTGCCAGAGATCGCGAATGGTTGGGTGGCCCTAATGAAAGCGAGCTGGGAATTGCCAACGTGTTGGGCTGGACCGATATCACGAATCAACCCTCACCGCTGAGGTTATTGAAGAACGGCGAACGCGATCAAGCTCAACAAGAAGTCGCGCCAGGCACGCTGTCGATGATCACAGACTTATCGCGGGATTTCGCTCCTGTCGATTCGAATGTTAAAACAACCCAGCGAAGACTTCGTCTAGCAGAATGGATCATCGATCCGGCCAATCCTCTAACGGCTCGCGTTATCGTCAATCGACTCTGGTTGCATTATTTTGGCCAAGGACTGGTTCGCACACCCAATAACTTTGGCTTTACCGGAGAACAACCGACCCATCCCGAATTACTGGACTGGTTGGCAACTGAATTAATGGATAATAGTTGGCGACTCAAGCCCCTACACAAACTGATGCTGATGAGCGAGACCTACTGTCAATCGACATTGAATTCAGAAGCTGAGCAATACAATCTCGTGGATGCAGGCAATCGGTTTTGGTGGCGGGCGGAACGCCGTCGTCTAGACGCTGAGGCACTTCGAGACACGCTGCTCTTCGCATCGGGCGAGTTGGATCAACAACTGGGTGGACCAAGTTTTCGTGAAACAGTAAGCCCAGAGGCATTGGAAGGACTTTCGCAGAAATCTGCTGCTTGGACCGCCTCACCTGAATCAGAACAGCATCGTCGCAGCATTTATATGTTTACGAAACGAGGACTGCTGTCACCTATGATGACAGCCTTTGACTTGTGCGACGTAACACAACCCTGCGGTCAGCGCGACATTACAACGGTCGCACCGCAAGCGTTGGTCATGTTAAACAATCCGTTCATTCATCAACGCGGACTCCATTTGGCTGAACAAATTCTGAGCGAACACGGGGAATGGAAAGATCGCATTGAAGCCCTTTGGCTGCGAGTGTATGCGAGGTCGCCGCGCGCCGATGAAGTGCAGCTCGCGGTACGCTACCTACAAACACAACTACCCGTATTTGCTCAGTCGGACTTTGCTCAGTCGGATGTGGAGGGTCAGGCAGCGCAGCCGGAAGCGTTATGCTTTGCTTCGCTCTGCGTAGGCTTATTTAATTCCAACGAATTTTTCTATGTTGATTGAACGGGGCATTCAGTAATGACTTCCAAAAAATACTATCCTTGTGGTCAATCGCGGCGTGAATTCGTCTGGCAAATGGGCGGCGGATTCGCTGGAGTCGCTTTGGCCAGTCTGCTGGCGCAAGACGGATTTCGGTCGCAACAGGCCAGCGGTGATGACTCCTCAGAAAAATCGCCGGAAGCGGCTATCAATCCCACCTCACCCAAAAGCCCGCATTTCGCACCGCGTGCCAAAGCATGCATTTTTCTGATGATGAACGGTGCGCCAAGCCAAGTCGACACGTTTGACTACAAGCCCGAACTGGAAAAATATTCGGGAAAATCGCTACCAGAGGACAAAAAGTTCATCAACTCTGGTGGACGCCAGATGGGATACTTGACCCCGGCTTGGCGTCCCTTCCGGCCAGGAGGGGAGAGTGGTTTGCTGGTCTCGGATTATTTTCCTGAAGTACGGAAACACGCCGACAAGTTGTGTGTTCTCAATTCATGTCATACCGATAGTCATGCACATGGCTCAGCGTTAGTTGCCATGAATACGGGCAAAACATTGATCGGCCGGCCTTCGCTGGGTAGCTGGTGTGTATACGGACTGGGCAGCGAGAACGAGAGCCTACCTGGTTATGTTGTCATGTTGGATAAACGTGGTGGTCCAATCGGAGGACAACCCAATTGGTCCAGTGGATTCATGCCTGCGACCTATTCAGGCACGCTGTTTCGACCGAGTGGTGATCCTATTTTGGACCTCCGCGGACCCGCACACATCACGCGAGATATGCAGCGCACGCAGCTCGATTTGATCGCGCAATTGAACCAACGTCACTTGGCCGAACGACAAATTTTCAACCAAGCAGGAGGACAAGATCTCGCCTCCAGAATCAATTCTTATGAACTAGCTTTTCGCATGCAGAGCAGTGCGCCCGACGCGGTGGATTTATCTCAAGAGAGCCAAGAAACTCTGGAGATGTACGGAGTCGGCAAAGATCCCACGGACGAGTACGGTCGGAACTGTCTGATCGCCCGTCGGCTCATTGAGCGTGGCGTACGATACATTCAGCTCTACTCGGGTGGCGGACATCTGGAAGAGACATGGGATGCTCACGAGAGCATTGAGAAGAATCACGGTCGTCACAGTGCTGAAGTTGATCAGCCTATTGCCGCCTTGCTAGCGGACTTGGAACAACGTGGCATGCTCGATGAGACCCTGGTCATCTGGGGCGGAGAATTCGGACGAATGCCCTTCAGCGAAGGTCAAGGTGCACCGGGGCGCAACCACAATCCCTACGGTTTCTCCATGTGGCTGGCCGGTGCTGGAGTACGGGGCGGGATGAACTATGGCGCCACGGACGAATTTGGTTTTGAAGCGGTGCAAGACAAAGTTCATTTGCATGACTTGCACGCCACCATTCTGCATATGATGGGCCTCGATCACGAATTGCTAACCTACTTCCATCAAGGTCGCGATGAGAGCTTGACGGACGTAGGGGGACGAGTGATTGAGGCCATTCTTGGATAACGGCTACGGCGGACGCTAGCTGCGATCAGACAAGTTTATAGATGCGTTTCGCATTTTCGCTCCACAGCATGCTTTGATGTTCGGCCGGCTTTGTTTGAATAATTTCGTGCAAAGCGGATACCCAAGGCTGCAACGGTGAACCCAACAGACACACGGGCCAGTCGCTGCCAAAAACAACTCGCTCGGGACCGAACGCAGCTAGACAGTGATTAACGACTTGCTTCAGATCTTCAGGCTGCCATCCTTGCTCCGCCCTGGCAACGATGCCCGAGATTTTGCAACTGACATTAGGCAGCGCCGCAAGCGCCTCGATTCCACGGCGCCACTGATCAGCATCATGTGTCGGCGTAGGATTGTCATGTCGAAACGCGTTGACGTCTGCGTTCCCGCAATGATCAAGGATAAAATAGGTTTCGGGAACACGACGTACCAACTCGGCTGCATCCATGAGCTCAGTGGGTCGAATGCAAATATCATACATCAGTCCTCGTTTACCCAGTTCGCGAATGCCGCGAATGAAGTCCCCTTGCAGACAATATCCAGGGGGAGTCTGCTCGCCATGCAATACCTGTCGAACGCCCTTCACATGGGGTGAACTTGCAGCAGTATCAAGATAACCACCAAAGCCGTTATCGCTTGGTCGGCCCCCAATGACGGCGGCCTGCGTCATCGATTGAGGTTGATCGATGAGTTCGACGATTTGTTTTGCTTCAGCCACATGATCGGCCGGTGCCACGTCGACTTCCATATAGATCGCTCGCATGTTGAGTTTACCGATCGCTTGCCGATATTGAGCCACACCATATTCATGCTTCAATACATCATTGGCCTCGCTTAACCAGGGAGGCGTCATTTGTTGCATGCTCCACAAATGTTGATGGGTATCAATGATCAATTCGGTCGGTAAGTTCAGCTCGGCGGGCTGATGGGCAAATCCGACTGCCGCGTTTAGCGCCAGCGACGTCCCCATCGCACCGATCGCGACTTGCCCAAGGAATTCGCGGCGATTGTTTAAATGGCGATTATTTGTATGGCGGACAGACGCATGAAGGGGGGAGAAATTCATCGGAGAGGCTCGCTTGCGGTGGGATTTCATGAACCAAGTTTGAATGGGGCGGTCGACCAGTATGCCCATTCAAGACGACTCGAGGGTCGATTGTACTCAATCTGGGCAAAAGCGGTCCGAAAGGGGTTGGGATGGAAGGGCGTGGAAAAAAATTTGTCAATTCCTGCTCGCTTTGACCTAACGTGTCCGACCCTGCATCGATACTTGTTTTCGTTAGAGGTTGAATCACCAGCCCATAGGGAAAACCAATCACGATGATCCAGTCCACACTACGTCGAGCCATGCAAAACCCCGACCAATGGGTTGTCGAAATGGACTATCAGGACAGTAAAGGTGTGATAAGTCGGAGAGTGGTCAGCCCGATTCGGTTTCTGAGCAGCGCCCGCTTCCTAGCACTATGCCTTTGCCGCGAGGAACCTCGACAATTCTATCTGGAGAGGTGCACAAACGTTCGCATCATCAATGCTGCTGACGTGATGATGCCCGTTCTGATGGGTTAAGCGATTTTCGCCATAGTTGCCTTTCGCTCCGCGAAAGTAGCGTCGTTTTTCGCCCATAGTCGCCTTTCGCTCCGCGAAAGTAGCGTTGGTATTCGCTGCTTTTTCAGAACTTTCGCGGAGCGAAAGGCGACTATTATTGCCTTCGATTAATTAATTCACAGCCTATCCGTGAAAGTAGCGTTGCTTTTCGCCCATAGTTGCCTTTCGCTCCGCGAAAGTAGCGTTGTTTTCGGAATGTTTTACGCTACTTTCGCGGAGCGAAAGGCAACTATGGGCGACTATTTACGACTATGATTAACGGCAATCCCCCCATACCCTATGAATTTGATCCAAGACTTGAAAGGAACTCAGCATGGCTGAAGCACAGCGACAGAATCAATCCGGAGCGCATCCAGCTCAATCGACATCGGCAGTTAGTCGTCGCGCAGCCCTTGCGGCAGCAGCGGGAGGTGCACTGGCCCTGGGTGCTAGCCGCGAAGGACTAAGCCGCGAAACGTCAACGGGTAGCGAAGAAGTGATTGAGACTGCCACGGTGGATAGCAAGCAAGGTCGATTGAACCAATCGGTTTGCAAGTGGTGCTTTGGCAAACTCTCAGTGGAAGAGTTAGCAAAAGAAGTTGCCGCGATGGGCATGGTGGGTATCGACCTATTGGGCCCTGAAGACTTTGTCACGCTTAAGAAGCATGGGCTCGTTTGTACCATGGTCACCTCGCATCCACTTTCCGATGGCTTGTGCGATCCCAAGTATCACGACATGGCGTTAGAGAAACTTCATGCGGCTATCGAAGCCACCGCAGCCGAAGGTTGGCGCAACGTGATTACTTTCTCTGGGAATGGTCGTGGTATCGATCGCGAAGCGGGAATGAATAATTGCGTCGATGCGCTCAAGAAGATTGTCCCAGTTGCGGAAGCAAAGGGAGTGATCCTCAATATGGAATTATTGAATAGCAAAGTCGATCATGCTGACTATATGTGCGACAACACAACGTGGGGCGTGGAGCTTTGCAAGCGAGTTGGCAGTAATAACTTCAAATTGCTGTATGACATCTACCACATGCAAATTATGGAAGGTGATATCATTCGGACGATTCAACGGGATCATCAGTACTTTGGACACTATCACACTGCTGGCAATCCGGGGCGTCACGAGCTGGACGATCAGCAGGAGTTGCTTTATCCGCCCATTGCTCGCGCCATTGCTGAAACTGGCTTTGATGGATTCTTCGCGCACGAGTTCATTCCGACGCGAGATCCTTTGACTGGCTTGCGCGACGCGGTTCGTCAGTGCATCGTTTGACCCTGAAGCCGACATCCGAGAGCACCAACTAGTATTCGCAATTATCCCATCAACGAAGACATGACCATGAAACGACGCGACTTTATCAAAGCGAGTGCTGCCGCAGCAACAATGGCAGCGATTTCGACTCGGGCATATGCAACTGCCGCAGAGACTCGGCCGCGTGTGGGCTTGATTGGTCCTGGCTGGTATGGCAAATGCGATTTGTTGCAAATGATGCATGTTGCGCCGATCGAGGTTGTGTCATTGTGTGATGTCGATACAAGAATGTTGACTGAGGCTGCGGAGCTTGTTGCCACACGTCAAATCAGCAAACAACTACCGCGCACGTATGCTGATTATCGAGACATGCTGAAAGAGAAAGACCTTGATATTGTGCTCGTCGATACGCCCGATCATTGGCACGCATTGCCAATGATTGCTGCAGTGGAATCGGGTGCCGATGTTTGGGTACAGAAACCAACTGCTATCGATGTACTAGAGAGCAAAGCAATGCTCGATGCGGCCCGCAAAACGGGCCGCGTGGTTCAAGTGGGTACCCAGCGCCGCAGTACTCCGCATTTGATTGAGGCGAAGGAACGAGTCATTGATGCGGGCTTGCTCGGCGATGTGGCACATGCGGAAGTCTATTGCTATTACCACATGCGATCCCAGCAAAACCCACCCGATTCCACACCACCCAGTTATCTTGATTATGACATGTGGACGGGCCCTGCTCCGATGCGACCGTACAATGAAATGGTTCATCCTCGATCTTGGCGGGCGTTTACTGAATACAGCAACGGGATCGTTGGCGATATGTGCGTGCATATGTTGGATCTGGTCCGTTGGTCTCTAAACTTGCCTTGGCCCAAACGCGTCTCCAGCAGCGGCGGGATCTTTGTGCAAACTGAAGCCAAGGCGAATACCACAGATACGCAAACGGCAACATTTGAATTTGAAGATCTCGATGTCGTTTGGACCCATCGCAGTTGGGGTGCCGCTCCGGACCCGCAGTATCCATGGGGTGCAACCATTTATGGCAACAAGGGGACGCTCAAAATGAGCGTCAATCAATACGACTTCATTCCTCAGGGAGGAGGCAAAGCACTGCATGGCGAAGCGGTGATCGAAACGGACAAATATCCCACCGACCTGGAGGATCAAAAGAAATGGAATCTGGAATTGCATGTTGCCTCGGCCATTCGAGGTCACATGAAAAACTTCCTGGATTGCGTCCAGTCGCGTCAGAAGCCTGTTGCCGATATCGAACAGGGGCACATCTCTTCCGCTGCCTGTATCCTGGCTAACCATTCGCAGCGTCTAGGGAGAAGCTTTACTTGGGATGCAGCTGCCCATCGGATCGTAGGGGATGACGAGGCGAATCAACTGTTGATTCGACCCTATCGCGAGCCCTGGAAGCATCCAGCGACCTAATCATGGACTAGACGGTTCTCACCGCGGCGCGGCTATTCTGCATGGTCATCGTTAACCGCCAATCTGATACATGGGTCGATCCGGTTGGCGAAACGAGGGTTCAGTAATGAGGTGGCCTGCTTCTTTGGCGTGCAAACACTGTCGAATGGTATGCAGAACACTATCATCGTCAGCGTTCGCCACCAGCAGTTGGGATAGATCCCATTCACGATGTGAGAAGAGACAGTTGCGCAGCGCCCCGGCTGCCGTCAACCTTAGTCGATTGCAGGCACCACAGAACGGTTCCGACACTGGATTGATGAAACCAATCGACGCCGTCCCATCCCCATACTGAAAATCGGTAGAGGGTTGCGACGGATGGGGTCTAGGTATAGCGATTAGTGGACCAAATTCACGTTCGATCATTTCGCGAACTTGGGCACCGGATAGGACTTGCTCGGATTTCCAAGTCCGGTCACCTCCCAGTGGCATATATTCGATAAACCGCAAGGTCAAATGGCGATCTTTCGCGAAGCGAGCGAGAGGCAAAATCTGCTCCTCGTTGATCTCTCGGATAGCCAAGGCATTCAATCGTACTGACTCGAATCCTGCATTGAGAGTCGCGTCGATTCCTGCCAGGACTCGTTCCAGTCCCCTGCGGCGTGTGATACGAAAAAACGCCTCATCAGTGAGGGCATCGAGGCTAATGTTGACTCGCTTCAAACCGGCTGCGTGCAGGGGTTCCGCCAGCGAATCCATCCGCATGCCATTGGTAGTCATCGTTAGCTCAACAATGCGTTCGATCTCGGCCAAACGAGCCAACAACTCTGGTAATCGGGATCGGAGCGTGGGCTCGCCGCCTGTTATTCGCACTTTCGTTACACCAGCGGCGGCCAATACTCGCACGACTCTCGTGATATGATCGAACGATAACAGTGTATCGGCGTCCTGAAAATCATCCGCCGACTCGGGCATACAATATAAGCAGCGCAAATTGCAGCGATCCGTCACGCTCAAGCGAAGGCTGTCATGCACGCGTCCGAAACTATCGACAAGCCGCAGTGCGGCCGACGAAGATACTGCAATTTCAGCGGGAAGAAGATTCACAATGCTTACGAAATCAGGTGAGGCATATCAGGCAAGTCGACAACCGATCTCTTCGATCATACGCTGATAGCAAGGGTTAGACCAAGCCAACCCTGTTAAACATCTGACTTTTGAGTACTGACGGGGGGGACAGGCAGCGGTATCGCCAAAGCCTGGATCTTATTTTTCAGGCTGACACGAGTCATACCCAACAGGCGGGCTGAGCCATTGAGATCGCCCCCGGTGCGACCCAGCACTTCACTCAGAAGCCCCCGTTCAAATTGTTCCAAGGCTCGCGCATACAAGTTGGAAGCACCCTCACTAGCAAATCGATCGACCAACTCAGTCCACTGACTCGGGTCCGACGCGCGAGTCAATCCATTCTTCGATGACAAGGATTCGCCGTCCAATCGCGACGGAGTTGTCACTGGACTCTTGGATCCGATTGGATTGGGATACGCCGAAGTGACGCTTAGACTTGGTACCGGAGCGGACGAAACGGCGTTCAATACTGATTCCCGATCGCTTAGTGGTGAAGTGTGAGGCGGAGAATGGAGCGATGGACTTGAATACCCCTTAGTGCCATTGTTCGAACCTCGCTGATGCATGAGTTGCCAGAGGTGATGATCGGTGAGTGGACGAGTCGCATTTGCTAAGACCGCTCGCAACAAAACTTGCCGCAATTGGGTTAAATTTCCTGGCCAAGAAAATTGCGTTAGACGATCGAGCTGCGCAGCGGATAACCGGAGTGAAATATGACCACTGGCTTCCAATACAGGCGCCACACTATTGAGGTAATGATCTACCAGAATCGGAATGTCCGTGCTGCGATGCCGCAATGGCGATAGACCAATCAAATATGCGCTCAATTCGTAAAAGAGATCGGCACGCACACGTCGGCTCGCCACCAACCGCCCCAAGTCTTGAGACGTGGTGAAAATCAGTGCCGGGCCACCACTAGAGGTCGATTGAAAACGAGTGGCTCGCATGCGATCCAATAACCGCAATTGAATCGCCGGACTAATCGCTGCCAACTCTTGCAGCACGATGGTCCCCTGGCTGCACGTTTCGAGCAAACCAGGCTCTTGCGACATGCGGCTTCCAAACAGCAGCGAATCTAGAGCCGATTCACTCATCGCATCACATTGAACAAGCTTGAGCGGACCCTGGGTACGGTCCACTTGTTTCCCACTTACCGGCTTCCCATCTGCCGGTTTCAAGCTCCCCTGCATTCCTCCGATCGAACCGTGGTGGAGCATGCGGGCGATCAACCGCTTCCCCGTTCCAGGCTCACCTTGAATCAACACCGGCACTTCTAAAGAGGAGAGCCGACGCATCGCTTGGATGACCTGCATATTGGCTTGGCTGCGTCCCAACATCCAGGCAGACACATCCGCATCAGTCGAGGTTACCAGCGAATCTTCCATCAGTCGCTTGCGAATCCTCTGCAGCAGCGAGCGATTCAACGATTCAATACTCTTGCCACTTTGTGCATCGCGCGATGTTGTCCGCAACATGGCACACTGAGGATGCAGCTCGGCGATGACCAATTCATAAATGGCAATCTTGGCGGGAGAAACAGATCCTCCCACATCGAGTACCACGACAGCTGGTTGCCACATCTCTAAAGCCAACAGAGCCCTTGGACACCAGTGCACCAATCGAGGTGTTACCGTTCCATCGG
This sequence comes from Pirellulaceae bacterium, assembly GCA_041749395.1. Taxonomy (GTDB): domain Bacteria; phylum Planctomycetota; class Planctomycetia; order Pirellulales; family Pirellulaceae; genus Laterigemmans. The sequence goes on from JBGTBJ010000148.1 coordinate 12,368, forward strand.
CTTGAAGTTCGTGAAAGATCGACCTGCCACTGGCATCATCACTGATAATCAGCACGCGGGAGTTGCTGGCGGAAGTAGATCCAACCGACATATAAAATACTAAGAGGTAATCGGGGACGGACGGACGCCAGTGCCATTCGCCAACAGTTGGAAACGGTATACACAGCGGTTTCAAACGTCGGCCAAGTCAGCTCGGCGACGATTCACTTGCAGGCACCTCTAGAGCAACCCTTGTTCCGACGGTGCCAAAGCAGCAGAATTCGTCAAAAAACCCTTCCAAGGGAAGAAACCACGCCATTGCAGATCGACTTTGCAAATAAGTGCTCAGGAAGTAGGCAACCGTGCTGCCCGCACATTGGGCAGTTAGGGTACCTTCCGGAGACGACGCAAACGATGGAAATGACCGTGTTCTCTCGTCAAGAGCGCTTTGACGTTGATGCGCGATCAACATGCTTACGCATAGCAAGTAAAAGGCTGGCAAGACGTTCCGGATGCTTATCGCGGTCCATTGAGCTATAGGTTCGTAGCAATTCACGCAATGAAGAGCCTTGGTAGAGACTATTAGTGGAATCGACTTGCGAGAGATCGATATCCTGGTGACGCAGCAGAATTCTCACGGCGCTTTGACGGTCGAGGACGCCAAAGCCATGTGTTTCTGGGTGAAGATAATGATTGCCAAGACGCCAGAAAAATGCTGTACTTGCCCCAAGGATCGCAAGCCAAATTCCCGAGCTGATAAGAATGCTGATTGGCTCTGCCACCCCAGGCTGTTTCGTCGACGCAAGCCAAATCCGCAGCACGGCTCGCAGTGCGACCGCGACGAACCACAAAGCGAAGACACTAGCAGCGATCCTCGCCAAATATCCAGGCAGAACACGAGGAGCATTTCGCCCGATGATATCCGTTGGTGGTGCGTACGGTGTCAACACTTGCTCCTCTGCCAGAGAAAAAGTGTCGCCATTGCTGGTTGCAGAGTAGTATGCATGCTGCAATTTTGAAGTGGTTGTGAGCGCTGATTATAGCACTACATTTTCCACTATGTTCTTCAGGGACGCCAGCATTGGATTTGAAGCAACGTCCTGTGGATCTTCTTGCACCGCATTCTCGCGATTGTCGATTTGTGCGATGATAAGATCGGTCGAACCACCGTTCTCCGCAAGTATGTAGTTCATTTCAAAGTAGTTTTCTGGGATATCGGCCAATCCGGGACGCGGCGCGAAAAGGGTGTATCGCAGCATGCTCGCTGGCGAAAATTCTAGCACAGTTCCCCATTGTTCGAAAACCTGTTGTTCCCATACGGTCTTGAAGCGAATGCTGCTGCCGACATTCCAATCGGTTATTAACTCGCTGCCAAATTGCCAAAGCTTGACAAACTCGCGTTGAGTTAAAGCTGTCCAGACCTTGCTTGCAGGTGCGGCGATCGTAACTGCTGAGACATTGCGTACCATCCATTTCTCCCAAGATCACACGCCACTTTCTGGTAACAGACCACGACACCGCCTGGGAAAAGGTGTCAGGTACAGTTTATCTCAATTTGGTAATTTGAGCGAAATCTGTACCTGACACCTTTTCGGGTTTGGATGCGACAATGTTGCTTAGCGAACCAGCGGTACTGGCAGGATGGGTTCTGGCGGGAGCGGCTCCGGCAGCATTTGTTCTGGCAGTTCTTCCATGGGGATCATTATCGGTTCGAACTCCGGCGCTTCCACTATCATGCCTTCCGCCAATCCCAAGAACTCCATACCGGACCTCGATGAACCGACGGTTTGCATGCTGATTGTGCCTGGATCGATCCAGAGGCCTTCGGGTGTGAGCTCCATGGTCTCAAGGTCCAAATCCAAACTGCGTCGCACGACTTCATAGTTCACCCAAATATTCAGGAACGCATTCTGTGCAGTTAGCAAATCGTTGAGTGCGAAAATAATGTCTCGAGCCGCAGTCGGGCCACTTGCCAGTCCGCGGGTATCGCGAAGCTGTCGAATATCTTCGTTGAAGGTAATTTGATCCGCAGCAATACGAACGGCCTGCCGCTGCAATTCGAAGTTGATTTGGTTGGCCCGCAATTGGCGTAGCTGGCCACGAAGTACTTGCCAAATCGAGTCTTCCAAGCGATAGAAACTACGTTTTGCTTGTTGGAATTCAATCAACGCTTGACGATAGGTATTACGTTCTTGCAACCGTGTGATCGGTGCATCCCATTGCAATCCGACGCGGAGTGAACCACGACTGCTGCGTAGATCTAGCGGATTGTTACCATCTGCAGGGTTTCTCAAATCTCCGCTGAAGGTCACATCGAGACTGCTTTCCAAGTCGTCAGCATTGAACTCAATCAGCCGCCACGAATCTACTAATGAGGCTCGCGCATTTGCCAAGTCGCGGCGATTGGCTTGGGCAATTTCGAATGCTTGATCTTGTGTGAGATCGACTTGGGGCAAAACCACGCTTTCGATACGTGCCCGCGCTTGAATTAGCTGCAGAGCCAGAATGTCATCGGATAAATCCGAAAGGAGATTTTGGCTACCGAGAATAGCTTCCTCAAGCAATCGTCCCGTCAAGTCGGCTCTTCGCTCGGGCGGAGTTGCCGAGTTGGCTTGACTCGCCGTGGTCAACTCCGTGATCGTCTTTTCTAACTGGACTAATCGGTCACTATAAGCATCGAGTCGTGCTTTGAGTTTGGCATGTTCTTCGCCAAGCGTATCGCTGAGCTTGGCAGTTTCGCGGACATCAAAAAGTTCAGGATCAACCGTTTCGATGGGAAGCAGCGAGCAAATCTGATTTTTCTCACGCTGATAGACTTCAGCCAAAGCCTTTGCCTGGGCTTCTCGCTCAGGGTACGAATCTTCGAGATGGGCGATATCTTGTTGAACGGTGATTAAGTCTTCTTTGAGCAAGCGTTCTCGCAACTCGTCGATGGGGCGCAGTTGCCCCACTAGCCTTTCGAGGGCCTGGGCAAGTTGAGCACTTGGTTCGATGCGTCGAACCGGCAAGCCAGTCACCGGATCGACACTCTCTTTGCTGAGGTTCAGCACACCTGTATTGATATCTCCCACGCTGACGCGAATTTGTGAGATCTCCTCACGACGTTGTTTGAGTTCTTCGGAGATGAGCTCAAATTGTGACAGCATGGGGTCCTTGATTTGAACACAGATGTAGGAGGGCAGACCCAATTGTGTCATAAAGGCATCGATCGAAGTTTCGAAAGCGGTGCGTGATTGCAGCAGTTGGCTATTCGCACCAAACAGGGCGCTTCGTGCCTGAGCAATTTGCAAACGTTGACGCGGAATTTCTTCTTGGTCTTCGGGAATTGTGGTCAGCTGCAATCGCAACGTGTCTTCGAGTAAGAGGAGATTTTCACGCAATCGAGAAACATTCTCCTCTTGGTTGCGAATCTGCAGTTGATCTTGCAACAGTCCGATGAAGCCACCAGCCTGGGCAACTCCACCGCCGAATCCACCACCACCGCCACCACCGCCACCTAGGCCAGCGAATCCACCACCCAATCCGGTAAATCCGCCCAGACCGACACCGAACACACCCCCGGATCGAGCAACGGACGATTCGGTTTGTCGTCCCGTGGTAATGTTCAGGTAGAAGCTACGACGATAGCGTTCAAAGGTTCGCACGTTCGATAGCAAGCGACGCTCGGACAGCGTCAGTCTTTCCATAACGCGATCTCTACCCGCACCACGCAGCAACGGTTGCAGCAGCGTGAAGTCGAGTACCGTACTAGCGCTCTGCGAGTTGGGGCCACTCAGCTCCCAAACGATGGAGTTCGCCATCCCCACTACCAGATCGGCACCCGTTACAAAAGTTCGTTGCATGGAGAGCGGACGTCGGCCGTTGGAGTAGGGTCCGATGGCATATTGAGTGCTGCTTGATCCTGCGCGGTCGCGGCCTAGAGTCTGCAGCGATGTTTGAGCACCGCCGAAGAATTGCGTGTCGAAGCGGAATCGCTCGCTGCTAACATCCAATGCGGACAGGTAGAGCGTTTCGAGTTGTTGCTGATAGGAAGTGGAATGGAGCAACGCGAGCCGGACTGAGGTGTCCGCATCCAGAACCAGCACACCATCTTCGTTGAGAGGCAGAAACTGCCACCAATCGGGGCTTTCTGTAATATTGGTCTGACCGTTGACGTGCCAGAGAGGGTAGCCTCTGCGTCCATCAACCGAGTGCATGTAGCGGTGCGACAAGGGATCGTCGATCGGCATCGGCGGACGATCTGGATCGAATGGATTGAACATCCGGCTGCGGCGATCCATCTCGACACGCAGGGGCATTGGAGGCAACTCCTGTGAGTCGCGTACTTTCTCATCGATGATGCAATACGCCTCGTGGTCCGCCTGAGCGCGGTAGTAAGCGCGCTGGCAACCCGAGGTCAGCGATGTGAATGTGGAAGCCAAACAGACCAGAGCAGCCGACAAACGACGGCGACGCGAGCGAATTTCTCTGGATCGAGTTATATTTTTATTTGGCATCCTTGCCTCTTTCAGTGCGAAGTGAACGCTTTGCTGCAAGAAGTCCGCGAGATCCCCTGAGAGATGCACCGGACAACCCCTATTGAGCCATGGACATAATAGCTTCGCACCAGGGTACGAAGCCGACATACACCACAGAACTATTCAACCCATCGATTCGTTTCGCAGCGATTTTTCGGAGCGAAACGCATGTAAGGGCTAAAACCGCCATCCTTAGGTTCGGTGCTAACACTCGTAGCACTTGACGGACTAGCCCCGGTTATGCCGAAGTTCCAGGCAGCGACATGCCGCACGCAACGGTCCTGCCGATTGTGCGGGCAGGGCAAGGAAATGACCCCGTCTTGCAGAAAATAGTTGAAGAAGCTGGCAACAAGCGACAGAGAAAACTTGACGCTCTATATCGCCCAACTTACCATCGGTAGTTGTGTTTACTCGTCTGTGAGTCGCCCTGCTGTGGGGCGGCGTGTGAAACGCGCTGGACGCCCACGGGCCCTCGCTGATGAAGATTGTCCTTCTGCTTCTCGTATTTGTCTACTTCTGCGTCTTCTTCTGGTTGATCTGGAAGAGTGCTGCAACGTGGCGTTGGTACCATTTGGTATTGGCTTCGCTAACATTTTTATTAACGCTGCCGATGCTTCCCATGACGGCAATTGTGCTGAAAAGCCGATCCGCATGGAGCGAGCAGGTCGGTTTGTTGGAAGCAAAGCATCAACAAATTGAACGGGATCGTCAGGGACTTGTGAATGGGGTTCCTGGGGATCCCACACGCGATCCGGGCGTTTTAGAACTGCAAACACAATTGCGGCGACTGAATGCAGAAGTTGGTCGCGTTTTCCGTGACCTTGAAGTACGCGATCGCGGACCGGCCGGCGTGACCTTGGGTCGGGCCGTAGCTGCACCCGCGACAGTGGACGGAATCCCCGTGGACCCTGCAGCCGATGCAGCAGCGCCTGCGAACGCGAGCCCTTTAGCGGCAGCCGACTCTATTGTTTATGCCTTTGCAGAGCAGATTCTTCAGGAAGGAGGACCTGCGGTGCCGGTTTTCTATCTCGGCGAGTATCGCATTACGCAAGCAACTGCCGATACCGTATCGCTTACACCAACAGTGCCTCTCGAACCCTTTCAGCTGCAAGCCGCGAACCAAGCGGGTCGTTGGGCATTGTACGAAGTGATGCCGACCGACAGTCACGAAACGTTTATTGCTGCCGGAAGTGTTCCTGATGATGAACTATTTTTCGGGCGAGTTGATGACGAAGCGATTCGCGCACTCTTCGGCAATTCCGTCGCTCCTGAAACGATCAACGATTACCTGCGTGACGGCTCAAGAGCGATCGCCAGTGATCCTCCCGCCGCGCGTTGGCTGAAAATTGAATTCACCAAAAAGTTTGAGCTAACCGTAGACGGCCAAGATCAACGAAGTGCTGGGGACGGTGGTTTTTTTGATTCACTAGGGCAAGCTGTAGATAGTCGCTTGCAACGCACCGAAGGTGACACCGTTACGTTCGAAGCGGGTGAACAATTGGTGGTCAAGGAAGAAGCTGGGATTGAGTTAATCAATGATGGTAGTGCGAAATTGGTTGATACTTATTTCATCCGACCACTCAGCAGTTACCGTTTGGCGCTAAGAGACTTACGGCAACAGATTGATTATCTTGATCGGCAAGCGACCGGACTTCGCCAGCAGCAATCGGTTCTACAAGTTGCGTTGAATCTGACCAACGATATGACCACCAAAGGTCAACAACGAAAGTTGGAATTGGAAAAAGACGATTCGCAAGTTGGCAAAGAACTAAGTGCCATTCGTTCGTACAGCGAAAACATCGAACAGCAATTGGTTTCAACCAAGAAAGAGATGTCTCGGCTGTATCAAGACAATTTGTCGCGCGAGAAAGAACTTCAAAAGATTCAGACTCAAATACGTCAAATGGTCGAAGCGCGAGAAGCCGCCGTTAGTGATGAGTCTAAGTTGTAGACCCAAGGCCCTTCGATCGCGCGTGAAATTTGGCGGCAGTGGTTGCTTGGCGGCAGTAGTTGGTGGATCGCACCTAGAACGGGCGATCCTCGTTTTCTATCACTGCGCTCAGATACAAACCAACGGATCCAGTATTGTTGGCAGTATTTTGTTGCATTTGCGATCGAACGGCTCGCAGCAAATCGCGGCGGCTGATTTGACCCAGCAAACATCCTTCCTCATTGAGCACTGGCAAACGCCGACACGAGGCATCCAGGAAGGTCTGGGCGATCGTCAGTAAGTCAGTCTCCGCATCAATCGTGGGTGGATCGGCATCCACAAATTGCATGAGATTGCTACTGGGCAGAGCGTCGTAAGCCGCATCAATCACAAACTGAAGCGATGATTTCTCGGAAAAGACACCGAGAAACTTCCCCCAAGAATCAACAACGGGGGCGCCGGAAATACGATGTCGCAACAAGCAATCAATCGCTTCAAATGCGTCCATTGTGGGACTGAGGGTGACCAGATTGCGCACCATCATGTCACGGGCAACTATGGGTCGATCCATGTCGATCTCCGAAAAGAAAATGTGCGGAAGAAGAGAAAGCAGCGGGATGTATCGTGGCGGTTATTCCAGGCTCGGTCAACAAAATTCTTTTGCGTCAACTGGCTCAACAAAATTGCACGAGGACTTTTAGTGTCCGGCAGCGTACACTGTTACGTATTGGGCTTCTCTTTTTGACCTCCGGAGCGTTGGTCCGTTGGAACCTTTTTTCATCACCTGCACGACCTGTTCTCGACGGCTCAAGGTCCGTGACCCGAAACTCGTCGGCCAAATCGTGGCATGTCCAAAATGCCAGGGAATGGTGCTAATTTCTCCACCGCTGGATGCCGTGCCGCCAAAAGCGTCTGAGAGCATGGGTCAGCTGGCGGTAGGTGATTCGATGGTCGATAGCCAAGCAGAAACCCAGGAGGGCTTTCCGACATTCGACACGGGCCCTTTGGAGACACCCCATTCCGATGCACCGAAATGGGTCGCTCCGCAAGAATCGCCGATTCATGCACCCAAAATGGATTTGTCGTCCACAGCTCTAGCAGAATCCGACAATAGGGAGTTGCCGCTGCCGCCACCCGGTTGGCAAAGTGCCTCCTCAGCGCGAACGCGGCACTGGCTCGCCATCTCTGCCATCGCACTGGTCGGATTCGCAGCCTCTGCCGCAGTCTTTGCACTGATCGTCAAACAGTGGAAGCAATCCCGCACGTCATTGACGCAAAACGTCGTTCAACCGGCCGATTCCAATATCCAGCCGGACAATGAATCTCAGCCGGACAATGAATCTCAGCCGGACAGCGAAACGACCAACGAAGCGGATGAAGCGTCGGAAAGCAATCCGCTTCAATCCGAGCCAGACGAGGCACCTGAGGTCGTCTTAGCGTCGGACAACGATCCCGCAGTCACTCCTCCCGCCGACAGCGAAGAGCTGTTTCCTGAACCTCCCCAAAATGCCAGCGGCATTGGCAGACCCCTCAATACACCTGCCAACGAGGCAAACGGAGGCGATTCGGCGTCAACTCCTGTGATTGACAGCATGGGTCCAAGTGAATTGCCGGCCGGACTGGGGCAATACATTCAAGTCCTCGAGCTCAATCGACCCGCCTCGATCCAGCCCAAAAATCCACTCGCCCCCACACCGGCAATTGCCGAATTGCGCATCCAAGACCCCCAAATCACAGTGCCTGAGACGGAGTATCCGCCGCCGGCACCGGCAGTCGATATCCGGCAGCGCATTCGCGTACGGGTCTTGGGGTTTGTCGCCGAAGCGCAGCCGTTGGACAAAGTGCTACGCATTATTGAGCAAACGGCAGGGGTGCCGCTGGAATTTGACCTGCTAGCCTTTGACATTGCTGGCATGAAACCCGACCTGCCAGTCAGCGTGAAGGTCGATAGCGAGCGCATCGCCGATCTGAATGTGCAAACATTGTTGCAGGGAATCTTGAAGCTGGCCCAATGCCGCATGACCCCCAGCGAGGACGAGCACTTTATTCAGATCCTGCCGATTGGAGAGAAAATTGAAACGGGTCTCGCCAAGGCGCTGTCTCTAACAGACTTTCAAAATCAGATTCCCATTGCTTCAGACGACATGGTGAGATTGCTGGGCACATTTGAATCGCCGGTCAAGGTTAGCCTCAATCCGAATCAGGACAGCTTGCTAGTAGAAGGAACCATGACGGCGCGAGTCCGTGCTGCGCTGGTATTGGAAGCGGTACGGCGGGCTCGCAAAATGCCCTTGGCGCTGGGTGACGAGTTTGCGGAGCGATGGGTATTCGATGCAACAGCAATGGATGGAACAGGAGCCAGTCCCGTTGATTGGAAGCCTCTGCCTGAAACGCCAATCGGACTCGATTTCAATCAACCTCTATCGGCTGAAATGATCATCGGCGATTTGGCGCGTGAATCGGCGGCCTCGATGGTAGTGAACTGGAGCTCCGCTTGGTCGCACGGCTTTACCACAGACGCAGCCTCACTCCCTTGGCTGAAAGGACGCACCGCACCTCAGGTCTGCAACGAAGTACTGGAACCCTATGCGTTGAAAGTCTACGCTGCCGGCCGAGGGGTTTGGTGGCTGGGAACACAGGAGGCGTATGACCTGCTCGACGTTGTGGCGGTGCTACCCGAAACGAAGGGCGAACCTAGTCAACTCTTAGCACGAATGGCAACCGCAACATCGATTCCCCTTGAGCAATTTCCTGGGATTATCGATCCCGAATCAAACCGGGTTGTGGTTCGCCTGCCACGGTTTGCCGTGCGGCAATTGCATGAGTTGCTGAGCGAATGACAAATGCACGAATGACAAATGCACCGTCCAGTGCGTAAGTGGCAGTGCGTAAGTGGCAGTGCGTGAATGGTACACGCACTGCCCTCAATTCTTCGAAATAATTGGCTGCGAATCAGCTGACCACCTTCTCGAACTCTACTGGTATTATCCACGAGAAGGTGAGAACCGATCAAGCATCGTTGTTGCCACCGCGTTGACCACGTTGGCCACGACCACCTTGTCCACCAGGGCCACCCTGACCGCGACCGCCTGGACCACGACCGCCCATCATGGCATTGGCAGGAAGATCAAAAGGTTCGCCGAGCATTTCTTCGAACGATTTCTTTTGTTCATCACTGAGCGTAGCCTTGGCTTCTTCCAACTGGGTTTTTCGCATTTCGGCCATTTTGGTGCCGATTGCGTCACGGTCACCTGAGGCAAACGCCTCTCGCATGACGGTTCCCATTTTTTCTCGACTGGCCGTCTGCAATTCCTCAAGTTTCTTCTTTTGGTCTGGAGTAATAACTAGCTTTTCAACCACTTTTGGATCCATCAAGGCATTAGCGCCCTGAGCCTGCAGGCCAATCTCGCGAACGCGGTCCAGTTGTTCGGGAAGGAGAATTTCTTCCAGCTTCTCGGTCACTTTCTTGGCGTTTTCTTCCATGGTCTTTCGCGCATCTTCCATGAACTTGGCGCGTTCTTCTTCCGACATCTCTTGGAAGTTGGTTCCACCGGGGCCGCCGCCAGGTCGTCCGCCCCGCATGCTTTCACTGACTTTGCCCAGCGCTTCAATCTGGTCGGGCATCATGTCAATTTCTTTTTGGACTTCTTCAACGCGCAGCAAACCGAGCAGCATCATGTCGCCGCCCATCATGCCGCCGCCCATCATGCCCATACCGGGACCACCTTGTCCGCCGCGTCCACCTTGGCCGCCACGTCCTCCGCCACCTGGTTGAGCATAGCTGGGTGCCGCCATAACGGCGGAAAGCAAGGCTGCCGAAACTAAATTACGGCACAATCGAAAATTCATCGCGGACAGACTCCGAAGGGGGAGGGAAAAGGAAGCGGAAATTGAGCTAGAGCATTTCGCGGATGCAAATTCCAAGCGAAACCAAGATATTAAACCAACCCCAACACGACAGGTTTCGTGAGGGGGGGGTAATTTCAAATTTAGGAGTCACTGAAAAAAACCGGATCAGCGAACAAATCACTTTGGCGCGGAGGCTCCTTGGTAGAGCGGATGTTCTGGATTTCCACCGCTGCGAAGATAGGTCATCAAATCCAAAATTTCGGATTCGCTGAGCGTATCCAGTAGACCTGAGGGCATCATGCTATTGGGGGCTGGACGAACTTCCTCTATCTCCTGGCGGTTGATCATTGTCAGACTGGAAGGATCAAGCAGGTTGGTCAGAACCTGCAGTTGATCGCCATTCATATTGATGACTTTTCCGACAATCGCTTGTCCGGAATCGGTCAGGAACTGCGTTGCCGCATACTGATCGCTCACTTCCTTGTTGGGATCAAGAATAGCCACAGCCAAGTCTTTAGGGCTGAATCGGCCACCCGCTCCGGTGAGATCCGGTCCTAGAATCCCGCCACTCACTCCCATGCGATGACACTTGTAACACTGCGCTGCGGCAAACATTTTCTGGCCCTGAACGAAGTCGGCAACATGTTGTTGCTCAGCCAGAGGTTTTTCCAAGTCATCAATCGCCCATTTGCGAACAAACTCGCGGGGATCCAAATCGGCCGCTGGATCTCTTTGAACCGGCGGTTTCAGCAACTCGGCATACGCGGTCTTTTCGGCATCGCTTAAGGTCGCCGCCGCGGCGATGCGGATATTGTCTAAGAAGCCACCGAAGGACATCCCTCCCCGCGATGAGGCGATCTCGCTGAACCAACCAAAATAATTGCGGCGATCCTCATCGCTCCAACCCTGCTTTTGATCTCGCAAAATGTAAGCATAGTACATTTGGTCTTCTTGGCTGGGCGAAGAGACCATGATGTTGACGGTACGCGAGATTGCGTGGGGAGCTTGCAGATAAACCAACACGGCCGCCAATTCTCGTGTTACTCGGTTATCGGCTTGCGGCAATGAGTCGTTCAATTGGGCAACAATATCCTGCCGTTGAGATTCACTGGGCTTACCGAGGCGAATGAACGTCAAACCGTAAGCGCGAAGCAAATCGATCTTGCCTTGAGCAGATAGCCCTTTCCAATTCACTCCCAACAGCAGCTGAATTGCTGCATCACGATCCTCTGCCGAACCACTGCGTGCTAAGGCAACGCACCCAATCGCTCGTCCATGATCGCTGGAAACATTCGCTAGCTGATCTTTCCAATTCCCTACGGGCTGGTGCTCAAGTGCAATGCGTGCAGCGAATCGAATTCCCACATCGCTGTGACCAAGATTCTTCAGTGCCATGGCCACGATTTGTGACTCACTAGCATCGGCTCCGGAAACATGAAACGCTTCTAAAGAACGGCGCAATTCACGCAGCGACTTAGCTTCGCTGGAGCTTTCCAGCACGGCTGGCTCGGTGGATTCGCTACCGGTGTAGCGGATGCGGTACAAGGCGGATTGCGTTCGTCGACCACCGATGGCGAAATAGAGTGCGCCATCACCAGGATGCACAACCATATCCGTCACGGGCAATGGTGCAGCAGTGGCAAACGTTTCATAAGAGCCACCGTAGGTGCTGCCATTTTCATCGAGATGAACTGCGAAGATATTTCCGTAGCTCCAATCGGCCGCAAAGAGTGCTTTTTGATATTTGGCGGGAAACTTGGCTCCCGTACCGAAGCAGATACCAGTCGGCGAACCAGGCCCAATATCGACAGCTGCACCAAAACTGTCCGGATAGTAGGCTGGCCATTTGCCCGTTCCATTGCGCCATCCGAATTCTGCACCACTAATCACATGATTAATTCGGGTCGGACGATACCAGGGAGTACCGACATCCCATTCCATATCAGCGTCATAAGTAAATAAGTCGCCGAGGGGATTGAAGGCGATGTCATATTCGTTCCGAAATCCTGTCGCAATGAGCTCAAGTCCGCTGCCATCGGGATTAAACGATGCTACAAAACCACCCGGCGCCATCCGCTCTGCATTGTGACCGCGCGCATCGGGCATTCGACCGAGTAAATGATCTTCCGACCAGTGGCGGGGGACACGACTGGTCGCAAACGCTTCGGTTGGGGGCAGATTGGTGTTATTCCCCGCACACATGACAATTCTTTTTCCATCCGGAGTAAGAATCAGCGCGTGGGGACCGTGTTCACCACCGTTGTTCAGTGCAATGAGATGCTCGACTGAATCAAAAGTGTCATCATTATTTGTGTCGGTTAGCCGATAGACCCCTCCGGGCCGCGCATCGCGTCCGCTTTGGTCATTCACGTTCACATAGAGGCTGCCGAAAGCGAACAGCAAACCTTGTGCGGCTCCCATTTCTACCGGCAACCGTTCAATGATGGGCGACTCCCCCTCAACCAACGTAACTCGGTAGAGCCCACCGTATTGATCACAAGCGACCAATCGTCCCTTGGGATCGATCGTCAGACTGACCCAGGAACCCTGTTCGCCGGCAGGGACTTCATAAAGACGATCCACGACAAAACCTTCAGGCACCCTGAACGACTCGGGTGGAGTCGAACCAAGCCCCTCAGCGGCAGTGGCAGACGAAAAGGCCAAACCCAGGGAACAAGTCCAACCCAATGCTATCCCGGCAACAGCACCCCAGCGGCTCCGCGATCCAAGGTGATTCCGCAAACTTTGCCCACCTGCTGGGGGACGAAAAAAAAGCAAGGAAAAGACGGACATCCTGTTGCAACTCCAGAGGGGAAAAAAGCGGGAAGGGAGGATCGGGCGGGTTTCTAAAACACGAGTGTAACCGCTAGCGGCGAACAATTCCAACCTTTGCGGCAACACCTTTCGTGTCAAACTAGAACCGTCTATCATCGCCCTGCCTGGACATTTGCAAACCGCATTTGATGGATACCCGACCGATGAGAATTGCAGAGAATCGTGAGTGGCTAGAACGAGCACTGGGTTGGCAGCGGCAGGCTTGGACCGATCCTCACGAAGGAGCTCATTTACGCAGCTATATTGCCTTGCAACTCGCTTCATCCGGACTGCTACCTGCCAGCGATGAAATAACGGGCCATTCCTTGGCCGCTTTCTCACGCGGTCTGTTGGAAAATCTCCGCGAGAAATCGCGACTTCTATCGGAGTACCGCGCGCCGGTAGATGAACGCATTGAAGGATTTCTCAATGACTACTTCGCCGACTATCTCAACAAGGAGACTCTGCGTCTGCCCAATCGCACGTTGGTTTTAGATCGCCATGGCATGGCGAGGACCCTCAGCCTACCGTCGCAGGGTGAACGATTTCAGAATCAATTGTTGGAGAGCTTTCGTTGCCACAACGGTATCCTTCACAATCCGGCGAGTGATCGTCGCACGACGGCAGGCACGTTCCATATTGTCGAAGGGGGTCTCAAGATCGCCAACGACAAACGGGCTGTTCCTCAGCAGACCTATGTCAAACTTTTCCAAGCCGCTTTGCAACCTCCCGATTGGTTATTGGCGCTGCCATACACCAGCAACACCTCCACACCAGCACACACTTGGGTCTCGCTGCTGTTGCGTCCCGTCGTCTGTCCCGAAATCCCGGGTTATTGCGGACGCAAGTCGATGGAGGTCCGATTCTTCGCCCCCTCGGGTCTGGTGAGCAATCTCGATTTTGTGGAATCCATTTTTGGTAATGCGGGAGATCCTCTCGTTCCGGCCAACGATGCGGCACTCGATGTCAAACACTGGAGCGGACATACAGGCTGTGTGATTTTAGCGCCACACTTGACGCTGCTCACCAAACGGGAATTGGGGCTGCCTCATTTCGACAAAGCCACAGCGCGGCAGCGGCTCGATGGCATGTGTTGGAAGGACGAACACGAACGTTACAACAATGGATCTGCGTTCAAGATCACTTGTCGCAACAGGGCGGGCGTCGTCGTAACGATCATTGCTGACAACTATTTTGGATACTGCAAAAAGGAAGTCAAAACGCAGATCAGTTATGCGGCCAACCTCATGGGAGGAGTGGAGGAAGAGCACGCCGGCGGAGCAATGGCATTTGCTTCTTATTCACTCGGCGATGAGTTTCAAGTTAACAGCCGTCGCTACAACGATCGCACTTTTGTCGATGTTGCAAAAGACTATGAATCGTTCATCGATCTGCAACCCGAAGGCTATGGAATTGACCGCAACTACCCCAGCGTCATCTATATTCCAGAGAATGCCAAAGCGACCCTTGTAGAACGTTGCATCAAGTGGACCAAAGAGGGCCGCGAACATCGCATCAGTCTGTCTCCGGACCAAGTCTACATCGCGCCTAGCGGATACAAAATTCGGCTCGAAAAACACCCCGCTGCTCCGTCTTGGCGATTGATAGGCACGGTTGGTGAAGGAGTCTTTTGCCATAAACCCTGTACGGTTTCCGGTGGCGGCAAAAGTGAAATCAGCAAGAGCCTTCGAGATTACATGCTCTACAATCCGATTTATGTAGAAAATGTGGATCGTGATTTTGAAAAATTGAATACGATATTTGAGCGATCCTACCGCGATCGATGGCGAGCCGATTTTGAAGACGCACCCGATTACTCGCGACGTGACAGTCGCAGCGTGCTCGATCCCCGCCGCAGCCTGGGCAGCCTTATTCAACTGCTGACGCCCAGCCCCGATTATTCCAATTCCTATAATGAATTTTTGAAATCAATACCCGAGCATATTTATGCAATGGCATTGATTATCAAACGCTTCATGCGGCCGGAATGGAACCAGCTATGGCAGGATCATTTTGGCGTTGATATCGTCAACGGCTCACCCGGTCATGAGCTGAAATTGGACACACGGTCGCTGGTCGGGACCTATTTGCGAGTGGGACTTGAAGGGATAAAGACCGGATCTACGACAGGACCTCGCTGGAGAACGTTTAAGTTGCGACAAGATTTCATTGCATCTGCCAAAGTGCAAATGGAAGACGACATCTCGGCGAGCATTGTGGTGCCGCAGCGGTTCCTGGGTGATTTAGGCCCCGCCGTTTCGCAGGCAGGCAGCTATAAATTTGTAGCGAATTGTGAGTACCGACTATTTCAACGGCCCGACGATGCCGTCCATCGTGGACTCGACACACAAACCGAAATGGATCTCTCGCAAGCCGGGAATTTTGTCAGTAACTTTCAGCCCCTTCCTTCCCAAGCGGTTAAGGAGATTGTCGCTGATGTCATCGAATTCGACCGGTATAGCGCGCCGATGCAGCGACTCCTCCAAGCAGCATCAAAGGATGATGACGGCTTTGTTGTGAGCAGTGCGCATCCGAGAGAGATGCCTGACGGAACCGTCACCAAGAACCCTCGCTATCTGCAAGACCGACCGGACATGGTGCACGCCCGCGACACCTATATTGCCGAGCGAGGCATGCGGCTATTTCGCAAGATTCCCGTCAACCAGCCTGTCCATGCGCCGGTGGGCGCGATTCTGAGTGGACGCCGCAACAATCCGCCCGACCCGGCAAATGGCTTCCGATCACTGGCCGTCTATAGCCCGCTTCATTATCAAGATCTCCCTGAATTGATGATGGACTACGTTTGTTCGCTGACCGGAAAGAGTCCCAGCACAACTGGCGCTGGTAGCGAAGGAGCCTTGACCAAAGGTCCTTTTAATATGCTCGTTCCCACAGCTGATTTGAATGCAACCTGCGTTTCCATGATCCTCACTGGACTAGGAGGCTTTAGCACTCCGGCTGGCCACATTGGACCCAAGTTCGAAGTCGGACATGATATCAGCCTGCTCATACCGGAAGTCTGGTGTCGCATGGGACCCGAAGAACGCGATCCCAATGCGTTGATCGCCGATGGCATGCTGGAAAAAATTTGCGACTTTACGCACGAAGGGAATGTCATTCCCGCCAGCCGACTTGGATATCGCATCACCGAACGATTCGTGCGGACCTTCTTAGCGCGTGTGTTTGACAATCCCTCCAAAGTATTTACCAGCGAGATTCTTCAGCCAGAAAAGCAAGACTTTGACTCCTATGTCGATGGCATTTTGCATATCACCGAAGCACAACAGAAAGTCGCCGAACGCTACTTTGAAGACGGTTCTTTTCAACTCGCCTGTCCACCGATGCAGGCCGTTCTATCCATCATGGCAACCGGCTTTTGGCATGGACATGATGCGGCCAGCGACGAAGTTCGCTCGATGTTCACTCGCGAATACGTGCTACAAAGCGATTGGTATCAGCAGCGACTGGTCATCCAACAGCAACGAGACTTAGCTCACTTGCAACGACAAGCTGGCTATTTAGAAAAGTACCTCGGTCAACCGCATCATGCTGACGCAGCGGTCGACTTGGGACTTCATGAGCGTACTGCCTTTGTCGCCGGTCAGATCCAAAGAGTCACTTCGAACAACTACTTGGACGAATTGGTTGGTACAATCGGAGCGGATCCTTTGGAATAGTAGTTTTCATGATGGGAAGACCCAAGCAATTCTATCAATATGCAGTCGATACGATTCGGCGCCCCCGCGTTGAATTGTCTCGGCGGCAACAACAACTTCGCTTTGCTTGGGAGCTGATGGCCCATTGCTGGCGCGTGCTTCGCCGCCAACGGGCCGAAGGGATGGCCGCAGAACTCACCTATCGGACGATCTTCTCGCTGATTCCGCTGGTCGTGCTGGGGCTCGTCACTTTCCGCGTCTTCGGTGGCCTCGATAGTATTGAGTCGAGACTCGAAGAACAATTATTTTCGTTCTTCGGCGTTCCCGATGTCCCTGACGTTGCTTATGTAGAAGATTACGGCCTCGAACCACAGAACCTTGAGAGCATCGATAGCGTTGTCACCGTGCCCGCTGATTCGGATATTGGCGAGGTTAGTCCCGCAACGGAGCCAGTGGAAAAAGGGCAAGTCCAGGCCAGTATTCGCTGGGCCCTACACGAGCTCACACAAAAAGTTTCTCGTCTGGATACAGCCAGTATTGGCGTGATTGGTTTCTTGCTGTTCGTTTACGCTGCAATCGCTCTGGCAGACTCCGTCGAAAATGTCTTTAACCTCATTTATGAAGCGCCGTCAGAACGCCCCATCCATCTTCGTGTAGCCATCCACTGGTCCATTATTACGCTGGGCTCTGGGTTGCTGGCGATGAGTTTGTATTTGAGTAGCCAGTTCGTTGATTATGTCAGCACAACGACTGGATGGTCGATAACGACCTACATCAACCATGCACTGGCGTTGGTCGCCAGTTGGGTATTGCTCTTTTTACTTTATGCCTTGATGCCCAACACCCGGGTCTCGGTACCGGCAGCCGCGGTGGGAGGTTTCGTAGCAGCCGCAATGTGGGAATTGGCTAAGTTCGGATTTCAAACCTATGTCTCAACCGCCGTTCCCTATTCGGCACTGTATGGATCGCTGGGGCTGATTCCTCTCTTCCTCTTTTGGGTTTATGTGACTTGGTTCATAATTCTTTTTGGTTTGGTTTGGACTTACACGCTGCAAACTGCCCCCGGTTATGTGCCATCCAAAGAAGACGACCAAGTTGCCGAGGATATGCTGATTGCCGATCCACAATGGTTATTGCTGCTGGCGCTCGAAGTGGCGCGTGCATTTGAACGTGGCGAATCCGTGCAACGCGATAGTCTTCAAGCGAAACTGAGTTTGCCGACAAAAGTACTGAACCCGATGTCAGAATTGTTAGAAACAGCCGGTGTTTTTCGGCGGATTGCGCACGAGCAGGGCGAGCACTTAATCTTGGCCCGACCAGCGAATCGAATCAGTGCGTCCGAAGTCATCGCGGCGGGCCGATACCATCCTACCGTTCCACAAAATGATTCATGGAACGTTTTGCAGGTCATTCGTGAACAAAACGACCGCGCTTTGAACGGTTGTACGTTGGCAGATTTGATAGCCGCTGATTAGCAGGCAATGCAGGATTCCTCTTCCTTTCAGCCCGGGCGTTTTGCTAGTGTCTTCTCGCACCCTCTACGAATGCGGATTCTGGGTCAACGAAAACACAGCGAATCATTCCCGTGCTTCAAACATTTGACGCAACAACCGTACGACACGCCTGGCGATCTGCAGTCGCTCTTAGCTTGATTTTGGCGATGGGCATTTTCGCGGCGACGGCCAAGAGCCAAGAGCCCCTCTACCAGAACCCTGAATGGATGCAACCGGAACCCCTTCCGCCAGGACTCATCTCAGAAAACTTGATTTACGAATCAGGTGATGATCCACCCCCCTTCTCCGTTGGCCCCATGCCGCCCGGCCCAATGATTCCGTTAGGGCGAGTCGGACAGTATGACGAGTTCTTACCGCAGGAAATCCTTTACCCAGCCTACTTAGCAGGCCCCAAGGAAACTCGTATCGGCACGCAGGTACTGAGTGAATCACAGAACGGGATGCTCTGGGATACGACGCTGGGTGGTCGCTTCGGACTCTATCGAACAACCAGCCTCAACGGGCAAAGAATTTGGCAACTGGACTTCGAAGGTGCAGCAATGCTCCGCTTGGACCCACGTGAAGCGGTCGATCTTGAGAATGTCGATTTTCGCGCAGCTGCACCGATCGCTTTGGTGATGGGGCCACACCGCTTCAAGTTTGGTTACGAACACATCAGCGCACACATCGGCGACGAGTATTTGATTCGCGTTCCCACCTTCACGCGGTTGAACTACTCGCGAGATTCGCTGATGTTTGGTTATTCACGTTATCTTTCGGAACGTGTGCGAGTGTATGGCGAAGCCGTCTGGGCGTTCTCCAGCAGTGTCAGCGATCCCTGGCAATTGCAATTTGGATTCGAGTATGCGCCGACCCGCGCCACCGGCTCAACCGGTGCACCGTTCTTTGCTATTAACACGCTGCTTCGAGAAGAGGTCGACTTCAGCGGCACAACCACGCTCCATACGGGATGGGCATGGCGAGAACCGAAAGCCGGACGCTTGCTCCGCACCGGGCTCTTCTTCCAAACCGGCAAAAGCCATCACTATGAGTTCTACGACACCTCGGAAACTCAAGTCGGCGCGGGTGTTTGGTACGACTACTAATGGCACTTTAGTCGCTATGAGTGCCAATTTTCTTGGTCAATCTGCTCATTGAGCGTGAACATGTCATAGATGTATCCCACGCCAAAGAGGCCGCCTGTGCATAGCCAGATCACACCCGTGATAATCTTGCCGAGATAAAAGCGGTGAATGCCAAACACCCCCAAAAACATTTGCAACATCCAAGCAATGGAATAGTCGTAACGACCTGCTGGGAAACGACGCGAGGCTGTCTCGGCCATGGCTGGAATCAAAAACAGGTCTACGATCCAACCAACCATGAACAAGCCAAAAGTAAAAAACCAAAGCGCCCCGGTTAAGGGCCGACCATAATAAAACCGATGGGCACCGGTGAATCCAAAAATCCAAAACAGATAGCCCAGCCAAAGAGGATGCGAGAGCTCGGTACCATCCCCTGACCGCCCGTCAGCTTCCTGGTACTCAAATGCTGGCATCGAGGGTCGAACATGATCCCGGGCAATTTTGTGCGGCGCATATGCGAGAGCCATGCTATTCCTCGGTGGAGCGACAAGAGCGATAACGGCGGGACTTAACCTGCTTCTTCCAGACTATTCGAAAAGTTTCGCTCCACCTTGGCAACCGCCCGCAACTTCAACCCTATTGCACTGAACAACACTGTGGAACTATGTTCACAGTGTCTAAAAAAGTGCTACTTCGGGGATAACCATGAGCGAGCCGCGGCCCTATGTGGAACTGCACTGCAAAACGAATTTTACGTTTCTGTGCGGAGCAAGCCATCCCAATGAACTGGTCGAACAAGCTGTCGCGTTGGGCTACAGCGGTTTAGCGATCACCGACGATACGTCTCTGGCTGGAATCGTGCGCGCTTGGGGACCCGCGAAAGACTTAGGACTAAAGCTGGTCATTGGGTCCGAAATTGCTCCCAGCGACGGCCCACGCTTGGTCCTATGGGCGACCGACCGAGCCGCTTACGGTCGCCTCTGTCGACTGATTTCACGAGGTCGAACAAGGGCAGCAAAAGGTAGTTCCCAACTCGACTGGAAGGATATCGCAGAATATTCCAGTGGTCTTATCGCTGGTATCTTGCCACCTAGTTGTGCATCGGACGCAGTCGACTGGACGAACCAACTAGGCATGGCGCGCGAGCTATTTGGAGACGCCACTTACCTGGTTTGTGAATTGACCAGCGGAGTTGATGACGCGGGACGATTGGAGCAACTCTCCTCTCTTGCCACACAGGCAAAGATCCCCTTAGTAGCGGCGGGTGATGTCCACTATCACATATCTCATCGCATGCTCTTACACGATTGCGTCACGGCAATTCGTCTTGGCAAAACGATCGACGAAGTCCATTCAGCTCGTTTTGTGAATAGCCAGCGACACTTGCGCGATCTCAAATCTATCTCGCACACCTATCGTCACTACCCGGCAGCTATCGATTGCACAGTAGAGATTGCCGATCGCTGTACTTTTCGGTTGGACGAACTGCGCTATGAATACCCAGAAGAATTAGCACCGCCGGGGAAAACTCCCATCGAACATTTGAAACGATTGGCATGGGAAGGTGCGAAACAACGTTGGCCAGGCGGTGTCCCCGAAAAAATCATCGCAGGCTTACGACACGAATTCAGCCTTATTGAAGAGCTGCGTTATGAAGCTTATTTCCTCACGGTCTGGGACATTGTTCGCTTTGCGCGGCAACGAAATATCCTCTGTCAGGGACGTGGTTCCGCTGCCAATTCGATGGTTTGCTACTGCCTTGGAATTACCAGTGTGGACCCTGGCCGAATGGATCTGTTGTTTGAGCGATTTATTAGCCGCGAGCGAAACGAAGCGCCGGATATCGACGTAGATTTTGAGCACGAACAGCGTGAAGAGGTGCTGCAATACTTGTATTCTAAATACGGTCGCGAGCGGGCTGGCATGACCGCTGCAGTCACCACCTATCGCTCTAAGAGCGCTGTGAGAGAAACGGGTAAAGCACTTGGTGCTTCCCCCGACGCTATCGATCGACTGGCAAAAATAGCAGAGAGCTTCAGCCAGCATCCCGAACTGACGGAACGGGCTCGACTCGCAGGCATTGATCCGGAATCCGATTTAGGTCAACGCTGGCTCTACCTCATTAAAAATCTAGTTGGCTTCCCTCGCCATCTTTCACAACATGTAGGTGGCATGGTCATGACATCGGGCCCACTATGTGAATTGGCGCCGATTGAAAATGCCGCGATGGAAGGGAGAACGGTCATTCAGTGGGACAAAGATGACCTCGATGAACTCGGCATCCTGAAAGTGGATTGCTTGTCCCTCGGCATGCTCACCGCGCTTCATCGCTGTTTTGATCTGATCCAACAACATCATCAAAAGTCCTGGTCCTTGGCGACCCTTCCGCCCGGCGATACGGCCACCTATGACATGATTTGCCAAGCGGACACGATCGGTGTCTTTCAGATCGAAAGCCGTGCTCAAATGAGCATGCTGCCGCGATTGAAGCCACGTTGCTTCTATGACTTGGTTATCGAAGTCGCCATCGTCCGGCCTGGTCCCATACAAGGCCAAATGGTCCACCCTTTCCTGAAGGCTCGCGAGAATCCTTCCCTGGCGGTCTATCCCAGCCCAGCCATCAAACAAGTACTTCAAAAAACCCTTGGAGTCCCCATCTTTCAAGAGCAAGCGATGCGATTGGCAGTCGTCGCCGCTGGATTCACGCC
Organism: Pirellulaceae bacterium; assembly: GCA_041749395.1. Taxonomy (GTDB): domain Bacteria; phylum Planctomycetota; class Planctomycetia; order Pirellulales; family Pirellulaceae; genus Laterigemmans. The sequence goes on from JBGTBJ010000148.1 coordinate 34,399, forward strand.
CGGCGAAGCAGACCAATTGCGCCGCGCTATGGCCGCTTGGAGACGCCCTGGCGTAATCGATCGATTTCGTCAAAAGTTACTGGATGGTATGCAGGAGCGAGGTCTGACCGGCGAGTTCGCCGAACAAGTCTTTCGTCAAATTCGGGGCTTTGGTGAGTACGGTTTTCCAGAATCCCATGCGGCAAGTTTCGCCCTCCTCGTTTACGCTTCCTGCTATCTCAAGCGACACTATCCCGCCGCTTTCACTTGTGCACTGCTCAACAGCCAGCCCATGGGTTTCTATGGTCCCGCTCAATTGATCGCCGATGCGCAAAATCACGGTGTGCAGGTTCTCCCACCGGATGTCAATCACAGCGAATGGGATTGCACATTGATCAGCGACCACTGCGGCACCTCGCCAGAGTTCATTCCTGAACTGCGACTGGGGTTGCGCATGGTCCGTGGACTGTCGCGCGAAGAGGCCTCGCGCATCTTGAAGCTACGCGATGAAACAGGTCCCTACCAAAGCGTAACCGACTTGACTGATCGAGCGAGTCTAGGACGAGGAACACTATCCATTCTTGCCGATGCGGACGCACTTGCGTCTCTGGCAAATAACCGTCGCGCTGCGCTTTGGGAAACGTTGGCACAAGAAAAAAGCTCGATCGCGATGCCACTCCTATCTGGCCTAAGCAATGACGAAGATCACTTCGGCGCCGAAGATTTGCCACCCTTGACTCCGCTCGAAGAAGTGTACGCCGACTACAACACGACGGGGCTCAGCCTGAAGGGGCATCCGATTCAATTCTGCCGCGATGACTTAACCGCGTTACGCTGTGTCACTGCCTCTGAACTGGCCCAATTGCGTCACGGGCGTTATGTACAAGTCGCAGGCATCGTTCTGCTTCGCCAGCGACCAGGAACCGCGAAGGGCATAACCTTTGTCACACTAGAAGACGAAACCGGCTCCATGAATCTTATTGTGACCCAAGAAGTCTGGAAACGATTCTTTACAATTGCACGATCCAGCAATGCGTGGCTCGTGCATGGCACACTGGAAAATCGCAAAGGAGTGATTCACCTTCTTGTTGGCCGGATCGAAGATTTATCCGCCGCCGTTCCTGGATTGGACCTTCGCTCGCGTGATTTCCATTAGCACCACTGCCGCTCGTGCTCAGCGAAGCGGTGCTCAGCGAAGCGGTGCTCAGCGAAGCGGTGCTCAGCGAAGCGGTGCTCAGCGAAGCGGTGCTCAGCGAAGCGGTGCTCAGCGAAGCGGTGCTCAGCGAAGCGGTGCTCAGCGAAGTGGTGCTCAGCGAAGCGGTGCTCAACGAAGCGGTGCTCAACGAAGCGA